>NZ_CP017946.1:2400000-3117500 GCF_003952665.1 Bosea sp. Tri-49
ACCAAGGCGCAGCATTTCCCGATGCCGCTGCCGCTTTACGTGTCGAGCCCCGAGGAGCGCGCCCAGCTCATCGAAATCGAATCGGTCAGGCGCATCCGTGCCATTGCCGGCGAGGCCGATCTTTGGGTGATGGGCATCAGTCAGATCGGCGATGACGCCGTGCTGTACCGCGACGGCTTCATGACGCGCAGCGAGCTGCTCGAGATGGTTCGCCACGGCGCCGTCGGCGAGGTGACCGGCTGGGTCTTCGACGCGGAAGGCCGTCTTCTCGACCGTGGCACCAATCTGCGCGTGACCAGCGTGCCGCCGGAGCCCGGCAGTGCCCGGTTGCGCATCTGCATCGGCCAGGGCCCGGCCAAGGTGGCGCCGCTGCGTGCCGCGCTCGCCGGCAAGATCGTGAACGGCCTCGTCACCGACGAGGACACCGCGCGCGCCCTCCTCGCCGACTGAGCCCGCCACATCTCCCATATCTGTCCGGCGCACGCGGGCTGCCGCAGCGGGCGGCTGTCACATGCCCGTCACCAACGGTTGACATAGAGAGCCAGTGTGCGAGCATATGCTTAAACCAAGAGCATATGCTCATATAACTTGTGAGGGAGGCTTTACATGCGACCTTTCTATGGTGCGTTTGCCGGTGCGGGCGCTCTGCTGCTGGCGGGGTTGTCCTCCGCCCAGGCGGCGACGGAAATCGAATTCTGGCACGCGATGAGCGGCGCGCTCGGTGAGCGTGTCGACGAGGTGGTCAAGAAGTTCAACGACTCCCAGAAGGACTACGTCGTCAAGGCGATCGCCAAGGGCAATTACGACGAGGTGCTGAACGGCACGATTGCGGCGTACCGCGCCAAGCGCCAGCCCGAGATCGTGCAGTCGAACGAGCGCTCCTTCCTCACCATGGTCAATTCCGGCGCCATCGTCTCGACGAGCGAGCTGATGGCGCAGCAGGGCCGCCCGGTCGACGTCTCGAAATTCATCGCGCCGGTCGTCAGCTACTTCGCGATCGACGGCAAGCTCCAGGCGATGCCGTTCAATTCTTCGACGCCGATCCTGTTCTACAACCGCGATCACTTCAAAGCGGCCGGTTTCGACAAGCCCGGCGCGACCTGGCAGGAGCTCGAGCCGCAGCTCGACGCGATCAAGGCCAAAGGCGTGTCGAAATGCGCGATGGTGCTGCCCGGCGACTATGAGTGGAGCTTCCTCGAGAACTACAGCGCGGTGAACGACATCCCGTATGCGACAAAGCGCAACGGCATGGACGGTCTCGACACCAGCTTCATCTTCAACAAGGGCAAGCTTGTCGGCCAGGTCGAGCGCATGAAGCGGCTGGTCAGCTCCGGCGTGATGCAGCTCGCCGGGCAGGGCATCATCCCGATCCAGCTCTTCACCTCGGGCGAATGCTCGACGATCATCGCCTCCACCGCATCGCATGCCGCGGTCGTCGCCGCCGCGAAGTTCGACTGGAGCGCGGCCGAGCTGCCCTACGAGCAGGGCGTGACCCCGAAGAACAGCGTCATCGGCGGCGCCGCGCTCTGGACCCTGAAGGGGCATACGCCGGAGAAGTACAAGGCGATCGCCGCCTTCTACGATTTCCTCGCGAAGACCGACACGCAGGTCTGGTGGCATCAGGCGACGGGTTATGTCCCGGTCACGACCGCCGCCTATGACGCGGCCAAGGCAGAAGGCTACTATCAGAAGAACCCGACGCGCGAGATCGCCGTGGTCCAGCTGATGCGCGGCACGCCCAGCGACAACTCGCTCGGCTTCCGCATCGGCAACAGCAACCAGATCAACGTCGCGATCATGGAGGAGGTTTCGGCCGCCTTCCTCGGCAAGAAGCCGGTGCAGCAGGCGCTCGACGACGCAGTGGGCCGCGGCAACGAGGTGCTGCGCCGCTACGAGCAGCTCAATGCCGGCAAGAAATAGTACGGCGGCTCTTCCCGTGGCGGCTGGCGGTGGCGCTTTGCGCCTCCGCTGGCCGTTCCGGCGCCTGCTCCTCAAGGGCGACGGCCAGGCCGAAAGCGGGCTGAAGCGCGCGCATTTCCGGGACTGGCGCCTGCCGTTCTGGCTGCTCGCGCCGCAGCTCTTCATCCTGCTGCTGTTCTTCTTCATTCCCTCGATCAGGGCGCTGATCCAGGCCTTCCAGCTGACCGATCCGTTCGGCGCCACCACGCAGTGGGTTGGCTTCCAGAATTTCGAGCGGCTGTTCCGCAGCGGCGTCTACTGGTCATCGGCGCAAGTGACGCTGATCTTCACCATCGCCCAGAACGTGCTGACGCTGTCGCTCGCGCTGCTGCTCGCCTTCGCCTCGAACCACATCCTGCGCGGACGCGGCGTCTACCGGACCGTGCTGCTGCTACCCTACGCCATCGCCCCGGCGATCGCCGGCATCATGCTCGCCTTCCTGTTCAATCCCCGGGTCGGCCCCGTCGCGCACATGCTGCAGGGGCTCGGCTTCGACTGGGACCCGAACCGCAATTCCTGGCATGCGCTCAGCCTGATCGTCATGGCCGCGTCGTGGAAGCACATCTGTTACAACTACATCTTCCTCGTCGCGGCGCTGCTCTCGGTGCCCCAGTCGATCCTCGAATCCGCCTATCTCGATGGGGCGGGGCCGATCCAGCGCTTCCTGCGCATCTCGCTGCCGATGATCACGCCGACACTGTTCTTCCTGATCGTGATCAATTTCGTCTACGGGCTGTTCGAGACCTTCGCCATCGTCGACGCCACGACCCGGGGCGGCCCGGCCGGTGCGACCTCCATTCTCGTCTACAAGGTCTATCAGGACGGCTTCGTCACGCTCGACCTCGGCTCCTCCGCCGCGCAATCCGTCGTGCTGATGGCGCTCGCGCTGGCCCTGACCTTCGCGCAGTTCCGCTTCGTCGAGCGCCGCGTGAACTACAGCGTCTAGGATCGCGATGAACGAACGCACGCCGATCATCGACGCTGTCTGCCATCTCATCCTGCTGGTGGGCGCCGCGCTCGTCTGCCTGCCGATCTACTTCGTCTTGGTCACCGGCTCGCTCTCGCAGCAGGAGATCATGCGGGTGCCGATGTCCTGGCTGCCGGGCACCGAGTTCGTCGCGAACATGCAGACCGTCCTGAGCAACGCGAATTTCGGCCGGCTGCTGCTCAACTCCTTTATCATCGCCGCGGGCATCACCATCGGAAAGCTGTCCGTTTCGGTGATCGCAGCCTTCGCCGTCACCTATTTCCGCTTCCCCTTCCGGATGACGGCCTTCTGGCTGATCTTCATGTCGCTGATGCTGCCGATCGAGGTCCGCATCGTGCCGACCTACGAGTCGGCGGCGAATGTGGCGCTGCCGCTCAACATTCTGGGCTCCTGGCTCGGCATCCAGGCGCTGGTCGATCTCGACTGGAATCTGGTCAACACCTATTCGGGCCTGATCCTGCCGCTGATCGCCTCCGCCACGGCGACCTTCCTCTTCCGCCAGTTCTTCCTCACCGTTCCCGACGAGCTCTGCGAGGCGGCGCGCATCGATGGCGCAACCCCGTGGCAGTTCTTCCGGCTGATCCTGCTGCCTTTGTCGCGCTCGAACATCGTGGCGCTGGCGATCATCCTCTTCCTGATGGGCTGGAACCAGTATCTCTGGCCGCTGCTGCTCACCACCGATCCCGCAATGGCCAATGCGGTGATCGGCCTGAAGAAGCTGATGCCGCAGAGCGACTCGCTGCCGACCTGGCATCTGCTCATGAACGCGGCCTTCCTGACGATGCTGCCGCCGACCCTCGTCATCCTCATCCTCCAGCGCTGGTTCGTGAAGGGGCTGGTGGACAGCGGCAAGTAGCAGACAACCTGGACAACGGAATTCATCATGCGGATCATCGGCCATCGCGGCGCACGCAATATCTGGGCGGAGAACAGTCTCAGCGGCTTCCGCAATGTCTGTGGCCTTGGCGTCAACGCCGTCGAGCTCGACGTGCATCTCTCGAGCGACGGCGAGATCATGGTGATCCACGACCCGCTGCTCGAGCGCACGACGGACCATAAGGGCCCGATCGGTCGCCTGAGCCGCGAGGCCCTGCGCAAGGTCAAGCTCCACGATACGCTCAGCGAGACGATCCCGACGCTGCCCGCCATCCTCGACGTCTTCGCGCCGACGACAATCGAGCTCGAGATCGAGATGAAGATGGATGCCTTCGGCAATCCCTATCCCGGCCTGCTCGACAAGGTGATCGCGCTCGTCAGGGAGCGCGGGCTCGCCGCGCGCGTCGTGCTGACCTGCTTCGTCCCGGAGGTCATCGAGGAGATCAGGGCCAAGGCGCCCGAGATGCGCCGGCTCGCCTCGGTCGACCGCCGCTCTTGCGAAGCTTTCGGCGGCGTCGACAGGACCTTGAAGCGCTTCGTCGATCTTGGCTGCATCATCGCCGTCGAGCAGTCGCTGCTGCGGCTGACGATCGACCGCGCCGTTGCGATCGTCGGGCGCGACAAGCTCGGCGTCTGGGTGCCCAATACGGTTGGCGATCTCGACTACTGGCTCGGCCAGCCGGTGTCGCAGATCACCAGCGACCGCCCGGACCTCGCGCTGCAGCTCCTGGCTGCAAGGGCGAAGTGACTGGGATGGCCGTGGTCCTGTCACGTGCGGCGCTTGCCGGGATCGGGAAAGCGGTTGCGACTCCGAGCTACCGTTCCGAGCAACTGAGCCCGGGCATCGTCCATATCGGGGTCGGCAATTTCCATCGCGCCCATCAGGCGGCCTATCTCGATGAATTGTTCGAGCGCGGGCTCGACCATGACTGGGCGATCATCGGCACCGGCGTGCGGGAGAGCGACGCGCAGATGGGGCGCGATCTCGCCGCGCAGGACTTCCTGACCACCGTGGTGACGCAGGAGGCCGACCGCACGCAGGCGCGGGTGACCGGCGCGATGATCGATTTCATTCCGCCAGGCGACGGCGGGGCGATCCTGCAGCGCCTGGTCGATCCCCGGACGCGGATCGTGTCGCTGACCGTCACCGAGGGTGGCTACTATCTCGACCCGGCGACACAGGCTTTCGATGCGAGCCATCCCGACATCGTCGCCGATGCCAGGGATCGCCTTGCTCGCCCGAAGACCGCTTTCGGCCTGATCGCAGCCGGGCTGCTGAAACGGCGCGCGGCCGGCCTGCCACCCTTCACGGTGATGTCCTGCGACAACCTGCCAGGCAACGGCCATGTCACGGCAGACGCCGTCACCGGCCTCGTCGATCTGATCGACCGCTCGGAAGCGGACTGGATTCGCCAGAATGCCGCCTTTCCGAATGGCATGGTCGACCGCATCACGCCCGCGACGTCGGAGCACGAACGTCAGGTCCTGCGCGATGATTTTGGGATCGACGATCGCCGGCCGGTCTTTTGCGAGGATTTCCGGCAATGGGTGCTGGAGGATCACTTTCCGGCGGGGCGCCCCCGGCTGGAGCAGGTCGGCGTTCAGTTCGTCGCCGATGTCGCGCCCTTCGAGCTGATGAAGATCCGCATTCTCAATGGCGGTCACGCGGCGATAGCCTATCCCGCCGGCCTGCTCGACATCCACTTCGTCCACGAGGCGATGGCGGACCCGCAGATCGCGCGCTTCCTGTCGGTTCTGCTCGATCAGGAGGTCATCCCCAGGGTCCCGCCGGTTCCGGATACGGATCTGGCGGCCTACAAGCGCACGATCGAGCGGCGCTTCGCCAATCCCATGATCGGCGACACGATCCGCCGGCTGTGCCTGGACGGCTCGAACCGCCAGCCGAAATTCATCCTGCCGACACTGCGCGATGCCTTGCGGGCTGGCGGGCCGATCGACGGCCTCGCACTCGTCAGCGCCCTGTGGTGCCGCTACTGCGATGGCGGAACCGAAAGCGGGCAGCCGATCGCGCCGAACGATCCGAGCTGGCCGCGGCTGACGATGCAGGCTCGGCAGGCCAGGTTCGCGCCGGAGGCCTGGCTCGCCATGCAGGACATCTATGGCGATCTGGCGGAGGACCGGCGCTTCCGGGAAGCGTTCAGCCTAGCCTTGCAGAGAATCTGGCAGTCCGGAACCCGCGCGAGTATCGACGGCTACCTCGCCTCGCGCAGCTCGTGACAGGCATCGTCACGTTCCGCGGCGGGCCGTCCGCCTGGCCGGACAAGCTCCGGCTCGCCCGGCTGGCGCAAAGGACCCGCTCCCCTGTTGCGACCCGATCGAGGCTTTGTGAATTTTGCCTCCGGTGCAGAGCGGCCATCGGTGAGCCAGATTAGAGGCGATGGACGCTACACGAGGCTTATCCGCGGCGGTATCGCTGCCCATGCTCGGCCAGGGCCGCCTTGTGGAGAGAGGAGCCACGCCGGCGACAGGCGCGGTATCGGCATCCTGGCTTGATGGCCGGATCATCTTCGACCAGCGGCGCTGGCGTTGCAGCGAGGCCGAGCTGAATTGGGTCGCCCCGGCTCATCTGATCGTCGCGACCTGCCATGGCGGCACGCGCAGGACCAAGGTCACAGCCGGCGGCGCCCGGCCGCACGAGGGCGCGGACCGGCCTGGCATGGTGTCCATCGTGCCGGCGGGCACGCCGCGCCATGGGATCTACGAAGGAGCCGACCTAGTCTATGCCGCACTCTGGATCGATCCGGAGCTCGCTTTTCCCGGCAGTGGATTGCCCCTGCAGGGGGGCGCCCGCACCAATGCCCAAGATCCGCTGCTCCCGGCAGTGCTTGCGAGCCTGCGAGCCGACCTCGCAGCCGGCTTCTCTCACGATGCTCTCTATGTCGAGCATCTGGCACTGCTCTGCCTGAAGCGCGCTGGTCTGATCGAAGCCCCGCCTCCGCCGACCACGTATGCGAGGCTCAGCCCTGTCACGCTCCGCCGCATAGAGGAGTATATCGACGCGCATATCGGCGGCACGATTACGCTGGGCGCGCTCGCCAGCGTTGCCGGAATCGGCACCGACAGCTTTGCGCGCCGCTTCAAGGCGACGACCGGCCTCGCGCCTTATGCCTTCGTGCTCGAGCTCCGCATGCAGCGCGCCGAGGCGGAATTGGCCCGCTCCAATCTGCCGATCGCGAACCTCGCCGCGCGGCTTGGCTTCGCCAGCCAGAGCCATTTCACAGCGGCCTTCCGGCGTCGGCGCGGAACGACGCCACAGGCTTACCGCGCAGCATTTTCCTGAATCGCGACAATCGCTCCCGGTTTGCGAAAGACGGGAGGAGCCGCCATCGCCAGATCAGGCGGCGAGGCCCTGTCCTTCCGATCGGATGGCAGGGCATGACGCAAGGAGGCTTGCCGCATGATCTCCCGCTTACCGAACGCCACGCGCCGTCAGGTCCTCGAAGGCAGTTCGGCTCTCACACTCGCCTTGCTCGCCGGCGCGCCTGCCGAAGCCCGCAATCCGGCGGCTTCGACGCCGGCCGCAGCCGACACGAGCGTGCGCGTGCCGATGGCGCTGCGGATCAACTCACGCTCCATCGCCGTCTCGCTCGATCCGCGCACGACATTGCTCGACGCTCTACGCAACGAGATCGGCCTCACCGGCTCGAAGAAGGGCTGCGACCACGGGCAGTGCGGGGCCTGCACGGTGCTGGTCAACGGCCGGCGCATCAATGCCTGCCTCGCACTGGCGATCATGCATCAGGACGACGAGATCACCACGATCGAAGGCCTTGCCCAGGGCGACGGGTTGCACCCGGTGCAGGCGGCTTTCGTCGCCCATGACGGCTTCCAATGCGGCTATTGCACGCCGGGCCAGATCTGCTCGGCCGTCGCCATGCTGGAGGAGACCAGGGCTGGCTGGCCGAGCCATGCCAGCGCCGACGTCGCCGCAGCGAGCTTCACCTTGAACGACGCGGAAATCCGCGAGCGGATGAGCGGCAATCTCTGTCGCTGCGCGGCCTATCCCAACATCGTCGCGGCCATCCGCGATGTCGCAGAACGAGGGTGAGCCGATGCGGCCTTTCACTTATGAGCGCGCCACCGGCCTGCGTGAGGCTGCGGCCGCCGTCGCCGCCCGTCCGGACGCGAAGTTCATCGCCGGCGGCACCAATCTGATCGACCTGATGAAGCTCGGCATCGAGCGTCCGGCCCATCTCGTCGACATCAGCAGGTTGCCCTTGCGCGGCCTCGAAGAGACCGCTGAAGGCGGGCTGCGCATCGGAGCTCAGCTTCCCAACAGCGACCTCGCCGCCGACCGGCGCGTCCGGGCGCGCTACCCGCTGCTCGCGCAGGCGCTGCTCGCCGGTGCCTCGGGGCAATTGCGCAACAAAGCGACAACCGCCGGAAACCTGCTCCAGCGCACGCGCTGCCCCTATTTCTACAATCCCGGCATGGCCTGCAACAAGCGCGCGCCTGGCTCCGGCTGTTCAGCGCTCGGCGGTTTTGAGCGCAGTCTCGGCATTCTCGGCACGAGCGAGGCCTGCGCCGCCGTGCATCCCTCCGATATGGCGGTCGCGATGGCTGCGCTCGATGCACGCGTCGAGACGATCGACGGCGCTGGCCTCACTCGAGTCATCCCGCTTGGCGAATTACACCGGCTGCCCGGCGCCACGCCGGAGCGGGAAACGAACCTCGCCGCCGGAGAGATGATTACGGCGGTGGTGCTGCCGCCGCCTCCGCCGGGACGCCAGCTCTACCGCAAGATGCGCGACCGGGCCTCCTATGCCTTTGCGCTGGTCTCGGTCGCGGCGGTGGTCGACGCCGAGCGCGGACGCATCCGCTCGGCCCGCCTCGCCTTTGGCGGCGTCGCGCCCAGACCCTGGCGCTCGCTCTCCGCCGAAGCAGCGCTCGCGAACCGCCCGGTCGGCGAGGAAAGCTACCGCGCCGCGGCGGAGGCCGCGCTCTCCGGTGCACGGCGCTCAGCGCAGGTCGACTTCAAGCACGAGCTCCTGCGCCGCAGCCTGCGCTGGGTCCTCATCGAAACCACACGCACCGCCTGAAGGGATTTTCGATGACCAGGCACATCATTCAAGGCACCGCCTCCGTTGACGGCGATCTCGTCGGCCGGCCGCTCGACCGCATCGATGGCGTGCTGAAGGTCAGGGGTCTAGCGACTTATGGCTATGAGCATCGCGCCACCTCCCGACCGGCCTATGGCTTCATCCTCGGCGCCACGATCGGCCGCGGCCGGCTGGCGGATATCGACACTGTCGCCGCCGAGCGCGCCCCCGGCGTGCTGCTGGTCCTGACCCACCGCAACGCGCCCGAACAAGCCGTGTTCGGTGAACCGACCACGCCGGAGGTGCCTCAGGTATTCACCCGGGCCCGGCCGGTCCTGGCGAGCGACGCCATCCGCTTCCATGACGAGCCCGTGGCGCTGGTGGTTGCCGAGACCTTCGAGGAAGCGCGCCATGCAGCGAGTCTCATCACCTGTCGCTACGAACAGGCAGAGGGAGCCTTCGATTTTGAAGCCGGCCTGGCCAATGCCTATCGCCCGGCGCGCGCGAATGCCGGCCTGGCGACGGATTCGATCATCGGCGACGTCGACGCTGCCATGAAGGCGGCCCCTGTCGCGCTGGACCAGACATACGAGACCGCCTTCGCCAGCCACAATCCGCTGGAGCCGCATGCAGCGATGGCCGCTTGGGATGGCGACGTGCTGACGGTCCACACGGCGACACAGACGCTGGCGAACATCCGCGCTGGCCTGGCAGCGACACTGCGGCTGCCACTGGAGAAAGTTCGGATCGTCAGCCCCTTCATCGGCGGCGGCTTCGGCTCGAAGCTGATCGTCCATGCCGAAACGGTGCTGGCCGCCCTCGCCGCGCGGAAACTCGGGCGCCCCGTCAAGGTCGCGCTGACGCGCCAGCAGATGTTCGCCAATGCCGGCCATCGCCCGACGATCCAGCATCGCATGCGGCTCGCCGCGACGCGCGACGGACAGCTTACCGCATTCTCCCACGACGTGATCGAGACCACGGCGCGCTGCGAGGAGTTCGCCGAGCAGACGGCGGCGACCGGCCGCTCGCTCTATGCCGCGCCCAACCGCCGGACGACGCATCGCCTCGTGCGGCTCGACACCAATCGCGGCGAGTGGATGCGGGCGCCGGGCGAGGCTCCCGGCCTCTTCGCGATCGAATGCGCCATGGACGAACTCGCCGAAGCGCTGAGGCTCGATCCGATCGAATTGCGCATCCGCAACGAGCCGGAGCGCGACCCGGAGCGGAACGTGCCGTTCTCGACGCGCCACCTCATCGCCTGCATGCAGGGGGGCGCCAGGCGCTTCAGCTGGGACGAGCGGCCGCGCCGGCCCGGCAGTCGGCGCGAAGGGCGCAAACTCATCGGCTATGGCATGGCGGCTGCGACGCGAGCCAACTATCTCGGCCCGACGGCCGTGCGCGTCACGATCGATGCGCGTGGTGAGATTGTGGTCCAGACCGACATGACCGACATCGGAACTGGGACCTACACGATCCTCGCCCAGGTCGCAGCGGAGCGGCTGGGCGTATCGCTCGCGGCTGTCCGCGTCGAGCTTGGTGACAGCGCCTTGCCGCGCAGCGCCGGCTCCGGCGGTTCCTGGGGCGCGACCAGCACCTGTACAGCGACACATCACGCCTGCCTCGCACTGCGCGAGAAGATCCTGGTGGCAGCGAGGGAGCATGAGCGCTCGCCGCTGCGTGGCGCCAACATCGCCGAGGCACGCTTCGCGCGCGCTGCACTGAACCTCGGCTCGCAAAGCCATCCGCTCCGCGAGCTCATCGCCGCGGTCGCGCCCGAGGGTATCAGCGCCGAAGGCAGCGCCGCACGCGGCGAGACCTATCAGAGCTTCTCGCAGCATTCGCATGGTGCGCATTTCGCCGAGGTCAGCGTCGACCTCGACACGGGCGAGCCGCGCCTGCGGCGCATGCTCGGCGTCTTCGCCGCCGGCCGCATCCTCAATCCGAAGACGGCACGCTCGCAGATGATCGGCGGCATAATCTGGGGCGTCGGGGCTGCCTTGACCGAGGAGACCGTGCTCGACCCGCGGCATGGCCATTTCGTCAATCACGACCTCGGCGACTACCACCTGCCCGCCCATGCCGACACGCCCGATGTCGACGCGGTCTTCCTCGATGAGCACGACGACAAGGCCAATCCATTGGGAGCCAAAGGCGTCGGCGAACTCGGCAACTGCGGAGCCAGTGCCGCCATCGCCAACGCAATTTACAACGCGACAGGCATACGCGTCCGCAGCCTGCCGATCACGCTCGACAAGCTGCTGCCGGGATTGCCGATCGCGTGAGGCATCGCAGCTCGGTCAAACCCATCCGCCGTCCACGACATAGTGTTGCGCCGTGCAAGCCGAGGCCTCGTCCGACGCCAGGAAGACGGTGACGCGCGCGACCTCGTCGGGACCGAGCCGGCGCTTCAGGCACTGACGGCGCATCAGTTCGGCCTCGCTCTCCGGCGTCAGCCATTTCTCGATCTGCCGTTCGGTCATGATCCAACCTGGCGCGATCGCGTTGACGCGGATGTTGTAAGGGCCGTAATCGCGCGCCAGCGAGCGCGTCAACCCGATCACACCGGACTTGCTTGCCGTATAGGCGACCATGCCGCCCTGACCTGCCATCCAGGAGGTCGAGCCGAAATTGATGATCGCGCCGCCATTGGCCGCCTTCATATCCGACAGAACCGCCTGCGCGGCGAAGAACTGATGCTTCAGATTGACCGCGATCCGCTGGTCCCAATATTCCGGCGTCACGATCTCGGTCGGATGCCGCTCGTCATGTGCGGCGTTGTTGACGAGAATCTGAATCGGGCCGTGTGAGGCGCGAGCCTGGGCGACCCCTGCCTGAAGCGCAGGAATATCAGTCAGATCAACTTCATGGAAATGCGCGGATGAGCCAGCCGCCGTCAGCTCCGCCGCGAGCGCCTCACCAGCGGCGCGCTGGATGTCGAACAGAATGACGGTCGAGCCCTGATCGGCGAAGCGGCGCGTGATCGCGGCGCCGATGCCCGAAGCCCCTCCGGTGACGAGCACGACCTTCTTCGCAAGGTCCGAATACAGGGCAGCCATGGTCCACTCCTTGGTCTGTTCAGGGCGAGGCAACCGGATCAGCGGCCAAACAGCTTGAGCGCGATCTCGATCCTCGGTGCCTTCAGGATTTCCATGCTGGTCCAGCGCGTGCCTTCGATGATGACAATCGTCATCGCTGCGCTCGCAGCATTGGCATCGCGCGCGACGATCGCATCGAGAATGGCGCGGTGCTGACGCAGCGCCAGAGCGAAGCGCTCGGGGTCGTCGACCGGCGCGCTCAGTGCGAAGGCCGCTGCGAGCGCTGTTTCGATCACCGAGCCGATCGAATGCAGGAAGGGATTGCCGGACGCGTCGAGGATGGCGCGGTGGAAGGCGAGATCGGCCGAAGTGAAGCCATCGCGCGTCTGGTCCGGCGGGCCCATGCGGCGCCAGGCCGCCTCGATCCGGCAGATGTCCTCGTCGCTGCGGCGTAGCGCGGCCGACGCGGCCGCCAGCGGCTCAAGCGCCTGCCTGATGTCGAACAGGTTCTCGAAGAAGGGCGCGTCGGCCCCGCGCTGCAAGCGCCAGCTCAGAATGTCGGCGTCGAACATGTTCCAGCGCTTCTCTTCGAGAATGCGCGTGCCGACCCTGGTTTTTGGCTCGATCAAGCCCTTGGCGGCGAGCGTCTTGAGCGCTTCGCGCAGGACCGAGCGCGAGACGGAAAAGCGCTCCGTCAGATCGGCGTCGCCCGGCAAAGTGCTGCCGATCGGATACTGGCCGGCGACGATCCGGCGCCCGATGCCGTGCACGACGAACTCGTGCGCGGAACGGGAGGGCATTGGCAGAGCCAGGGCGGGCTGCGGCGAATTCATGATGCGGGCGGGACTCTTCGCCCGGGCACGCCGGGCAGCGCCCGGCTGTCCGTGAAGAGCATCGCAGGGTTATTTCTTCTTGTTGTAGACATCGATTGAAACCGCCGCGAGCAGGACCAGGCCCTTGATGACCTGCTGATAGTCGATACCGATGCCGAGGATCGACATGCCATTGTTCATCACACCCATGACCATGGCGCCGATCACCGCGCCGGTGACCTTGCCGACGCCGCCTGACGCCGAGGCACCGCCGATGAAGCAGGCGGCGATGACGTCGAGCTCGAAGCCCAGGCCCGCCTTCGGCGTCGCCGTGTTGAGGCGCGCCGCAAAGATCAGCCCGGCGAGCCCGGCGAGCACGCCCATGTTGACGAAGGCCAGGAAGGTCAGGCGCTCGGTCTTGATACCCGACAGCCTCGCCGCCTTCTCGTTGCCACCGAGCGCGTAGATGCGCCGGCCGATCACGGTGCGGTTGGTGACGAAGGCGTAGAGGGCGATCAGCAGGAACATGATCACCAGCACATTCGGCAGGCCGCGATAGGTGGCGAGTTGATAGCAGAAGGCGACGACCAGCAGTGCCAACAGCGCGTTCTTGGCGGCGAAGAGCGTGAAGGGCGAGGTCTCGACACCGTGGCGGACCTGGTTGTTGCGGCTGCGCAGGCTGAAATAGACCATGGCGACGACGCAGGCCGCGCCGAGGAAGAGCGCGGTCAGGTTGAAGCCGTCCATCCCGAACAGGTCGGGGATGAAGCCGGAGGAGAGTTTCTGGAAGGTCGGCGGGAACGGGCCGACCGACATGCCGCCGAGCAGAGCGAGCGTCAGCCCCTTGAAAACCAGCATGCCGGCGAGCGTGACGATGAAGGACGGCACGTGGAAATAGGCCACCCAATAGCCCTGCGCCGCGCCGATCAGTCCGCCGACGACCATGCAGATGATGATGGTCGGCACGAAGTGGAAGCCGTAGCGCACCATCAGCACCGCGGCGAGGCCGCCGACGAAGCCGACCACCGAGCCGACCGAGAGATCGATATGCCCGGCGACGATGACCAGCAGCATGCCGAGCGCCATGATGACGATATAGCTGTTCTGCAGAATCAGGTTGGTCAGGTTGAGCGGCTTCAGCAGCGTGCCGTTGGTCATGAACTGGAAGAACAGCATGATCGCCAGGAGCGAGAGCAGCATGCCGTAATCGCGGAAATGCGACTTGATGAAGCTCAGCGAGGACGCGCCCTTCGAGCCGCGCACATCGTCGGTCAGGCTCGTATCCATCAGCGTCTCCCCGATCTCATGATGGCCTGCATGATCTTTTCCTGGGACGCCTCTGCGGCGTCGAGCTCGGCGACGAACGCCCCTTCGTTCATCACATAGATGCGATCGCACATGCCGAGCAGCTCCGGCATCTCGGAGGAGATCATCAGCACCGCCTTGCCGGCCTCGGCCAGCTGGTTGATGATCGTGTAGATCTCGTATTTGGCGCCGACGTCGATGCCGCGCGTCGGCTCGTCAAGGATCAGCACCTGCGGGTCGGCGAAGAGCCATTTGCTCAGCACGACCTTCTGCTGGTTGCCGCCGGACAGGTTGACGGCCTGCTGATAGACGCTGGGGCTGCGGATCCTGAGCTTGGCCCGATAGTCGTTGGCGACCGCAAGCTCGCGCATGTCGTCGATCACACCGCGCTCGGCGACGCCCGCCAGATTGGCGAGGGTGATGTTCTGGCGAATGTCCTCTTCGAGGACGAGGCCGAGGGATTTACGATCCTCCGTCGCGTAGGCAAGGCCACTGGCGATGGCGCGCTCAACCGTGCCGACATCGATCGTCTTGCCGGCGAGCTTCGCCGTGCCGCTGATCTTCTGGCCATAGGAGCGGCCGAACAGGCTCATGGCGAATTCGGTGCGCCCTGCCCCCATCAGCCCGGCGATGCCGACGATCTCGCCGCGGCGAATGGTGAGGTTGACGTTCTTCACCACCTGCCGCTCGGCATGGATCGGATGATGCGCCGTCCAGTTCTCGACCTCGAACAGGACTTCGCCGGGATGGCTCTCCCGCCTGGGGTAGCGATCGGCCATCTCGCGCCCGACCATGCCCTTGATGATGCGGTCCTCGCTGACCGCCTGCGCGCGGCAGTCGAGCGTCTCGACCGTCGCACCGTCACGCAGCACGGTGATCGCGTCGGCGACCTTGGCGATCTCATTGAGCTTGTGCGAGATCAGGATCGAGGAGATGCCCTGCCGCTTGAATTCGAGCAGGAGTTCGAGCAGGGCGTCGCTGTCGCTTTCGTTCAGGCTCGCGGTCGGCTCGTCGAGGATGAGCAGTCTGACCTTCTTCGACAGCGCCTTGGCGATCTCGACCAACTGCTGCTTGCCGACGCCGAGAGTGGTGACCAGCGTCTCCGGCTTCTCTCTCAGTCCGACCTTGGCGAGCAGCTCCTTGGCGCGGGCCGAAACCGCCGACCAGTCGATGACGCCGTGGTTCGCCTGCTCGTTGCCGAGGAAGATGTTCTCGGCGATCGAAAGCAGCGGCACCAGAGCGAGCTCCTGGTGGATGATGATGATGCCGAGGGTCTCGCTGTCGGCGATGCCACGGAACTGGCGCTCCTGACCGTCGAAATGGATCGCGCCGGAATAGGAGCCGTGCGGATAGACGCCGCTCAACACCTTCATCAAGGTCGACTTGCCGGCACCGTTCTCGCCGACCAGAGCGTGGATCTCGCCTGCCCTGACGGTCAGGTTGACGTTGTCGAGCGCGTGCACGCCCGGAAACGTCTTGGTGATCCCGCGCATGTCGAGAATCGCTTGCATCAATCCATCCCGCAGCGAGGGGGCGCGGGCGAACAGGCGCCCGCGCGGAGATGGCGAATGGATCCGGCGCGGCGAGCGCGCGCCGGCGCGGCTCACTTCACCTGGTTCTCGGTGTAGTAGCCGCTGGCGATCAGCGTCTCCTTCCAGTTCGACGCATCGACGCTGACCGGCTTCAGCAGATAGGACGGCACGGTCTTGACGCCGTTCTCATAGGTCTTGGTATCGTTGACCTCGACTTCCTTGCCCGAGAGCGAGGCGTCGACCATGTTCGCCGCGATCTTGGCTAGCTCGCGCGTGTCCTTGAACACGGTCGAGGTCTGCTCCTTGTTCAGGATCGACTTGACCGACTGGACCTCGGCATCCTGCCCGGTGATCACCGGCATGGCCTGCTTGCCGCTGCCATAGCCGACGCCCTTGAGCGAGGAGATGATGCCGATGCTCAGGCCGTCATAGGGCGAGAGTACGGCGTCGACGCGCTTGTCGGCGTAGTAGGCGCTGAGCAGGTTGTCCATGCGGGCCTGGGCGACCGCGCCGTCCCAGCGCAGCGTCGAGACCTTGTCCATGCCGAGCTGGCCGCTGCGCACCACGAGCTTGCCGCTCTTGATGTAGGGCTCCAGCACCGACATGGCGCCGTTGTAGAAGAAATAGGCGTTGTTGTCGTCGGGCGAGCCGCCGAAGAGCTCGATGTTGAAGGGCCCTTTGCCTTCCTTGAGACCGAGCGCCTTCTCGATATACCCGGCCTGCAGCACGCCGACCTGGAAATTGTCGAAGGTCGCGTAGTAGTCGACATTCTTGGAATTACGGATCAGGCGGTCATAGGCGATCACCTTGACGCCCTTGCTCGCCGCCTGCTGCAACGCGTCAGACAGGGTGGTACCGTCGATAGCGGCAATAACCAGCACCTTGACGCCCTTGGTGATCATGTTTTCGATCTGGGCGAGCTGGTTCGGGATGTCGTCATCCGCATATTGCAGATCGACGGCGTAACCCTTTTCCTTGAGCGACTTCACCATGTTGTCGCCGTCGGCGATCCAACGCGCCGAGGATTTGGTCGGCATCGAGACGCCGATCGTGCCCTTCTGCTGGGCCTGGGCCAGCGGTGCAAAAGCGAAAGCGCCAAGGGCAAGCGCCATCATCCATCGGATTGCCTTCATGCGTCTTCTCCCAGATTGCTCTGTGGCTCGACTCTTTGGTCGATCAATCCAATTAGTCATATAATATGCCATCGGATGCTGCCATCTGGGCAGAGCCTGCAGCGCCTGTCAATCGTCTGCGCTTCTCCCGCGACGTAGCTCAAGGGATGATCGCGCTTGTCGCTCCCAGCAGATCGACACCAATGAAAGAAAACTTCCGTGAGCGTCCCTTATCGGTCGAGCCGCCTGTTCAGGCGCACATCGCGATGGCGTCGTCCCGAGTCTCGCAGACCGTAAGGATCTGCAGGAAGCCGCTGATCGCAAAGACCTCCTTCACCGAGGGCGCGAGGCCGGCCAGGACGACCCGGCCGCCGATCTCCTTCATGCGCTTGGCGACGACGAGGAAAACGCGCAGGCCGGCACTGGAGACATAGCTCAGCCCCGAGCAATCGAGCACGAGGCGCGTAGCCCCGTCCCGGATCTCGGCCACGATGGCGGCTTCCGTCTCGGTCGCGTTGATGCTGTCGAGCCGACCTGTAAGCGACAGGACGCGCATCTCGCCGATGGTCTGCGACTCCATCATGAGCCGTTGCTCTCCTGTGGCGGCGGATAAGGCCGGAACTGTTCGTTCAGGGTTGAATTCCGGCAGCCGTCACCGGTTGCGGCGGCAAGAGAAGGGTCAGCGTGATGACGTTGCGATCATCGTCGCGGCGGTAATCCACCTCATCGATCAGCGTACGGACGAAATGGATGCCGAGACCACCGATCTTCCGGTCCTCCAGCGCAGCGGCCGTGTCAGGCTCCAACATCGAAAGTGGGTCGAAGGCCGCGGCGCTGTCGATCAACTTCACCACGACGCGGTCGTCATGGCGGCGCATCTCGATGTCGATGACGCCGTCCTTCTGCTCGGCATAGCCATAGGCGATCGTGTTGGTGATCAGCTCGTCCAGCGCGAGGTTGAGCTTGAAGATCATCGGCTGCGGCAGCTGAAGCGAATCGGCCAGATAATCGATCGCATCGGCGAGGCGCCGAATTTCATGCGTGTCGCTGCGAAGGACGACATGGATACCGCGCGCCAGCATTCAACGCCCTTCGATCGGCGATCATCATTCGCCTGTGACGCTAGGGGCCGATTGCGAAACTACGTTGACATCGATCAGGCCGACAGTGCCTTCCTCTTTCTGTCATCGATGCCGCTTTACTGTGTCCCGTATGGACACCCACAGCCTCGCCTCCCCCGACCTGTTCGCCCGGCGCCTGCGCGACCTCTGCGGTGAGCTCGCCCGCGGCGACTACGACAATATCGACAGCCTCTTCGCCATGACGGCAGATGTCGATGCGCCTGAGACCGTGCGCGAGCTCGCCGAGGCCTTCGGCAGCATGGCCGTGCAAATCGAGGCGCGCGAGTTCCGGCTCGGCGGGATGCTGGCGGAGCTCAAGGAGGCCAATCGACGGCTGGAGGACGCCAACCGCAACATCGCCAGCGAGAACGCCGACCTCAAGACCAAGGTGCAGCGCCTCGCCATCGAGATCGACCAGACGCGCAAGGAGCGCGAGGTCGAAGCCATCGTCGAGACCGACTATTTCAGGGCACTGCAGGAGCGTGCCCAGGCAATGCGGCAACGGCGCGAAGCCGGCAGCCCGGAGAAGGGCGAGCGGGCATGACCATCATCGTCTCGACGCATTCCTACCGGGGAGGCACCGGCAAATCCAACACGACGGCGAACATCGCCGCCCAGCTGGCACGGCGCGGGCGGCGCGTCGCCATCGTCGACACCGATATCCAGTCGCCGGGCATCCACGTCCTGTTCGGCATCGAGCCGGATCGGCTGCGCTATACGCTCAATGATTATCTCTGGGGGCGCTGCCGGATCGAGGAAGCCGCTCACGACGTCACCGACCGGCTGGCCGAGGCGGTCGCGGGTGCGGCGGGCGGAACCGTCATGCTGGTGCCGTCGAGCATACGCCCCGGCGAGATCGCGCGGGTCGTCAAGGAAGGCTACGACGTCAACCTGCTCAATGACGGCTTTCAGGACCTATCCCGCGCACTGGCGCTGGACTACCTGCTGATCGACACCCATCCCGGCGTCAACGAGGAGACGCTGCTCTCGATCGCGATCTCCGACACGCTCCTGCTCGTGCTGCGGCCCGACCATCAGGATTATCAGGGCACCGCCGTCACGCTCGACCTCGCCCGCAGGCTCGGCGTGCCGCAGTTGCTGCTGATCGTCAACAAGGTGCTGCCCTCGCTCGATTTCCGCGAGCTCTCCGACCGGATCGCCAGCACCTATCGCGTGCCGGTGGCGGCGGTGCTGCCACTCAGCGAGGACATGGTCAGGCTCGGCAGCGGCGGGCTCTATTCGCTGCTCGCGCCGACATCGGCCTATGCCGACGGCATTGCCGCGATCACGGCCCTGGTCGACAGCGATCGCTAGCCACTCAGCCGAACAGCGTCCGCGCGAAAGCCGAGGCGTCGGCCGGACGCTGCTCGCGCTCGAAGGCTAGCGCTGTCGTCACCGCCAACCAGACCCTGTCCTCGACATCGACGGGCCTCAGCGGCGCCAAGCTCTGCTCCCGCGCCTCGATCGCCGCCTTGCCGTCGAAGGGGTGGCGTCCGGCGAGCAGCTCATAGCTGATGCAGCCCAGCGCATAGACGTCATCATCCGCCCGGCGCTCGGCCGTCTCGATCATCTGCGGGCTGGCATAGGCCGGTGTCAGCCCGCCGAGCGAGGTCGGATCGAAACCACCGTCGCGTGCGGCGCTCGCAATGCCAAAATCGAGAAGCTTCACACCACCCGCCGTCAGGAAGACGTTCGCCGGCTTGACGTCGGCATGGACCACGCCGCGCGCATGCGCATGGGCAAGGCCGGCGCAGAGGCCAGTGAGGATGTCCCTGCCCTCCTCCCAGCCAACCGCGGTCGGACCAGCACAGGCAATGCGCTGATCGAGCGGCTCGCCTTCGAGCAGCTCCATGACGATGAAGAGATGGCCGCCATCGCGCTCGAAATCATGGATCGTGACGATGTTGGGATGAGCGAGTTCCTGCGCCCGGCGTGCCTCGGCCTCGATGGTACGCAGCGCTTCGGGATGGTGGCGGAAATCACCGCCGAGCAGCTTCAGCGCGACATAGGGCTGCTGGCGCATCGCTTCGAGCCGGCGCCTGTCGACAGCGCGATAGACCGTGCCCATGCCACCCCGGCCGATCTCGGCATCGAGGATGAAGCGGTCCTTCAACATGGCGCCGATGCCGATCTGGCGCGTTTCGCGCCGTGGGTCGAGCTCGAAACGCCGGGCGCGGCCGGCCTCGGCATTGCTGGCGTCCCGCCGGAAGCGCAGGCTGCGGAAATCAGCGAGGCTGGCGTCCAGCGCCGCATCGGAGTGGGCTTCGCTTGTGCGGTTGCGACCACGCAGGCCTACGAAATCGCCGATCAGCGCATTGACGACGACTTCGTCGACCTTGTCGCGGATGGTGCCGGCGGGCGGCAGCGGCATGGCCGGATCGGGCGCAGGCGGGCGCGGCGAGCCGAGTGGGACGGTCGGCGGGTCGAGTCCGGCAGTATCAACCGCGCCGGCCGGCGGGCCGCCGCCCAGCTCACCGGCGAGAAGGGCTGCGAGATCGGCGGGCAGGCGCCCCTCATTTGCCCAGCTTTCGAGCTGCGCCAGGACCGGCAGCGCCGTGCCGTCGCCAAACACAAGGCTCTTCAGCGCCGCGACGAGTCGCTCGAAAGGCATCCTCCCCGAGACGAAGGCGTTGAGGGCGCGATCCGCCTCGTCCGCCTTATCCATCGATCCTTCCCCTCGGCCCTGCCGTGCTCATGGCGTCCTGATGGCGTAGCGCTGCAGCTTCTCGACCAGGCTACGGCGCGATATCTGCAGCAGGCGGGCGGCCCGGCTCTGGTTCCAGCCGGCTTCGCGTAAGCGATTCTCGATGACGATCGCCTCGTATTGCCGCACGGCCGAGCGCAGGCTGGCGTTGCCTTCGGCCGCCGGCGTCTGCACGATGATGTCGGGCGCGGCCCTGGCGAGCTGGGCCGGCAAGTGCTTCAGATCGATGCGCTCGTCGCCGTCGATCAGGAGAGCGGCGCGCTCGGCCATGTTCTTCAGCTCGCGGACATTGCCGGGATAGCGCCAGCGGCAGAGCGCATCGAGCGCCCGCGGCGTCAGCGCGAAGCCCTCGCGGCCGTGCGCCTGGGCGATGCGCCTGAGGAAGAAGTCGATCAGCAAGGGGATGTCGGAAGGCCGCTCGCGCAGCGGCGGGATCGTCACCGGGAAGACGCTGAGCCGGTAGTAGAGATCCTCGCGGAAGGTGCCCTGCGCGATCTTCTGGGGCAGGTCGACATTGGTCGCGGCGATGATGCGGACATCGACCTTTTCGAGCCTCGTGTCGCCGAGGCGGCGCACCGAGCCCTCCTCCAGCAGGCGCAGGATCTTCGCCTGCAGCGGCAGCGGCATGTCGCCGATCTCGTCGAGGAATAGCGTGCCGCCATTGGCCTCGTGCACCAGCCCCTTCTTGTCGGCGAGCGCACCCGAGAAGGCGCCCTTGCGATGGCCGAAGAGCTCGCTCTCCAGCAGCGTCTCGGGCAGAGCCGCGCAGTTCTGCGCGACGAAGGGCCGATCACGGCGCTTGCCCTGCCGATGGACGGCGTTGGCGAAGACGTCCTTGCCGGTTCCGGTCTCGCCGAGCATCAGCACCGCGACCGAGGAAGAGGCGGCGCGGCGCGCCAGGTCGAGCGCCGCCTGGAAGGCAGGGCTTTCGCCGACGACCTGCTCCTCCCGCGGCGCGGTCATCACCTTCAGCCGCGAATTCTCGCGGGCGAGGTCGGCATTGCGCCGGTCGAGCTGGCGGATGAGCTCGCGATTCTCCTCGAACAGCCGGGCATTGGCGATCGCGACCGCGGCATGGGCCGCGAAGGAGCCGACGACGCGCTCGAAAGCCGTCGGCAAGGCACCGATCTCGCCGCCGGGCGTCATCTGCACATTGATCAACTGAAGCACGCCGAGGGTGACACCCTCGACGTTCCAGAGCGGTGCGACCACGAAGGAGCGCGTGCGATAGCCGGTGCGCTCGTCCTGCTCACGCAGCCGCGAAAAATCGAAGGCGCTATAATCGTAGACATCGGCCAGGTTGACGATCTTGCCGGTGACCGCCGCGAAGACATTGGCGTCACGCAGATTGAACGCGTTGCCTTCGGCATAGACGGGGATCTCGCTGGCAAGCGCCGCTGCATCGGGCACGACATCGTTCTGGCCGACAAGGCCGTGCAGATGCCGGCCGGTGCGGTCGAGCACCAGCACGCGCCCGCCCTCGGCGCGTGTCAGCCGTCGCGCCGAGTTGACCACGGCCCCGAGTAGGGCCTCGAGGCGACGCTCGGTGGCGAGCGTCGTGGTCAGCTCGATCAGCTCCTCGGCGACCGAGAGGGGGTCGTGCATCTGGCGGGCTCGTGCAACACCGTCACTCGGCCGCCTGCGCCACCGGCTCGGAGCCCGGCAGCGTGAAGCGGTAGGTAAAGCTGCCCTCGGGACCGATGTCGACCGACAGGCTCTCGGGCGCATGCTCCTCACCCATCCGGCCGATGATCTCGGTCGCGATCTCCGGCAGGAGCGTGCGGTTGACGATGTGGTCGATGTTGCGGGCGCCGGTGTCGACATCGGTGCAGCGCGCCGTGATCGCCTCGACGACGGCGTCCGAATAGTGGAATGCCATCTTCTGACTCTCGCGCAGGCGCTTGCCGACCTTGTTGAGCTTCAGCCGCACAATCTCGCTCAGCACATCCGGCATCAGCGGATAGAACGGCACGATCTGCATGCGGGCCAGCAACGCCGGCTTGAAGTGCCGAGACAGGCTCGGGCGGATCGCTTCGGTGAGCTCGGCCGTCGACGGCTTCTCCTCCTGCGTCCCCATCGCCGTGATGATGTCGGTGGCGAGGTTGGAGGTGAGGATGATCACCGTGTTCTTGAAGTCGATGATCCGGCCTTCGCCGTCGGCGAGCGTGCCCTTGTCGAAGACCTGGTAGAACAGGTTCAGCACCTCCGGATCGGCCTTCTCGCACTCGTCGAGCAGCACGACCGAATAGGGCCGCTGGCGCACCGCCTCGGTCAGCAGCCCGCCCTCGCCATAGCCGACATAGCCGGCCGGGGCGCCGACAAGCTTGGAGACGGTGTGCTTCTCCTGGAACTCGGACATGTTGATGGTGATCAGGAAGCGCTCACCGCCGAAGAGCAGGTCGGCGAGTTGTGTCGCGAGCTCGGTCTTGCCGACGCCAGAGGTGCCGACGAAGAGGAAGACCCCCATGGGCTGGCCGGGATTGTTGACGCCGGCCTTGGCGGCACGCATGCCCTCGTCCAGCGCCGAGACGGCATGATCCTGGCCCTTGATGCGCTGGCGCAGATTGTCCGACATGCCGAGGATGGCAGCGGCCTCGTCTTTGACCATGCTGCCGACCGGAATGCCGGTCCAGTCCGAGATCACCTGGCCCACGGCGTCGGCTGTGACCTCGTAATGGATCATCGCGGTCTTGCCGCGGGTCTTCTCCAGCTCGGCGACGGCCTGCTGCAGCTCCTGCTCGGCTGACTTGCGCGAGTTATCAGCCTCTTCGGCCTCCTCCTCGTCGCGGTCGTCATCCTCGTCGTCGCCATCATCATTGTCGGCGGCATTGGCTTCCAGCTGCGCTATTCCCTCCGGACCGAGGCCGAGTTCGCGGCGCAGCTCGACGATGCGGTCGACCAGCGCCTTCTCGCGCTCCCATTGTACGATCGCCTCGGCCTTCTCGGCCTCGATCCCGGCGATCTCCTCCTCGACCTCGGCGATGCGCGGATTGTCCTTGCCGAGGGTACCCCGGTCACGCTCCAGCGCAGAAAGCTCGCGGCGCAGCGTCGCGATGCGGCGCTCCTGATCGTCGATGCTGGCCGGCTTGCTGGACAGCGAGAGCTTCACCCGAGCGCAGGCGGTGTCGAGCACGTCGACTGCCTTGTCGGGCAATTGCCGGCCGGAGATGTAGCGGGCCGAGAGGTTGGCGGCGGCGGCGACGGCATCGTCGCGGACATAGACGCCGTGGCTCTTCTCGTAAGCCGCGCGCAGGCCGCGCACGATGGTGATCGCCTCCGTCGGCGAAGGCTCGTCGAGCTTGACCAGCTGGAAGCGCCGCGCCAGCGCCGGATCCCTCTCGAAATACTTCTTGTATTCCGACCAGGTCGTGGCCGCGACAGTGCGCAGCTCACCCCGAGCGAGCGCCGGCTTCAGCAGATTGGCGGCATCGCCGCCACCCGCCGAAGCGCCAGCGCCGACCAGCATGTGCGCCTCGTCGATGAACAGCGCGATCGGCTTGGGCGAGGCCTTGACCTCGTCGATGATGCCCTTGAGCCGGTTCTCGAACTCGCCTTTGACGCCGGCGCCAGCCTGCAGCATGCCAAGATCGAGGCTGAGCAACTCGACATTCCTGAGGAAGTCCGGGACGTCACCTTCGGCCATCTTGAGCGCGAGGCCCTCGACCACCGCGGTCTTGCCGACGCCGGGATCGCCGACGCAGATCGGGTTGTTCTTGCGGCGTCGGCCGAGGATGTCGATCATCTGCCGGATCTCGCGGTCACGGCCGAAGACTGGATCGATCTTGCCCTTGCGCGCCTGCTCGGTGAAGTTGATCGTGAAGCGGGCGAGCGCGCCGTCGGGCGGAAGGACGCCGTTGCCGGCCTGGCCAGAGGCTCCACCGAGTGTCGCCGCGGGAACGGCCGGCTCTTCGGCCGAGGACGCGACGATGTCGCGGAACTTGGCCTTGATCTCGGCGAGCGGGATTGCCCGCAGCGCCTCGAACCAGTCGGCCATCGCGTAGCGGCTGGGGTTGGCGAGCAGCGCCGCGACGATCGCCCCCGAGCGAATCTGCTGCTGGCTGAGCTCGATCGAGCTGATCAGCCAGGTATCGGTGAGCAATTCGATCAGCCCCGGCGAGAAAACGGGCCGGCCGGTATTGCCGGTTTTGAGGGTTTCGGTGGCGCGCTGAAGGCCGCGCTTCAGACCCGAAGCATCGAGCCCGAACTGCTTGAGGATGATGCCGAGATCGCGCTGCTCATCTTCCGCCATCACAAGCAGGAGATGCTCGACCGCCACCTCGTAATGGCCGCGGCCAACGCTGTGGCCAGCTGCCGTTTCGAGCGCCCGCTTGACGTAAGGGTTCAGCCGCCCGAGCAGCTGCTTGAGATCGACCTGGACCATGGTGAAACGCCCCCTGCCTGGCGCCTGGCGCCGGATGTCGCGCCGGGCTTGAGGCCCGGTCTGCGCGATGGCGTACCTCACAGCGTCGAGGTGACTGGCCGATGACATCTACGTCACCGTGCCGTTGCAAGATCCCCAGCAAGACCGCCGCGCAGGGGCTGCGCGGCGGCTGATTTCGCCGGATCAGGCGCTCTGCCAGGAATCCTCGCCCTCGGTCGAAGCCTTGGTGTGCTTCCAGGTCACCTTCTCATAGGTGAAGGACCAGTCTTCCATCGGGCGCAGATGGTCGTTCGCCTGGGTGACGGTCAGCGGCAGATAGGACTTGCCTTCGCAAAGCTTGGCGTTCTCCCACTTGAACTCGAAGAATTCCTCCGGCTCGCCAAGGCCGGCGGTGTCCGGGCGGTAGAACTTGCAGACGATCTCGGTCAGCGTCTCACCCTTGGCCAGCGCCTGCCAGAGCAGCGGCGAGGACCGGTCCATCAGCTTGGTGAAGGTGACCGGCTGGTGGACGCGGGCGCCGGAGGTGAAGCCCGACTTCGGATCGCGCGGGTTGATCACGCCGCTGGTGAAGGAGAGCACGGTGATCTCGTTGCCGTGCTTGTCGTATTTGGCGCCGGCGCCGGCGCTCTTGATCGTGCTGGCCTCGCTGGAGATGTCCCCCTGCTTCTGGCCCTTGATGGTCATGTAGGCGTCGAGTGCCATTGTTCTCTTCCCTGGAATTCGCTGCTCCGGCTCGAGCCGGCGCCCTTGCTCGGCAAGGGGCGTACCAAGTGGAAGAAATCACCTATCCTATTGATCTAATTTTGATAAAGCTGTTTGCGTCACTGCCGTGACTGCGCAGTTTCCTGCGCTCATTCGGCTAACTGCGCAGGCGCACGCTCACCTCGATCTGGCTGCCGGGCCGAAGACAGACTAGCGACGCCGGTCATGCCTATGCAGCGCGCCGCAACTACGGCGACGTAGAACGCGGAACCGCAGCGATCCAAAGCTGAACAGAATGGATGGAGTGAGCCGGATTGCGGCTTCAGGGACGCGTTCGGCCGACAGCTTCCAGCCGGCTGTCGCAGGCGAGGACGGCGCGCGTCACCAAGTCGACGACGAGGTCGGCGCTGACGCGATAGCCCATGTCGCCGGCGACCATTTCCCCGCTGACATGGATGCCGGCGCAGGCGCGGCGTTCACGCTGCGTCTGCGCGGCCGGGCTCGCCGACAGCCTGATCCGCACCGGCCGGCCATCCGGCAGCATGGTCTCGCGCCAGCTCTCGCCCGGCACGGCAACGAGATGGAAGCCGAACGCTTCGCCCGGGAAGACCTGGGTGCGCACCGCCTCATGGACGAGCGCGGCAAGCGGATCGAGTTCGCGTGTCGGTGGCTGCCAGATCATCGCAGGTTCAACTGGCAGAGCCGTCGTTCATCTCGAACAGCGTGCCCGACGGCGAGCGGAAGCGGTTGAGCGTGCGGTTGCGCTTGGAGACGACGTTCGGCGTCAGCGGGTTCGGCACCGCACCGACGATGATCGGCCGGTCGATATCGCCGTTGACGCAGGAGAGGATGACCTCGGTGCCTTTCAACAGCGGGAAGTGCATGCCGGTGTCGGACGGACCGGCATAGGGCTCGGCCTTGCGCAGGAATTCGCTCGCCTTGCCCTCGGCGCTGTCGCCTTCATCATAGCGCAGGCGGACCTTGTAGCGCCCCTGCGTATCGACCTCGGCCCGCGTGCCGTCGGCCTCGCCGTCGACGAAGGCGTTGAAGAGCCCGGCCGCCAGCGGCCGCGGCGTGCGCCGCTCGGGCCGGAACGGCACGGAAAGCGGGATCGCCTCGAAGCGGTTGCCATAGGGCGCGCCGGCGACGGCCTCAGCCGTACCATAGCCGACCGGGGCCGGGGTCGAGACCTCGTGCTCCACCGAGATGACGAGGTAGCGGTCGTCGAGCGAGGGGTGCCCGCTCAGGCGGAAGAACATGCCCGGGCGCAGTTGCGGCGCATTGCTGACACCGCGGAAGACCTTGGCCCGACAGGCGATCTCCTCGGCCCGGACCTTGGCGAGATGGTCGCCCTCGTCGGGCTCGAGGAAGTGCTGGCCGTATTCGATGATGGTGCCGGTCTTGCCGCCTTCGACCTCGGCGCGGGCGCGCAGCAGCAGCGCCGGCTTCTCGGGATTGTACTCGCGCAGCACCACCGATTTCGTCACCGGCCGGGCGACGAAGCCGAACGAAGTCACCGCCGCCTGAGACGTGGTGATCGCGTCACGGCCATGGCGATAAGGCAAAGATTTCGCCTCGATGAACGCGACGTTGCTGTCGCCGAACACCGCGGTCTCGCCATCCTGGCCCTGCTTGAAGAAATAGAAGATGCCGCTGCCCTCGCACCAGCGCGACAGGAAGGAAAGGTCGCTCTCATTGTACTGCACGATGAACTCGCGCTCGCGATAGCTCGCGGCGAGATTAAGCTCGTGATCGATGGTGATGTGGCCGTGATTGGCCGCCAGCGAGCCCTCGAGTTCCTTCTGGATGATGTCCTTGACCGAGACCTTGCTGGTCGAGCCATAGACCTGGTTCTGGCGGCTGAGCTCGAGCATCCGGAGGCGCGGCGCGATCACCGCGGCATAGAGATGGCTCTGGTCGCCGAGTGGGTCCTCGGCGGCGAATTCGACGACGACGCCGTGCACAGCGAGCTCGCCGGCCTCGGTGTTCAGCGTCAGATTCGCCCGCTCGCCGATGACGTCCTCGGGGCTGATCGCCTTGTCCGAGCGGAACGCAACCCGGTAGGCGTAAGGCTCCGAGATCGCTTCGCGGCCAGTGACCCGCTCGACATGCAGGCCGTCCTTGATGCCACCGCTGGCGAGGCTGAGCGCGATCGTGGTGTCGTGACTGGCAGGTCGGTCGAGCATGGCACGTCGCGTCCGATAAGAGGAACGAAGGTGACGCTAGGGCGGGGCGTTGACAGGTTTACGACGGTGCAGGCGTTCAAGCAGGCTTTGCGCCTGGCCAAGCAAGGCGCGGCGGTGATCGGCGAGGCGCGGCCGCAGGATGCGTCGGGCGAAATCGAGGGCGCTGCCCGGCCGCGTTTCCACCTCCCAGTCGAAGCCGCGCCGCAGGGCGACCCAGCGGCCGCCGCGAAAACCGGGCGGCGAGGCCGGGGTGAGCCCCTCCGCCATCGCTGCCGCAGCCGAACGGCCGTCGAAAGGATGCTTCCCGGCGACCATCACATAGGTCAGCACGGCAAAGGAGAAGATGTCGTCGCGCGGGTCGGGCGCCTGCCCGGCGAGCGCGGCGGGCGAGGCATAGGCCGGCGTGACCGCGCGCAGCCGCCGGAGGAAAAAGCCGGTCTCGTCCTCGGATGGTCGGTGATCGGGCGGCAGCAAGGGCTGGGCCGTTCCGAAATCGATCAGCTTCACATGGCCGTCCTGGGTGATGAAGACATTGCCCGGCTTCAGGTCGCCATGGACCATGTCGGCGGCATGCACGGCGGCGAGCCCGGCGCCGAGCTCGGTGACGATGCGCAGGGCCAGCCGGCGCTCCAGCGCCTTGCCGTCGCGCTCCTGCATCACCTGCGCCAGCGTCTTGCCGCGGAGCAACTCCATGACAAGGAAGTGCAGCGGCCCCTCGCGATCGAAGTCGTGCACCTTGACGACATTGGGATGGCGCATCGCTAAGAGCCGCCGGCCCTCGCGATGCAGCAGGGTCGCCGCGTCGTCATGGTAGCCGTCGCCGATATCGGTGACCTTGAGCGCGACCTCGGGATCGAGCGCCCGCGCCCGCCGCCGGACATGGTCGACGGCACGATAGACCGTGCTCATCCCGCCGCGCCCAACCACCTCGATCAGCTCGAAGCGCCCACGCAGCAATGTGCCGAGCGGCGCCGGGAGAGCGCGCTCGCCGGATTGCAGCGCTGAGGTCGCAGGCAAGGTCGCGGCTTGCATCCCGCGCACTTCGGCCGCGCGGCGACGCCGTCTGCGCCGGACCTTCACAGCCGCCTCGCGATCACGGCGGTGATGTCGTCACGGCCGCCATTGGCGACGGCACGAGCGACGAGCCGCTCGGCAAGGCCGGCCAGCGGCTGCGCCAGCAATTCGCCGATCTCGGCATCGGCGAGCGCCTTGTTGAGGCCATCGCTGCACAGGAGCAGCGTGTCGCCGGGAAGTGTCGGCGTCACGCAACGCGCGATCGGCAGATAGGCGGCCGAGCCGACCGCGCGGGTCAGGACATGGCCGGCACCGGGACCGTGCCCGAGCACATGGTCCTCGGTCAGCTGGGCGAGAGCGTCGTCGCGCCGGCGATAGACGCGGCTGTCGCCGGCCCAGAGGCAGACGAGCATGCCCTCCCCGACCAAAGCCACCACCACGGTCGAGCCGACGATGTCGCCCTCGGCCGAGCGCGCCGCATGCTCGCGCAGCGCATCGTTGATCGCGGCGATCCCTTCCTCAGCGAGGGCGACGCGCATGGTCAGCGCCGCCTGCGGCTCGGACACGGCAGCGAGCATGCGGGTGATCGATTGGCTGGCGAGCTCGCCATCGGCATGGCCGCCCATGCCGTCGGCGACGGCGAACAGCCCCGCCTCCGGCAAGGCGGCGTAGCTGTCCTGATTGACGTCATGGCGCGGCCCTTGCCGCGTCGCGACCGAGACCTCCCATTCTTCTCCCACGAGGCTCACGCGCCTTGCCGCACAGCCGCGGCACGCCAGCCATCGCGCGACCAGTCGCCGGAGAAAAAGCCGGCGCAAGCGGTGGGGTCCGGCAGGCCTACGCAGCGTAAAGCGGCTGCCGGCCGCGCGTTCCAGCGGCCGTGCCACCAATGGCTGGCGCCGTCCTGCGCCGGGCTGTCGGCGGCGCCGAGCGACAGGCGCTCCGCTTCATTGTCCATGACGAGCCGGCCGCCGCCCGGCCCGAGCCAAAGACTGGCCGCGGCGCGCTGGGCATCGAGCCGGCGGCGCAGGCTCACCAGCGCTTCGGGCAGGGATCGCTCGGTCGCGATCAGGTCGAGTACCACGACCTCGAACAGATCGAGCAGCCCCTCGCTCGCGGCGAATCCGGCACCGTCCTCGACCGGAAGCTCGAGCGCCAGGGTCAGCGGGTAGTGGCGCCGGACGCGATCGACCGAGCTGGCGAACACCCCGATCCAGCCTGATGTCCCGATCAGGCCGGGCGCGAGCCGGAAGCGCCAGGGCGGACTGAGCAGATAAGCATCGTCCCAGCGCGCGCCGAGCGCCTGACGGCTCGCCGTCAGCATTGCCAGCAGCCAGGCTTCCCATGGCGAGACGAAGCGGCCGGGCAATCCCTGCTGCACGAAATCGCCAGCCCAGGGCACCTTGCCGAACAGGCCGAAGGCCGGGGCTTCGCTCACAGCGAATCCGGGCAGCGGAAGGCGCGCAAGGCGCCGAGATTGAACGGGTTGTTCACGCTCGCCGCCCGCAGCTGGTAGACGACGCGGGCGTTCTCGTCGCCGGTCACGGTGATGCTGAACTGGTCGGCGCCGCCGCGCGCCGCGAGCGAGGCGGCATCGACCATGCGCAGCAGCGCCCAGGCGCCGGTGCGCTCGACGCGGGTGTCCTTGCCGTTGAGATCGGTGAGCGTGACCGCGACCGTGCTGGCATCGGTCTTGGTCGGCCATTCCAAGTCGTAGGCGCGCTGCGCCTCATGGCGATAGACGATGTCCTTGCCGTCGAGCGCCAGCGTCGCGCGCAGCAGCTTCGGATCGAGGAAGCTCGGGCGCAGGCTGAACTTCAGCGAGGGGGCGGAGCCCGATCCGGCGAAGAAGGCGTTGCGGATCGCCCGTGCCCGGTAGAACTGCGCCAGCGCCTCGCGCTTCAGCGGCAGAGCCGAGCCGTCGACGGTGATCGGGGCGTAGCCGTTGCGCTGCTCGGTCACGAAGGGCGCGAGATGCTTCTGGAAGAACTCGTCGAGCAGGCCGCCGGGCCGGAACATGTCGCTGAAATCGCGCAGCGAGACCTCGTCCTTGGCGCTCGCGAACAGCGGATAGCGCTGGTCGAGCGCGGCCTGGCATTGCGGAAGCACATCCCGGCGCCAGGCCTGGTTGACATAATCGAGGGAGTCGCCAACCACCGAGGAGGCGCTGAGGCTCGCTATCGCCCGCATGATACCGCGCACCGGTTCCGGCCGCAGCGCCGAATCCGCCCTGAGCTGGCCGAGCGCATCGGCACCGGAGCTGCCGCGCCGCGCGACAGCCTGATAGGCAGCCTGACGCGGATCGGGCGCGTTGGAGACATTGCTGAGCGCGCCATAGGCGCCGCTGAACAATTCGCGGATGCGCCCCATCGCCGGCTGCGCGCCACCCGGCGCTGCAACCAGCTCTACCAGCGGACGGAACGGCGCCGCGATGGTCGCACCGGGCCAGGGCCCCTCCCCGAGCGCGGCGGTGGCAGCGGCATTCGCCGCGCTGCTCGCCGCAGCGGCGATGAGGCCTCCGGCTGCTGTGCCGGCCGGTCCGGGCAAGCCGGCGCTCGCCCCGGCCGGGGCTCCCGGTTGGGTGTCCCCGGGCAGCGGCAATTCCGTATTGGTGCGGACGATGCCGATCAGCCGTTCGAGCGGCGAGTTGGCGGCTGCCAAGGCCTGCACGGCCGAGAGCGCCTGCTGCGTCTCGGCGAAGGGCACGAGCCGCGCCGCCGTGATCGCGCCCTGCCAATAGCGGATGTAGTCGGCGACATAGCGGTCCATCACCTCGCGCGTGCCGGTCTGGACCACGCCCGAGCCGGCCGCTTCGCCGCCGGTGACCCAGTCGATCCCGAGCTCCTCGCGGATCAGGATCGGCAACCGCGGCAGCACAAAATCGTAGAAGGCTTCGCGGGTGAAGGCGGCCGGGATGACCGAGACCGCGTTGTTGCCGGCGCGACCGAGGCCGAAATCGAGCACGCCGGCGCCGATCGCAGTGGAGAGATCGATCGAGCGCAAGCGCGGGTTCTGCGCGGCCTCGCGCAACAGCCGGGCATAGACCTGCTCGCTGCGCGGGGTCCGCATCAGTCGCGCCCGCGTGGTGTCGATGATGCGCCGGTCGGTCGGCAGCGGCTGTGGCAGCAGCACGACGAGCTCGTCGAAATGCCGTCCGAGCTCGGCCGCCCGGCTCTGGTCGACCGGGAAGGCGAGCTGTGCTTCCTCGCGCGCGGCACGCTGCACCACACTGCGGTCGAAGCGCTCGGTGTCGCTCAGCATGAGATAGCTGCGCAGGAGCTCTCGCACCGCCTCGTTCTCGGCGCCGATCTGGGAGAGGCCGGTCAGCCGCTCCGATAGGCGCGTCGCGAAGGCCGGATAGAGGCGACCGACGATGAGGCGCTCGCGCAATTCTGCCGCCGCCGGCGCGAGTAAGGGCGTCGCGCTCAGCCCGAAGCCGTCGAGCCAGCCGAGGATACCGCCCTGCCCGCTCGCATCACGCACGGCATCAGCAGCCTGCAGCACCGGCAGCAAGGTCGCCGGCGTCGCCCGCGCCGGCACGGCCGCGAGCCGCGTTTCGACCGGGGTAAGCGATTCGTTCGTTGCGGCGATCCTCGCCTGACTGCGGCTCGCCGCCCCCCACCAGAGCACACTGAGCCCGATCACCAGCGCCGCGGCCACGGCGTAGCCGATGTTCTGGGCCCGCACGAGGCTGCGCTCGAGCTTGCGGTCGACGCCGACAAGCCCTTGCTCCTCGAAGATGACATCGGTCAGCAGCCGGTTGACGAAGAAGGCCTTGCCCTGGCCTGAGAACGGCGCGCGCTGGCCGCTGGTCAGGCCGAAGCTGCGCCCGAACGCCGCGAGCACGCGGTCGATCGGCGTGCCCTCCTGCGTGCCGCTGGTGAAGTAGACGCCACGCAAACGCGACTGCGTTTCGAACTTGCTCTGCTTGAAAATCTCGTGGACGAAGCTCGCAAGGTCCCGGCGCAAACCGGCGAACTCCTTGGGGAAGAGATAGATGCGCCCGCGCCGGCTGAGGCCACGCTCGGCATGGGCGCGCTCGCGCATGACCTGGTCGAGGCGGTCAGCGAGCTCGCGCAGGTTCTGGTCAAGGATCTCGGTCAGACGCGTCGCCAGATTGGCATCGGGCGGAAAGGTCATGCCCCAGACCTGCGCCCGTCCGGTTTCGTTCAGCCCGTCGAAGAACTCGGAGAAGCCGGGGATCAGGTCGCATTTGGTGATCAGGAGATAGGTCGGCAATTCGACGCCGAAGGTCTTGGTCAGCTCCTGCAGACGCGCCCGCAGCGCCGCGACATGGCGCTTACGCTCGACCTCGTTCTGCAGGAGGATATCGGATAGGCTGATCGCCAGGACGATGCCGTTGAGCGGCCGGCGGCCGCGATGGGTCTTGAGCAGGTCGAGAAAGCCGCGCCAGGCGGCGGCGTCAACCGCCGCGTTCGATTCATGGGTGGTGTAACGGCCGGCGGTGTCGATCAGCACCGCCTGGTCGGTGAACCACCAGTCGCAATGACGGGTGCCGCCGAGGCCGGCGACGGGATCGGTCCCGAGCGTGCGCGCCAGCGGGAAGTCGAGCCCGGAATTCTTCAGGATCGTCGTCTTGCCGGAGCCAGGCGGGCCGATGATGACATACCAGGGCAGCTCGAACAGATAGGCATCGCCCTTGCGCCCGGCGAAGATCGTCTCCTTGAGGGTAGTGAGCGCTCCCTCGAAGCGTTCGCGGATGATCTCGACCTCGTCGGTCCCGCCGGAATCGGCCATGGCCGCGAGTCCGCCGGTGTCGAGCAGCGACTTGATCATCCGGGCATTGGCGCGACGCGCCAGATAGAGGCGCAATAGCGAGACGCCGATCAGGCTCAAGAGCAGCAGGATGATCGCGCTCGTGCGCGCCTCCACCGAGACCAGCGGCGCCCAGCCGAAGAGCGAGAGATAGGGCCCGCCGGCCCAGATCATCACGCAGAGCGCGACCACACCGAAGACGGTGACCAGCCCGCGCAGCGACAGGAAGCCGAGCAGATAGGAGCGGATCATGGCCGCACCACTCTGGAAGCAATCGTGTTCTCGAGTGCCTGCATGCGCTCGACCACCGGCGCGACCTCAACCGCGAGGCGGTAGCGATGGAAGCTGTACATGGTGACCAGCAGGAACCCTGCGGCGGCGAAGACGATCCAGAGCGGGAAGAAGCTCCGCAGGGCCTTCTCGGCGCCGACGCCCTGCCAGTGCGCAGAGAGTTCCGAGGGTGGCGGCGGCAGATTGCGGCCGACGAGCTGGCCGACCTCGTCGCGCAGGTCGGCGAGACGCTCGCGGCCATTGTCGAGCACGCGGTGCATGCCCTCGAAGCCGAGCAGCAGCACGAAGTCGATCAGCTTGAGCAGGGCGATGTTCTTGCGCGGATCGGTCTTCACCCGGTCGAGGATGGCGAAGACCTTTTCGCCGCCCCAGGTCTCGTTATGGAAACGGTTGAGCAGCGAGCTGGTGCTCCAGTCGCTGGCGGCGCCCCAGGGCGTCGTCATCACCGTCTCGTCGATCACCGAGCAGAGGATGTAGCGTGCAGCCTGGACGTCACCGGCGGCCGCGCCGTTCCTGACCGCCGCCTCCTCGAATTTGTGGATCTGCTCGATCACCTCGCTGCGCAGCTGCGCGACGTCGGCGAAGTCGACGGCATCGCGCAATTGCGCCACCAGCGCCAGCAGCGGGTTGGCGGCCGCGACGAGCGCGTCCGAGCCGTCGGCGATCTCGGCATTCGCCTGCAAGGACGCTGGAGGGGCTTCGCGGGTCGATACGGAGGCGCCACGCCGCTGCTGCGGTCTCGCGGGTTCCGACCGTGGGATGAGCGAAGGCGTGGGCGCTGATGGTGCGAAGCCGGTGGGTCGGGCTGCCGGTAGCGGAGCAAAGGGCTGGGCGGCGAGTGGCTGGCGTGGCGGCGCGAACGGCGTCGTCGGCGGGTCGTGGATCGCCGCTCCGGCCGGCCGCGGCTGTGCCAAGCCGATCGGCCTGTGCCCGACGACGGTCGGCGGATCGAAGCTTTGATCACTGCTCACGCGCGCTTCCCGCGAATGGCCCAGAATTCGAGATGCAGGTCGGGATAGTCACCGCTGACATGCAGGGCGAAGGCGGCCGAGCGCGTCAGATTGCGCCAGAGCTCGACGCTCTGGTCGAGTTCGAAATAGACGCCGCCCTGCAGGAAGGGCAGCTCGCGCGGCGCCACCGGCAGCGCGGTCAGCGGAATGCCGGGCAGCTGCAGGTTGACGAGATCGCGGATCTGCTCGACCGAGCCGACCTTCATCGAGATCGGCAGCTGGCTTCGCAAGGTCTCGGTCGGCACGCTCGCCAGCGCGATCAGGACGAAGCGCGCATCCTGGAACAAAGTGCGGTCGCTGATCGTCGAGAGGCGGATGCCGTAGCCGCGATCCTGCAGGGGCAGCGCGATCGCATTGCGCTCGATCACTACCGCCAGGAGCTGACGCAATTGGTCGAGCACAGCCGCGAAGGAAGCATCGAGATCGAGATGGTCGTAGGCCGGGAAATCGGCGCTGCGCCGGCGCGAGACCGAGAAGGTCGAGAGCTGGCCGGCGAGCGCCAATGCCGCGCGATAGACCTGCTCGGGGTGCAGGCCCGGCGTCGCCGCGAAATGGTCGAAGACGGCTTCCTGGCCATTGACGATCGAGAGCACGACGAGATCGACGAGCCCGCCGCTCTCGGCCGCGGCCGGGCCGGCGGCGGATTGGCCGGCCAGCGCCTCCGCTCGGCTGCGCAGCAGCGAGCGGATCTCGCCGACGAGGCGCACGAGGCGCTGCGAAGCCTGGAAGTCGAGGCAGGGCGGAACGTAGTTCTCGTCGAGGAGCACGGCGCCGGTCGCATCGACCTCGCGGATTCGTGCGATCGGCAGCGTGACGAGATCGTCCTCGGCTTCCCCTTCGAGCAGAAGCCGCGCCGAGAGCCGCCCGACCCTGAGGCTGACCGCTGCCCGATCCGGAGCGGTCACGTCGCGCACCGCCTGCTCGGCCGCCTCATAGCGCCGGCTGCGGCCGCCGTCGCCGATCTCGGCGCCATCGAGCGGCCGCAGCGCCACGACGAGCTTCACCAGGGCATTCTTGGTGTTCGGCGGAACCGCCCGCGCCTCGATCGCGATGCCGCCGGCGGTGTCGATCACCGTCCCGTCAGGCATCACGGCGGCGACCGACTGGACGGCGATGCGGCCGAGCGGCAGCAACTCGGCCCCGAGCGTCAGCTTGCGCAGCCCCCAGGCGAAGGCGGCTAGCGCAGTGGTGCGGCCCTCGACCACATGCTCGATCCAGCGGTCATATTGCTGGAAGTGCTGCGGGCGGATCAGCATGCCCTCGGACCAGAGCGGTTTGCTCACCAGCGTCATCGGGGGCGGCTCCGGAAGGGTTCTGCGGGCGGGGCGAAGGTCGGCATGGGCGACCTCAGATCAGGCCGAAATTGCGGGAGGCGCGCTGCAGCTCGATCTTCACGGCCAGGGCGCGGACGGTGATCAGGAAGGCGTTGTCGCGGTCCGGTACGATGTCGACCAGCGAGCGCCATTGCGCGACCTCGATCTGGCGGAAGCCGGCGATCACGCCGATATGCTTCGCCTCGGTCGGCGACTCGCGCTTGAACGAGCTCTTCTCGCCCGGCTTCACCTCGAGTTCACGCTTGGAGACGAGATCGGCGCCGAGCTTGGCCGTATCGCTGTCGAGCAGCTCGAAGAAGCTCGCCTGCTCGAAGGCGTTCTTGGTCTTGAGTTCGTAGACGCGCAGCACGATCGGCGACGGGTCGCCATTCTCGTTGGCGTTGATCTCCTGGTCGGCCTCGATTCCGAATTCGAGCGAGGTCGTCTTGGCTGCCGGCGGCCCGGAGGAACAAGCAGCGATGAGCGGCGCGCCGGCACCGACCGCCAGGCCGGCGAGAAGCGACCGGCGGGTCGGCAGCAGCAGCGATCTCGTGACCGGCCTCACACCTTCGCTCCTGGCCCACGGGCAGAGGCGCGCGCCAATTCGTCGGACACGAGGGTGCGGATCGTGCGATCGAGATCGCCCGCGAGCTCGCCATGCAATTCGGCATAGCGCTCCCAGAGGCGGCTCCGGTCCGGCTTGCGGCCGAGCAGGCCGGGTTCCGCTTCGGATTCGAGCCGTGCAGGCGCCAGCCGTTCAAGCAACTCGCGGATGCTGGTCTGCATCGCCGAGGCCAGCGCGACCTCATGCGCGTGCATGTCGGCGAAACACTGCTTCACCGCCATGTCGAGCGGCAGGAAGCCGGGCGCGCCCTCGACCACAATCCGACGCAGCGCCTCGTCGCCATACGAGAAGAATTTGAACGGGTTATTCTCCTGCGGCGCGAGCCGCGTCTGATCCAGGCGAAACTCGTCCTTCATCGACTTGCGTGCCGAGAGCATCGAGACGAGCCCGCCCGCCGCCTGGCGCAGCGCGCCGCCGAGTTCCTCAAGCAACCGCGCCCGCGCCTCGGGCGGAATGCGTGTGGGATCGAGCCCGATCCCGGACCAGAAGGCTGCGGCATCGCCGGAACCTGGCGCGAGCGAGCCACCCGGCAGGGCGACCTCGGCCATCGGCCGAGGCGCGGGCACCCCGGGCTCCTGCGGCGTCAGATCGATCGAAGCGGCCCGCACCATCGCGCGCTGGCGCAGCAAGGCGAGCGGATCGACGGCCGCAGCAGGCGCCTGCTGCGGCGCAGCGGGCTCGGCGAGAGGCGCAGGCATCACTGGAACCGGCGGCACGGTTTGCGCCGGCATCGTGGCCATCGGAGCTGCCTGCGGTTTTGCCGGCGCGAGGTCGCTGAAGTCGAAATCATCCGGAATCGGGCCGGCAAGCTGCGTCGGCTGGCGTTGAGCCGCAGCCGGCATCGAGGCGGGGATAGCGGGCGCGGGCGCTGACAGCTCCAGGCCGATCGGGATGGCCGGTGCGGCAACGGGGATCGGCAGCGGCGCAACTGGCGTCGGAGCGACGGGCGCCACTGGTATTGCAGTGGCCGGCATGGGAACCGGCGCAGGTGCCGGCTCCTCGCGCAGGATCGCCACGGAGATGATGTAGTCGGCGAGGTAGATCGTATCGCCATTGCTCAGCGGCGCGCTCTGGTCGCGCCCGAGCGGCGCATCGACCGCGTTGAGATAGACGCCGTTGGTGCTGGTATCGGTGATCAGGAAGCCGCGGCCGTTATGCGAGATGCGGGCGTGCCGGGCCGAAAGCGTGTTGCGCTCATCGGGCAGAATCCAGTCGCAGCTGGCGCTGCGCCCGAGCGTGCCACCCGCTTCCCCGAAGATATGCGTAGACCGGTCGCCGAGCGTGCTGCGTTGCAGCCCGAGCACGGTCAGCAGCAATCTCATCTTACCCCCGGCCCCACATCAACGCATGCCCCGCCGACCGGTCGGGCCGGCTCTTGGCGCTGCTGGCGCAAGGTTGGGCGAGGCGAACAACAATCATGTGACGCAACTGGACCTCAGATGACGAATTCGACGGGGCTGCCCGGATCGACGTCGAGCCAGCCCGACCAGCCGAGCCGTGTCTCGCCAAGGCGGAATGGGCGCGCCTCTCCCGGCGCCAGCACGAAGGCGATGTCCCAATCCAGCGGCTCGCGGATCGAAAGGCGGATCAATTCGGTCAGCGTGGCGTGATCCGGCCCACCCGGCAGCAGCCGGTCGCATTGCGCGGAGGTCAGCGGCCCGAGCCGCAGGCGGAACTTGCCCATGACGTCGCGCATGGCTTCACCGGCGACCGTATCGACGCCGAGCTCGATGCCCGGCGCGCCGAGGCGCCACTGCGCCTCCTCCGGGATGCGGATCTCGCGCGGCACGAACTCCTCGATCGCGCAGGACACACCGAAATAATGACTGATCACGCCGGCGACGACCGAGGCCGAGCGGCTGTGCAGCGCCAGCACCCCGGCATAGGGCAGGAGCAGCGTCCGCGCCGGCCGGTCTCCCTCCTGCGCCACGCCGAACATGCCGAAGAGCGCGGCGACCGCGCCGGAGATCGGATCGGTCGCGCCGGGCTCGTAACGATGCTGGTGGCGATAATGCTTCCAGATCCGGAAGAGCAGCCCGAGCAGGCGATGGTTGAAGAAGTCCGAGAAGTCTCGCAGCGCGCCGCCATCCTCGGCGAAGACGATGCGCTCGGTGAAAGCCGGCGGCAGTGGCGAGGACGGGCCGTGCAGGCCGAAGAGATTGGCGGTGACGACGATGGGATCGCCGGCACGTGCCGGCAACTCGATCGCCGCGACCTCCTCGGCCGGAAAGCCGAGCGTCGGATTGGCGCGGAAGCGCACGGCTTCGCGCCGCGGCGAGCCTGACGAACCGATGCCGCCCGGCTGCGGGAAAGCCTCTTCCAGCTGAAGGCAGAGGGCGTTGAACTGGACCATCGCAGCATCGAGCGCCGCGACGGCGCTCAGGTCGCGCTCGTCGTGCCGACTCGCGGCGTCCATTTGTACTCGACCTTGCTCTCGGTGCCCTGGATGGCGAAGCGGTGCAGGCTGTTGAGGCTGGCATAGACTGCGAAAAAGCGCTCCAGCACCGCCCCGAACAGATAAAGCTCGGCCTCACCGCCGATCTTGCTCTCGGCCACGGTCAACCTGATCGTGCGAACGCGGACCGGCTGACCGCGTAGCACGCCATCCTCGACGCCGCTCTCGAACGCCTCCAGCCCCTCCAGCAGCAATTCCAGCCGGCGGCGCGCCTGCGCATCGTGCACGGCGCGGAAATCATAGCTCGCGATCAGCGTGCGCAGCGCCCCGACATCGACGAGCGAGCCGTAATTGCGGGAGAGGTTCGAGATCAGCCGCCAGAGCAGGTTCTCGCCGATCGGCGGCGGCGTGTGCGGCGTCACACCCATCACATTGGCGAAGGTGACGGTCGCCGGCGTCTCCGAGGTCGGCTGGTCGATCGCGCCGACGGGCAGGCGCTCGGCCAGGGCGCCGTTCGAGCAGGTCAAACCGATCGAGATCACCTCCGCCGGCGGGGCCGAGGTCCGCTCCAGCCGCGAGACGAAGGAGAGATAATGGTCGACGCCGCGGCCGACCACGGCCGGGCGCAGCCGCTCGCGATAGAACAGCTTGCTCTCGGCCTCGCCTGGCAGATCGTGGCGGAAGGCTTCGAAGGGCTCGTAGACGATGCGTTCGGCCCGGCCCTGGAGATAGCCGGTGACCTTGTCGATCGCGTAGATTTCCGCTCCCGCGCGCCCGCCGGCGACGACGCGGTACTCGCTGCGGGAGCGATCGATGCGTAGCGGATGCGCCTCGTGCGCGAAGAGATTGACCACCGGCGTGCAATTCAGCCGGACATGGCCTTCCGCGACCCTGACCTGATCGGGAAAAGGCCGCGAGAACTCAAAGGCGAAGGTCGCAGCCTTGCCCGACAGGCCGGCCAGAGCCTCGAGCCCGGTCACGTCGACGAACAGGAACTTGGCCGGGAAGGCGAGATATTCCTGCAAATGCCGGAAGCCGATGAAGGCGTTCGAGGGATAGGGCAGCACGCCCTCCCCGTCCTCGAAGCCGACCGGGCGGATCGCGCTCGCTGGCAGGGTGACGCTCTCGCCGGAATCGCTCGTCACGGTGATCGAACGCAGATGGCGCGACAGCCAGAGCAGCAGCGTGCGCCCGACCTGCGGCTCGCGCTCGGTGTTGAAGAACAAGCGCAGGCGCCCGCCTTGCAGGCCCTGCAGCGTGCCGCGCCCGGCCGCCTGCAAGGTCAGCGCGAGGCGCGCCGTGGTCGGCCGGTTCTCGCTCTGCGTGCGCGTGATCGCGAACGGCAGCACCTCGACCGGATAGCAGGTGCGGAAGCGGCAGGAGACGCCGTCGACCGGCCGCGAGGCCAGCGCAATGCCCGCCGGAACCCGCGTGACGCCAGGCCCGCCGCCGGCCGCCGCCTCGAAGGAGACGATGCTCATCGGCGGAATCGGGCGTAGATAGTGCGGCCAGACCAGCCGGATCAGCCCGTGCACGAGCTCCGGCATCTCGTCTTCGAGCTTCTGGCGCAGGCGCGCGACGGTGAAGGCGAAGCCTTCCAGCAGCCGCTCGACATCGGGGTCGCTCGCCTCGCGCGACAGGAAACCGGCGAGCTTGGGGTTCGCCCGGGCGAACTCCTGGCCGAGCTCGCGTAGATAGGACAATTCGTCTTCGTAATGGGCGTTCAGCGACATCGCATCAATTCCGCAGCCGCATCTGCCTGTCATTGCCGAGCACGGTGTCGAAACGCATCGCCTCGCCGCTTTCGCCATCGATCAGCGCGGCGCTGACCGAGAAGGCGAACTCTCCCGGCGACTCCGTCGGCATCGGCTTCACCAGCACCTCGCGCAGCCGCGGCTCGAAGGCTTCGAGCTGCGCCTTCACCGTCCGCGCGATCGCCGGAATGGTCTCCGAAGCCTCACGCGAGATGTCGTTGAGATCGGGCATGCCGAAATCGGGCCTCGTCTCGCAACAGCCCTGGCGCGCGTTCAGGATGCGCCTGACATTTGCCAGCACGCTCTCGGACAGGCTCGGGCCGCGCGCGACCTCCAGCGAACCGGTGCCGGGTTCGCGCGCGCTCTCCAATCGTTCGAACAGGCTCGCCACGGAATTCCCGTCAATTGCAGCGGCCCCGCCTCCGATTGGAGGCGGGGCGAAGCAGGACATGTCACTGCTTGTCGAGCTTGCCCTTCAGCGAGAGCGTGAAGTCGGCGCCCATGTACTTGAAGTGCGGCACGACCGACATCGCGACGCGGTACCAGCCCGGCTCGCCCTCGACGTCCTCGACCCGGATCTCGGCCTTGCGCAGCGGCCGGCGCGCCCGGACCTCCGGCGAGGGATTGTCCTGGTCGGCGACATACTGGCTGATCCACTTGCCGAGCTCTTCCTGGAGCTCCTCGCGGCTCTTCCAGGAGCCGATGTTCTCGCGCTGCAGCACCTTGATGTAGTGCGCCAGGCGGTTGATCATGAACATATAGGGCAGCTGCGTACCGAGCTTGTAGTTCAGCTCCGCCTGCTTGGCCTCCGGCGTATTGCCGAAATATTTCGGCTTCTGCACCGAATTGGCCGAGAAGAAGGCGGCGTTGTCGCTGCCCTTGCGCATGGTCAGCGCGATGAAGCCCTGCTCGGCGAGCTCATATTCGCGCCGGTCGGTGACCAGCACCTCGGTCGGAACCTTGGACTGCAGCTGGCCCATCGACTCGAAATTGTGCACCGGCAGGTTCTCGACCGCGCCGCCCGATTGCGGGCCGATGATGTTTGGGCACCAGCGATACTGCGCGAAGGATTCCGTCAAGCGCGTCGCGAAGGTGTAGGCCGCGTTACCCCAGAGATAGTTGTCGGTCTCGCCGGCGCTCTTCTCTTCGTAGTTGAAGGCCTTCACCGGAACCGTGTCCGAACCGTAGGGAATGCGCAGCAGGAAGCGCGGCACGGTCAGGCCGAGATAGCGCGCATCTTCCGTCTCGCGGAAAGCGTTCCACTTGGCATAGCGCGGGCCCTCGAAGATCGACTCGAGATCCTTGAGGTTGGCGATGTCCTCGTATTTCTCGACGCCGAACATCTGAGGCCCGGCCGAGGCGATCACCGGCGCATGCGAGATCGCGCCGACGCTGGACATGAACTGCATCAGCTTCACGTCCTGCGGGCCGGCCGAGAACTCGTAATTGGAGATCACCGCGCCATAGGGCTTGCCGCCGAACTGGCCGAACTCGGCCGAGTAGATGTGCTTGTAGAGGCCGGATTTGACGACTTCCGGGCTATCCTCGAAATCGGCCAGGAGTTCGTCCTTCGAGCAGTTGAGCAGCTCGATGCGGATGTTCTGGCGGAAATCGGTGCGATCGACGACAAATTTCAGACCGCGCCAGGCCGCTTCCAGCTTCTGGAACGACTCGTCGTGCAGAATCTCGTCGAGCTGCTGCGAGAGCTTGCCGTCGATCGCCGCGATCATCTGGTCGATGACGGCGTTGTTGACCTTCTCGTCCTTGCGTGCCGGCAGCATCAGTTCGGAAATGAAGGCGGCGACGCCGCGGCGGGCGACGTCGTAGCCCTCGTCGCTCGGCTGGAGCTTGGTCTCGCCGAGGATCTGGTCGAGCAGTGACAATTCGGTCGTGACGACCGAAGCATCCTGGGCGATCTCGAGTTGCTGATTGCTCATGGTTGCGGTCCTGTCGTGCTGATTTGATCAGGGGGTCTTGCCGTCGGTCGAGCCGGTCAGCTCGCGCAGCAGCTTCTCGCGGGCCGCATCGTCCTCGAGCACGCTCTGGATCGCCTTGCGGAAGGCCGGGACGTTGCCGAGCGGGCCCTTCATCGCGACCAGCGCCTCGCGCAGCTCCATCAGCTTGCGCAGCTCGGGCACCTGCCGCGCCACCGCATCCGGCTCGAAATCCTTGAGCTTGGTGAAGGAGAGCGAGGCGCGGACGTCCGGCGCATCGGCGGCATCGTCGAGCTTGTTGGCGACCGCGACGTCGAGTTTGAGCTCGTGGCCTTTCAGCACGTCGTCGAAATTGTCCTTGTTGATGTCGGCCAGCGAGCGCTCCTCGACCGGGCGGTCGTCGGCCCGGCCCGTGAAGTCGCCGACCATCAGCAGCTTGAGCGGCAGCTCGACCTCTTCCTTCACATTGCCCGTGCTGGGCTTGAACTTGATGTTGACGCGCTCCTTTGGAGCGACCGAGACTTCCTTCGACATGACGATCTCCCCAGCGTGTTGAAACTTGGTCTTCAGGTGGAGCCGGTCACCGGAACAGGCGCGCGGCGGTTGCAAGGTCGAGCCGAACGAGGCGCTGGCGCGTCTCGTCCAGGCTGATGCGACGACGATCCTCGGCGACGAGCCGGGCGGCATCGGCATGGGTGAGCGCCCGGAAGCGCAGCTCCGCCACCTGAGCGGCGAGCTGCGGCTCCCAGTTCTCAAGGTCGTGCGCCTTGAGCAAGCTCTCGAGATGGTCGAGCAGCGGCAGGGCCGCGGTGATCAGGCCGACATCAAGGCAAAAGCGGGCCTGGGCGATCTGGCGCAGCACGCGGTTGCGCCCACCGATCTCGCCACGGGTCAGCGACGCCAGCAGGTCGATCGCTTCTGGCGCCTTGCCGGCCCCAATCAGCGCCCTCGCCTCGCCTAGCGCCCGGTCGAGCCCATCGGCGCCGCCTGAAGCAGCGCCACCGCTGCCGCCGTTCTCCTCGATCCAGTCCCGGGTCGGGGGATCGACGAAGGGCCTGCCGTCGCCGAAGCTGAAATTCATCAGCTCGGGAAAACGGCGGAACAGCATGTTCATCGCCCCGCCGACGGCAGCGCCGGCATCGGCATGATCCGGCCCCATGGACTTCAGGACCTCGGCGGTAAGGCGGTGCCCTTCGAACCAGAACGGGGCCGTCCAGACCAACTCGTTCAGCGCCTTGAGTGCTTCCTGGTTCTGGCCCGCCTGACGCTGCGCCTGGATGGCGGCGGCCTCCTCGACCGGCGGCATCGCGCCGGTGCGGCCGCCCTCGTTCGGCGGCAGTTGCCGGATCCGCCACCAGGACGCGACGCGCGACAGCAGATGGGCGCGCGCATCGGCGGTACTGTTGCCAATCAGCTCGGCAGAAAGGCTGCGCAGCGTCTCGGGCAAGGCATCGATCGTCGAGAGGTCGAGTGCCGATGGCGGAGCCGGCGTGGGAGCTGCGGCTGACACGGGAGCCTGCGTTGCGGCCGGAACGGACACCGGCGCAGGCGCCTCGGCAGCGCGCGTCGCGGCCTGCGCCTCCTGCTCGGCCCGCGCCGCAGCTTCGGTCTCGATCTCCTTGCGCTTCTGCTCCGCCTCCGCCAGGGCACGGCGAGCGGTGTCGCGATGCGGCCTCAGCGCGCGTACCAGATCGCCGAGCGCGATCTGCTCCTTGCGCAGCTTCTCGCCGGCGAGCGTATCGATCTCGGTCAGTGCGTCATAGGCGTAGAGCACCGCCGGCCAGTCACCTTCGGAGGCCTCGCCCTCGCAAAGCGGGGCAGTGCGGCCGACCAACCATTCGAGCGCGCCGACACGAGCCCGTTCACGCGCGGCCGGCGGCTGCATCTTGTCCCAATGGCTAGCGATCATCTCGCGCAGGACACCGAGCCCGACGGCGAGGCCTTGAAAGCGCTCCTCGCGGCAGAGCGCATGCGCCAGCCAAGCGCCGACCAGGAGATCCTTGCCACGGGTCTCCAGCACGACTGTCGACAGCCTTGCGACCTCGCGCCAGTTCACCGCGAGCGGGCCATCGGTCTCGAGCTTGCGGACCTCGGCCTCCAGCTCCTCGAATTCGATCGAGCTGCGCGGCTCCGAGCCGGCAGGCGCCGTCTCGGACACGGGCGATGCACCGCTCGCGATACGCGGATCGAAAAAGGTGGAACTGGACTCGGACATCGACGCTCGCAGCGCGACCATTGTGTATTTGGCCCCACTGACGTTGATGACGCCCGTTATTGAAGCTTCGATGACTTTGATGTGACCGAGCGACTATCGCGCTCGCAACTGAACAATCGGACCACATCAGCTTGTGGAGGTGGACGAATACGAAGCTGGCTCAGTATTAGACGGCTTTCATCGCCCACCCGCCACCAACGTCTTCCGCCCGTTTGATGGTTTCGAGTTCGATCAGCTCCGGCGAGCCTTTATAGCGGACGACCAGATAGGTGATGTCGTCATGCTGCGGGGCATCGCCGACGAAGCGGCTCACGGCATCGGTGACGTTCGAGACCACGATGTCGAGCGACTGGCGATGGCTCTCGCTCAGCGACGCGACCAGGCGGTCGACGGTGAATTCACGCCCCTGCGTATCCATCGCCTCGGAGATTCCGTCGGTGTAGAGAAAGAGCGTGTCGTCCTTCTCCAGCACTAGGCTGCCCTGCTCGTAGGACAGGCCGGGCATGATGCCCATGGCGATGCCGCCGGTAACAGGCAGTTCGGCGACCTCGCCGCTCTCGCGCACGACGATCGGCGGATTGTGCCCGCCATTGGCGTAGCTCAGTTCGCCTGTCCGCAGGTTGAGGATGCCGTAAAAGACCGTGACGAACATATCGAGCGGGTTCTGCTCGCACAGGATCGAGTTGGTCTCGGCGAGACACTCGCCGGCCGAACGGCGCTCGCGGGCGCTCGCCTGCAGCACCGTGCGCGAGATCGCCATGAAGAAGGCCGCCGGCACGCCCTTGCCGGAGACGTCAGCGATCACGAGGCCGATCTCATCCTCGCCGATCACGAAGAAATCGTAGAAGTCGCCACCGAGCTCGCGCGCCGGCCGCATGATCGCCCGGCCGGAATAGCTCGGATGCTTCGGCATGCGCTGCGGCAGCATGGCGCCCTGCAGCGAGCGGGCGATGTCGAGTTCGGTCTCCATCCGCTTGTGCTGTTTTTCGAGCAGTTCGTTCTTGGTTTCGAGATCGCGCGTGCGCTCGTGCACGAGGCCTTCGAGCTCTTCCTCGCGCCGCTGCACGTCGACCGCCATCTTCTGGAAGACGCGCGCGAGCGAGCCGAGCTCGTTGCGCTGGGCGGCGACGGCCTCGATCGAGCTCGGCTCGAACTTGCGGCGCTCGACATCGCGCGCGGCGAAGGTCAGCGCCGCGATCGGCGTCGCGATCTGGCGCGCCACCAGGAAGGCGATGACGATCAGGAACGGGACCGCCGCCGCCACCGCGATGGCGACGAGCGTGGTCGTGCGCTGCGTCTCTTCCAGCGCGTTCAGCTCCTGATCGGCGAGCCGGTCGAGGAAGGCGGTCAGCGTCGACAACGCCTCGCGCATCGCCGCTTCGTTGCGGCCATCCTCCTCGTAGAGCCGCGCGGCCTTCTCCGCGTCGCCGGCCTTCCAGGATTCGAAGATCTCGGTCGCGACCCGGCGCGACTGGTCGAGCGCGGCGATGAAGGCGGTGACCGCCTCGCGGACCCCCTCATTGGTGATCGAACGGAACACGTCGATGCTGGTGTCCGCGAGCTTCTGGTCGATGACATTGAAGGCCGCATCGGCCCCGGCGATCTCGTCCTTGCTGGTATTCGCGTTGACGCCGCGAACGAATGTCCGGCTCTGCTCGAACAGCACGACCAGCGTCGAGACGTTCTTGTTGACGAGCAGCGCATTGTTGAAGATCGAATGGCTGGCGCTCGACATGGCCGCGACGCCATAGACCGCCGCGGCGGCGACGATCGCCGCGATCAGGATGCCGAGTGCGGCGAGCCCGTACAGTTTGCGTTTGACGGTCATTTTCAACGCTCGGGCCTCGTGCCGCTGGCCGGGACACGGAAAGGTGGCGCATCGCCGCCTCGGCATCCGGTCCTGACGACGCATCGGAGCATGTGCATGTGACAGTTGCGCGCCAGCCGCGACAGGCGGCCGGGCTACTCGACGTCGATCGTCATCCGCATCGAAGGATGAATGGCGCAGCGAACGTCGACCTTGCCGGCCTTCGGAAAGGCGACCCGGGTGCTGGCGCCCGGGCGCTGCGCCTTGAGATCGAAGCTGTTCGTGGCGCTCTCGGAGAAGACATTGTGGGTGCCGCTGTCGTCGTTGACGAAGACGACCTCATCGCCGGCCTTGATCGCCAGCGTGCGCGGGTTGAACTGCTGACCCTTCTGCGTGACCCGGAACTCGGTTGCTCCAGCGAATGACGGTATGGCTCCAGCACACACAACTGCCAGGAGGATTGCGGGAAAGCGCTTCATTGGGGACTGACCTCCGGGTCGGAATTGGTCTGGGCGGCGGGCGTTGCAGGACCCGACAGCGAGCGCATGAAGGCGACGAGATCGCTCTTCTCCTGCGCGCTGAGCCCGAGCGGGAACATATCGGGCGACAGGCTCGGGCGGCGCGTGCCGCCGCGGTCGTAATGTTCGATGATGGCCTCGAGCGTGCCGATCGAGCCGTCATGCATGTAGGGCGCGCGCTCGGCGACACCGCGCAATGTCGGCGTCTTAAAGGCGAAGGCGAGGCTTTCGATCTGCGGCTTGATCCGGCCCCGCCCGCGATCGCTGGTGTCCTTCAGGCCGATATCGCGGAAACCCTCGTCGGTGAAGCGCCAGCCGGAATGGCAAGCGACGCAATTGGCCTTGCCGTTGAACAATTTGAAACCGCGCAGTTCCGCCGGCGTCAGCGCCCGGTCATCGCCTTTGACCCAGCGATCGAAGCGGGTCGCCGGCGAGCGCAAGGTGTTCATATAACCCGCCAGCGCGTCGGCGACCGTCTCGGGGGTCGGCCCGACGTCAGGATAGACACGCTGGAAGTCGGCCGAGAACTCCGGTGAGAAAGCCAGGCGCTGCACCATCGCATCGAGCGACAGGCCCATGATGTCGGGCGACGCGATCGGGCCGCTCACCATGCCGGCGAGCGAATCCTGCCGGCCGTCCCAGAGGAAGACGCTGGCCCAGGCCATGTCGTAGAGCGTCTGCGAGCGCCGCGCCATCGGCCGGCCATTATCGGCGATCGGCTTCGCCTTGCGGTCGGCCCAGGCGGCATTCGGCAGATGGCAGCTGACACAGGCGATGCGGCGATTGCCCGAGAGCTCGGTGCTGTCGAAGAGCTTCTTGCCGAGCGCGATGACGGGTGCCGACGCGTGCGCCCCTGCAGGCAACTCGGCCGGCCGGCGATAACTGGAGCGCAGGCTGGCAGTGTCGATCGGGCGAGCGGCCGCCCTGGCCTTCTGTTCGGCCTGCTCGGAGGTGAGGGTCGCGTCATCTCTATCGAGACTCGCCGGATTCTCGAGCAGCGGCTCGATGGTCGAGCAGCCGGCGAGCAGCGCCATCGCGACACCGGCGAGCAGCCGCCAGCCACGCAGGCGCGGCGACGGCTCCGCCATGCCGGCCATCGGCCGGGCGACCGTTCGACCCGTTGATTTGCCGCTATGCCAGGCTGCCATAGGCCAGACCGTGCGCGCCGTAATACATCAGGAAGAAGAGCAGGAGGACGCCGACATAGGTCGCGGCCTGTTCCAGCCCGCCGATCCGGTAGGAGCGGATACCGCTTTGGACCGCGCGATTGACGACCGTGTTTCCCTCGATCACGGCGATGCCGAGCGAGGCAATGATCATCAAGTGGCCGACGGCATCGACCTTGCCGAAGTCGATGACGGCGGCAATGAAGATGCCGAGTAGCATTGCGGCGACCAGGCGCTGGCTGAGCATGCCGAACAGGAGCAGGAAGGCGGCGACGAACTCTACGAAGCCTGCCAGCATGACATAGGTGTGATGGTTGATGCCGAGCGTGATGCGCTCGTGCTGGGCGAGCAGCGGCAGCGTCCACGACGCATAGGCCCATTTCTCCACCGAGGCCCAGAGCAGCGTCTGCGCCATGGCGACGTAGAGAATCGACAGGGCGTAGGGCTGGAGCCTCACCAACCGCAGCGAATGGATGATCAGATAGGCAGCGATGCCGAGGAAGAGCGGATAATCCATCAGATGGAAGCCGCCGTACTGGGCGACCGCGAGGCCGTAGAGCACGACGATTCCGAAGCCGGCGATGAAGGTCGTCCGCCACCAGATCGTGCAGAAGGCCAGGAAGAGCTGGAACCAGGCGACCGCCTGGCTGTCGGTCTTTAATTCTGGGGTGAGCAGGATGCCGCCGAGCAACCACAAACAGAGCAGGAAGGCGCCGAGACTGACGCGCATGATCCCAGGCGTGACGGCCTTCAAGGGTTCGAACATCGCGTCGACGGCGTCCTCGACACCTCCAGCGCTCATCGCTCGATCACCTACGAAGACGATCGCGATCAAGAGGATCGACAGCGAAAGGGCGATCACGAACGGGACCGAGAATACGTCCCAGAGCGCAGCGGGCGGGACGGCGACGTTATAGGGCGCGAACCATTTGACATGCGCTTCGGCGCCGCCCGCCGATGCGAAGAGGAGTGCCGGCGCGAAGAGGCATCCGGGCCGGACTGCACGCTGCCGGAACCAGACGCTCCAGGCGCATGTTGCTTGGGAGGAGGATCGCGTCAACGCCCGGCCTTCGCGGACACCTGCGCCCCGGCCGGTGTGCACACGGCCTGGAAGGTCCAGTCGGAGCCGGCGCGCCGCTGCAGTTCCTCGTCCGGCCACCAGGACATGGTGTAAGCCAGCACGGAGACGATCTCCTGGTCGGAGAGGACGCCGCGGAAGGCGGGCATGGTCACGCGGCCATCGGCCGTGCGGGCCCCGGCGGCGACGCGGAGGAACAGGTCCGCATCACTGTGATTGGTCGCATGGCCGCTTTCGTTCAGCGCCGGCGCCAAGGGCGTATCGCTGCGCCATCCGGCAGCGCCGCCAAGAAAGGCGCCGTGGCAGGCGCTGCAATGCGTCCGGTACAGCCCAAAGCCCGCCTCGCGCTCGGCATGGCCCGCAGGCTGGGCGATCCGGAACTCGGTCGGGCGAAGGCCTTGCCGCAGCAGGAGCGAGCCTGCCGCGAACAGGCAAACGACCCCGGCAAGGACGAGAACGGCCGGCAGGAACGAGATGACAGCACCTGTTCGGGACGACTCTGCGATCGGAGAGGCCTTGGCCTCTCCGTTCAAGCGCAAAGGCGTCTCGTCGCCCAGGACCTTCGTCACGGACGGTCTCTCGTCAGCGGCCAGGAATTCACGCCGGCAGCTCTAGATCGGAATTCTGACAGTATTGTTTCAATATGTCGGCTAATTACTTAGCTATACGCTTCTCCGAAGAAGTGCTGACCCGCTTCCGCAGCGCCCCAAATGATAGGCGCCGTCATCGTCCTGTCGTCACCGGCATCGTGATCTGTCGCGTCGACATGGGGGGAACGATGGCGACGAGCACGCAGGTCAGATCGAAATTCGTCCAGATTGGCCTCTACAGCGCCGCGATCATCGCGGTGCTCGTGGCGCTCGCCTTGCTGATCCCGCTCTTGCTGCCAGCCCCCAGGCCGGCCCAGCCGGTCACGGCGCAGCCCGCTCCGGCTCCGACGCCACGCCCCAGCCAAATCGACCGGATCCGGGCGGCGCTGGCCGAGGAGATCAAGGCCGGCTCGATCACCGTCGATCCGTTCGGCAGCTGGGTCGCAATCCGGATCGGCAATCTCATCACCTTCGCCTCGGGCCAGGCGACGGCCCTGCCGGGCTTCGTGCCGGTCGCGCGCCGCATCGCCGGCGTGATCGACGGCGAGCGCGGGCCGGTGCGCATCGTCGGGCATACCGACGATCAGGCGGTCACAGCCGGCGGCCCCTTCCGCGACAATCAGGCGCTGTCGGTCGCACGCGCCGAGGCCGTCGCGGCGCTGATTCGGCCGGCTCTGCGCGAGGGCGGTCGCCTTGCGGTCGATGGACGCGGCTCTTCCGAGGCGATCGCCGACAATGCCAGCATCGAGGGCCGTGCCCGCAACCGGCGCGTCGAGATCCTTATCACCCGCGAGCCGTGAACGGCGTCGTCAACCTGTCGTCTACCCGCCCTAGCGTCACCTGCGAGCCACCAAGACAGCAGCATGCCGACGATCATCAAACCACGAAAGCTCGGCATCCTGACCAAGGTCGAGCGCCGAGGCGCTTCGGCAACGCTCGTCGTCTCGGCGCTCGGGCTGTTCTCGCTGCTCGAACCCAATGATTTCGAACCCGATACCGCGCTCTGGCCGATGGCGATGGAGCAGATGCCGGCGGGCACGATCTTCGACGCAGCGATGCCGAAACCATGCGGCGAGGTCCTCGTCGCCGGCTTCGCCAGGGCGCCGGACGGTGAGCCAGTCCCGGCGCTCACGCTCGACATCGCGCTCGGCGCTGTTCGCAAGCGCCTCGCCGTCTTCGGTGACCGCGTCTGGCGCCAGACCGCAGGCGGTCCCGTCTTCGAGCAGCCCCGCCCCTTCACCGAAATGCCGCTCGTTCCGGAACGCTGCTTCGGCGGCCCGAACCATCCGATCAACCCGCTCGGGCGCGGAGCGGAGGCGGCCGGCCGCGTCGATGCAGGCGAGATCGTCCTGCTGCCGAACATCGAACGGGCCGACCGGCTGATCCGCAATGCCGACGACATGCCGGAGCCGGTCCGACTAGGGCCGATCGATCCCGCACACCCATCGCGGCGTGCGCTGGCCGGCACCTATGATGATCACTGGCTGAAGCACGGTTTCCCGGGACTGGCCCACGACGCGGATCCGCGCCTGTTCTGCGCCGCGACGCCGGACCAGAGGATCGAAGGCTACTTCTCCGGGCAGGAGCCGTTCCGGCTCACGGGCTTCTCGGCTGAGCATCCCGTGCTCGAGGGCGCCTTGCCGGGGATGCGCGCCCGCATCTTCATCGCCTGCGCCGACGGCCTTTTCGAGCTGCCCAGCGTCCTCGACACCGCCTGGCTTTTCCCCACCGCCCATAAGGGCGTGCTGATCTATCGCGGCGCCTGCCCCGTCGCCGACATCGACGGCGACGACGTGACCCATGTCATGCTCGCCTATGAACGCCTCGCCGACGAGCCGCGCTCCGTCGAGCATTACGTCGAAGCTTTCCGGCAGCGCAGCGATCCGACTGAGAAGCCGAAATACGTTCTTGCCGACGCGGCGCTCTCACCCCTTCCCGATCCCGCCGCGCTGGAGCGACGCCGGCTTGCCCGCATGGCCCATCACGAACGCCAGCGCGAGCGGACCGAAAAAGCGCAGCGGCTCGTCCTGCGCGACGCGCTCGACAAGGCCGGCCTGCCCGCCGCCTTCATGCCGAACCTGCCGCCCGCCGAGCCGCCGCCGGCCTGGATGCCCTCGCCGGAGGAGATCGCCAGCGGCGAGATCGATTTCGCCGCGCTGTTCGAAGGCACGCAGCAACTCCAGGCGCAGATGGACGAACACGGCCGCGAGCTGGAGGCAAAAGCCCATGCCATGGCGAATCGCGGCGAACGCTTCCGCCAGACGGGAGAACTCGGCGAGCTCGACGCCCTGCTCGCCGAACTCGATCTGCCGGAGCAGCCCAACCTCGCCGCGACCGCCCTGCCGCCGGATTTCAAGCTGCCGGCGGGCACGGTCGATCCGGAAGCGGCTTTGCGCGAGGCGCTGCAGCGCTTCCACAGCGGGCTTGGAACAGCGCTCCTTGCCCCGGCTCGCGACGGCCTTGCCGGCGCGCAGGCGGCGCAGCGCGATGCACCGCTCCCGGAGCTAGCGGCAGCAGGCAGCAGACAGGCGATCCAACTTCCAGCGGAGGCTGACGCTGCCGGCGAGAAGCTGACACGAGCCTTCCCTGATCTGGCACCGCCCGGCCAATCGCTCGACGATCTTCTCGGCACGCTGCTGGCCGGCGATATCCTGCCGGTTTCAAAGGAACCGACCGATCCGAAGGCGCAGCTCGCGCGGGCGAGCGCTCAGCTCGACCAGCTCGAGCCGCAGCTCGGGGAAGCGATGGCGACGATGCGCCGCCTCGCCCCCCAGCCGATCCATCCGACCACGCCATTGCCGCCGGAAGCGGCGCTCCGCTTCGGACAGGCGATCAGCGCGATGAAGGGAGAAGGACTCGCCGGCCGCGACATGGCTGGCGCCGACCTCTCCGGCCAGGATTTCAGCGGCCTCGACCTGAGCGGCGCCTTCTTCGAGCAATGCAATCTCAGCGGCGCGCGCTTTATCGGCGCCAATTGCGCCGGCGCGGTCTTCGCCGGCGCCGACCTGCGCGGCGCCGATTTCTCGCGGGCCAATCTGCTGGACGCTAATTTCGGGACCGCCGACGCCCGCGGCGCGCGCTTTGCCGGTGCCGATCTGCGCCGGGCCCAATGGCTCAAGAGCCAGGTCGCGCAATGCGACTTCGCCGGCGCGACGCTCGAACAGGCGAATTTCATCGAGACCGACCTGTCGGATGTCTCCTTCGCCGGCGCCCGGCTCGACCGGGTCACGATCCTGCGCTCGAGCATGTCGCGGACGATCCTAGCCGATGCGGTCATGGAAAGTTGCGCGCTGGTCGAGGTTCAGGCGGACGGGCTCGACGCCCGCAGGCTCAAGGCGTTCAAGCTCTCCGCGGTGAAGCTGGAGGCGCCGGGCGCCGACTTTTCCGCAGCGCATCTGCAGCAAAGCGGCTTTCACGCAGGCTGCGATCTCACCGGCGCGCGCTTCGATGGCGCCGTCGGCATGAACGGCTCCTTCCGCGGCGCCCGGCTGATCCGCGCCAGCTTCGCGCGGGCAAGCTTCAACCGGGTCGATTTCGGCGAGGCCGATCTCAGCGAGGCCGATCTCGCCCTCGCCTCGCTCAAGCAGGCCTCGCTCGGCAAGACGATCCTGCTGCGTGCCGATCTCTTCGGTGCCAATCTGTTCAACGCCCAGGCGCGCCGCGCCCATCTCGATGGTGCTCGGCTGCTGCGGGCCAATCTCTACGGCTGCGATCTCTCGGATGCGTCACTCGTCGGCGCCGACCTGACGCAGGCCCTGCTCGACAAGACCATATTCGGGGTGCCCAGCGATGCGCCGTGAGGATTTACTTGAGCGCGTCGAGCTTGGCCTGCCCACCGAGGGAGCTTCCTTCGTCGAAGCGGATTTCAACGGCGTCTCGCTGGACGGCGCGATCCTGATCGGTTGCGATTTCTCCGGAGCGCGTTTTCACGAAGCACAGCTGAAGCGATGCCAGCTCGTCCAGTGCCGTTTCGAGCGGGCGGATTTCAGCGGCGCGGACTTCGACACGGTGCAATGGCCGCGCACCAGGCTGACCGCCTCATCCTTCGCCCGCGCGACGCTGCGCGATTGCCAGTTCGCCGAAGTCGACGCGACCGAGGCCGATTTCACCGGAGCGAAGCTCGTCAGCACGAGTTTCGCCCGGGTCGATCTCTCCCGAGCCTGTTTCGCCGGGGTCGAGCTGACGACGGTCGCGCTGGTCGAATGCATCCTCGCCAGCGTCGATCTGTCGGATGCGACGATCCGCGGCCTGACGCTGGTCAAGGGCGATCTGCGAACCGCCATCCTCGATGGCGCCGACATCGATACGATGTTCGCCATGGAGGCGGACCTATCGCAGCGTGACCTGCGCAAGGTCCGGCTGTCACGCATCAATTTGATGAAAGCGCGCCTGGCCGGCAGCAATCTCGCTGGCGTCGATCTCTCCCAGAGCCTCTTCCTCGAGGCCGATCTCTCGCGCGCCGACTTCTCCGGGGCAAAGCTGCCGATGGCGCTGATGATCGGCGCCGATCTCACGGCCGCGAAATTGGTTGGAGCAGATCTCACCAGCGCGAATTTCAGCGAGGCGAAGCTCGCTGGCGCCGACCTCTCCGATGCGCGGCTGAGCAACGCTCTCTTCGAACGCGCTGACTGCGCCGCGGCCCGCTTCGAGCGCGCTTTGCTCGACCATGCACAATTCCCCTACGCTCGGCTCGACGGCGCGTCCTTCATCGCGGCGCGCTTTCATCGCACCAATCTTCACGCCATCTCGGCGGAAGGCACGCTGTTCCAGCATGCGACGGGTTCGACCCTTCCGACCGATCCACAGCGCGCCGTCGCCGATCTCTACGATCCCGTGCGCGTCGCGGCCCTGACCTGAGGAGGCACGCGATGGTCTTCGTCAACTCCTCCGGGCCGATCCCTGCCCCCGATTTTGCCTTTCCCGATGTCTGCCTAACGCCGGTGGTCGTGCCGGTACCGGTGCCCTATCCCAACATCGCGCTCGCGCCGATGGCGATACCGACGCAGCTCACCACCTTCTTGACCTGCATGCCGGCGCACAATCTCCTGACCACGAAGCCGATCAGCCTCGGCGACCAGCCCGGCGTCCTGCTCGGCGTCGCCTCGGGCTTCGTCATGGGGCCGGTGAAGCACGCGATGGGCTCGGTCACGATGTTCCTCGGCGGCCCGCCGGCCACGAAGATGCTGAACCCGACGATGCAGAACGGCATGAGCCCGAACATCGTCGGCATCACGCTCGCCCCCAGCCAGGTCACCACGATCTGCCTGTCCTAAGACAACGGCCGCATTTCTGATCCCACGGGAGAGCACCGATGATGCCCGCCGCAACCGCCCTGATCTCGCCCCCCGGCGCCATGCCGGCGTTGCGCCCGGCGACAGTGGTCGCCCGCACCGGCGACCGGCTGCTTCTCCGGAGCGAGACCGGCGAGGTTCCGGCCTGCGTCGCCCTGTCCTGCCCCCTCGCCCCCCATGTTGGCGACGAGGTCCTTGCCTGGGCGGGCGGTGAGGAATGGCACGTCCTCGCCGTGCTCGGTCGCAGTGCGCATCCGGAACAGCATGTTCGTCCGAATGGCCTGGAAGGCGTGATCGACGGCGAAGCGAAGCCGCTGCCGCCGGTACCGCATTACGAGGACGCCTCGGTCACCGAAGGCGAGGCCGCGGCCGGCCGGCCCTATACCCGCATCGACGTACCGCTGAAGCCCGACGAATTCGGCAGCGGCACCTATCTGCGCCTCGGCGCCTATGTCGAGGGCGAGGAGGGCGCGATGATGCCCGAGCTCTCGCTGTCGAAGAGCACCGCTTCGAACACGACCAAGACCGAACCGAGCCCGGACCTGTCGCTGACCGCGCTGCTCAGCGGCAAGAACCCCTTTGTCACCATGGCCGAGACCGCCAACGAGGCCAAAGCGAGCGACGCGACCAATGCCGATGGTAGCGTCAAGCAGGGCTATCTGAAGCGCGGCGACAAGTTCGTGAAGAACAAGGCCGGCCAGATGGAGCTGCTGACCATCTCGACCAAGGCCAAGACGACCACCTCCTCCGGCGACGGCTTCCTCGGCAAGACCGATTCCGATGTCAACCTCTCCGTCGGCGGCGGCATGCTCGTCGACATCGTCAAGGGCCAGACCACCAACGTGTCGGACGGTGACATCAAGTTCACGGCACCGGCCGGCGTCTTTGCCGTCAATGCGCTCTCCGGCGTCTCGATCACCGCCGGCACGCCCGACGCACCGGCCAACATCTCCCTGCTCGCCTATGGCTATGTGAAGAACGAGGCGAAGGGGCCGCTCTCGGAATGGCTCTACTCCACCTCCGAAAAGAAGACCTACGGCACCGCCAAGGAGTGGTTCTACGGCGAGAAATACACGGAGTTTCGCGGCTACGAGGAGAAGAAGTTCCTCGGCGTGTCGGTCAGCTATTTCCTCGGCGACCAGATCTCGACCAACCTTGCCGCGCGCATCAACCTGACCATGGCTGCGACGCTGACGCTGGCTTTGGGCACGGAATTCCGTCTCAACGCCGCGATCGATCTCAAGATCAATCTCGCGATCGACATGAACATCATCATCGGCGTCGCCTTCAAGAACGTCATCGGCGCCGATACCAAGGTCGTGCTCGGCTCGGACTTGAAGTATGTCTCCGGTTTGGATTTCAAATGGGTCGGCGTCGATGGCAAGTCCTTCGGACTGGAATTGAAGAACGCCAACATGAGCGCCTATTTCAATGCAGTGCTCGCGAGGAGCGGCACCGTCGACATCGATAACAAGGCCACCAAAGTTGGAACCGGCTTCTTTTTCAGGTCATGAGTCAATCCCTGCACAGCCTCTACACGATGGCCGAAGCCTCAACCGGCGCGAATTCCGCGCCTTTCGGGGCAGCGGACAGGCTGAGTTCCGCGCGCGTGCTCGCGATCACCGGCGAACGTTGCCTCGTGCAGGACGAGACGGGGACGCGCGAGGCCGCGCGCGCTATCTCCTGCCTGATCCAGCCGCAGGCCGAGGATGAGGTGCTGGTCGTCGCATCCGGCCGACGCGTCTTCATCCTCGCCGTCCTGACCCGCGCCGGCCTCGGCGACGCGACCCTCTCCTTGCCGGATCGGGCCGCAAGCCTTGCCATCGCGGCGCCGAGCATCGCTCTCAGCGCCACGGCCCGGCTCGGGCTCGAAGCACCGGAAGTGGCCGTGACCAGCCGGCGCTTCCATCTGGTCGCCGACGTGCTGACGCAAATCTCGCGGCTGGCATCCGTGGTCGGCGACGCACTGACCACCGTCGTCGGCCGCCAGTCGACCGTAGCGCAGCGCATCGAGGTGACGTCACAAGAGCGGAATACCGCGATCGCCGGCATCGACAGCGAACGCATCGGCACGCATCTCTCTCAGACCGAGCTCACCACGGTCAGCGCCGCAGTCGAGACCCATCTGGCCCGCGACGATATCCGCCTCGACGCCAAGCGCGTGACGATCGGATGAGCGCGCCGGCCATCGCCACCAGCCATGCGACCAAGGTGCGGGCCGGGCTGAAGCGCCTGTCCGAAGGCCGGACGGACGAAGCCGAGGCGATCTTGCGCGAGGCGCTCGCGGCGCGGCCGGACGATCCCTGGGTGCTGAACGGCCTCGGCGGCGTCGCCTTGCTGCGCCGTGACACGGCAGCGGCAGAAAAGCTGATCGGCACCGCGGCCAGGTTGCGGCCGGGCGAGCCCGAAATCCTCGCCAATCTCGCCGCCTTGCACACCGAATGCGATCGCCTCGGCGACGCCGAAACCTGCCTCGACGAAGCGGTCCGCCTCGCCCCTCACCATGCGGGCGTAAGGGAACGCCGGGCCGAGCTTCTGCTGGCACGACGGCGCCCGGAGGATGCGGCCGGCGAGGCCCAGCATGCGCTGGAATGCGATCCCGAGCGGCCGCGTGCCTGGCTGCTGCGCGGCCTCTGCGCGCTTGCCGTCTCGGACCGGCCGTTCGCCATCGCCTGCTTCGAGGAAGCCGTCGCCCTGGACGAAGCCTGTGTCGAGGCCTGGCACAACCTCGCCGAAGCCCATGTCTCGCTCGGAGATGAGGCGGCCGCGGTCGATTGCGCCGAGCGCGCCTATCTCTGCGCGCCATCGGATCCGACGCATATCGTCACCCTGGCGCGGCTCCTCGCCGCCCGCGATCCTGGCCGTTCCGGTGATCTCCTACGGCGGGCGTTGGCCCTTGCCCCTGGCTTCCTGCCCGCGCTGGAGCTGCAGGCGCTGACCGCAGCGGACGCTGCAACGGTCCGGCAGGCCGTTGCATCGCTGGCTGCGGCGGCTCGCGAAAGTGGAGCCCAGAGCGGCCCTGCCTTGCTGGCTCTAGCGCGGGCGCTGGCAGGCGCCGGGCGCTTCGGCGATGCGCTGCTGGCAAGCGAGCGTGCCGCGGCAATGCAGCTCCCTGAGGCCCGTCCGCTGCGGCACGCCTGCCTGTTCGCGCTCGGCCGCTTCGAGGAGGCCTATGGCGGGCTCCCGGAGCCACGCCGGGCAATCGATGCGGTGCTCGTCCCGCCCGACATGCCGCTCGGCGAAGTCGTCTTCGCGCTGCGCCTGCTGCCGGCGCTCACCGAGCAAGCGGGCCGGGAGCTGCCGCTGCTGGCGCCGTCGGCCCTGCATTCGCTGCTAGCGCCGCTAGCACCGATCCTCTCGGAAGCCGGCAGCGCTGATGCCTCGCAGCCGCTCATTCTCGCCGAGGCGATGGCGCATCTGCGCGCCGATGCGCACACCCTCGCCATGCCGGCGCCCTATATCGCTGTCGAGCCCGGCCGCGCCCGACTCTGGCAGGAAGCGGTCGCAGCACTGCCCGGCCCGCGCATCGGCATCGTCTGGTCGGCCCGCATTCCCGGGATGGGGCTGGAGGACCTCCTGGCTGCCGCCCAGCCGCTCGGCACGGTGGTGAGCCTGGCGATCGGCGCGGCGCGGGACGAGCTCGCCCGCGCACCCGATGTCATCGATGCCGGCCACCGGATCGGCGGGCCAGAGGATCTCGCCGCCGCCATCGCCTCGCTCGACCTGGTGTTGGCGCCGGATTGCCTCGCCCTGCATCTCGCCGGCGCGCTCGGCCAACCCGGAATCGCGCTCCTGCCGCGCGCGCCACACTGGATCTGGCAGGAAGAGGCGGGGCGGGCGAGATTCTATCCGTCGCTGACGCCGTACCCGGCGGGATCGCCGAATGCGACCTCGCCCGGCTCAGAACTCGAACGGCTCATCCGCACGCGTCTTGCCACCGAAGCGGAAGCATGACGACAGGGAGTCACTCGCTCTCCGAGCGGGTCCATCTGACGCTCGATGTCGTCTACGCCTTCGATCGACCGGCGTATCATCTCGATCTCGAACTCCGGGCTCGACCCCTGCTCGCCGCTGAACCGCGGCTCGCCCCGATCTATCTCACCTGCGAGCCGGAAGCCCGGTTCGAGCCAGCCGAACTCGACGGGAACGGTGTCGCGGTCGACAGGCTGAAGCTCGCCGGGCCGGTCTCTCGTCTGCGCCTCAATGCCAGCTTCGATCGCCTGATCGGTCTTGATGAGCCCCTGCCCGCTCTCGTTCCGACCGCAAGTGATCTTGCAGTCGAAGACCTGGCGGTTGCTGCGAGCGCCATCCCCTGGCAACAGGCCTTGGCCAATCTTCGCGAGTCCTGGCGCTACAGCGACGCCCCGCTTCACCAGCCGCAAAGCCTGCAGGAGATCGCGCAGCGACGGACAGGCTCCTGCGAAGCGATCACGCGTCTCGCAGTCGAGATCGTCCGCACTCAAGGCGTCCCGGCCCGCTTCGTCGGCGGCTACCGCCTCGCCGGCCCATCAGGAGATACGCGCCCGGTCCGACGCCATGCCTGGATCGCGGTCTGGGACGGAATGCAATGGCGCCCACTCGACCTTCTCGCAACATCCGGAGCGGCGAACATGGTTGTCGCGACGGCATTCGGCAGCCGGCTTCAAGATATTGCCGTCGTTCAGGGCTGCTTCAAGGGCGCCAATCAGGCACGATTGATCGTCTCTGCCCATGCCGAACGACACATCGTCCAAGATCATGCTTCTCGCGAGCGCCTCATTCACTTCGGTCGTGACCGCACGGCGCAGGGTTAGTCGCACTCAAGGTGGTTGCGGGAAAGAAGCCGAGATGGTTGCCGGATCACCCATCAGATGGATGTGGCGAGCTCCTTGCGCGACACGGAGCCGGCTGCATCTTCAACCCCGCGAGAGGTGGATACTCTCTGGCTTTTGCGCTTTAACCCATGACAGGGGCGCTGATTAGCCCAAGAGAATCTTCGGACCCCGTCCGAGGAACAGCAGGGCAGATGGAACAGGCTAAGCTCGAAAGCACGGGGACAGCTTGGCGGCACGCCAATATCGGCCGTCTTCTCAACAATGCGGTGCGCCGCTTCGAGGCGCGTGTCCTCGAGCTCATGAGCAATGGCGGTCATGCAGAAACCCGCATCGCGCATGTGAGCTTGACCCGCAATCTCGATGTCGATGGGACGCGGCTTACGGAGCTCGCCCGACGCGCCTCCATGAGCAAGCAGGCGATGGGTGAGCTGGTCGACCAATGCGCCGCGCTCGGACTGGTCACGCGTGCCGTCGATCTGAGCGACCGGCGTGCACGCATCGTGACCTTCACCCCGGCCGGACTGATCTGGCTCGCGGCCTTTCGTGACGCCGTCGACATCGCCGAGCGCGAGATGCGTTCGGAGTTGGGCGAGCCGGCCATGGATGCGATAGTGAGAGGCCTTGCGACCTATGCCGTCGCGTTCGACACCCTTGCTCCCGATTGAGCTTTGCCCGCCGCTCGAGGCCGCGCCGATCAGGCGCACCCACCCTGACACTAAAAAGGGTGGCGCCTCGCTGCCGAGGCGCCACCCCAAGAGGTCGATGGGAGCTTTGAAAACTACTCCGCCGCCTGCGCCAACGCGCCGGTGGCGCCCGATTCGATGATCGCCGTGATGCGGCCCTCATCGAGCTTCAGCACGTCGCGTAGCACCTCATCGGTGTGCTCGCCGAGCAATGGCGAACGCATGACTACGGTGGGGCTGTTGGAGAGCTTGATCGGATTGCCGACCGAGAGGTACTTGCCGCGCTTTGGGTGATCGACCTCGACCACGGTGCCGGTGTCACGCAGCGACTTCTCCTCGGCGATCTCCTTCATCGACAGGATCGGCCCGCAGGGGATGTCGTACTCATTGAGGATGTCCATCGCTTCGAACTTGGTCTTGGACATGGTCCATTGCTCGATGCGCCCGAAGATCTCGTTGAGCCTGGGCAGGCGCGCCGGCGGCTTGGCGTAGTTCGGGTCGGTCTTCCAGGTCGGCTCGCCGATCACGTCGCAGATCTTCTCCCAGACCGGGGCCTGGGTGATGAAGTAGATGTAGGCGTTGGGATCGGTCTCCCAGCCCTTGCACTTCAGGATGCGGCCAGGTTGGCCACCACCGGAATCGTTGCCAGCGCGGGGAACGGCATCGCCGAAGGGCAAGCCTTCGCCGAACTGGCTGTATTCCTTCAAGGGGCCGTGGTCGAGGCGTTGCTGGTCGCGCAGTTTGACGCGGCAGAGATTGAGCACGCCATCCTGCATCGCACAATCGACCTTCTGGCCGATGCCGGAATGGGTGCGATGATAGAGCGCCGTGACGATGCCGAGCGCGAGGTGCAGGCCGGTTCCCGAATCGCCGATCTGAGCGCCCGTGACCAATGGCAGGCCGTCGCGGAAGCCGGTGGTCGAGGCCGCACCGCCGGCGCATTGCGCAACGTTCTCGTAGACTTTGCAATCCTCGTAGGGACCGGGGCCGAAGCCCTTGACCGAGGCGACGATCAGGCGCGGATTGGTCGCGTGGATCTTCTCCCAGGTCAGGCCCATGCGATCGAGCACGCCCGGGGCGAAGTTTTCGACCAGCACGTCGCAGATCTTCACCATCTCCCAGAGCACTTCCATGCCTTTGGGGTTCTTGGTGTCGAGCGTGATCGAGCGCTTGTTGTGGTTCAGCATCGTGAAATAGAGGCTGTCCGCATCCGGCACGTCGCAGAGCTGGCCGCGCGTGATGTCGCCGGTGCCCGGACGCTCGATCTTGATCACGTCGGCGCCGAACCAGGCGAGGAGCTGCGTGCAGGTCGGACCCGACTGCACATGGGTGAAATCGAGAATCTTGACGCCTTCTAGCGCTTTCATTTTGTCTCCTCCCTTATTTCTTCTTGAGTGCGCTTTGTGGATTCAGATTGCCGATGCGGCCGCTTTCGCTGCCGGCGGTCGGATCGATCACAGCGTTGATCAAAGTGGGTTTGCCGCTGTCCATCGCCGCGTTGACGGCGCGCTTCAGCTCGTCGGGCGAAGTCGCGTTGACGCCGACGCCGCCGAACGCCTCCATCATGCGGTCGTAGCGCGCGTCCTTGACGAACACGGTCGTGGCGGGGTCGGCGCCGGCGTCATTGACGTCGGTGCCGCGATAGATGCCGTTGTTGTTGAAGATCACGATGCAGACCGGCAGGTTGTACCGGCAGATCGTCTCGACCTCCATTCCGGAGAAGCCGAAAGCCGAATCGCCTTCGACGGCGAGCACGGGCTTGCCGGTCTCAACAGCGGCGGCGATCGCATAGCCCATGCCGATGCCCATCACGCCCCAGGTGCCGACGTCGAGACGCTTGCGCGGCTGATGCATGTCGATGACGCCGCGCGCGAGATCGAGTGTGTTGGCGCCTTCATTGATGAGGATGGCGTCCGGCCGCTCCTTGATGATCGTGCGCAGCACGCCGAGCGCGCCGTGATAGTCCATCGGCACGTTGTTGTTCATCAGGCGTGGCGCCATCTTGGCGACGTTCTCATCGCGCTTCCTGGCGACGGACGCAGTCCAGTCCGCTGGCGGTGCCGGCCATGCGTCGCCCATGCCCGCGAGCAGCGCGGAAACGCAGGAGCCGATGTCGCCGACCACGGGCGCGACGATCTCGACGTTGGAGTCCATCTCCTTCGGCTCGATGTCGATCTGGATGAACTGCTTGGGTGCGTCGCCCCAGCTCTTGCCCTTGCCGTGCGAGAGCAGCCAGTTGAGGCGAGCGCCGATCAGCATGACGACGTCGGAATCCTTCAACACCGTCGAGCGCGCCGCGCCGGCGCATTGTGGGTGTAGATCCGGCAGCAAGCCCTTGGCCATGCTCATCGGCAGGAAGGGAACGCCGCTCTTTTCCACGAACTGGCGGATCGCGTCATCGGCCTGAGCGTAGGCTGCGCCCTTGCCGAGAATGATGAGTGGGCGCTTGGCGCCCTTCAGCACGTCGAGCGCGCGCTGAATCGAGTCCGGCGCCGGAAGCTGCGCCGGCGCGGCATCGATCACCTTGACCAGAGACTTCGCCCCGGCCTCGGCGTCCATCACCTGGCCGAACAGTTTGGCCGGCAGATCGAGGTAGACGCCGCCGGGCCGGCCGGAGACCGCGGCGCGGATCGCACGCGCAAGGCCAATGCCGATGTCCTGGGCGTGCAGGACGCGGAACGCCGCCTTGCAGAGCGGCTTGGCGACGGCGAGCTGGTCCATCTCCTCGTAATCGCCCTGCTGCAGATCGACGATCTCGCGCTCCGACGAGCCCGAGATCAGGATCATCGGAAAGCAGTTCGTGGTCGCATGCGCGAGCGCGGTCAGGCCGTTGAGGAAGCCGGGCGCCGAAACGGTGAGGCAGACGCCGGGCTTCTTCGTGAGAAAACCGGCAATCGAGGCGGCGTAGCCGGCGTTCTGCTCGTGGCGGAACGAGAGCACGCGGATGCCCGCCGCCTGCGCCATGCGGCCGAAGTCGGTGATGGGGATACCCGGCACGCCATAGATCGTGTCGAGACCGTTGAGCTTCAACGCATCGATGATGAGGTTGAAGCCATCGGTCAGCTCGCGCTCTGCTTCAGGCGCGGCAGAAGAGATGCTTTGTACGACTGCGGACATCCCGCTTTCTCCCTAGTCGATTGTTTCTTATTGGCTATTCTTGTTGTTGATCTTGGCCCCGCTCAGTCGAGCTGGACGAACTGCTCGACATGTTGCCTCAGCTTGAGCGTGTGCTCGCGGACGAGCCGCTCGGCGCGCTCGCCGTTGCGCGTTTCCAGCGCCTCGACGATCTCCTTGTGATCGACGATGGAGCGGCGGGCCCGGTCCCGCTCGAAAATCGTGCGCTGGCGGATCGCACGCACATGCGTGAACAAACCATTGGTGATCTCGGCAATGAGCTTGCAGCCAGAAAGCGCGATGATCGCCGCGTGAAAGCGGATATTGGCGTCGGAATACTCGCCCATATGCTCTTCGATCGCGTCGCTGTCGAAGGTGTCTACGAGGCTGTGTAGCCTGGCGATCTCGGCATCGGAGGCGACTTCGGTGGCGAGCCGGGCGGCCATGCTTTCAAGCGCGGCCCAGACGGTGATCATCTCGAGAATCTCAGCCTTGGTCTTGCGCACGATGAAGATGCCGCGGCGCGGCGCGATCCTGACCAGGCCTTCCTGCTCGAGCTGCGCGAGCGCCTCGCGCAACGGCGTCCGGCTGACGCCGAATTGAAGCGAAAGCGCGCGCTCGTCGAGCCGCAGCTCTGCGCCCGCGTCATAGATCTTCATCGTTCCGATCGCGGCCTTCAGCGCCTCATAGGTGCGGCTCTTGAGGCTCTGCACCTCCTCGATGGGCTGAATTTCAAGCTGTGCCTTGACCATTGCGAAGTCGATTTCCGTGTTGCCTTAGCCAAACGCCGCCAGCGCGCCATGCGTTCCGACAGCGGTGGTTTCTGGCATACCATATAATGAAAGAAATAGCCGCGCAACGGCCATAATCCAGCAATTATTATGCTGCAGCGCATCCAAATATGGCATATTGCATGCCACGCAGTTTCATCCTAGGCTAACTCAAACAAGGCCAGTCGGTTCTGCGTTGGTCATTTGCGCGGTCCCTGAACAAGGCCAGTCTATGGGGACGAAGCGCTATGGATGAACTGAACGCCCTGTTCGGCGGATTCGCCGTTGCTCTCAGCGCCTACCACATCATGCTCATGGTGATCGGCATCACGCTCGGTGTCGTCATCGGCGTCCTGCCGGGGCTTGGTGGTGCCAACGGTGTCGCCATTCTTCTGCCTCTGACCTTCAGCATGCCGCCGACCTCGGCGATCATCCTGCTGACCAGCATCTACTGGGGGGCGCTGTTCGGCGGCGCGATCACCTCGATTCTCTTCAACATTCCCGGTGAGCCCTGGTCGGTGGCGACGACCTTCGACGGGCATCCGATGGCCCAGAACGGCAAGGCCGACGAGGCGCTGGTCGGCGCCTTCACCGCCTCCTTCGTCGGCGCCATCTTCGCCGTCTGCCTGATCACCTTCCTTGCGCCGGTGGTCGCGAAATTCGCCTTGAAATTCGGCCCCGCAGAGTTCTTCGCGGTGCAGTTTCTCACCTTCGCCAGCTTCATCGGCATGGGCCGGGGCTCGGCGTTCAAGACAGTCGCCTCGATGTGCCTCGGCTTCGCACTGGCCTCCGTCGGCCTGGACGGTGTGACGGGCACGCTCCGGATGACATTCGGACAGGATGAGCTCCTGAACGGCTTCAAGTTTCTCGTCGCGGTCATCGGCCTGTTCGGCATCGGCGAGATCCTCTGCTCGATGGAGGACGGTCTCAAGTTCAATGGCGCCACCGCCAAGCTGCGCATGGATGCGGTCATCCGCACCTGGAAGCAGCTGCCAAGGATGTGGCTGACCTTCCTCCGCAGCTGCATCGTCGGCTGCTGGATGGGCATCACGCCGGGCGGCGCGACGCCGGCCTCCTTCATGGGCTATGGCATCGCCAAGCGCCTGTCGAAGCGGGGCGACAATTTCGGCAAGGGCGAGCTCGAAGGCGTGGTGGCGCCGGAGACCGCCGCCCACGCCGCCGGCACCGCCGCGCTGCTGCCGATGCTGACACTCGGCATCCCGGGCTCGCCGACCGCGGCAGTGCTGCTCGGCGGCCTGCTGATCTGGGGCCTGCAGCCCGGCCCGCTGCTCTTTGTTGAACAAAAGGACTTCGTCTGGGGCCTGATCGCCTCGATGTATCTCGGCAACGTCGTCGGCCTGATCATGGTGCTGACCTGCGTGCCCTTCTTCGCCGCGATCCTGCGCGTGCCCTTCTCGATCATCGCGCCCGCGATCGTCTTCGTCTGCGCCATCGGTGCCTACACCGTGAACAACGCGATGTTCGACGTCTGGATGATGCTGGTCTTCGGCGTGCTCGGCTATCTGTTCAACAAGCTGCGTTACCCGCTGCCGCCACTCGTGCTGGCGCTGGTGCTCGGCGACCAGGCGGAAAGCTCCTTCCGCCAGGCCATGCTGGTCTCGCAGGGCAATGTCGGCGTGTTCTGGTCGAACTGGCTGTGCGGCGGCATCATGACACTCGGCCTGGTGATGGCCTTCTGGCCAATGCTGCAGGCGCTGCGCGTCAAACTTTCAAGCAACGGCGCGATCACCCGCGCGGCCTGACGCCGCCCGACATGGTTCCCGCAACATATTCGCCTTCATGACTTTACCAACGCGGCAACAAAGCCGCCTATAATGGGAGGAAGCGTGATGATCCGAAGGGAAGTGTCGAAGGCCAAGACAATTGCGGCAGCGCTGGCTGCGAGCGCCTGCCTGACCTCGCCCACCTGGGCGCAGAGCTGGGAACCGACCAAGCCCGTGACGCTGGTCATCCCGGCGGGCACCGGCGGTGGCGCCGACCAGATGGCGCGCTTCATCCAGGGCGTCGTCCAGAAGCACAACCTGATGAAGCAGCCGCTCATCGTGATCAACAAGGCCGGCGGCGCGGGTGCCGAAGGCTTCCTGGAGATGAAGGCCAGCGCCAGCGACCCGCACAAGATCACAATCACGCTGTCGAACCTGTTCACAACGCCGCTCGGCACCGGCTCGCCGTTCAACTGGAAGGACATGAAGCCGGTCGCAATGCTGGCGCTCGACCAGTTCGTCCTGTGGGTGAACAGCGAGAAGCCCTACAAGACGGCCAAGGACTATGTCGACGCGGTGAAGGCCGGCGATGACCGCCAGTTCAAGATGGGCGGCACCGGCTCGAAGCAGGAAGACCAGATCGTCACGGCGGCGATCGAGCAGCAGACCGGCGGCAAGAAATTCACCTACGTGCCATATGCCGGCGGCGGACAAGTGGCGGTCCAGCTCGTCGGCAACCATGTCGACTCGACCGTGAACAACCCGATCGAGGCCGTCGGCCAATGGCGTGCCGGGCAGTTGCGCCCGCTCTGCATTTTCGATGCACAGCGCTCGACCTACACCGCCAAGGTCACCGAGAAGGAAGCCTGGAGCGACATCCCGACCTGCAAGGAATCGGGCCTGCCGGTCGAATACCAGATGCTGCGCGGCATCTTCACCACCAAGAACGCGACGCCGGCTCAGGTGAACTTCTATGTCGACCTGCTCAAGAAGGTGATGGCGACGCCGGACTGGAAGGAATTCATGGAGAAGGGCGCCTTCAACCAGACCATGATGACCGGCGCCGATTACGAGAAATGGCTGGTCAGCGCCGAGACGCTGCATTCCGACCTAATGAAGAAAGCCGGCTTCCTCGCAACGCAGTGAGTCAGACAGCACCGGAGCGCGGCGCGAGTGATCGCGCTCCGGTCAGCCAACCATCGCGGAGCTGACGCGCCGGCAGCGGCCCCAGCCAGGAGCAAAGACAATGAGCAGCAACGAAGAAGCCGAAGGCCGTCCACTCGTCAGCTATCGCACTTTGGATATCGCGGTCGCGATCTTCTTCCTGATCGTCGCGGCGATCGTGATAACCGATAGCCTGCGCCTCGGCATCTCCTGGAAGCCGAACGAGGGGCCGCAGCCCGGCCTGTTCCCGTTCTACATCGTCGTCGCAATGGGCATCGCTTCCCTCGTCAATCTGGCCCAGGCGCTGCCGCACACGCCGGAAGGCGAGAAGGTCGCGACGACCATTCCTGGCATCAAGCGGATGGCGGCGATCTTCGTTCCCGCCGTCCTCTTCGTGCTGGCGACGAACTACATCGGCATTTACGTCTCGGCCGCGATCTATATCGGGGCCTTCATGGTGTTCTTCGGCAAGTTTCCGGTGTGGCAGGCTCTGGCCGTCTCACTCGGCATCGCGATCGTCAATTTCCTGATGTTCGAGGTCTGGTTCCTGGTGCCGCTGCCCAAGGGGCCGCTGGAAGCCGCCCTCGGTTACTGATCCTCGCCGCCGCACAGGCGGGCCGGGCGCACCGCCCGGCCCGCCTGATCTTTTTTCGGACGACGAGATGCTTTCGGCCGACGGGCCTGCCGGTCAGTCCGATAGGCCGTCCCCGGATAGTGTCGATTTCCGATCAGAACCGGGCCCCACGCGTCCACCATGCCGATGGTAACGCCCGGCAGGGCCGCCCTGCCCTATGACACCTTGCGCAGAGCGCGGCTCACCGGGCTTCATTCCGCCGCGGTGATCAGCGCTTCCTCGGCCGGGCGTGCCCTTACGGCGCAGAACTTGAACTCGGGGATCTTGCCGAAGGGGTCGAGCGCCGGATTGGTCAAAAGGTTGGCCGCGGCCTCCGCATAGCAGAACGGCAGGAACACCATGTTCTGCGGCACGTCGCGATCCGAGCGCACCTTCACCGCGACGGCGCCGCGGCGCGTCTCCAGCCTGACGAAGCCCCCGGGCGCGATGCCGAGGCGCCCGAGATCGCGCGGCGACATCAGCGCCACAGCTTCCGGCTCCAGATCATCGAGGACGCCGGCACGCCGCGTCATCGAGCCGGTATGCCAGTGCTCGAGCACGCGCCCGGTCGACAGCACCATCGGATATTCGGCGTCCGGCAGTTCGTCCGGCGGAACGATATGGGCCGGGACGATCTTGGCCCGCCCGCTCTCGGTCGGAAATCCCTGCGCGAAGATGATCTCGTTGCCGGGCTGGTCCGGCCCATCGACCGGATAGGTCACCGCCCCCTCCCGCTCCAGCCGCTCCCAGGTGATGTTGCGGAAGGACGGCATGACCTTCGCCATCTCGCCGAAGACATCGGCCGGGCCACCATAGCGCCAGTCGCAGCCCATCCGCCGGGCGACCTCCTGGATGATCCACCAGTCCTGCCGGGCCTCGCCCGGCGGGCGCACGACCTGGCGGGCCATCTGGACGCGCCGGTCGGTATTGGTGAAGGTGCCGACCTTCTCGGCGAAGGCTGAGGCCGGCAGCACGACATCGGCGTGGAAGGCGGTCTCGGTCAGGAACAGGTCCTGCACGACGAGATGGTCGAGCATCGCCAGCGCGCCGCGGGCATGATTGAGGTCCGGGTCCGACATCGCCGGATTCTCGCCCTCGATATACATGCCATTGATCTCGCCGGCATGGATCGCGTTCATGATCTCGACGACGGTCAGGCCCCGCTTCGGATCGAGCGATTGACCCCAGAGCTCCTCGAAGATCGAGCGGACCTCGGCCTTCTCGACCGACTGGTAGTCCGGATAGACCATCGGGATCAGGCCGGCATCGGAGGCGCCCTGGACGTTGTTCTGGCCGCGCAGGGGATGCAGGCCGGTGCCGGGCCGGCCTATCTGGCCGGTCACCATCGCGAGCGCGATCAGGCAGCGGGCATTGTCGGTGCCGTGGATGTGCTGGCTGATGCCCATGCCCCAGAAGATGATCGAGGCACGCGAGCGGGCATAGGCGCGCGCGACCTCCTTCAGCTCCTCGGCCGGAATGCCGCAGACCGCCGCCATCTTTTCCGGCGGGAAGGCCTGGATGCTTTCCTTCAGCCGCTCATAGCCCTCCGTGTAGCCGGCGATGTACTGCTCGTCGGTCAGGCCTTCGGTGATGATGGTGTGCAGCAGCGCGTTCAGCATGGCGACGTCGCTGCCCGGCTTGAAGGCGAGGTGCTTCCAGGCATGGCGCGAGAGCGCCTGCCCGCGCGGGTCCATGATGACGAGCTTGGCGCCCTTCTTGGCGGCGTTCTTGAGGAAGGTCGCGGCGACCGGGTGGTTCACGGTCGGGTTGGCGCCGATGACGATGATGACTTCGGCGTCGAGCGCGGCCGCGAACGGCGCCGTGACCGCACCGGAATTGACGCCCTCCATCAGCGCCGCCACCGAGGAGGCGTGGCAGAGCCTGGTGCAGTGGTCGACATTGTTGGAGCCGAAGCCGGTGCGCACCAGCTTCTGGAAGAGATAGGCCTCCTCGTTCGAGCCCTTGGCCGAGCCGAAGCCGGCGAGCGCCTTGCGGCCCTTCTCGTCGCGGACGCGGTTCAGCCCGTTTGCCGCGAGATCGAGCGCCTCCTCCCAGGACGCCTCGCGGAAGTGCGTCCAGGGATTGGCGGGATCGACCTGGTCGCGGGCGTCCTTGGGCATGTTCGGCAGGCGCACCAGCGGCTTGGTCAGCCGGTGCGGGTGATGGATGTAGTCGAAGCCGAAACGGCCCTTGACGCAGAGCCGGTTATGGTTGGCCGGTCCGTCGCGCCCCTCCGCATAGACGATCGCCTCATTCTTGACGTTGTAGGTGACCTGGCAGCCGACACCGCAATAGGGACAGAGCGAATCGACCTTCTTGTCAGCCCAGACGGTGCGGGTCTGGTTCGCGTCGAGGAAGGCCGAGGGCATCAGCGCCCCGGTCGGGCAGGCCTGCACGCACTCACCGCAGGCGACGCAGGTCGACTGGCCCATCGGGTCGTCGAAATCGAAGACGATCTTGGTGTCGGCGCTGCGATAAGCCATGCCGATCACGTCATTGACCTGGACCTCGCGGCAGGCCCGCACGCACAGGCCGCACTGGATGCAGGCGTCGAGATTGACGCTCATCGCAGTGTGGCTGACATCCGAGCTCCAGCGCAGGGCCGCCGGGAAGCGGCTCTCGGTGACGCCGGTCTTGTCCGCCCAGCTCCAGAATTTCGAGGTCGGATCATGGGAGGTCGCTCGTGCCGGCTGGTCGGCCACGAGCAGTTCCATCACCATCTTGCGGGCCTTCTCGGCCCGCTCGGTCCCGGTATGGACCTTCATGCCGACGGTCGGCTTGCGCATGCAGGACGCGGCGAGGACGCGCTCGCCCTCGATCTCGACCATGCAGGCGCGGCAATTGCCGTCGGCCCGGTAATCGGGCTCCGGCGAGTAGCACAGATGCGGAATCGCGGTACCGAGACGCTGCGCCACCTGCCAGATCGTCTCGCCATAGGCGGCTTCGACGCGCTCGCCATTCAGTTCGAAGCTGATGCCCTGGGTCATTCTGCGGCATCCCTCGTCATGAATTCCTCGGGGAAATAACGCATCACGCAGGTCAGCGGGTTCGAGGCCGCCTGGCCGAGCCCGCAAATCGACGCGTCGCGCATCGCCTGCGACAGCTCGCCGAGCAGCTCCTGGTTCCAGATCGGGCGCTGCATCAGCATCACCGCCTTCTGCGTGCCGGCGCGGCAGGGCGTGCACTGCCCGCAGCTCTCATCCTCGAAGAAGCGCATCAGGTTGAGCGCGGCGGCGCGCATGTCATCCTGCTCGGAGAGTACCACCACGGCGGCCGAGCCAATGAAGCAGCCATGCTTCTCGAGCGTGCCGAAATCGAGCGGGATATCGTCCATCGAGGCGGGCAGGATGCCGCCGGAGGCGCCGCCCGGCAGATAGGCGCGGAAACGGTGGCCGTCTTGCATCCCGCCGCAGAATTCCTCGATCAGCTCGCGGATGGTGACGCCGGCCGGGGCGAGCTTGACGCCGGGTTCCCTGACCCGGCCCGAGACCGAATAGCTGCGCAGGCCGGTGCGACCATTGCGGCCATGCGAGTTCCACCAGCCATTGCCCTTCTCGACGATGTCGCGGATCCAGTACAGCGTCTCGACATTGTTGATCAGCGTCGGCTGGCCGAAGAGGCCGACCTGGAAGGGATAGGGCGGCTTGTGCCGCGGCAGCCCGCGCTTGCCCTCGATGCTTTCCAGCAGCGAGGACTCCTCCCCGCAGATATAGGCCCCTGCCCCGCGCCGCAGATGGATCGCTGGCCCGCCCGCCGGCAGCCTGGCGATCTCGCGTTCCAGGATCGCGCGCGCCACCGGGTATTCGTCTCGGATATAGATATAGACCTCGTCCGCTTCGACGATATGGGCGCCGATCAGCGTGCCTTCGAGGAAGCGGTGCGGATCGGTCTGGAGATAGAGGCGATCCTTGAAGGTGCCGGGCTCGCCCTCGTCGCCATTCACCGCCATCAGCCGCGGACCCGGCTCGCCGCGCACCGCCCGCCATTTGCGGCCCGTCGGGAAGCCGGCGCCACCGAGGCCGCGCAGGCCGGAATCGTCGAGCACTGTCAGGATCGATTCGATGCTGCGCTCGCCCGAGCGCAGGTTGTTCAGCAGCGCATAGCCGCCACCCGCGACATAGGCGTCGCAGTCGACATACGCATCCATGTGCGGATGAGTATCCTTGGCCTCGATCGCGGCCAGCACCGTCTCCGCCGTGGCCTCGTGCAGGAAGTTATGGCCGACCTCGATCGCCGGCGCGTGATCACACAAGCCGACGCAGGGCGCCCGCACCACGCGCACGCCAGGGCCGACCGAGTCCTGCAGGGTCGCGAGCAGTTCCTCCGAGTGGAACATTGCGCAGGTTAGGCTGTCGCAGACCCGCACCGTCAGCGGCGGAATCTCGGGCTCGCCTTCCTTCACGATGTCGAAATGGGCGTAGAAGGTGGCGGTCTCGAAGACCTCCGCGAAGGATAGCCGCATCTCCTCGGCGAGCGCCGCCAGATGGGCCGCCGAGATCTGGTGATAGCGGTCCTGGATCAGATGAAGATGCTCGATCAGGAGGTCACGCCGGCGCGGGCGCTCGCCGAGCAACTGCCCGATCTCCTCCAGCGCGCGAGGCTCGACCTGCCGCCCCTTCGGCGTCGATCTGGCGCGCTTCCGGCCAAGGCCCGGATGCTCGAAGGCGTGGACATTGTGGTTGTGCTGGTCGTGCTGCCCGCTCATCGGCCGAAGCGTCCTCCCTCTCCGGAACCTTCGTCCCGTCTGCCCTGTGCCGTTATCCCGGCACTTGCGGCGATAACCAGAGGTTATCCGAAAGATTCTAAGGTGCCAACCTCTGGCATGCATAATGCCAGATCATGACGATTGCGCTCGATGACCTGACATTCCCCTCTTGACAGCCACGCCGATTGGCATGCCAAATACCAAACAAGAACCCGACCGGGCAACGATCCGAAATATGCGGGCGGCCCGACGATGGCTTCAGCAAAAGAAAATTCCACGGGAGGAAATGCATCATGACCCAGGCAGCCCTCAAGATTAAGCCGCGCGAAACAGCCGTCGATCAGGCGACGGTCCGCAAGGTCCTGGATGGCGTCAAGGCCGACGGCCGCACCAGCCTAACGGCCCCGGAGGCCAAGCTGGTCTGCGACGCCTACGACATCCCGCTGCCCAAGGAAGGCCTCGCCAAATCGGCCGACGAGGCCGCCAGGCTCGCTGGCGGCATGGGCTATCCCGTCGTCATGAAGATCGTATCCGCCGACATCCTGCACAAGACCGATGCCGGGGGCGTGATCGTCGGCGTCAAGAGCGATGCCGAGGCCCGCGCCGCTCATGACACGATCCTGGCCAATGCCCGCAAATACAAGGCCGACGCCAAGATCGAGGGCATTCAGGTCCAGCAGATGCTGCCTACGGGCGCGACCGAGACGCTGGTCGGCGCGATCACCGATCCCTCCTTCGGCAAGCTCGTGGCATTCGGTCTCGGCGGCATCCTCGTCGAGGTGCTGAAGGACCTGACCTTCCGCCTCGCGCCGGTGAATGAGGCGCAGGCGCTCGAGATGATCGGCTCGATCAAGGCCCAGGAGATGCTCGACGGTGTGCGCGGTAGCGAAGCCGTCGACCGTGGCGCGCTCGCCGCGATCCTCGTCCAGGTCTCGGCGCTGCTCGACGACTTCCCGGAGATCGAGGAGCTCGACCTCAACCCCGTCTTCGCGACGAAATCCGGCGCGACCGCGGTCGATGCCCGCATCGTCTGCAATTTCGAGGCGCGCAAGGAGCGCTTCCGCCCCGACCAGGATGCCATCGTCACGGCGATGAACCGCATCTTCCATCCGAAGGCCGTGGCGGTGATCGGCGCCTCGAACGAGGCCGGCAAGATCGGCAATTCGGTGATGAAGAACCTGATCAATGGCGGCTACAAGGGCACGATCGTTCCCGTGCACCCGAAGGCCGACACGATCGAGGGCGTCAAGGCCTATAAGTCGATCCTCGACTATGACGGCGTGGTCGATGTCGCGGTCTTCGCCGTGCCGGCAAAGCTCTGCAACGGCGCCATGGACGAGGTCGGCCGCAAGGGCGTTCCCGGCGCGGTGATGATCCCGTCGGGCTTCGCCGAATCGGGCGAGCCGGAGCTGCAGGAAGAGCTGCTGGCGACCGCCCGCAAGCACAATGTCCGGATCATGGGACCGAACATCTACGGCTTCTACTATACACCGGAGAACCTCTGCGCGACCTTCTGCACGGCCTTCGACGTCAAGGGCAAGGCGGCCCTGTCCTCACAGTCCGGCGGCGTCGGCATGTCGATCATCGGCTTTGCCCGCTCAACCAAGATGGGCGTCTCCTCGATCGTCGGCCTCGGCAACAAGTCGGACCTCGACGAGGATGATCTGCTGACCTTCTTCGAGCAGGATCCGAACACCTCGGTGATCGCGATGCACTGCGAGGACCTGAAGGATGGCCGCGCCTTCTCCGAAGTCGCACAGCGCGTCTCGAAGAAGAAGCCGGTGATCGTGCTCAAGGCCGGCCGCACCGCCTATGGCGCCAAGGCAGCTGCCTCCCATACCGGCGCGCTCGCCGGCAACGACAAGATCTATGACGACATCCTCAAGGCCTCTGGCGTCATCCGCGCGCCCTCGCTGCGCGGCATGCTCGAGTATGCCCGCGGTGTGCAGGTCCTGCCGGCGCCGAAGGGCGAGAATGTCCTGATCATCACTGGCGCCGGCGGATCCGGCGTTCTGCTCTCGGACGCCTGCTTCGACAACGGCCTGACGCTGATGAAGATGCCGGATGATCTCGACGCAGCCTTCCGCAAGTTCATCCCGCCCTTCGGCGCGGCCGGCAACCCGGTCGACATCACCGGCGGCGAGCCGCCGCTGACCTACCAGAACACGGTCCGCCTCGGCCTCAACGACGAGCGCATCCACGCACTCATCCTCGGCTACTGGCACACGATCGTGACCCCGCCGCTGGTCTTCGCCGACAAGATGATCGAGGTCGTCACCGAGGCCCGCGCCAAGGGCATCGACAAGCCGATCGTCGCATCGCTGGTCGGTGACGTCGAGGTCGAGAAGGCCTGCGAGAAGCTCTACGACCACGGTATCGTGGCCTATCCGTACACCACGGAGACGCCGGTCGAGGTGCTCGGCGCCAAGTACAAATGGGCGCGCGCCGCCGGCCTGATCAAGGGCTGAGCGATAGACCACGACTCCGCCGACGCCCGGACTCCGTCCAGCGTCGCCGGCTGCACGCATCGCGTGACCGCCGCTCCCTCCGGCAGGATGGGAGCGGCCCCATACAAATCATTCAAGGCTTCTGTTCCGAATGGCCGGCGCCGCGGAAAGGCCCGGTCGCTCTCCCCGAAATCCGAGAGAGATCGCGATGAACATCCATGAATATCAGGCGAAGGGGTTGCTCAGGGAATTCGGGGTGCCCGTCCCGGACGGGTTTCCCATACTGACGGCAGAGGATGCCGAAGCCGCGGCGAAGCAGCTGCGCGGCCCGGTCTGGGTGGTCAAGTCGCAGATCCATGCCGGCGGCCGCGGCAAGGGCACCTTCAAGGAACCCGAGGCCGGCGAGAAGGGCGGGGTGCGCCTGGCGAAATCGGTGGATGAGGCGAAAGCCTTCGTCCAGCAGATGCTCGGCCACACGCTGGTCACCGTCCAGACCGGTCCAGCCGGCAAGCAGGTTAACCGCCTCTATATCGAGGACGGCTCGGCGATCGACCGCGAGTTCTATCTGTCGATGCTGGTCGATCGCGAGACCTCGCGCATCGCCTTTGTCGTCTCGACCGAAGGCGGCATGAACATCGAGGATGTCGCGCATGACACGCCCGAGAAGATCAAGACCTTCTCGGTCGACCCCGCGACCGGCATCATGCCGCTGCATGGCCGCACCGTCGCCGAGGCCCTGCATCTTACCGGCGACCTCGCCAAGCAGGCCGAGGGTCTGACGGCGAAGCTCTATGCGGCCTTTATCGCCAAGGACATGGCGATGCTCGAGATCAACCCGCTGATCGTCACCAAGGACGGCAAGCTGCGCTGCCTCGACGCCAAGATCTCCTTCGACGACAATGCGCTCTACCGGCATCCAGACGTCTACAAGCTGCGCGACGAGACCGAAGAAGACGCTAAGGAGATCGAGGCGTCGAAATATGACCTTGCCTATATCGCGCTCGACGGCACGATCGGCTGCATGGTCAACGGCGCCGGCCTCGCCATGGCGACGCTCGACATCATTCAGCTCTACGGCGAAAGCCCGGCGAACTTCCTCGACGTCGGCGGTGGCGCCTCCGAAGAGAAGGTCACCGCCGCCTTCAAGATCATAACGGCCGATCCCAACGTGAAGGGCATCCTGGTCAACATCTTCGGCGGCATCATGAAGTGCGATGTCATCGCCCGCGGCGTGATCGCGGCGGTTAAGACGGTCGGCCTCGAAGTCCCGCTGGTGGTGCGCCTCGAAGGCACCAATGTCGAGGAGGGAAAGACGATAATCCGCTCCTCCGGTCTCAACGTCATCCCGGCGGATGACCTCGACGACGCCGCCCAGAAGATCGTTGCTGCTGTGCGCAAGAACTAGGGACCCGCGTGACAGCACGGGAACAGGTTTCCCGCAGAGGAAATGCTCAAAACAACCAAAAAGCGATCACGCCTTCTGCATTGGGACGAAACGCACCAATGCAACGTGATCAAGGGGGAGCGAACATGTCCATCCTGATCGACAAGACCACCAAGGTTATCTGCCAGGGCTTCACCGGCAAGAACGGCACCTTCCATTCCGAGCAGGCGATCGCCTACGGCACGCGCATGGTCGGCGGCGTCGCCCCCGGCAAGGGTGGCCAGAGCCATCTCAATCTGCCCGTGTTCAACACTGTCGCCGAGGCCAAGGAGAAGACCGGCGCCACCGCTTCAGTCGTCTACGTCCCGCCGCCGGGCGCAGCGGACGCGATCTGCGAGGCGATCGACGCCGAGGTCCCTCTGATCGTCTGCATCACCGAGGGCATCCCGGTGATGGACATGGTCAAGGTCAAGCGCATGCTGAGCGGCTCGAAATCCCGGCTGATCGGCCCCAACTGCCCCGGTATCGTCACCGCCGGCGAGAGCAAGATCGGCATCATGCCGGCCAACATCTTCAAGCGGGGCTCGGTCGGTATCGTCTCGCGCTCGGGCACGCTGACCTATGAGGCAGTATTCCAGACCAGCTGCGAAGGGCTGGGCCAGACCACGGCTGTCGGAATCGGCGGCGACCCGGTCAAAGGCACCGAGTTCATCGACATGCTCGAGCTGTTCCTGGCCGACCCCGCAACCGAGTCGATCGTGATGATCGGCGAGATCGGCGGCGCGGCCGAAGAGGATGCGGCGCAATTCATCAGGGATGAGGCCAAGCGCGGGCGAGCCAAGCCTATGGTCGGCTTCATCGCCGGCCGCACGGCCCCTCCCGGCCGCCGCATGGGCCATGCCGGCGCGATCATCTCCGGCGGCAAGGGCGGCGCCGAAGACAAGATCGCGGCGATGGAAGCGGCCGGTATCCGGGTCTCGCCGTCGCCGGCTCGCCTCGGAAAGACGCTGATGGAGCTGCTCAACGGTGAAGTCGGCGTCCAGAAGCGCTGCGCCGAGATCGAGTGGTCCTTCTGACCATCCCCGCTGGCGCAAGTCCAACCACATCGAGCCGGCATGTTCTCGCGACGACCGGCAGATCCGACCTCCTCCCTGATAGCCCCGCGACAAGCTGGTCGCGGGGCTTCTTTTTTGAACCGTTGTGCGGGATCAGCGCCGACTCCCGCATGGACGTAGCGTCAGCCGGGCGCTATGCGCTGCAGAAAGCAGGAGCAGCGACCTTGAAAGCCCCCAGCGCCACGACCACGCCTGCGAGCGCAACGCAACAGCTCGTCCTCGAACGCTTCACGCCTGAGGAGACCTTCAAGACCAAGGTCTATGCCTCGCTGAAGCAGGCGATCATCACCATGGACATCTACGGCTCATCGGAGCCGACCTGGATCGACGAGCGCCAGCTTTCGGAGCAGCTCGGCGTCAGCCGCACGCCGGTGCGCGAAGCCGTCGCGATGCTCGAGCAGGAGGGGCTGGTGAAGTCGCTGCCGCGCCGCGGCATCATGGTGCTGAAGAAGACCAAGAACGAGATCGTCGAGATGATCCAGGCCTGGGCGGCGCTGGAAAGCATGGCCGCACGCCTCGTCGTCCAGCGTGCCAGCGATGCCGAGATCGGCAAGCTACGCACGCTGTTCAAGGATTTCGACGAGGCCCACAAGCCGTCCGACCACGTCGGCGAATACTCATCGGCCAACCTCGTCTTCCACCAGACATTGATCGGGCTGAGCAAGTCGCAGCTGCTCGTCGAGATGACCGACAACCTGCTGCTGCATGTGCGCGGCATCCGCCAGATGACGATCGGGCGTGACGATCGCGCCAGCCGTTCGATCGTCGAACATCTGGGGATCATCGAGGCCTTGGAGCGGCGCGACATCGCGCTGGCCGAGCAATTGTCGCGCGACCACACACTCGGCCTCGCCGCCTATGTCGACCAGCACGCCGACATCTTCGACTAGGTCGTAGACTCATAACTGCGCAGCGACAGGCGCACCGAGGCGAGTTGGAGCCGCTTGCTGAAACAGGGCTTCCAGCGCCGGTCCGAAGGAGGCGGCAACGTCGTGGACACCAAAATCGAAACGTCGCGCCTTATTCTCCGAGCCTGGGGTGAGGAAGACGTCGAGCAACTCACGCTAGGCTTGAACGATCTCGGCATCGCAAAGTGGCTCGCTTTCGTCCCTCATCCCTATTCGACATCACACGCCCAAGATTGGGTCAGGAGATGTCAGGCGATTTCGACCGCAGGAAGTCGGCCGACTGCGTACGAATTTGCGGTTGAACTCAGATCTGAGCGACGAGTGATCGGAGGCATCAGTCTCAACAAGATTGACTGGAAGGCCGGGACCGGTGGTGGAGGAATCTGGATAGCCAACGGTTACCAGGCACGCGGCTATGGCCGCGAAGCGTTCGAGGCGAAGATCCGCCTCGCTTTTTGCGACTTGGGCCTGACGAAACTGGTCAACGGTTACTTCGACGGCAACGAAAATTCTTGGGCGATGCAGCGCAAATTAGGATATCGACGCGTGGCTGAGGTTCCCAGCCGTTGCATGGCTGACGGACGGCAAACGATCGAACACGTAACGACGTTGCTGCGCAGTGACTGGAACGATCGCGAGGGCTGAACGGCCAGCCCAGCGGGCAGCTCGGCCGTTTCCAGTGATGGGTTCGCGACCTGCGGGCCCCCGATCAGCCGTCCTGTACGAAGGCGTTCATCAGTGTGCCGATGCCCTCGACCGTCACCTCGATCGTGTTGACCGGCTCCTTCATTACGCCGACCCCCAGCGAGGTGCCGCAGCAGATCAGGTCCCCTGGCAGCAGCGTCATGTCGTGGGAGAGCCGGCTGACCAGCTCATGCGGCGGGAAGATCATGTCCGCGATCGGATAGTTCTGGCGTTCCTGGCCGTTGAGCAGCGTCCGGACAGTGAGGGCGCGCGGGTCGAGGCCGGTCGCCACCACCGGCCCGAAAGGCCCGAACCCGTCGAAGCTCTTGGCGCGTACCCATTGCGGGAAGGTCGGGTCGGCCGCGATCAGGTCCAGCGCCGTGATGTCGTTCACGCAGGTATAGCCGAAGATGAACTCGCCAGCGGCTTGCGGACTCACGCGGCTGCAATTGCGGCCGATGACGATGCCGAGCTCGCCTTCATAGACGACCTTGCCGGCATAGGATGGCGGGCGCATCACGGTGAAGCCCGGCGCCGCCATGCAGGACGGCGCCTTCATCAGATAGAGCGGCTCCGGCGGTACCGGCATCCCGAGCTTGCCGGCAAGCGCGTGGAAGTTGTTCCAGAGCGCGATGATCTTGGAGGGCGTGCTCGGCGCCAGCAGCGTGACCTCGTCGAGCGGCACCCTCTCGCCCGTCGGCCGCGCGCCGGCGTACATGTCGCCGCTGTGGATCGCGATAGCTTCCCCAACAAGCGTGCCAAAGCGTTCGCGACCCGCAAGCACAAAGCGCACCCAATGCGCGCTCGCCTGTCTCTTCTCCGTCCGCGCCATCTGCTCGATCGTCGCGTTCAACATGGCACCGTCTCCCCTGTCATGAGGCTGCCAGCTGGCGCGGCCGCTCGATAGCGGGTTCGCCCGCCCCCTCCCCGGCAAGCGCCTCGGGCGGGAAGGTCGGATAGAGCCCCTTGACGCTGGCCATCTGCTGGACAAGTCCGAGCACCGCATCGATGAAGGGCGTGCGCGTCTCGGTCAGCCGCCCCATCTCCTGAACGGCGCCAAGCAAGGCGTCGATCTCGAGCGGCCGGCCCTTGTCCAGATCCTGCAGCATGGAGGTACGATGAGCGCCAACGCCGGCCGCGCCATTGATCCGGCGCTCGACATCGACGCGGAAGGTGACGCCGAGCCTTTCGCCAATTGCCTGAGCCTCCAGCATCATGCTGCGAGCAAGCGCCCGCGTGCCGGGCTCGGTGGCGACGACGTCGAGCGTCGCATGGGTCAGCGCCGAGATCGGGTTGAAGCAGAGATTGCCCCAGAGCTTGAGCCAGATGTCGTCGCGGATATCCGAGAACAGGCGCGGCTTCAGGCCGCCGGCGGTCAGCGCATCGGCGAAGCGCGTCAGGCGCTCGCTTTCCCTGCGATTGGGCTCGCCGAGGCCGAACTGGTCGCCATAGATGTGCTTGACGACACCGGGCTCGACGATCTCGGTCGCCGGATAGACCGTGCAGCCGATGACACGCTCGGGTCCGATCGCGTTCCATTGCCGGTCGCCCGGATCGACGCTGCGCAGACGCAGATCGGCATAGGGGCCGTCCAGGCCGTGGAAATACCACCACGGCACACCGTTCTGGGCGGTGACGACGGCTGTCTCCGGCCCGAGCAGCGGCTTCAGGTCCTCCGCCGCCTCCCAGGCCTGATGCGCCTTGAGCGCGATGATCACCACATCCTGTTGGCCGAGATCGCGCGGATCGCGGCTCGCGGGCATCTGCTCGGTGATCGTCTCGGTCTTGGTGACGAGGGTCAGGCCCTTGGCGTTGATCGCCTCCAGATGGGCGCCGCGCGCCACGAGCGAGATGTCGAGCCCGCCGCGCTTGAGCATCACGCCCATATAGCCGCCGATCGCGCCGGCGCCGTAGATGCAGATCTTCATGGGCCTTCCCTTTCTTGCTCTTATGGATTCGCAACCTGGTGGTTCGCCATGATCTCCAGCGCCCGCACCATGGCCGAATGATCCCAGTCCTTGCCGCCATGGGCGACGCAGGCGTTGAACAGCTCCTGCGCCGTCGCCGTGTTCGGCAAGGAGACGCCAAGCGAGCGCGCCGTCGACAGGGCCAGGTTCAGGTCCTTCTGGTGTAGCCCGATGCGGAAGCCTGGATTGAAGGTGCGCTTGACCATGCGCTCGCCATGGATCTCGAGGATCTTCGAGGAGGCGAAACCACCCATCAGCGCCTGGCGCACTTTGGCGGGGTCCGCCCCTGCCTTGGAGGCGAAGAGCAAGGCCTCGCCGACCGCCTCGATGGTCAGCGCCACGATGATCTGGTTGGCAACCTTGGTGGTCTGGCCGTCGCCATTGCCGCCGACCAGCGTGATGTTCTTGCCCATCAGCTCGAAGAGCGGCTTGATCGTATTGAAGGCCGCCTGCGGCCCGCCGACCATGATGGTGAGCGTCGCCGCCTTGGCGCCGACTTCGCCGCCCGAAACCGGTGCGTCGAGATAGGACGAGCCGTTCGCCTCGATCCTTTGTGCGAACTCCTTGGTCGCCATCGGCGAGATCGAGCTCATGTCGACGATGATGCCGCCCTTGTTCAGGCCGAGCGCGACGCCATTGGTGCCGAACAGCACCTCCTCGACCTGCGGCGTGTCCGGCAGCATCAGGATGACGATCTCGCTCGCCGCCGCGACCGCCTTCGGCGTCGGGTGGACCGTGATCGCCTTCGCCTGCAGCTCGGCATCCGGTGCTTTGTGATGGCTCGATATGTGCAGCGTATGGCCGCCCGTGATCAGGTGCTCCGCCATGGGGCGGCCCATGATGCCGAGGCCGATGAAACCGATATTCGCCATGAGTACCGTATCCTCCGTTCGACTGGATCGTCGACCGTCTCGCCGTCACGCAGCCTTCGGGTGTCCCGGCAGCCAGGTCAGGCCGTCGCGGGTACTGCGGGCGGGCTTGTATTCGCAGCCGACCCAGCCGGCGTAGCCGATCGCGTCGAGATGCCGGTACAGGAAGGGGAAGTTGATCTCGCCGGTGCCGGGCTCGTTGCGGCCGGGATTGTCGGCGATCTGGATATGGGCGATCCGGTCGAGATTGGCCTCGATCGTGCGGGCGAGATCACCTTCCATGACCTGCATGTGATAGACGTCGTACTGGATGAAGACGTTGCTTGAATCGACGTCGTCGAGCAGGCTCAACGCCTGTGCCGTGCTGTTCAGGAAGAAGCCCGGCATGTCGCGGGTGTTGATCGGCTCGACCAGCAGCGCGATGCCTTCCTGCGACAGTTCATGGGCGGCAAATCGCAGGTTGTTGACCAGTGTCTCATGCAGCCTGGCTTGCTCGGCGCCTTGCGGTGCAAGGCCCGCGAGACAGTTGACCTGCCTGCAACCCAGCTTGAGGGCGTAGTCGATCGCATCGAACACGCCGCGCTGGAACTCGCTGATCCGGTCGGGCAGGATCGCGATACCGCGTTCGCCTGCGGCCCAGTTACCAGCCGGCAGGTTGTGCAGCACCTGTGTCAGCTTCCAGCGCTTAAGCCGGCCCGCCAGCTCATATTTGTCGTGCTCGTAGGGGAACAGGTACTCGACGCCACTGAAACCGGATTCCGCCGCCGCCTGGAAGCGCTCCAGAAAGGGCAGTTCGTTGAACAGCATCGTCAGATTGGCGGCGAAGCGAGGCATACGTCTCTCCCCTGGTGGCGTCGACTGATCGGATTTACTGGGCCGGCTGCAGCTCGGGCTCGGGCAGAGGCAGATCAAGCACCTCCTCGAACTCGACGACATTGTCGATCTCGGTGCCCATCGCGATGTTGGTGACGCGCTCCAGGATGAACTCCATCACCACTGGAACCCGGTATTCCGCGAGCCAGGCCTTGGCCTGTGCAAAGGCGGCCTTGAACTCGTTCGGGCTCTTCACCCTTATCGCCTTGCAGCCGAGCCCTTCGGCGACAGCGACATGATCGACGCCATAGCCGTCGAGATCGGGCGCGTTGATGTTCTCGAAGGCGAGCCCGACCTGGAAATCCATGTCGAAGCCGCGCTGAGCCTGGCGGATCAGGCCGAGATAGGAGTTGTTCACGACGATGTGGATGTAGGGCAGCTTGAACTGCGCCCCGACAGCGAGCTCCTCGATCAGGAACTGGAAGTCGTAGTCGCCCGAGAGCGCCACGATCTCGCGCTCCGGATCGGCGGCGCGCACGCCCAGCGCCGCCGGCAAGGTCCAGCCGAGCGGCCCGGCCTGGCCGCAATTGATCCAGTGGCGCGGGTTATGGACGCGCAGGAACTGGGCGCCGGCGATCTGCGACAGGCCGATGGTCGAGACGTAGCAGACGTCGCGTCCGAAAGCCTCGTTCATCTCCTCGTAGACCCGCTGCGGCTTCAGCGGCACATTGTCGAAATGGCTTTTGCGCAGCATGGTCGCGCGCCGATCTCGGCAGTCCTGCGCCCAGCCGGTCCGGTTCCTGAGCAGCCCCTTCCCTTCCCGCTCGCGCGCCACGTCGACGAAGAGCTCGAGCGCCGCCTTCGCGTCGGAGACGATGCCGAAATCCGGGTTGAAGACGCGGCCGATCTGGGTCGGCTCGATGTCGACATGGACGAATTTTCGGCCCTTGGTATAGGTCTCGATCGAACCGGTATGTCGGTTGGCCCAGCGGTTGCCGATGCCCATGACGAAATCCGAGGCGAGCATCGTCGCGTTGCCGTAGCGATGGCTGGTCTGCAGGCCGACCATGCCTGCCATCAGCGGGTGGTCGTCGGGAATCGCGCCCCAGCCCATCAGCGTCGGCACGACAGGGACGCCGGTGAGCTCGGCGAATTCGACCAGCAGCTCCGCGGCATCGGCATTGATGATGCCGCCGCCAGCAACGATCAGCGGCCGCTCGGCCGCGTCCAGCATCGCCATCGCCTTCTCGATCTGGCGGCGCGAGGCGGCCGGCCTGTAGACCGGCAACGGCTCATAGGTCTCGTCGTCGAACTCGATCTCGGCCATCTGGACGTCGACCGGCAGGTCGATCAGCACCGGCCCGGGACGACCTGAGCGCATGATGTGGAAGGCCTGCTGGAAGACGCGCGGCACCAAAGCCGGCTCGCGCACCGTCACCGCCCATTTGGTCACCGGCTTGGCGATGGACTCGATATCGACAGCCTGGAAATCCTCCTTGTAGAGGCGCGCGCGCGGCGCCTGGCCGGTGATGCACAGGATCGGGATGGAGTCGGCGATGGCCGAATAGAGCCCGGTGATCATGTCGGTGCCCGCCGGGCCCGAGGTGCCGATGCAGACGCCGATATTGCCTGCCTTGGCCCGAGTATAACCCTCCGCCATATGCGAGGCGCCCTCGACATGGCGCGCCAGGATATGGTGGATGCTTTGCCGGCTCTTCAGCGCCGCATAAAGCGGGTTGATCGCCGCCCCCGGCACGCCGAAGGCCTGCGTCACGCCTTCCCGCTCCAGAACCCTGATCGCGGCCTCGACGGCTCTCATTTTCGGCATGGCCACTCTCCCGGGAGAAAACCGTGTACTGGCATACCAAATTCCAGATAGACGCCTCGGTCAATTTATTTCAGAATATTTTTTCATATATCGATAGAAAATAATTTCTCGTTTTAAATCAAACTATTACAATAATTTCAGATAGCCATGATTTTGATTATGCAAAATGATTTCGCTTTAATTTGGTCATGGCGAACCATCCGTGATCTGCTACCGTCCCAGCGGTGGTCACGGAGGAGCGCATGAGCGCGATCGAGCAACGCAAGGGGCGCGGGCGACCGCGCTCGCTGAAGACAGCGATCGCCGGCGGGGCGGTACAGGCGCTCGATCGCGGGCTGGCACTGCTCGAAATCCTCGCCGAGGAAGACGGCCTGACGCTCAGCGAACTCAGCCGGCGCTCTGGGGTCTCGGCCTCGACGGCGCATCGCGTCCTGCTGACGCTGGAGAGCCGCGCTTACGTCCAGCACGACATGGAGCGCGGCATCTGGCTGGTCGGCGTCGGCGCCTTCAAGACCGGCTCGGCCTTCCTGCGCAACCGCCGCGTCGCGAACATGGGACGCGGCGCCATGCATGCGCTGATGGAGGCCAGCGGCGAGACCGTCAATCTCGGCATCGAGGACAATGGCGAGGTGGTGTTCATCTCGCAGGTCGAGAGCCATGACACGCTGCGCGCCTTCTTCCGGGCAGGCAGCCGCGGCGCGATGCATGCATCGGGCGTCGGCAAGGCGCTGCTGGCCGAGTTCCCGGAGCACCGTGTGCGCCAGATCTGCGCGTTCCGGCGGCTCGAACGCTTCACCGAGCACACGATCACGGATCTCGGCGAGTTCCTGCGCGAGCTCGCGCAGGGGCGTCGGAACGGCTGGGCGCTCGACGACGAGGAACGCACCCTCGGCATGCGCTGTGTCGCAGCGCCGATCTTCAACGAGCATGCCGAGGCGATCGCGGGCGTCTCGGTGTCGGGGCCGACCGTGCGCGTCACCCCGCGCAAGCTCGACGATTACGGCCCGATGGTCCGCCGCGCCGCCGACGAGATCACCCGCTCGATCGGCGGCCGATTGCCGAAGCGGGAGTAAGGCGCTCCCTCCCTTCCCCCCTTGCAGGAGAAGGACGCTATCCACGCTCGGCGAGCGCCTGCCTGATGGTCTCGCCGACGAGATGGGCGCTCGGGGCGATCCGCACGCCGGCAGCCTCCAGTGCCCTGATCTTGCCCGCCGCATCGCCCTTGCCGCGCAAGGTGAGCGCGCCGGCATGGCCCATGCGGCGCTCCAGCGGCGCCTCGCGGCCGACGATCAGCGCGACGACGGGCTTCGAGGCCGGCGTGCCGGCGAGGTATTCGGCGACTTCCTCCTCCTCCGTGCCGCCGATCTCGCCGATCAGCACCACGCCTTCGGTATCGGCATCGTCCAGCAGGAGCGCGAGGCATTCGCGCATGCCGATGCCATGGATCGGATCGCCGCCGACGCCGATCGTCGCCGACTGGCCGAGCCCCGCCGCGGTGACCTGCGCCACAACCTCGCTCGTCAACGAGGCCGAGCGCGAAATGATGCCGACGCCGCCGGGGCGCTCGCTACCGGTCGCCATCACGCCGAGCTTGCCGACGCCCGGCACGAGGATGCCCTGCGAATTGGCGCCGACCAAAGTGGTCCGCCCGCCCTTCAGCGCGGCGCGCACCCGCACCATGTCGAGCGTCGGCACGCGCTCGGTGACCGTGACCACCAGCGGCATCTCGGCTTCGATCGCCTCGATCATCGCGGCGGCGGCATTGGCCGGCGGCACGAAGACGATGCTGGCATTGGCGCCGGTCTCGCGCCTCGCTTCTGCAACGCGCTCATAGACCGGCAAATTCAGATGCGAGCGACCGCCCTTGCCCGGCGTCACGCCGCCGACGACCTGCGTGCCATACTCCATCATCCGCGCGACATGATAAGTGCCGGCCCAGCCGGTCATGCCCTGGCAGAGAACGCGGGTCTCGCGATTCAGAAAGACGGCCATGGCTCAGGCTCCCTTCTGCGCCAGCGCGACCGCTTTCGTGGCCGCAGTCCACATGTCCGGGCAATCGATCACCGCGCAGCCGAAATTCCGCAGGCGCGAGCGCCCGAAATCGGCGTTGTTGCCGGCGAGGCGCACGACCAGCGGCAGCGAGCGGCCGGTGCGGCGCAAGGCGATACCGAGCCCCTCGGCGATGGTGTCGCAGGCCTGCATGCCGCCGCCATGCACGTTGATCAGGATGGCGCGCGTCTTCGGATTGTCGAGCAGCAGCCCGAAGCCATGGGCGATGTCGAGGCTCTTCGCCGTAGTCCGGATGTCCATGAAATTGGCCGGCCGCCCCTTGGCCGCGACGACCATGTCGAGCGTGGCGAGACCGAGCCCCGCGCCATTCGCCACCATGCCGATATCGCCGTCGAGCTGGACATAGTTGAGCTGATGGCGCTGGGCCTGCAATTCGGCGGCGCTGGTGTCGTCCTCGTCGCGTAGCGCCGCGAGCTCGGGGTGCCGGAACAGGGCGTTGTCGTCGAGCGTCATCTTGGCGTCGAGCGCGGCCAACCTGCCGTCTTCGGTGATTGCGAGCGGATTGATCTCGATCAGGCTGGCGTCGAGCTCGACGAAGGCACGGCGCAGGCCGTCTACGAGCGCGCAGCCCTGCTTGTGCAGCGCTCCCTCCAGGCCGAGCGTCGCGACGAAATCGCCCACCTCCTGCGCCCGCGCCTCGTTGCCGGTGCCGAGCCTGAGCTCGCGGATGCGCACCTCACCGCGCGCCGCCTGCTCTTCGATATCCGCGCCGCCCCGTTCACTGCCGATCAGCATCACTTCGCCCGAGGTGGAATCGACCAGCAGGGCAAGATGCAGCTCACGCCGCACCGGCAACGCACGCTCGACGAGGACGCGCCTGACGATCTGGCCCGCCGCCCCGGTCTGGGCGGTCACGAGCTGCTTGCCGAGCAATTCCCCGGCCGCAACCTCAGCGGCGGCGGAGTTCTCCACCCGCTGGATTCCTCCGGCGCGCGCCCTGCCACCGGCATGGATCTGCGCCTTGACCACCACTGGGCCACCGAGGCGCTGCGCGATCTCGCCAGCCTCCCGGGCGGTGATCGCGACACTGCCTTCCGGCGCAATCAGCCCGTAGCGTGCCAGCAGATGCTTCGCTTGGAACTCATGGATTCTCACGACCCGGTCCCTCCCGCCATCGCGCCGTGTGCGGCGCTGTTATAATCTGGCATACATTATGCCAGATTACCGCCACGCCGACAACCGGTTATCGGCCAGCAGGCCGGGGAGTTTTTGCGGCAGAAGGCTTCCGATCCCGCTCGTCAGAAGATTCTCGGGTCAGGCTTCGCTCCACCCGAGTAATTGCTCCATATCTTGATCTCTCAGTTTATTGTCAGGCAACTTGACTAAATTGATCAGGCAGCATTACCAATTGAAGCAGACAACGCAGGGAAACGCTTTGGAACATCCCTCCAGACGGGGCGGCCTGGTGCGGCTGCATGCGGGCGAGCAGCTTATCCGGCCGCAATCTGTCGGGACACGCCAATCGCAAAAGAACCAAGCAAGGCTCACCGGGATCACCCCAGGAGAATAGACGATGAGGATCGCCATTGCGGGCGCCGGTATCGGCGGCCTGACAGCAGCCTTGTGCCTCAACGAGAAGGGCTACGAAGTCCGGATCTTCGAAGCGGTGGAGACGCTGCAGCCGCTCGGCGTTGGGATCAACGTCATGCCGCATGCCTCGGGCGTGCTGCATGGGCTCGGGCTCGGCGACGCCCTCGACGAGATGGCGGTCCGCACCCGCGCGATCGAATACCGCACGCGTTTCGGCCACCTGATCCAGTCGGATCCGCGCTCGGTTGAGGCCGGCTTCGACTATCCGCAATACTCGATCCATCGGGGCGAGCTGCAGTTCCTGCTGCTCGATACGGTTCGCACCCGGCTGGGACGGGATGCGGTCGTGCCCGGCAGGGCCCTTGCCGGGTTCACGCAGGACGTCAGCGGCGTGCATGCGCGCTTCGCCGACGGCACAGCCTCTGAGGCCGATCTTTTGATCGGCGCCGAAGGATTCCGTTCGAAAGTGCGCCAACAGCTCCATCCGAGCGAAGGGCCCGCGCATTACGAAGGCACGATGATGTGGCGCGGCGCTAGTCTCCAGGCGCCCTTCGGCGATGGCCGCACCATGTTCATCGCCGGCGACCACGACGTGAAATTCGTCTGCTACCCAATCAGCCGCGCCGCGCGCGACGGCAACGCGTTGATCAACTGGGTTGCCGAAGTGCACCACGATCGGCCGCGTGCGGCCGACGAGGCCGACTGGAGCCGCGAGGGCGACCGCGACTTCATCGCCGAGTTCCTGGGCTTCCGGATGCCGGACATCGACATCCCAGCCCTGCTGAAGAGCACCTTGAAGATCACCCAGTATCCGATGATCGATCGCGACCCGCTGCCGTGGTGGACGCAAGGGCGGGTCACCCTTCTCGGCGACGCCGCCCATCCGATGTACCCGATGGGAGCGAACGGGGCCTCACAAGCGATCATCGATTCGAGGGCACTCGCAGACTCGCTCGCCGCGCAGCCGGGACCGGAAGGCCTGCTCGCCTATGAAGCCCTGCGCCGGCCCGTCACCACCAATGTCGTGCTCAACAATCGCAAATCGGGCCCTGAGCGCGTCCTCGACATCGCGGCTGCGCGCATCAAGGGGCCCGCTGACCGGATCGAGGACCTGATCTCTCCGGCCGAGCTGGAGGAGGTCGCAGCCAGTTACCGTCAGGTCGCCGGCTTCCTGAAGAAGGCGGTCTAGCTCATGCGCACATTCCACGCCGGCTTCGAAGCCGATCACCCACCGGTGAGAGTGCGGCTCGGCGCCGGAATCCGGCACGAGCTCGGGGCCGAGATGACGGCGCTCGGCCTCTCGCACGCGCTCGTCCTGACCACACCAGACCAGGCGGCGCAGGGCGAAAGGCTGCTGGCTGCCCTGGGTCGACTGGCGCACGGGCAATTCAGCAAGGCGGCCATGCACACGCCCATCGAGATCACCAAGGCTGCGCTCGAGGCGGCCCGCGGCGCCGATTGCCTCGTCGCCATCGGCGGTGGCTCAACCATTGGCCTGGCCAAGGCCATCGCCCTGAACACAGACCTGCCGCAGATCGTGCTGCCGACGACCTATGCCGGCTCGGAGGCGACGCCCGTGCTAGGGCAGACCGCCAACGGGGTGAAGGAGACCCTACGTTCGCCCAAGGTCCAGCCCGAGGTGATCCTTTACGATCCCGAACTCGTCGCGACGCTGCCCACCGGGCTCAGCGTCACCAGCGGGCTCAACGCCATGGCGCATGCGGTGGAGGCCCTCTATGCGCGGGATCGCAACCCGCTCTCCGACCAGCTGGCACTCGGCGGCCTTCGCGCCTTCAAGGAGGGATTGCCGCGCGTCGTCGCCGACCCCGGCGACCTTCCGGCACGCGAGGCCACGCAGTTCGGCGCCTGGCTGTGCGGCACGGTGCTGGCCCAGGTCGGTATGGCGCTGCAACACAAGCTCTGCCACACGCTGGGAGGCAGCTTCGCGTTGCCTCATGCCGAGACGCACGCGATCCTTCTGCCGCACTCAGCCGCCTACAATGCCGACGCGGCCGCCGGGGCCCTGGCACCGGTCGCGGAGCTCTTCGGCGGATCGGTCGGCGGCGGACTTTACGATTTCTCCGTCGCACTGGGCGCGCCCGTCGCGCTGCGCGATCTCGGCCTTGTCGAAGGCGATCTCGACCGCGCCGCCGATCTTGCCGGCAACAATCCCTATTGGAACCCGCGCCCGATCGAGCGCGACGCCATTCGCGTGCTGCTGCAGCACGCCTGGGAAGGCGCACGCCCGCAATAAGGCTTGCCAAAGGCCATCGGCGACGGCCGACGCAATAAGACGACGGAGGAAACGACATGGCAGGCTACTTCACCGAGGAAAGCTCCGCCGAAGCCGTCAACGCGCGCATGGACGAGACCATCGATCCGCGGCTCGCCGAGATCATGGCTTGCCTGGTCAGGCATTTGCACGCCTTCGCCAAGGAAACCCAGCTGACGCAGGCGGAGTGGGAATACGGCATCGACTTCCTGACCCGAACTGGCGGGATCTGCAGCGGCGAGCGCCAGGAGTTCATCCTGCTCTCCGACACGCTCGGCTTCTCGATGCTGGTCGACGCGATCAACAATCGGCGTCCGCCAGGCGCCACGGAGAACACGGTGCTGGGCCCCTTCCATGTCGCCGGCGTGCCGGTCCGGCAGATGGGAGACAGCATCAGCCTCGACGGCAAGGGAGAGAGCTGTCTTTACGAAGGCCGGGTGATCGATCTCGACGGTCGGCCGGTCGAGGCCGCGCGGATCGATGTCTGGTCGGACAATGCCGATGGCTTCTACGACGTGCAGCAGCCAGGCATCCAGCCCAGATGGAACAACCGCGGCGTCTTCGTCACGGAGCCGGACGGGGCGTACCGCTTCATCGGCATCAAGCCGGTATCCTATCCGATCCCCGATGACGGGCCGGTCGGCCAAATGCTCGGCCATCTCGGCCGGCATCCTTATCGCCCCGCGCACATGCACTACATTGTCACCGCCGTGGGCTACCAAAGGCTGGTGACGCATACCTTCGTCGGCGACGATCCCTATCTCGGGTCCGACACCGTCTTCGGCGTCAAGAAGACGCTGATCGCGCCCTTCGAGCGTATCGCCGGCGGGCCGGTGCCCTGGCGGTCGCCTTTCGACTTCGTCCTCGTCCCGGATTGAGCTGCTTACACCAGCTGCCACCGGGGCCGTTTCGGACACGGAGCCGGCCCGGCCTTCACCGAACATGAGGGGCGGCTCAGCCACCCCGCGATCGCAGCTCCGCGTCGATTGTGGCGCCGGAAGCGCTCGCGGGCCGGGATTCCCGCAGATCGAATTACCGCCAAAAATGGCTGCTCGATTGCGCCATCCGAAGGAGGAACGACATGCGCTTGACGCTCGCCATCATTGCTTTGGCTCTCTCCGGCTGCAGCGGTTCTGACCAGCCCACTGGAGTCGCCAGGAACCTGACCTTGGGAACCGCGCAGTGCTCCAAATTTTCCTGGGGCACCTCTCAAATGGCGGAATGTCTCGATCAGGCCGCAGCCCGCCAATCGGCGACGGTAGCCGACACGAAGGGCGGCGACAGCGGCTGATGTCTTTCCGGCATCGAAGCCCACCCCCGTCGCCCGGCGGCACAATCACAAGACAGCGAGACCGCCTGGTGCCCGCTCTTGAGGCTTGTGCAGTGCAGCAATTGTTCATATCTAACCCGTGCCTGAAGCAACCTCCCAACCATTCGAAAGGAGCGATCCATGCTGGAACGGCACGATTGTGAGTGCGCGCTCGAGACCGAGCACGACCACGAGGAGAACCTCGAAGCGCAGCAGCAGGATGCCGACGAAGCGTTCTCGCCGCGTGACCACCAGGCGGGCTTCTGGAGCTAGAAGCTGACACGCGTGCGGAGGGCATTGGTGCCCTCCGCCGACCGCGGCCCCGCAGAACAAGCTACCTCTCACGATTCTAGCGCAGGCGAAGATGAGCAGCGGGCTCGGATCGAGCCGTCACCCTAGCCTCGACCCGCAAGCTGCGCCGAAGGCCGCCAGCGCAGCGAGGCTGGTGAGCAGCGCCAGTGGAAACCGCATCAGACTGCGCTTGGTCCAGTCGCGGGCGGCGGCCTCGTCGACCGTCTCGGCCTTCTCGAACGCGATCGCCTTCGGGATCATGTCGAAGGCCGACCAGAGCCGTAGCGCCACATGCGCGGCAAGAGCCAGCAGCAAGGCCCTGCGGACTCCGTCATTGCCCCAGCCGAGATAGAGCGCGGCGAGCAGGACGAGATCGAAGGCGGTATGGGCTGGAATCCAGAACCCGGCACGCCAGATCCCACCCTTCCGGGGTTGGACGATCTCCGGCTTGCGGGGCCAGGCCCGGTCGACGACGCCATGCTCGAAAATGCCGCCACCCAAGCCGATATTGGCCAGGAGCGCCGTCAGCGCCGTGGACAGCACGACCGCATCCATGGAATTATCTCTTTAGCTAGTTATCTTTATAACTAAGATATTTGACGAATGACCCTTCCAAGTCAAGACCAGGCGATCGCACGCCTGACGACGGTCCTGCGGCGCATGGGCACGGCCAGCGCCCTGCACAGCCAGGCGGTCGCCAAGCGGATCGGCCTCGCCTCGGTCGATCTCGAATGCCTGGACCTGATCCTGCTGGCCGGTCCCGTGACCGCCGGGCAGATCATGGAGCACACCAAGCTGACCAGCGGCGCCGTGACCGGCCTGATCGATCGCCTCGCCAGGAAGGGCTATGTCGAGCGGGCCACCGATCCGCAGGATCGCCGCAAGGTCATCGTCCGGATCGTGCCGGAGGCGATCAAGCCGATCCAGCAACTCTTCACCCCGATGGCCGAACGTTCGGCCGCGCTGATGCGGCACTACAGTGCTGAGGAACTCGACCTGATCGCAGGCTTCGTCGAGAAGGGCACCGCTCTCGCGCTGGAGCGCGCCAGGGAGCTGGATGGCGGCTAGGGACGGGGCCGCTTTCTCAAGCCGCCCGGCGTGCGGAACCCGAAGAGACCTGCCCCTGTGATGGCTCGGGTGCTTCGAGGCTGAAATAGGAGACCAGCGCCGCGAGTCGATCGGCCTCCTGGGCGAGCGCCTGCGAGGCTGCGGTCGACTGCTCGGCCATGGCGGCGTTCTGCTGCGTCGCCTGGTCCATCTCGTTGACCGCGGTGTTGACCTCCTGCAGCCCGGTCGCCTGCTCCTGGGCGGCCGAGGCGATCTCGGCGACCAGCGAGGTGACGCGGGTGATCTCGCCGGACATGCGGCCGAGCGCGCTGCCGGTCTGGCCGACCAGAGCGACGCCCTTCTCGACCTCGATGGACGAGGCGGTGATCAGGCCCTTGATCTCCTTGGCCGCTTCCGCCGAGCGCTGCGCCAGCGCCCGGACCTCGGAGGCAACGACCGCGAAGCCCTTGCCGGCATCGCCAGCGCGCGCCGCCTCGACCGAGGCGTTGAGCGCGAGCAGGTTGGTCTGGAAGGCGATCTCGTCGATGACGCCGACGATCTGCGAGATTTCCTCACCGGACTTCTCGATGCCGCCCATCGCGGCGACCGCATCGCGGACGATCTCGCCCGACTGCTCGGCCTCACCCTTGACCTGACTTGTGGCGAGGCTCGCCTGGCGCGCGCCCTCGGCGGTCTGGCGCACGGTGGCGGTCAGCTGGTCGAGCGCGGTCGCGGTCTCCTCAACCGAGGAGGCCTGCTGCTCGGTCCGGCTGGCGAGGTCGTCCGCCGCCTGGCTGATCTCGCCGGCGCCGGCCTTCATGCTCTCGGTATTGGTCGCGATCTGGCGCATCGTACCGCGCAGCTTGGCGATCGCCGAATTGAAGTCGTCCTTCAGCTTGGCATAGCCCGCCGCAACCGGCTGCTCGATGCGATAGCCGAGATTGCCATTGGCCAGATGCTCGAGGCCGGCTCCGAGCGCGTCGACCACCACCGCCAACTCTTCAGTGGCCTCCTGTCGTTCGGCCTCGTTTCGCGACCTCTCGGCGTCGGTCGCATGACGCTGGGCCTCGACCTCCTGCTCGGCCTGACGCTTTTCGACGGCTATGGCTTCTTTCTCGATCGCGGCGCGCTTGAAGACGTCGACCGCTTGAGCCATCTCGCCGATCTCGTCACGGCGTGACAGCGAGGGAACGAGCACGTCGCGGTCGCCCTGAGCCAGCGCCGTCATCGTGCGGGTCATGCCGCGCACCGGTGCGGCGATCCAGCGGTTCAGCATCCAGGCGCAGGCGATCGCCGAGATCAGGCTGACGAGCGCGACCAGGGCCGAAGCCGACAGAGCGGCGTCCATGATCGAGCTCAGCGCGGAGATGTCGGAGACGAGCGCATAGGCTCCGATCACATCGCCGCGGTAGTCCTTGACGGGCGCGTAAACGATGGCGCTGGCGCGCCCGGCAATGGCGAGACGCTGGATCTCCGTCGTGCCGCCAAGGCCGAGACGCAAGCTCTCCTGCGAGAGCAGGCCGTCATCGGGAAGCGTCGAGGCGAAGCGCTTGAGCTCGCCATTGGCCAGAACGAAGAAAGCGATGTCGTTGCCGGAGATCTTCTTGAACGCGTCGAAGAAGGCCTGGCCGAAGCCGAGGCCGACCTCGACCGTCCCGACGGCCTTGCCCTCGAACCGTACCGGCATCACGCCGCGCACGCCAAGGCCCTCGACGCCGTTCTCGAGGCCGAAGACCGGCTTGCCCGCCTTGTTGGCCTCGACGACCGTGAAGCGGAAGGAAGAGAGATCGTCGCCGAACTTCTCCGAGCGATGCGCGCGCAGGAACGATGTGGCCGGTGCGACGTGGAACTGCAGCTGAACGACGCCGTCATTCGCCTTCAGCGCGGCGAAACCGGGGACGGTCGCCGCGGCCAGGGCCTCGCGATCGCCGGCGGCGAAGCGCGCCTGGATCTGGGCATTGCTCGCGATGACATGCGCCATGGAGACGGCGCGCTTGATCTCGCTGTCGAGGCTGGTGCGCAGGGTCTCCTGAGCGCTCGTCATTTCACGCGCGACGGTCTCGGTCAGAATCCGGTTGCCGAGACGCTGGGTCGAAAAGGCGCCGGCCGCGGCGACGAGTGCGACGGCGGCCGTCAGGGCCATACCGATGACCGCGCCGACGCCAGTCAGGCGAAAGCGCTGCCGCGGCGAGTGCGGACGGCCCATGCTCAATCTCCCCCGGTCTTCACACCTCTTTCCATCAAGATATTCGGATATCTGATAATGATCGTTTAACGTTAACCAAGCCGCGCTGACCGGGCGGCCGCGGCGGCTCGGCGCGCTTGCGTCAGGAGATAACTCTGAGGGTTTGCGCCGCTCAGGCCGCTTCGCGAATAAAGCGGCTGAGGAAGAGGCGGGTACGGGGGTGGCTCGGATTGGCGAGCACCTGTTCGGGCGGGCCCTGTTCGACGACGAGGCCGCCATCCATGAAGACGACGCGGTCGGCCGCCTCGCGGGCAAAGCCGATCTCATGGGTGACGACGATCATGGTCAGGCCCTGGCCGGCGAGATCGCGCATCGTCGAAAGCACCTCGCCGACGAGCTCAGGATCAAGCGCCGAGGTCGGTTCGTCGAACAGCATCAACTTCGGCCGGATCGCCAGCGCGCGGGCAATGGCGACGCGCTGCTGCTGGCCGCCGGAGAGCTGACGCGGATAGGCGTTGGCCTTCTCGGTCAGGCCGATGCGGGTGAGCAGCTCCATGGCGTAGTCGGTCGCTTCCTTGCGACTGCGGCCATGGACGCCGACCGGCGCCTCGATGATGTTCTCCAGCGCCGTCATGTGCGGGAAGAGGTTGAACTGCTGGAAGACCATGCCGATCTGGCGGCGCTGCGCCGCAATGGCACGCGGCGACAGCTTGGTCAGCCGCTCGCCGTTGAGGCGGTAGCCGATCTGCTCGCCGGCGACCATGATCGAACCGCGATCGATCGCTTCGAGATGGTTGATGCAGCGCAGGAAGGTCGACTTGCCCGAGCCCGACGGGCCGAGCACGACGACGACCTCGCCCGGCATGACGTCGAGATCGATGCCCTTCAGCACTTCGTTGTGGCCGAAGGATTTGTGGACGTTGCGGGCGCTGACCAGCGGCATCGTCTCTGCCGCGATCCGGCTCATGGCGTCGCCTCCGCGATGACCGGCATGGGTTCGCTCACACCGCGTTCGCCGCGGGCGTAGTAGCGCTCGATGAAGCCCTGGCCGATGTTCAGGACCGTGGTGATGACGAGATACCAGATCACCGCGACCATCAGCATCGGGACGACCTCGAAGGTGCGGTTGTAGACCGCCTGGACCGAATAGAGCAGATCGGCCATGGCGATGACGCTGACCAGCGAGGTCGCCTTGATCATGCTGATCAGCTGGTTGCCGGTCGGCGGCACGATCGAGCGCATCGCCTGGGGAATGATGACCCGCCACAGCGCCCTCGCCCGGGTCATGCCGAAAGCGTCGCTCGCCTCGGACTGGCCCTTGTCGACAGAGAGCAGGCCGCCGCGGATGATCTCCGCCATATAGGCGGCTTCGTTGAGCGAGAGGCCGGCGATCGCCGCCGTCATCGGCGTGATCAAATCGTTGGTGTGCCAGCTGACCAGCGTCGGCCCGAACGGGATCGAAATCGAGATCTCGGGGAAGAGCGTCGAGAGGTTGTACCAGAAGATCAGCTGGACCAGCAGCGGCGTGCCGCGGAAGAACCAGATGAAGAGACCGGCGAGGCCGCTGAACAGCCGGTCGTCGGAGAGCCGGGCGATCGCCAGCAGCAGACCGATGACGACGCCGATCACCATCGCGACGACGGTGAGGCCGAGCGTGACATAAAGCCCGCGCAGGATCGACTCGGCCGTGAACCATTGCGCCACGACCGGCCAGCCGAAATTCGGGTTCCAGGCGACGATCCAGGCGAAGTTGGCGGCGACTGCGAGCACGAAGGCCCACATTAGCCAGCGCCCCCATTCGAATGGGTGATGGGCGTTGGCGACGTCGCGAAACGTCGCCTGCCGGTCATGCATCGGCTCAGCCGCGCTGCTCATGACCCGCCCGCTCAGTTCTTCGAGAGGTTGATGCCGGGCTCGCCGATCATGTTGTTGTCGAGCCCCCATTTCTTGAAGATCGCCTCATACGTGCCGTTCGCCTTGAGCGCCTTGATGCTGGCGAGCAGCACCTCGCCCAGCGGCGAGCCCTTCGGCACCACCGCGCCCTGGAACAGGTCCTGGAAGCCGTTGGCCTTGCCGACCGCGGCGAGCTCGAGATCGCCCTTGGCCTGCTGGACGAAATAGGTCAGCGGCGCCTGCGATGAGAAGAAGCCGTCGGAGCGCCGCGAGCGGACCGAGAGGATCGAGGTCGGCTGGTCGGTGAAGGACATCACCTCCAGCGCCGGCTTGCCCTCGGCTGTACACTTCTCGGCCTGCGCCTTGATCACCTTCTCGGCCGAACCGGCCGACATCACCGCGATCTTCTTGCCGCAGGTGTCGTCGAGGCTGGCGATCGCCTTCGGATTGCCCTTCTGGACCGCAAAGATCACGTATTCGCGGACATAATCGACGAAATCATTCGACTCCTGGCGCGACTTGAAGTCGCCGACCGGACCCATGGCGAACTGGTAGCGGCCGGAAGCGATGCCGCTCAGCGCCGCGGCGAGCCCGCTCACCGTCGCATGCTCGATCTTGACCCCGAGAAGCTGGCCGATCGCATCAGAGAGCTCGGCGGCCGCGCCGGTCATAGTCTTGGCGTCGGTGACGATCTCATAGGGCGGGAAGGAGCCGTTATTGACCGAGATCATCTTGCCGGCCGTCCGGATCGCCTCCGGCAATTTGGCACGCAGGGCCTCGTCGACCTTCTGCTCGGGAATCTTGATGCTGGCATCCTGGGCGAAGGCTGGGCCTTGCAGGAGCACCGCAGCCAGCGCGGCGGCTCCGGCGAATTTCACGATCATGTTCATGGCGACGTTCCCTTTTTTCGTTGTCGGTGAATTGGCGGCCCGCTCTTAGGCGGCGAGCTCGGGGCCGGCGAAGCGGCGGTTGGCGAGGACCGGCAGCGCCGCACGCGCCGCGGCGATGCGGGCCGGATCGATGTCGGCATAGATCAGCGTTGGAGCCTCGCCGGCGCGGGCGATTGCGACGCCAAGCGGGTCGATCACCATGCTGGCGCCGATATTGCGCGGGCCGCATTCGCCGGTAGCGACGACATAGCAGGTGTTCTCCAGCGCGCGGGCGGTGACCAGCACATCCCAATGCGCCTCCTTGCCGAGACCACGGACCCAGGCAGCCGGCAGCAGCAGCACATCGGCGCCATCCAGCGCGAGGCGCCGGGCGAGCTCGGGGAAGCGGACGTCGTAGCAGGTCATCAGCCCGCATTTCAGGCCGGCGATCTCGAGCAGCGGCGGCACTTCCGTGCCGGGCTCGACATTCGTCGATTCCAGCGCCGAGAAGGCGTCGTAGAGATGGAGCTTGCGATAGGCGGCGGCGATGGCGCCGTCGCGAACCGCGACATGGATATTGAAGACGCGGCCCTTGCCGTTCGGCACATGGATGCAGAACAGGGTCGTCAGCGCCGAGCCTTTGCTGGCGGCCAGGACGCCCTGCATGAACGGGCCGTCGAGCGGCTGCGCCGTCTTCAGCACGATGTCTGGGTCGGTGATGTCGCGGGCCAGGATGCCCTCCGGCAGCAGCAGGAGATCGGCCCCGGCGGCCTTCGCCTCGCCCATCAAGCGGATTGAGGTAGAAAGATTCTCCTGCCACTCGCGGCTGACGGCGAATTGTCCGAGCGCGGCTTTCATCAATGGGCTCCTTCCAGAGCGGGTGCGGCCGGGAACAGGGTCTCGGGCGTCAGGTCGGTGTCGGCGAGGTTCTGGATGCGCAGCTGCTCGATGAACGCGGCGATCATCCCCCGGTTCGCGGCAAGCCCGCTCGCATTCCAGCTCTCGGGCAGATCATGCCCGCTGCGCACCAACTCGTCGATCAACCAGGGCGTGGTGTCAGCATAGCGGCGGCGCTTCTCCAGCCAGACGCGCTGGCTTTCGTCGAGCAGATCGCTGAGCGCCTGCGGCAGCCAGGGCTCGCGGGCTGCAAGCTCGGGCTTGAGGCCGATGATGTGCATGCCGGGCACGAAGCCGACCTTGGCGAAGTAACCGCGCTCGGCGGCCCGGACGTCCGGGAGCAGCGCCCGGAAGCGCGAGCCCTTCGCGAAGAAGCCCTGCGGCATGAACGGCATCAGCACGGCCGCGATCTCGCCGGCAGCGAGCAGGTCGAGCAGCGGCGGCTGGCCGGGCAACGCCTCGATCCGGCCCGGCCGAGCATAGCGCCCGACGCGATCGATGATCGGATGATCGGCGGCGAGGCGGCTGACCGCCCAGAAGGCGTCGTCGATGCCAAGCCCGGCAGCGGCCATGGCGGCGCGCGTCCAGGTGTTGCCGGAATCCTGCCAGCCGGCGATGCCGATGCGCTTGCCGCGCAATTCCTCGAAGGAGGTCAGCTTGCTCTCGGCCGCCGCGACGACGCAGCGATGGCGGAAGCCGCGCATGATGAAGTTCGGGATGCCGACGACGCCGGTCTCGCCGCGGGCGCGGCCGGTGGTGTAGCGGCTGAACGAGATCTCGCTGGCGTCGAAACGCGGGTCGCTGGCGAAATCGTCAGGCAGCGCGGCGAGGCGTTCGATCTTCAGCTGGAAGCGGTCGGAAGCGAGATCGCCGAGCAATAGCGGCGTGATGAAGTCCCAGTCGCGCAGGGCCAGCCGGATCACAGGTTTCAAGCCATCGCCTCGCTGCAGATAAACCTTGGACAGCGACGAGATTAAATGTTCATTTGACCTGATCAATTGATATTACGTTCCTGAACATTCATTTTTGATTCGATGATCGACGAACCCGACGCCTCCTGGCTGGCAAACCGCCTGACACAGCGCACCGCGCGCGGCATCGCGCTCGATCTGAGCCAGCTGATCCGCTCCGGCCTGCTGCCGGTCGGCATGCGGCTGCCGACAGTGCGCGAGCTCGCCTTTCGGCTCGGCGTCAGCCCCGGCACCGTCTCGGAAGCCTGGAGCGAGCTGAAGCGGCAGAAGATCGTCTCGGGGCGCGGACGCGGCGGCGCCTGGGTCAGCGGCGACAATGCGACGCCGCGGCCGACGCGGATGGCGAGCGTCGCCGATTTCGGGCCGGATGCGCTCGACCTCTCGCTGGCAGTTCCGGACGCCGCGCTGATGCCACCCCTAGCCGAGGCCTTGGCGCAGGCAGCAACGGCGGAAAACCTCAACAGCTATGAGCGCACGCCGATCCTGCCGGCACTGCGCGATGCGGTGGCGCCGCATTGGCCCTACAGACCGGATGCCTTCCTCGCCACCAATGGCGGCTACAACGCTGTCTACTCGGTATTGCACGCGACCGTCCTGCCCGGCTCCTGCATCGCGATCGAGGATCCGACCGCGATGCGGCTGCTCGACATCATCGAGGACCTCGGCGCCGAGATCCTGCCCGTCGGCCGCGACGCGCAAGGCCCCCTGCCCTCGGAGCTCGCAGCCGCGCTGGAGCGGCGGCCCTCGGCCTTCATCTTCCAGCCGCGCACCCATTCGGTGACGGGCCAGCATGTCAGCCCAGCGCGGCTGGCCGAGCTCGGCCGGGTCCTCGCCGGCAGCGATACGCTGGTGATCGAGGATGACGGCATCGGCGATGTCTCGATCCACCCACCGATCAGCCTGGGCGTGACGATGCCGGAACGGGTCGTGCACATCCGCTCCTTCTCGAAATCGCTCGGGCCGGACTTGCGGATCGCCGTGCTGTCGGCGCCGGCCATGGTGATCCGGCAGATCCAGTCCTATCGCAGCTTCTCCTCGGGCTGGACCAGCCGACTGCTGCAGGCCGCAACCGCCTGGCTGCTGACCGATGCCGAGACGGGAAAAAAGGTCGCACAGGCGCGCGCCATCTATGCCGAGCGCCGGCAGGCGCTGATCACCTGCCTGGGCGAGCGAGGTCTCGCCATGCCGGAAAGCGACGGGTTGTGCATCTGGGTGCCGGTCGAGACCGAGCAGTTCGCGCTGGTGACCCTGGCGGCGCACGGCATCGCAGTGCTACCCGGCAGCAAATGTGCGGCGAGGCCGACCGAGCATGTCCGGGTCGCCACTGCGATCCTGGCCGAGGGTTATGAGCGTGTCGCCGACGCTCTGATCAAGGCGGCGCAGCGGGGCGATCAGCGCTGACGCGGTGTCCGCGTATGGGCCGGCAGCTCCTCATCCTCGAACAGGTCCGGATGCTCGGCGGCAATGCGCGGCAGCGCGTTCAGGATCTCACGCAGATGGATGCGCATCGCGGTCGCGGCCGTGTCGGCATCACCGGTCTCGATCGCATCGACGATGGCGTTGTGCTGGGTGATCAGCAGCGGGATCGGCGAGGTACCGGGCAAGGAGAGATAGCGCACCCTGTCGGTCTGGGCGCGGGCACTCTCGACCACCTTGCCGGCATAATCGCAATCGACGATCTCGGCGATGGCCTGGTGGAAGGCCTCGTCCAGCACGGTGAAGCCGGAATAGTCATCACGCCCGGCGGCAGCGGCCTGCTCAGCGATCAGGCGACGTAGGCGCGCGACGCCTGCGGGATCGATCAGCCGGCTCGCAGCTCGCGCCAAGGCGCACTCGACCGCCTCGCGGACGAAGCGGGCATTGGCGACCTCGCGCATCGAAATCTTCATGACATAGGTGCCGCGGCTCGGCAGAATCTGCACCAACCCGGCCTCCGAGAGCTTGATGAAGGCCTCGCGCACCGGCTGCCGGCTGACGCCAAAGCGGCCAGCGATTTCCTTCTCCGAGAGCGCCTCTCCGGGGCGAAGTTCGCTGGCGATGATCGCCTGGCGCAACGCCGCGACGAGCTGCGGCGCGATCGGATCGCGAAGGCGGAGCGAGATGTCCATGGGCGCAACTCCTCGGCCAGCCGGCACAGATTATACCGGTATGGTGGCCTAACGGCAAACGCCGCCGGTCAGCCCTCGCCGCCTCAGCAGATAGGTGTCCATGATCCAGCCATTCTCGGCGCGTGCCGCCTCGCGCCTGCGGGCGATCTCATCCGAGATTTCGGCAAGCGGGCCGGAAGCCAGGATTTCCTGCGGCGCGCCGAGATAAGCGCCCCACCAGATGTCGAGGTCGGCGGGATCAATCTTCCCGAAAGCCTGCTCGCCGTCGAGCATGACGACGGTGCTGCCGGCGGCGTCGCGGAAGCCGCCTTCGGCGAGCTTGCGGCCGGTGGTGATGGTGACGGGCTCGCCGATCCGGTTGAGCACCAGCCGATGCGCCGCGGCCAGCGCCTGGACGCTGGTGATGCCGGGGATGACGTCGTAGTCGAACGCCAGCCCGCGGGCGCGCACGGCCTCGATGATCCGCAGCGTGCTGTCGTAAAGCGAAGGATCGCCCCAGACGAGGAGCGCGCCGATCTGATCCTCGCCGAGCTCTTCAAGGAACAGCCGCTCATAGCTTTCGGCCAGAGCCGCATGCCAGTCGTCGACGCTGCTGCGATAATCGTCGCCCGCCGCAGCACGCTTCGGCACGGTGAGCGGCACGGTGCGCCAGCCGTCGCGTTCGATATAGCGCCGGCAGATCTCCTCGCGCAGCTCCCGCAGGGCCGCCTTCTCGGCGCCCTTGTCCGGCACGAAGACGACATCGGCGGTGTTGAGCGCCTTGATCGCCTGGATCGTCATATGCTCGGGATTGCCGGCGCCAATGCCGATGATCCTGATCCTGCGCATGGGCACCTCTGTTCCGTTAGAGGCGCCGCATAGCACGCAGGAGTATGCGACCGCTAACCGAGCAGATTGCGGACCGTGCGCATGAAGACGCGGGCGCCGGGCGCGATGATAGCGTCAGGGAAGTCGTAATCGGGATTATGCAGCGGCGGGGTGTCGCCGGAGCCGAGCAGGAACATCGCCGATTTCGAGGAGCGGCCGAACAGGCCGAAATCCTCGGAGCCGCGCTGCGGCGGCGTCTCGCCACGCGCGATGCCCTCCTCGTCGCAAGCGCGACGCAGATGCGCGACCGCCTCGGGATGGTTTTCGCAGTGATGGAAGACGTCGTGGTAATCCATCGCCACCGAGAGCCCGCCGGCGGAAGCGGCCTCGCGGACCAGCGCCTCGGCCTCGGCGCAAAGCGAGCCCATCAGCCCATCGTTCAGCGTGCGCAGCGTCGCCCAGAGCTCGGCGTGGCCGGGCGTGATGCCGAAGGCCGGTTCCCCCATGCTGGCATGGGTGACGGTGACGAGGCGGTAGTTGCCCTCAAGGGCACCGCCCGGGCCGAGCGCAGTCAGTTCCGGCATCAGGCGAGCGAGCGCCTTCATCGGCGAGACCGCGTGTTCCGGCGTCGCGGCATGCGAGGTATGGCCGGTCAGCACGATCTTCAGCCCGCGCGAGGCGCAATTGGCCGGCCCCTCCGAAATCCGCACAGAGCCCAATGGCAGGCCGGGCTTGTTGTGCAGCGAGAACGAGAAGTCGGGCGCGATCTCGGGGAATTTCGGGTCGGCGATTACCGCGGCTGCCCCTGCCCCGGTCTCCTCCGCCGGCTGGAAGAGGAGGATAGCGCGCCCGCGCTGCGGCCGCTGGCGGCCGAGTCCGCGCGACAGGGCCGCGACCGTGGTCATATGGCCGTCATGGCCGCAGAGATGCCCCTTGCCCGCGACCTGCGACGAATGCGGCACGCCGGAAAGGTCCTCGATCGGCAGAGCGTCGAGCTCGCAGCGGATCAGCACGGTCGGGCCGGGCTCGGCACCTTCATAGATCGCAGCGACGCCATGGCCACCGAGATCGGTGACGATGCGGTCGGGCGCGCTCGGCTCAAGGAAGCCGACGATCGCCTTTGCCGTCTCGCGCTCCTCACCGGAGATCTCCGGCGCACGATGCAGGGCATGGCGCAGCTCGATCAGCTCGACCATGTCGGAATTGGTGAGAAACATGCGTGGCGCTTCCTCGGATGATTTGCTCCGAGCATCACCAGCGCGCCGGCTGGTTCAACCCCCGGCGACGCCAGGCCGAGGCAGACGGTCATGCATTCCGCTCACGCCGCCAGCAATCCCAGCGCCCGCTCAATGCGCGAGCAGCCGCCGCGGCCGCGCGCTTTGCGATAGGCGCGGCTGAGGCGGCCGCTGGCATAGGCATCGACGACGATGGCGTGGACATAGCTCTTGCGCACCACGGCAGGCGTGTTGACCAGCCGCTCGGCGATGGCGCGCATGATGTCGGCGAGCTGGCGCTTGCGGCCACGCTCGCTGGCGGCGATGTCGGTCGAGAGCAGCAGCTCGGCGGCGGCGGCATTGGCTGCGAGCATGCGCAGGTCCTTGCTCGACACCGGCAGGCCGGACGCCTCCTTCAGATAAGCGTTGATGTCGGCCGCGTTGATCGCGGCGACTGGGCCTCCCTCGGCGCAGTACTGGAACAGGCGCTTGCCGGGCAAGGTCTTCAACCGCGTCAGGGCACGGGCAAGCGGGGCGTCGTCACGCCCGCAGGCGACGTCCTTGCCGCCCTTGCCACGGAAGGAGAGCGCGACATGCCTGCCGTCGACGGAGACGTGGCGCTTGAGCAGGGTTGAGGCGCCATGGCTACCGTTGGTGCGGGCATAGACCTCGTTGCCGACGCGGATATGGCAGCGATCGATGATCGCGGCAGCGCAGGCGAGCGCCTTGGCGCGTGTCAGCGTGCGATCCTTCAGATCGGCAGCGATGCGCTCGCGCAGTTTCGGCAGCGCGTCGATCAGGCGGCCGAGGCGCTTCAGCTTTCGGCGCTCGCGCACCTTCTCCCAATCGGGGTGATAGCGGTGCTGGATACGCCCGGCGTCGTCGCGGCCGGCCGCCTGGAGGTGGGCGCGCGGATCAGCGGCGATCAGCACATCCTGGTAGGCCGGCGGGATCGCCAGTGAGCGGATGCGGGCGAGCGTCTCGTCATCGGTGATCCTGCCGCCATCGGCATCGCGATAGCCGAAATTGCGGCCGACCCTGACGCGGCGGATGGTGAGGTCATCGACGCTGACGCGGCGCAGGCGGCCCTTGCTCGCTGCGGCGCTTCCCTTGCCCTTCGTGACCATCAGCGCCTCCGCAGCTCGACCGGCTGCGGAGGAATGCGGGACGTGGCCGGATGTTCCAGCCTAGCGCTTCGCCCGCGCCACGATCTGCGTCGGGTTGACGAAGCGCAGCGCGATGATGAGCCAGATCAGCGTCGTCACCATGTAGATCACCGCCATGGCGTCGATCGACTGCACGGCGCGCACGCCGGCGGCGAAGACGGCGTAATAGAGCGCGACGACCAGGGTCTGGCTGGTCGGGCCGGCCGTGAGGAAGGTCAGCTCGAACATCGCGATCGTGCGGACCAGCACGAGCAGCAGCGCGGCGAGGATGCCGGGCATCAGCAGCGGCAGCAGCACGTAGACGAAGAGCTTGAAGGTGTTGGCGCCGAAGACGCGCGCCGCCGCCTCGATCTTGGTGTCGATCTGCTCGATGAACGGGATCATCACCAGGATGACGAAAGGCACCGTCGGCACGAGATTAGCGAGCACCACGCCCGACATCGAGCCGGCGAGGCCGGTGCGGTAGAGCACGGTCGCGAGCGGGATGCCGAAGGTGATCGGCGGAACCAGCAGCGGCAGCAGGAAGAGCAGCATCACCAGCTTCTTGCCGGGGAAATCGCGCCGCGCCAGCGCATAGGCAGCGGGTACGCCGATCAACCCTGACAAGAAGACGACGAGGAAGACGATCTGGAAGGTGACCGTGAGCACGTCGCCGAGCTGGAACTCGCTCCAGGCGGCGCCATACCAGCGCGTCGTCCAGCCATCCGGCAGCCAGGAGCGCAGCCAGCGTGTCGAGAACGAGCTCGTCACCACCGCCGCGATCATGCCGAACAGGTTGACGATGAAGAAGCCGATCAGCGTCCAGTTGGCCGCGGCCCAGAGCTTGGTGGAAAGGCGGGTGTCCTTGACCATCGGATCAGCCCTTCCCGCCGCCGGCCGGGCCGCGATAGAGCATCCCGCGCAGGCCCAGAACCGCGACGACGATTGCGAGCTGGACCACGCCCATGATCATCGCGACGGCCGAGGCCATCGAGTAGTCGTATTCCTCGAAGGCGGCCTGGTAGGCGGCGATCGAAATGACGCGCGTAGGACCCGCAGGCGCCCCTAACAGCACCGCCGAGGGAAAGACCGAGAAGGCCTGGACGAAGCTGAGGCAGAAGGTGATCGCGAGGCCAGGCAGCAGCAGCGGCAGGAGGATGTGCTTGAAGCGCTCCCATGGGCCGGCGCCGAGCGTCGCGCCGGCCTGCTCCAGCGCCGGATCGACGCCGCTGAGATAGGACAGGGTCAAGAGGAAGGTGAAGGGAAAGCCGGTGATGACCAGCGAGATCATCACGCCCCAGTAATTGTGCAGGAGCTTCACCGGGCTTGAGATCAGGCCGATCGCCATCAGCGTCCGGTTGAACCAACCCTGCGGGCCGAGATAGTTCAGGAGCCCTTCCGCAACCAGCACGGTGCCGAGCGTGATCGGAATCACCAGGATGGTGGTGAGCAGGCGCTGGTTCTCCATCAGCCTGACGCGGAAGGCGATCGGGATCGCCAGCAGCAGCGTCAGGATCGTCACCGGCATGGCGAGCCAGAGCGTGGTCGCGATCGTGCCGTAGAGGAAGGAATCCGAGAAGAAGCGCTGGTAGTTCGCCAGCGCCCCGCCCGCCTTCGGATTGAAGGACAGGAACAGCCCGTAGAAGAACGGGTAGATGAACAGCGCCAGCAGGAAGATCACCGCCGGCAGGACGAGCAGGGTCAGCCCGTCGAGGCCCCGCGCGGCGAGGCGCTGCTTGAGCGGAATCTCGGCGATGCTGGACGCAGCGCCTGGCACGGTGCTCATGCGCCCTCTCCGAAGACGAGGACGCGATCCGGAGCTGCGGCGAGGCGGATCTCGGTGCCGGGAGCGATACGGCTATCGGCCAGGAAAGTCAGCGGCGTGTCGTCCGCCATCCGCGCAAAACCGACGAATTCGCGGCCATGGAATTCGGTCGAGACGACCTTGGCCTTGAGCCCCGGAGCACCGTCCGCGACCGGATGCAGGTCCTCGGGGCGGATCGAGATATGGGCGCCCTGCCCGGCCACGACTTGCGATCTTACGCGTCCGGTGACGCCGACTTCGCCGCATGTGACCGTCGCCAGCCCCTCAGTGACGGAGGCAACGCGGCCGGCGACCTTGTTGCGGAAGCCCATGAACTCGGCGACGTCGATGTGGTCCGGCCGCGAAAACAAATCCTCCGGCCCGCCGACCTGGCGGATCTCGCCATCGCGCATGACCACGATCCGGTCGGCGAGCGAGAGCGCCTCCTCTTGGTCGTGCGTGACGTAGATGGTGGTCGCGCCGAGCGTGTTGTGGATGCGCCGGATCTCGGCGCGCATCTCGAGACGCAGCTTGGCATCGAGATTGGAGAGCGGCTCGTCCATCAGCACGAGCGGCGGCTGCACTGCGATGGCGCGGGCGATGGCGACACGCTGCTGCTGGCCACCGGAGAGCTGGCCGGGCAGCTTAGCCTCCTGGCCCTGCAGGCGGACCAGCGCGACGGCTTCCGCGACGCGCTGGTCGCTCTCGGCCCTGGGCATGCCGCGCATCTTGAGGCCGAAGCCGATATTCTTGCGCACGGTCATGTGCGGGAAGAGCGCGTAGCTCTGGAAGACCATGCCGAAGCCACGCTCCTCCGGGCGGAGCGGATCGATGCGCTTCTCGTCGAGCCAGATGCCGCCGCCGGTCGCGGGCAAGAGGCCGGCGATCAGGTTCAGCGTCGTCGACTTGCCGCAGCCCGACGGACCGAGCAGCGCGATGAACTCGCCCTGCTTGATCGTCAGCGAGACGTCCTTGACGGCGTTATGCGTCCCGAAATCGCGGCAGAGCCGGTCGAGCCTGAGTTCGCGGAAATTCGCGGCGTGTATCGACATGAAGGACCATCAAGTTCGAACGGATGGACTGGTAGCTGCCGACGAGCGACAGCAAGGCGGCAGGCCGGTCAAGAACCGGCCTGCTCGTTGATGTCAGCAAAGGCTATTTGCGCTTGGCGCCGCCGACCTGCTCGTCCCAGATGCGGAAGGCGACGACCATCTTCTCGGGCTCGAGCGGGGTCTCCATCGGGTTATCCGCGATCAGCTTGTCGTATTCCGGCCGGCCGTATTCGCGGATCGCCTTCTGGCTCGACTCCGGCGCCATCGAGAGCGGCACGTCCTTCACCGCCGGGCCCGGATAGAAATAGCCCTCGTCATAGGTATAGGCCTGCTGCTGCGGCGTCAGCATGTGGCGGATCAGGTCGAGCAGCACGGCGAGCTTCTCGTCGGAGACGCCCTTGGGGATCATCATGTACTGGGCGTCCGTGACCCAGTGGAAACCCTTTAGCGCCTGGATCTTCGCCTCCTTCGGCACGACGCCGAGGACACGCGGGTTGATGTCCCAGCCGGTCGTGCTGACGATGATGTCGCGCGAGCCGTCGCCGAGCTCCTTCATCGTCGCGCCGGTGCCGCCGGGATAATATTCGATGTTCTCGCCCAGCGCCTTTAGATAGGCCCAGGTCTTGTCCCAGCCCTTGGCCGGATCCTTGGGATCGCTGTCGCCGAGGATGTAGGGCAAGCCCATGATGAAGGTGCGGCCGGGGCCGGAATTGGCCGGGCGGGCATAGAGGAAGCGGTTCTTGTTCTGCTTCGTCCAGTCGAGCAGCTCCTGCGCCGTGGTCGGTGGGGTCTTGACCTTGTCGGGCATGTATTCGAGCAGCGGGCCGGACGGATAATAGACCATCGCCATGGCCTGGCCGCGCCCGAGATTGTGCATGGCGAGCGCCGGCTTCAGGTAGATGTCATCGGGCTTGGGCAGGTCGGCGGCGAAGCGCGGCAGCAATTCGACCCAGAGCTTCTGGTCGATGCCGGCAGAGAGCACGTCGAGGCCGCCGATGACGAAGTCGATATCGAGGCGGCCGGCATCCTGCTGCGCCTTCAGCTTGGCTGGCAATTCGGGCGCGGGCGCCTTGGTGAAGACCATCCGCGAGACGGCCTTGGGATTTGCCTTGGGGTAGTTCTCCAGCGGCGTCTGGACCAGCGCAAGCGCGCCGCCGACGTCGATAACGCTGATCGTCAGCGGGGACGCCGGCAGCTTGAGCGTTTGAGCAAAGGCTCCGGGCGCGGCCGCGATACCGGCCATGCCAGCGACGCCGCCGAGGAATGTACGGCGATGGATCGTATCCTGGACCATGATCTCCCCTCCCGGCGGCCTCGCCGCCTGCTGTTTCCCCAGCCCGTGAAAAGCGGGCTCTTGCGGCACTTTTAGCACCGGCTTCTATTGAATTCGCGGCTTTCGGAGTTGACGCCTCCGTTCGAGCCGGTATCCTAGTATACTAGTGAACAAGAGCTTGGCAATGGGCATCGCCGCGGCGAGACAGAGCACCGACCAGATCTACCGGGCGTTGCGCGGCGACATCCTGAACGCGGTGCTGCGTCCGGGCGAGTCGATCTCGGAAGCGCGCATGGCCCTGCAGTTCGGCGTCAGCCGCACGCCGGTGCGCGAGTCGTTCAAGCGGCTGGTCGAGGACGGCTTCCTCGTGGTCGTGCCGCAGGTCGGCACCTTCGTCGCGCCGATCGACCTCGCCGCGGTTTATGACAGCCAGTTCGTGCGCGAGACGCTGGAATGCCGAACGGTCGTGCTGGCGGCGCAGAACATTGACGACGCGGGTAAAACCGCCCTCGCAGCCACCATCCAGCAGCAGGAGCAGGCGCTCGTCGAGGGTGACCGCGCCGGTTTCTTCCGCGGCGACGAGGAATTCCATGCGGAGCTGGCGCGGCTCTCCGGCCATCCGTCCGTCTGGGGCCTGATCGAGAGCGTCAAGGCCCAGCTCGACCGGGTGCGCTGCCTGTCGCTCGATACCGGCGGCTGGTCGGAGATGATTTTGAACGAGCACCGCCAGATCGCGGAAGCGGTCAGCGCTGGCGACGTGGCCAAGGCCGAGCGCACCATGCGGGCGCATCTGCGCACCGTCTTCGACGCCATCGAGACGATCGCGCGCGACCATGTCGACGCCTTCGCCGCGAATGGCGGGCTCAGCAAACCCACCTGACGAAGCCGCGACAGACGGCGCCTAAAAAGGACAGAGACGATGGAACAGACCTGGCGCTGGTTCGGCCCGGACGATGTGGTGACGCTCGCCCAGGCCCGGCAGGCGGGCGCGCGCGGCATCGTCAACGCGCTCCATCAGATCCCCTATGGCGTGGTCTGGAGTGTCGAGGAAATCGAAAAGCGCAAGGCGATCATCGAAGCCGACAAGAGCTTCGGCCTGCGCTGGTCGGTGGTCGAGAGCCTGCCCATCCACGAGGACGTCAAGATCGGCGAAGGCGACCTCGAGAGCATCTTCGCCAATTACCGCCAGTCGCTGCGCAATCTCGCCGCCTGCGGCATCGAGGTGGTCTGCTACAACTTCATGCCGGTGCTGGACTGGACCCGCACCGACCTCGCCCAGCCGTTGCCCGGCGGCGGCACGGCGCTGCGCTTCAACCTGCACGAATATGTCGTCGTCGACCATTTCATGCTGCAGCGGCCGGGCGCCGACGAAGGCCATTCGGCCGAGGTCATGGACAAGGCCAAGGCCTGGTTCGAGCGCTCCTCCGAGGCCGACCGCACTAAGCTGATGGCTAACATCATGGCCGGCCTGCCCGGCGCCTATGACCGCTACGACGTGGCGGGCCTGAAGCGCATCCTCGCGCGCTATGCCGATATGAGCCATGACGGCCTGCGCGCCAACCTCAAGCGCTTCCTCGAAGCGGTCATCCCGACCGCGGAAGAGGTCGGCATCCGCATGTGCATCCATCCGGACGACCCGCCGCGGCCGCTCTTCGGCCTGCCGCGCATCTGCTCGAACGAGGACGATATCGCCTTCATCCTCGGCGCGGTCGACAGCCCCTCGAACGGGCTCACCCTCTGCTCCGGCTCGCTCGGCGCCAATCCGAAGAACGACGTGCCGGGGATCGCGCGCCGCTTCGCCGACAAGATCTGGTTCGCGCATCTGCGTAACGTCGCCAAGGACCCGGACGGCTCCTTCATGGAGGCCGAGCATCTCGGCGGCGACACCGACATGGTCGCGTTGGTCGACGCGCTGATGGCCGAGCAGACGCGGCGCAAGGCCGCCGGCTGGAAGCACTGGCGCATCCCGATGCGCCCCGACCACGGCCATGAATTGCTCGACGACGCCAAGAAGGGCTCTTTCCCCGGCTATCCGGCGGTCGGCCGCCTGCGTGGTCTGGCGGAGCTGCGCGGCGTGATGACGGCGCTGGCGAGTATGAAAGGGTATGCGAGCTGAGTAGAAATCGAACTGCCTATATCGGCAATTGGCGCAACTTCGTTGCCTTGCCGATAGGTATCTCGTGCATCGCGGGTGGCGCCAGAAGTTCCGTTACTTTGATAATATCCGGCCAACGCCATACGAGAGTAGCTGCAACCTGAGGCAATGGAGCTTTCTGGTACGCTGGCGCTAGCACGAAGCCATGGAGGCCGGCGGAGCGGAGCGCTGCGCGCTCAGCCTTGTTCTTTAGAATGCGGCCATCGCCCGATATGAAGATCCACAGATCATTCGATGCGCGCAGGAATTCTATCCATTCGAGGTCCGCAGTATCGCGGCCACGTGGCAGCTCATTCATATCCTTAATGTGGAATGCGCGGTGTCCGAAATGACTGACGAACCCATCGAGGGTGCTCGCAAATACCGGTGCTAGGCAGTTGTCGAGCAGCACCTTCAAGCGGCAAGCCTCACCGCGATTTCATCCTCGAACTTCATGGACCGGCGGATCGCCGCCGCCGTGACGTCATAGGCTTTCGCCGCCATTTCCACGCCTTGATATCGCCCTGCTGCTGCAAGAACAGACGTTGGCACGCTTGATGAAGCGTCTATGGGTTGGCCGAAAGCGCGAGCCGGGTCGACGACGATCTGGGTACCCTTGCCTTTAGGCCACCACAGCCGCGGCGTCCCGGCATTATCGAATTCGATGTGCTTCAGAGACGGCTCGACGACCGCTGTAAATTCATACTGCCGCCGAAACGTATTAAGGAGCTGCTCCCGTTCCGCACCGTTGGCGTCGCGGTCAATTACCTTCATGAAAATATCGCGGCCATTGTGGCGGAAACTCTCGGTTGAGAGCGGCCGCTCTACTCCGTAGACCTCGCGCGCCATTTCAATTGCAGCTCGGACACGGATTGCGCTGACACCAACCCCCATGAGCGCGTTTGCGACGCGGACCTCCATCAAATCGCGAAAACCGAGATAGACTTTGTCATCCTGCAAATCGATCTGAGAACGCCAGAGCGGCTCGTAGAACCGACCTTTCATGTAATGCCCGGTCAACCACCGCGATATCTTCGCGGCAGGCACTGCGACAAGGCGAGCTGCCTCCGCAGGCGTGTATAGGCCTATACCGACGAGTTGGTTCAAGGGAATGCTTTCAAGTTGGCCGATTCCGACCAGGTCAGTAAATGATGAGCGTCGAGCTGCCGTTCGTCAACGAAGGTCCCAACGGCCTAGGCCTACCTCAGCACATACCCCGCCTCAGTCAGCGGCGCGTATTCGTAGCGGCAGTTCCATTCGTAGAGGCCGCCCTCACCGATGCTCAGCCGGTTCATCAGCAGAGCCTCGCGCAGCGCCGCCCCGCCGGGGCGGCTGACGCGGATGACATGAAACCAGAGACGGTGATAGTTGACCTCGACCAGCTCGCGGATGAAGCGGTTGTGGGAGCTGCGTCCGAGATCGCGCCCATAGGTGCGGATGCGCTGGTAGAGCGTCACCGGCGCCTTGCCGATATATTTCGGGTAGAAGGTCTCGCGCTGGATATAGCCGATCTCGTAGACGCCCGGGACCAGCAGATAGGTCTCGTATTCCTTGTACTCGGACAGCTTCATCGAGTCGGACCAGCGCGCCATCGTCCTCTCCCCTTGCCCGCAGGCTGAAATCCTAGGTTGCAGCGACGTGGCCGGCAACCAGCGAGGTCGATCAGGCGAGAATGCGCTGATCCGCCAGATGCACCAGCCTACCCCCGGAAATCGTCGCGACGACGCGCGGCTGCGGCTCCGGTGCGACCAGGACGAGGTCGGCGCGCTTGCCGGGCGCGATCAGGCCGCGATCAGTCAGCCCAAGCGCCTCTGCCGGCCCCTGCGAGACCAGGCGCCAGGCGGTGGCGAAATCCGCGGCGCCCTTGCGCACGAGGATAAAGGGCGCGAGCGGCAGGGCCGGATAATAATAGTCCGAAGCCAGGATGGTGCAGAGCCCTGCCCGCACCATCGCCTCGGCCGCCGGGCAATCAAGATGTGAGCCGCCGCGCACCACGTTCGGCGCGCCGAAGACGACCGCCTCGCCATGGGCGGCGGCCTCGCGTGTCGTCGCCTCGTTGATCGGGAATTCGGCGACGGTGACGCCAAGGCCGCGATACCAGCGCCGCATCTCAGGGGTCATGTCGTCATGCGACATGACGGGCACACCGGCAGCGCGTGCCGCCGCCGCTAGCCGCTCGATCGAGCCCGGGACCTCGTCCTTGCGCGCCCAGACATTCTCGGCCAGCGCCATGAAGTCCTCATGCGTCAGCCCGGTACGCTCGACCATTTTGGCGACCTTGCCCGGCCGGCTGCTCGATTTCAGGATGCCGCCGGTATGGTCGTTGAAGGCGAGCACGCCGACACGGCCAGTGCCGAGCCAGTCGACGATCTCGGCCTCGGCGGCGAGATTGAAGGTCTCGTGGCGCAGGTGGAAGCGCGTGTCGGCGCCGAGCTCGGGCTTCAGCGCCGCGATCCGCTCGACCAGTTGGCGGGCGTTGTCGGCACCGCGCAGGCCGGGTTCCCAGGACCAGGTGACGCCGTGGAAGGCCGTGGTGATGCCGCTCGCCAGGATGGCGCGGTCGGCGTCGCGCAAAGCGAGATCGATGTCGAAGGAGACGCTCGGCCGCGGCATGATGTGGCGTTCGAAGGCGTCGCCATGGCAGTCGACGATGCCGGGCAGGACGTAGAGGCCGGTGGCGTCGATTTGCAGCGCCCTGGCCGGAGCGGCGCCGTCCAGTGCGGCGATGGCCTCCCCTTCTGTGACGACGTCGGCACGGACGAGCGCGTCGGTCAGCACCTCGCCGCCGGTTATATGCAGACTCATGCCCCGCCTCCGTCTCTGAAAGGACGGCGCGCTTGGCTGCTCCTTATGACATGGCGATGACGCTCGCCTCAGCTGGCGAGGAGCGCGACGCCTGCAAGGACGAGCCCGCCGCCGGCGACGCGGGCGAAAAGCGGCGCGCGGGTGGCGAGAGCGCCGGCCAGCAGGATGCCGACGAGGTGGAGCGCGGCCGTCGCGACGATGAAACCGGCTGCATAGGCAAGCCCGCTGGCGTTCTCCGGCAATTCGGCGCCATGGGCGAAGCCGTGGAAGATGGCGAGGATGCCGCAGGCGAGTGTGCCAGCAGCGAGCGGCGGCGAGGCCTTCAGCGCGACCGCGGCACCGAGGATGATCACCGAGAAGGCGATGCCGATCTCGACGCCCGGCAGAGTGCCGCCCGACATGCCCCAGGCGCCGGCCAGCGCCATCGTGCCGACGAAGGCCGCCGGATAGGCGATGCGCGCCTTGCCACCGACGAGCCCGGCCCAGAGGCCGACTGCGACCATGGCCAGCACATGGTCGAGCCCGGTCAGCGGATGCACCAGCCCGTGAACGAAGCCATCGACCGGCCCAGCGCCGGTATGGGCGAAGGCCGGGGCCGAAACGAGGGTGAGCAGCATGGCAAGAGATCCGGTCGCGCGCATCGTCAGGTCCTATCTTCAGCTCTGGGCCGGCGCTTTCAACCCGCCGGCGGTCTCGATGAAGTCGACGACCAGGTCAACGCCCTCCCCCGCCCGCGTATTGGTGAAGGCATAGGGGCGCTTGCCGCGCATGGTCTTCGAGTCCCGGTCCATCACAGCAAGATCCGCGCCGACATGCGGGGCGAGGTCGGTCTTGTTGATGACGAGCAGGTCGGAGCGGGTGATGCCTGGCCCGCCCTTGCGCGGGATCTTCTCGCCGGCGGCGACGTCGATCACGTAGATCGTGAGGTCCGCCAGCTCGGGCGAGAAGGTCGCGGCGAGATTGTCGCCGCCGGATTCGATCAGGATCAGGTCGAGCGAGGGGAACTTGCCGCGCATCTCCGCGACTGCGGCGAGGTTGATCGAGCAATCCTCGCGGATCGCGGTATGCGGGCAGCCACCGGTCTCGACGCCCATGATCCGTTCCTCCGGCAGGGCGCCGGAGACGGTGAGGATGCGGGCGTCCTCCTTGGTGTAGATGTCGTTGGTGATGGCGCAGATCTCGTAGCGGTCGCGCATGCGCTTGCAGAGCGCTTCCATCAGCGCGGTCTTGCCGGAGCCGACCGGGCCGCCGATGCCGACGCGCAAGGGGCCGTGGGGTGAGCGGGTCATCAATCAGGGTCCTTGCAGGAGCAGTACCGCGTAGCCCGCGGCGATCAGCAGGCAGAGCGGCGAGTAATAGCGGCGATCATAGCTGGCGAATGGCTCGCGCGGATGCAGCCGCCGCCAGACCGGCAGGAAGCCGGCGACGCCGCGAAGCAAGAACACCGCCATGATCGCGTAGCCGCCGAGCTGGAGTAGCGGTCGTAGGGAGGCCGTGCCAGATACCTGCACCAGAAGCAGCGGCCAGATTGCCGTCACAGCAATAGCCAGCGCGACCAGCAGGCACAGGCCGGGCGACGGCATGCGCTTCGCCCCGGCATTGCCGATGACGGTGGCGATCAGCTCCTGCTCATTCGTCGCCGGCCAGAGCCCGCCCCGGCCCCAATAGGCATGCAGGCCGGCGATCACGGCCAGGAGCAATGCCAATATGATGGCGATGGCGGCGGTCACGAGCGGAACAGCCGCGAATACTGGGTCTCGTGCCGCAGCGAGGCGAGATCGGAGCGGAAGACGCAGCCGCCGAGGTCGTCGAGCGTCATGGCCTCAGCCCGAACGGCCGCCTCATGCAGAACCGGAGTCAGCCGGGCGATGACCCTCTGGCCGTCGGTCTGGCCGATGATGCCGAGCCGGACGGCGGCTGAGACGAGATTGGCGACGAAGGCGAGCGCGAAGGCCTCGAGCGATGGCTGCAACGGCAGGCCATGGCCGCTGGCGGCGACGCCGACCGCGATGGGATAGGCGACGTCGCCCGGCCAGGCGGCGCGCAGCCCCTCGATGGATGCGCACGGCCAGGAGGCGGCGATCGCCGAGACGAAGGCATTGCCCTGGGTCACCGTCTCGAGCCGGCGCTCGGCCGAATTCGCCAGGGCGAGCGCCAGTTCGGCGATCTCCCGCAGCGCCTTCGCGTCGTCCGCGCCGCTGGCACGCCAGGACGCGGCGAAGAGGATGAGGTCGTTGCGCAGGGCTCCGTGCTCGATGAGGGCATCGAGCCAGTCGGCGAGGCCATCGACGTCGGTGAGATCGCCGACCTCGAAAGCCCATTCCAGCCCGTGCGAATAGGCGAAGCCGCCGACCGGGAAGGCCGGCGAGAGCCAGATCATCAGGGGCAGGAGCGCGCCCTGCATGGCTCAGTGATCGTGCTTGTGGCCCTTGTGGCCATGCTCATGGCCATGATGGCCATGGTCGTGCTTGTGGCCGTGATCGTCATGATGGTGGTGATCGTGGCCGCAGCCGCAGGAGGCGCCATGGGCGTGCTCATGTGCGTGCTCATGCTCGTGGCCATGATCATGACTGTGGCCGGCATGGGAATGGCCGTGGTCGTGGCCATGCTCATGACCGTGATCGTGATGATGGTGCCCGTGATGGTCATGGCCGCAATCGGCGTGATCATGGTCATAGGCGCCGCGCTCAGGCTGGAACGGCCGCTCGACATCGGTCATCGCGCAGCCCTGGCCGCGGACCATCTCGGCCAGCACATGGTCGTGCTCGATATAGATCGCGGTCGCAGTGATCTCGGCCGGGGTGTGGCGGTTGCCGATATGCCAGGCGACGCGCGCCAGCCGCAGCGGATTCTCGGCGGTGATCTCGATCAGCTTCTGCGCGGCCGCCTTGATCAGGACGAGCGAGCCGTCCTCAAGCTTGACCGCATCGCCGTCATTCAGCGCGGTCGGCTTGTCGAGATCGAGCAGGATATCCTGCCCACCATCGCCTTTCAGCGCAACGCGGCGGCGGTTGCGATCCTCATGGTCGAGGGTGAGGGTCTCGACGACCCGGTCCTGCTTGACCGCGGCCTTGCGGACGACGGAGATGGCGCGCTGCATGACGAAACCCGTGGCGAAATGGATCAGAGGCGATCGACCGATCGCGGTTCCACCACTTCGATCACTGGAGCGACGCTGACGCAAGTCCCGACGATGGCGAGGAAGGACCGAAGGTGCGGCTGCTGCATGTGCCGGTCGATATCAGCACGCACCTCCCAGCTCTCGAAGCTGACGAACTGGCCGGGCTCGGTCGCGCTTTCATAGATGTCGTAGCCGAGGCAGCCCTGCTCGCGGCGCGTTGCCGCGATGCAATCGCGTGCCGCCGCCATGAAGCGCTCGCGCTCGGCGAAGCTGACCTTGGCGCGGGCGATGACGAGAACGGGATCGGACATGCTGGACGGGTCTCCATAGTTACAGGCCCATCCAATACGCGGGAGATGCGCCCCCGGATGCACCACCCAATCGATTAGCCGCATAAATACCTCTGGCTCGTCCGTCGGCGAGCCTGTTAGATCGACCGGCCAATAATCAGGGGAATCTCATGCTCAGAATTTCAGCACGGCGCGCCCGCAATTTCGGCAGCGCCCTGGCAGGGCTTTGCCTCGCGGCGGCGCTTCCGCTGGCCGCCCAGGCCCAGACGACGCTGGAGCGCATCAAGCAGCGCGGCCAGCTGATCTGCGGAACGAGCCAAGGCGTCGCCGGCTTCTCGCTTCCCGATGCCCAGGGGCAATGGCGCGGTTTCGACACCGATCTTTGCCGAGCCCTGGCCGCGGCGATCTTCAACGACCAAGAGAAGGCGAGGTACATCTCGCTCGCCTCGAAGGACCGGCTGACTGTGCTGCAAAGCAGCGAGATCGACGTGCTCTCGCGCACCACGACCTGGACGCTCGGCCGCGACGCCGGCTTCGGCCTCAACTTCACCGCGATCAACTATTTCGACGGCCAAGGCTTCCTCGTGCGCAAGAGCACGGGCGTGAAGGACATCAAAGCGCTCAACGGCGCCTCGATCTGCGTGGCGCAGGGCACCACGACCGAGCTCAACCTCGCCGACTATTTCCGCAATCACGGGATGAAATACGAAGTCATCGCCTATGCCGGGCTCGATGAGACGATTCAGGCCTATGAGGCCGGGCGCTGCGATGCCTACACAACCGACCTGTCGCAGCTGGCAGCGAACCGGATGAAACTCAAGGCCCCGGCCGAGCACGACCTCCTGCCCGAGATGATCTCGAAGGAGCCGCTCGGCCCCTGGGTCCGCCAGGGCGACGATGGCTGGTTCGATATCGTGCGCTGGACCGTCTACGCCATGCTGAACGCCGAGGAGTTCGGCATCACCCAGGCCAATGTCGACGAGATGGTGAAGTCGCCCAATCCCGAGATCAAGCGCCTGCTCGGAGCCGAGGGGAAGTTCGGCGAGGGCCTCGGCCTCACCAACGACTGGGTGGTGCGTATCGTCAAGGCGGTCGGCAATTACGGCGAGAGCTTCGACCGGCATCTCGGCGCGAAATCGCCGCTCAACCTGCCGCGCGGCATGAACCGGCTGTGGACGCAGGGCGGCCTGCAATACGCCCCGCCGGTGCGGTGATCTCCTGCACCCCGCAACAACAGCGGTTTAGTAGCACTGGCTCCGGCCAATGCTACTAAACGCAGCTGCACTCAGCGCGGCAGCGCCTTCACCTCGTCGTCGAACTTCTTGAGGAGGCGCGAGCGTTCGGCCGGGCTGCCCCAGCGCGGGGTATCGTAGTCGATCAGCTTGATCTCCTCGAATTTCGGCGCATCGGGCGAGAGCTTGGAATTCCTGTTAGAGGGGATCGAGTTGATCTTGAGCTTGGCGTTGATGTCCTGCGCCTCCGGCGAGAGCGTGAAATCGACGAACTTGCGCGCCGCCTCGGCATTCTTGCCGCCCTTGATTACCGAGACCGAGCCGGTTTCATAGCCTGTCCCCTCGCAAGGGGCGACGATGCCGATCGGCGCGCCCTGCAGCTTCTGCGTCAGCATGTCGTGCATGAAGGCGATGCCGACCGCCGTCTCGCCGAGCGCCGTCGCCTTGACCGGGGCGATGCCGGACTTGGTGTACTGGCTGATGTTCTTGTGCAGATTCTTGAGGAACTCGAAGCCCTTGTCCTCGCCGAGGCGCTGGACGGTCGTCGCCAGGAAGACATAGGCCGTGCCGGACGAGCTGGGATCGGCGATCTGGACCTCGTCCTTGAACTTGGGGTCGAGCAAATCGGCCCAGCATTTCGGCTCAGCTAGCTTCTTGCCTTTCAGGGTCTCGAGGTTGTAGCTGATGCCGAGCACGCCGAGGTAAATGCCGGAGGTGCGGAACTTCGACTGCTCGGCATGGCGCCTGGCCCAATCATGCAGCTCCGGCAGCTTGGGCGACTTGTATTCGTCGAGCAAGCCCTCGTCGGCCGCCTGCAGATGCGGCTCTCCCGGCCCGCCCCACCAGACGTCGCCGCGCGGATTGGTCGCCTCGGCTTTGACCTGGGCATAGACCTCGCCGGTGCTTTTGCGCACCATCTGGACCTTGATGCCGGCCGCTTTCTCGAAGATCGAGGCGCCCTCACGGCACTGCTCTTCGAGGATCGAGCAGTAGACGGTGACCTGGCCCTGCGCGGCAGCAGGCGTCGCAAAGGCAGCGAAAGCCGTGCCGGCCAGCACAGCAGCATGGGAAAGACGGAACAAGGCAACCTCCCTGGACGGCTGATTTTCTTTAGCCGCCTACAAGAAAGAGAGGCCCCGCAGGTGTCAACCGCAGAGGGTGCCCGCCGCTCAGTGCCGGCGCGTCCTGTCCGGCAGCTTGTCGATCGCCTCGTCGGCGCCCTGATCCTTGCCGAGCACGCCTTCGCGCAGGACCTTCGTCGCAGCGTCCTGCTTCTTTTCCGGGGAGGTCTTCAGCGGCTTTGTCGCCCTGGTGGCTTCGAGCCCGATCTCCTTCGGCTTCTTGCCGTCATTGCGGGCGCTGGCGGCAAAGGTCGCAAGCGCTTCGGGCTGCTGACCCTTGGGGCCGGCGGTCTTAGTCTTGGCCATGGTTCCCTCCCTGATCTGCGATGGGAGGGAACGTCGAGGTGACCGGCGATGTTCCCGCCCCCTTGCGTCTCAGAACAGGAAATACCGCTGCGCCAGCGGCAATTCCTTCGCCGGTTCGCAGACCAGCAATTCGCCATCCGCGACCACCGCATAGGTCTCCGGATCGATCTGGATGTCCGGCGTCGCGTCGTTGTGGATCATGCTCTTCTTGGAGATGCCGCCGCGGGTGTTCTCGACCGCGACCATCTCCTTGTCGGTGCCGAGCCTGTCCTTCAACCCGTTCGCCATCGCAGCCTGCGAGACGAAGACCAGCGAGGTTGACGTCACCGCCTTGCCGAAGGCGCCGAACATCGGCCGGTAATGCACCGGCTGCGGCGTCGGGATCGAAGCGTTGGGATCGCCCATCGGGGCAGCCGCGATCATGCCACCCTTGACGACGAGATCGGGCTTGGCGCCGAAGAAGGCGGGCGACCAGACGACGAGATCGGCGAGCTTTCCGACTTCGATCGAGCCGATATGCCTGGATATGCCATGCGAGATCGCGGGGTTGATCGTGTACTTGGCGACATAGCGCTTGGCGCGGAAATTGTCGGAGCCGGTGCCGGCGTCCTGCGGCAGCGGGCCGCGCTGGACCTTCATCTTGTGCGCGGTCTGCCAGGTGCGGGTGATGACCTCGCCGATGCGGCCCATGGCCTGGCTATCCGAGGACATCATCGAGAGCGCACCGAGATCGTGCAGGATGTCCTCGGCCGCGATCGTTTCCTTGCGGATGCGGCTTTCGGCGAAAGCGAGATCCTCCGGGATCGACGGCGACAGATGATGGCAGACCATCAGCATGTCGAGATGCTCGTCGAGCGTGTTGACGGTGAAGGGCCGGGTCGGATTGGTCGAGGACGGCAGCACGTTCGGCAGCCCGGCGACCTTCATGATATCCGGTGCATGGCCGCCGCCCGCCCCCTCAGTATGGAAGGCGTGGATGGTGCGGCCCTTGAAGGCCGCGACCGTGTCCTCGACGAAGCCCGACTCGTTCAGCGTGTCGGTGTGGATCATCACCTGGATGTCGTATTCGTCGGCGACCGAAAGGCAGTTGTCGATCGCGCCCGGCGTCGTGCCCCAGTCCTCGTGCAGCTTGAGCGCACAGGCCCCGGCCTCGATCATCTCGATGAGCGCGCCGGGCAGCGCGGCATTGCCCTTGCCGGCGAAGGCGAGGTTCATCGGGAAGGCCTCGGCCGCCTTGATCATCTGGCCGAGATGCCAAGGTCCCGGCGTGCAGGTCGTCGCCAGCGTGCCATGGGCCGGGCCGGTACCGCCGCCCAGCATGGTGGTCAGCCCGCTCATCAGCGCATCCTCGATCTGCTGCGGGCAGATGAAATGGATATGGCTGTCGAAGCCGCCGGCGGTGACGATCTTGCCCTCGCCGGCGATGACCTCGGTGCCGGGGCCGACGATGATCGTCTCGTCAGGCGCGAAATTGCCGAAGCCGGCCTGAATGTCGGGATTGCCGGCCTTGCCGATGGCGCAGATGCGGCCGGCCCGGATGCCGATATCGGCTTTCACGATGCCCCAATGGTCGAGGATCAGCGCATTGGTGATGACGGTATCGACCGCGCCGTCGGCGTTCCGGACTTGGCTTTGGCCCATGCCGTCGCGGATGACCTTGCCGCCGCCGAATTTCACCTCCTCGCCATAGGTGGTGAAGTCCTTCTCGACCCTGATGACGAGCTCGGTGTCGCCGAGGCGGACCGTGTCGCCCGTGGTCGGGCCGAACATCGCGGCATAAGCATTGCGCGGGAAGGCGAAAGGCATCGTTTTATCCCCGTATCTCTGATCGTCCCCGGAGCAAGCTTCAGGCCAACGAGCCCGGCTCCGGCGCCTCCACCGGGATCGCAGCAACCTTCTTCTTGGCCACCGGCTTCTTGCGCCGCTTCGGCTTGCGCCTCGGCAATTGCGCTTCCTGCAGCATTTCGAGCTGGACCTGCTGGATCTCGGCGAGACGCTGCCATTGCCGCGTGATCAGATGGTCGACCTTCTCGTGCAGGTGCCGGACCTCGAGCTCGGCCTTCAAGTTGACCTGGTAGTCGTTGAAGGAGCGCAGCCGGTCTTTCGCCTCCTGCCGCTTCTGGCTCATCATGATGATCGGCGCCTGGATGGCGGCGATGCAGGACAGCACGAGGTTGAGCAGGATGAACGGATAAGGGTCGAAAGCGCCCGTCCCGGCGACGACGTTGACCAGCATCCAGACCGCCAGCACGACGCCAAAACTGATCAGGAAGGCCCATGAGCCGCCAAAGCTGGCGAGCCCGTCGGAGAGACGCTCGCCGAGGGTGCGATGCTCCTCGAAATCATCCTCGACATTCTCGGCGATGGTCTCCTGGCGGGCGATGCTCTCGGCGACCTCCCGGTCGAGATCGGTGTACTCGCCGTGCTCCTCGCGCAGGATCTCCTCGACATAGCGGGTGCGGTAACGCGTCAGCTCCTTGAGGCTGATCAGGCTGTGGTCGTCGAGATCGGGAAAGTCGCGCCGGATATGCTCGACCAGCGAGGGCCGCAGGGTTCCCAGCGCGATCAGGCTCTTGCGGCTGAGCTCGGCGCCGCTGATGGCGCAGATCCCCCGTTTTGCCTTGGCGCTTTCGAGCGTCGGGGGCGATGGGAGTGCAGCGTCGTCTTGCATGGCGGTCTGGCCTGAGGATCGTTCGAGCATGGCAGCTGCCTCGGGCTGACGGAAGCCGGCAACGCTACGCTCACAACGCTGAAGCGGAATCTCGTCGCAAATGCGGTCCCGGGCGCCGCCTCACAGCTTGCCCATGACCTCCTGGCGGAAGCCATAGACCTCGCGCTTGCCGGCGAGCGCGACAAGCCTGACCTCGCGGGTCTGGCCGGGCTCGAAGCGCACGGCGGTGCCGGCGGGAATATCGAGCCGGAAACCACGGGCCCTGTCGCGCTCGAAGGCGAGCGCCGGATTGGCCTCGAAGAAATGATAGTGCGAACCGACCTGGATCGGCCGATCGCCGGTGTTGGCGACGGTGAGCGTCAGGCTCTCGCGTCCCTCGTTGAGGATGAGATCGCCCGGCAGCGTCGTCACCTCACCCGGCTTCAACCTGCCCTTGGAACCGCGGATCGGCTCGTGAACGGTGACGAGCTTGGTGCCGTCCGGGAAGGTCGCCTCGACCTGGACGTCGTGAAGCATCTCGGCGATGCCATCCATGACCTGATCGGCCGAGAGCACATGGGCGCCGGCCTCCATCAATTCGGCGACCGATTTGCCGTCGCGCGCACCCTCGACCACGAAGTCGGTGATCAGCGCGACGGCTTCGGGATGGTTGAGCTTGACGCCGCGCTCGAGCCTTCGCCTCGCCACCATGGCAGCCATGGCGATGATGAGCTTGTCCTTCTCGCGCGGCGTCAGATTCATGCCTTGACCTTTTCTTTCTCGTCTTCGTCGGCTTCGTCCTCGGAGACTTCGGCGTCGTCCTCTTCCTCGCCGTCCTCGTCCTCTTCGCCTTCCTCTTCCTCGTCCTCTTCGTCTTCATCGTCGAGGGTGGCGTATTCGTAGGCGAACACGATTTCGCCCGTCGCCGGATCGAAGCTGCTCGAGGTCGACTCGTCGAAAGCCTCGATCAGCATCTCGGCATCCTCGGGGCCGTCGACATCGAAGCGGCGCACGGCTTCTTCGCCTTCGCCCTTCAGCGCGAGCTCGATCGCCCAGCCGCGGGAGCCGGTATCATAGACGCATTTCAGTCCCTGGATTGCCAGCATCACGCTCTCCTCAGATTGACCAGGTGCGCGGCAGCGCACGGCCGATCAGATGCCCGAGCAGCATGACGAGGGCGCGACGCAGCGCCTGCGCATCGGCGGAGAGGAGGCGGATCAGAAGGAAGCCATCGAGGATGCCGGCGCCGGCCTCGACCTCGGTGAAGGCCGGATCGTCAGCGAGCAAGGCGCGGATTTCGCCGAGCTTTTCCGGCTGACCAGGCCCCACCGCGAGGACCGTCGCGGCGGCCCGCGCGCCCTGCCCGACCGCCTTGCGACCCAAGGTCGCGTCGATGGCGCCGTCGAGCCTGAGGTCCTCGGCGAAGACCAGCCGGCCGTCGCGACGGATGCGCCAGCGATCACGCAGCTGGCCGCGCGACAGGCTCTCGCCCATGGCGGTGCGGCCGAAATAGAGCGTCTCAGCGGCGATGAAGCCAGCGTCGGCCGCCAGCTCGACATCGAGGCTGCGCGACAGGCGGGAACCGGAGAACAGGATGGTCTCCTGCGGCAGCCAGGCGAGTTCGGCGCCATCAGCAACATCGATCCGGGTCTCGACCCGCGTCTCACTGCCCTGGCTGCGGTAGATCTTTTCCGCCGCCTGCGTCGTCACGACCGCCTGCGCACCGGGATCGAGGGCGATCCGCGTGACGGCGCGGTCGCCGCCCGCCATGCCGCCCGCCGTATTGATCAGCACGGCCTCACAGCGCTCGTCATAGGCCATTGGAAAACGGGCGCGGTAGCCGCCGCTCTCGGCGACCTCCAGCCGCATGCTGCGCGCGCCGACCTTGCCGAAGCGCAGGCGCACGCCGCCATCGGCGCGGACATAGTCCGGCAACAGCGGCTCGGGTGATTGCGGCAGCGCAGGCGCGAACATGGGAGGCGTCGGTCGGCGGAAGGTAGACGCAGTGTTCCGCGCTACCCTTTGCCGGGCAAGTGGCCACGATGCCGCGACTGCCCAAATAACGGGCAGATCGCGGCGCTACGGATGCGCCGCCAGGAAGCGCTCGACCTCATCGCGCGTCGGCGTGCCGGCACGGCCGCCGAAACGGGTGCATTTGATCGCGGCCACCGCCGAGGCGAAGCGGACCGCCTGGCGCTCCCCCTGCCCCTCGGCCAACGCCAGCGCGAAGGCGCCATGCCAGACATCGCCGGCGCCGAGCGTATCGACCGCCTCGATCGGGAAAGCCGGCAGATGGGCGATGCCGCCATTCTCCATGAAGAGCACGCCGCGCGGGCCGAGCGTCACTGCCAGCCAGTTCTCCGCTTCGCGCGCCAACGCTTCCAGCGCCGCCCGCGGCTCCTGCCCGCCCGAGATCTCGCTCAGCGCCTTCTCGCTGAAGGCGACATGGCTGGCGGTGGTCACCATCTCCGGATGGGTCGGCTGCCGGTCGCCATCGATCACGCCGGGCACGCCGGCCTGGCGGGCAAGCTGCAGCGCCGCGAGCGAGCCCTCGCCCCAGCGCGTATCGACCAGCACGCCGTCGACGCCTTCGGGCAGCGCCTCAGGCAGCCAGTCGGTCGTCAGCGGCGTCTTCGGGTCGGTATAGGAGACGACCATGCGTTCGCCCTGGGCGTCGATCAGGATCGAGGAGACCGGCGACCGCAAGCCGGGAAAGCGTGGCGAGAGCGAGGTGTCGACGCCGTCCTGCTGCAATTGGCCGACGATGGTGTCGCCGACCGCGTCGTCGCCTAGGCGCGTCGCCAGCCAGGCCTTGCCGCCGAGTCGGCCGATCGCGGCCGAGCCGCTGCCGGCGCAGCCGCCGCCGGTCACGACCAGATCGCGCGCCCGGTCCTTCTCGCCGGGGTTGGGGACGCGCTCGACGCTGTAGACATAGTCGAGCGTCGCGATACCGAGACAGAAGACGCCGGCCATGCCGCTTAGGCTCCGAACCTGAATTCGCTGATCTGGCGATAGACTTCGCCGGGGCGCAGCACCGTCGCGGGGAAATGCGGGAGATTGGGCGAGTCCGGCACGTGCTGCGGCTCGAGCGCTATGCCGGCGCAGGCGCCATAGGGCACGCCGTCGAGCCCGGAGACGGGCGTATCCAGCTTAAAGCCGTCATAGACCTGCAGCGCCGGCTCGGTCGTCCAGACCTCCATGGCAAGGCCCGAGCGGCGCGAACGCAAGGTCGCGGCATGGGCGAGTTCGAGACCGGTCGCAGCGGCGGGCTCACGACGATCGCGCCGGAGCAGGTAATTGTGATCGTACCAGAAGCGCGAGCCGTCCGGGTTCGTGAAGCGGATCGGCCGGGCTTTGCGGAAATCGAAGGGCGTTCCGGTCACCGGGGCGACCGAGCCGTCCGGGATCAGGTCGGCATCAACCGGCGTGATCAGATTGGCGCGGACCTCGAACTCGTGGTCGAGGATGTCAGGGCCGTCATCGAGGCGGAAATAGGAATGATGCGCCAGATTGACGATCGTCGGCGCGTCGGTCGTGGCGCTGAGCTCGATCCGCAGGGTCGTGGCGCCTACGAGGCTGTAGCGACAGAAGACGTCGAGCGTGCCGGGATAGCCGGCATCGCCATGGGCTGAGACCAGCGCCAAGGTCGCGCTCGCCTCGTCGTGATGCACCAAAGTCCAGGGCCGCTTGCCGAAACCCTGCCCGCCACCATGCAGCGAGTTCCGGCCATGTTCGTTGAGCGGGGCCTGGTATTCGGTGCCATCGACCACGAAGCGGCCGCCGCCGATGCGATTGGCGAAGCGGCCGGCGATCGCGCCCATATGTGGAGAGTGTTTGGGATAGTCGGCTAAGTCGGGAAAACCGAGCACGACGCGCTGGCGCCCGCCATTGGGCAGCGGCACCACGAGATCGCGCAGCACCGCGCCCCATTCCATCACCCGCGCTTCTGCTCCGGAGGCCGAGCGCAGCACGGCCTCGTGGATCGGCGTGCCGTCATCGAGCGTGCCGAACAGCATCTTGGTCAAGGCCAGCCTCCCGCCGCGCCGCCCTTCACCCGAGCGGTCGCGGCTCCCTCGCTAGTCGCAGGTGCGCTGTATGCGCAAGCCCTGCTGCTACGCCTTCACCAAGCCCCGGTATTCGGCATGCTCAGCCACGGCTCAGCCGGCGCCTTCGGCTCGCCCTTCTGCAGGATCTCGATCGAGATGTTGTCGGGCGAGCGGACGAAAGCCATGTTGCCGTCGCGCGGCGGCCGGTTGATGGTGATGCCGGCCTTCATCAGCTTGTCGCAGGTCGCATAGATGTCGTCGACCTCATAGGCGAGATGGCCGAAATTGCGCCCGCCCGTGTAGACCTCCGGATCCCAGTTATAGGTCAGCTCCAGCGTCGGGCGGCCGCGGCTGCCCTGCTCCTTGACCGTGGCGGCATCATCCGGCGCGGCGAGGAAGACGAGGGTGAAACGGCCCTTCTCATTCTCGATCCGGCGAGTTTCGACCAGGCCGAACTTGTTCACGTAGAAATCGAGCGCCGCATCGAGATCGGTGACGCGAACCATGGTGTGGAGATAACGCACTATTCGTCTCCCGGGGTTGATCTGGCTGATGGATCGGGCCAAACCCGCGCCAATCCAAGAGGGTTGGCGCGGAGCTGTCATGAGCGGAACGCAGGATCGCACGCCGAACCCGACGGGCACGGTGTCGCCCGCCGAGGTGGCGCGGGTCAAGCAGAAGGCGGCGATGCTGTCGGTGATCGCCAGCGTCGTGCTGACGCTCGCCAAGTTCGGCGCGGCGATCCTCTCCGGCTCGCTCGCGCTGATGACCGACGCCCTGCAGGGGCTGATCGACATCGGTTCGACGATGTTCACCTGGTTCGCGGTGCGCGCTGCCGACAAGCCGGCCGATGACGAGCACCATTACGGCCACGGCAAGTTCGAGGCGCTGGCGGCTCTGCTCGAGACCGCGATCCTGTTCGGGCTCTCCGGCGCGATCCTATGGGAGGCCGCCAATCGCCTGTGGAGCGGCAGCGAACCCAGTGTCGCGGTGACGCCGCTGGTCATCGGCGTGCTCTTGTTCTCGCTGATGGTCGACGCGACCCGCTGGCGCACGCTGACCATGGTCGCCAAGGAGACCCGCAGCGAGGCGCTCTCGGCCGAAGCGCTGCATTTCGCCACCGACTTCGTCGGTACAGCGCTGGTCCTGCTCGGCCTGATCCTGACGCGGATGGGCGTGCCGATGGCCGACAGCGCGACGGCGCTCGCTCTTGCCGTCTTCATGATCGCCACCGCCGTCAAGCTCGGGCGGCGTACCGTCGACACGCTGATCGATGCCGCACCGAAGGGCGTCGCCGAGCGCCTGCGCGAGGCGGCTCAGGGCGTGCCTGGCGTCGTCAATGTCGAATGGCTGCGGCTGCGGCCTGCGGGTGGTGTCGTGCAGGGCGAGATCGGCATCCAGGTTTCGCGGACCCTGCCGCTCGACCGCGTCAGCGCGATCAAGGACGACCTCTTGCGGGCGCTGGCCGTCGTCGAGCCGGATTCGGCGCTGACCGTCACCGCCAACCCCGTGCAGGTCGACGACGAGACCGCGCTGGAGCGGGTGCTGCTGATCGCGCTGAAGATGAAGGTGCCGGTGCACCATGTCAGCGTCCACACGATCGGCGAGCGGCTCGCCGTCTCGCTCGACATGGAGGTGGACGCGGTGCTGCCGCTCGGCGAAGCGCACGAGATCGCCACGCGGCTGGAGAACGCGATCCGCGCCGAGTTCGGCGGCGAGACCGAGGTCGACACCCATATCGAGCCGATGGAGACCGGCCAGCCTTCCGGCCACAATGCGTCCTGGGAAGTCGTCGAGGCGATCGGCAAGGCGATCGCGCAGGAGGCGGCCGAAGTCGGCGGCCCGATCCGCGACATCCACAGCGTTCGCGTGCGCGAGACCCGCAACGGCCTGGTGGTCAATTACCACTGCCGCGCCGATGCGGCACTCGATGTCGCCGCCGTGCATCGCGCCGTCGACAAGATCGAGCGAAAGGTTCGCGAAGCCCGGCCGGATGTTTGCCGCCTGGTCAGCCATGCCGAGCCGGCGATCACGACCGACAAGCCCTACGCCCTGCCCTGACGACTTTCGCCATCATCTCCGGCCCCATAGATAAGAGCGACTGAAGGAAGCGAGCCTGCCATGCGCGCCGAAGACGCCCCACTGATCCGCCTCGAGGATTATCGCCCCCCCGACTGGCTGATCGACACGGTCGATCTCGACATCGTCCTCGATCCGACACGGACCAGGGTGCGCACGCTGCTGCAGCTGCGGCCGAACCCGGCCGGCCATGCCGGCGCTCCGCTCGTTCTCGACGGTAACGAGTTGACGCCGGATTCCATCCTGCTCGACGAAGTCCCGCTCGATCCGGCCCTGTACTCCCTCTCGCCGCAGGGCCTGACGATCCAGGCACCGCCGGCGCGGGCGTTCTCGCTCAGGATCGAGACCACGCTCGACCCCGGCGCCAACACCAAGCTGATGGGACTTTACCGCTCCAGCGGCGTCTACTGCACGCAATGCGAGGCCGACGGCTTCCGCCGCATCACCTATTTCCTCGACCGGCCGGACGTGATGAGCGTTTATACGGCCAGGCTCGAGGCGGAGAAGGCGCAGGCTCCGGTCTTGCTCTCCAACGGCAACCTCGTCGCGGCTGCCGAATTGCCCGGCGGCGAGCGGCATTTCGCCGTCTGGCACGACCCGCATCCGAAGCCGGCCTATCTCTTCGCGCTGGTCGGCGGGAAGCTCGATCATGTCCGACAGGACTACGTCACCGCCGATGGCCGCAAGGTCGAGCTCGCCGTCTATGTCGAGCCGGGCAAGGCCGGCCGTGCCGGCTGGGCGCTGGATTCGCTGGTGCGCTGCATGCGCTGGGACGAGCGTGTCTTCGGCCGCAACTACGATCTCGACGTGTTCAACGTCGTCGCCGTGTCCGACTTCAACATGGGGGCGATGGAGAACAAGGGCCTCAACATCTTCAACGACAAATATGTGCTGGCCGACCCGCTGACGGCCAGCGACGGCGACTACGCCTCGATCGAGGCGATCATCGCGCATGAGTACTTCCACAACTGGACGGGCAACCGCATCACCTGCCGCGACTGGTTCCAGCTCTGCCTGAAGGAAGGCCTCACCGTCTTCCGCGACCAGGAGTTCTCCTCCGATGAGCGCTCGCGCCCGGTGAAACGCATCGCCGATGTCCGCACCCTGCGTTCGACGCAGTTCTCCGAGGATGCCGGCCCGCTCGCCCATCCGGTCAGGCCGCGCGCCTACAAGGAGATCAACAACTTCTACACGCCGACGGTCTACGAGAAGGGCGCGGAGGTGATCCGCATGCTCAAGGTCCTGATCGGCGAAGACGCCTTCACGCGCGGCATGGACCTCTATTTCGAGCGCTGCGACGGCACGGCTGCGACCATCGAAGAGTTCCTCGACTGCTTCGTCGAGTCTTCCGGTCAGGATCTCGCCCATTTTGCCAGATGGTACGAGCAGGCCGGCACGCCGACGGTGGTCGCCTCCGGCAAATACGACGCGCAGGCGAGGAGCTACACCCTGCAGCTCGCGCAATCGACGCCGGCGACGCCCGGCCAATCCGACAAGCAGCCTGTCGTCATCCCTGTCGCGCTCGGCCTGGTCGGCAAGGGCGGCGATCTGCCACTCACCAGCATCTCGCCGGCACTGAAGGCCGGCGGCGTGGTCGTGCTCGACCAGCCTTCGCTGTCCCTGACCTTCACCGATGTGCAGGAAGCGCCGACGCCGTCGTTGCTGCGCGGCTTCTCGGCGCCGGTCCGGCTCGAACTCGACCTAGGCGACAGCGAGCTCCTGACGCTGTTCACCGCCGACAGCGATTCCTTCAACCGCTGGCAGGCGCTGCAGACCGTGGCGACACGGACGCTGATCCGTGCCGGCAAGGGCGATATGTCCACGCTGGATGCGACTGCGTCAGCGCTGGCCAAGGCACTCTCCGGTTTCCTCGCCGGACCCGCACTGGATCCGGCCTTCGCCGCGCAGGTCTTGCGCCTGCCGGCCCCGGCCGACATCGCCCGCGAGATCGGGCGCGATGTCGATCCTGATATCGTGCAAGGCGCCCACCGCCGGCTCTCGGCTGCGATCGGCGGCGCGCTCGCCAAACAGCTCACAGACCTACGTGTCAGCCTCACCGAACGAGGCCCCTATTCGCCGGCCGCCGCGCCTGCCGGGCGGCGCGCGCTACGCAACGAAGCGCTCGGCCTGATCGCGCTGGGCTCACCCGCTGAGGGCGCACGGCTGGCGCTGGCCCAGTTCGCCGAGGCCGACAACCTGACCGATCGGCTCGCGGCGCTGGCGGCGATGACGCTGATCCCGGGCGCCGAGCGGGAAGATTTGATCACGCGCTTCGGCGAGCTCTACGCCCGCGAGCCGCTCGTGCTCGACAAATGGCTGATGGCGCAGGCACTGATCGCGGAGGACGGCACGCTCACCCGGGTCAAGGGGTTGATGAACCACCCCGCCTTCTCGCTCGGCAATCCCAACCGGGTCCGGGGCCTGATCGGCGGCTTCGCGGCGAACCTCACCCAGTTCAATCGGGCCGACGGCGAAGGCTACGGCTTCATCGCCGACATCGTCATTGCGCTCGACAGGACGAACCCGCAGGTCGCCTCGCGCCTACTCGGTTCGTTCAAGAGCTGGCGCATGCTGGAGCCGAAGCGCCGGGCCAAGGCGGAGGCGGCTTTGCGGATGGTCCAGACCACCCCGAACCTGTCGCGCGACGTCGCAGATATCGCTACCCGCTCGCTGGCCTGAAAGGGCTAGTGACAGGGGCGTTAAGGCCGCTTTGCCTCAAAGGTTAACGAAGTCCTGCGCGTGCAAGATTCAACCGATTCGACACTACAACTCTTGCTTGCAAAGTCGCGCAAAGAACGAAGTTTCCGCTAGACAAAGCGAGTCCTGCGGATTCAACTGACAGTGATTCGGGGATGCGGCACGTCTCCCGATCTTACTGACGGTACATCGCTTCCGAAGGGGGAACGGGCATGACGCGTGCAGACGCGGCTTGCGCACACGTGCGCGCAAATTCGGTGCTGGGCGTAGCACGCTCCCTGACCAATCCGCTCTATCAACGCTTCGAGAAGCTGGAGCCGACCTTCCGGAAAGTCATTCCGGCGCTGGTCGCCGGCTTCGTCCTGCTGCTGGCGATCGGAGCCTACGTCCAGACCAGCGCGCTGCGTGATGATGCGCTCGACGATGCAGCAATGGATCTCGATGCGCTCGCGACATTGCTTGTGCGCGAGATCGATCTAGCCTCGAAGGAAGACAAACGCCCCGAGAGCGCACTCACGACGCTGACCACGAGGCATATCGCCGGCCGCGGCCGCATCGTCTATGTCAGCGACCCGAGCGGTCGGGTTGTCGCCGGAGAGCCGACGGTCGGCGTAAGCGAGCGTAACCTCGTCGACCTGCTTGGTCCCGGGCAGGCGCTGACCGTCTTCGCCGATCGAGCCGGCGTGATGCCGATCACGCTGCCCGGCGGGATCGAGGTCCTCGCTACCGTCCGGAATCTCTCCGCGCCGCTCGGCCAGGTCGCCGTGCTCCATCCGGTCAAGCGTGCTCTTTCGACCTGGGACGAGCGCCGACGCTCGATCCTGGTCCTGTTCGGCTCGGCGGCGATCGTGCTCGCCGGCATCACCGCCGCGTTCGTCCTCCAATCCCGGCGCGCCCGCGCCGCCGACGAGGATTGCGACTGCGTGCGAGACCGCATCGACACCGCGCTCAGCCGTGGCCATTGCGGCCTGTGGGACTGGGACCTGGCCAGGGGCCGGATGTACTGGTCGGATTCGATGTATGCGATGCTCGGCTATAACCGCTCCGGCGAATACATGTCCTTCGGCGAGGTCAACGCCTTCATCCACCCCGAAGACGCCGACCTTTACGGCCTGGCCGATGCGGTCAGCCGTGGCGAGACCAACCATCTCGACCAGGAGTTCCGCGTCCGCAACGCCTCCGGCGAATGGGTCTGGCTCAAGGCCCGGGCCGAGCTGGTCACCGATCGGCGGACCCATGCGCAACACCTCGTCGGCATCGTCGTCGACATCTCGGAGCAGCGCCGCATGGCGGCCCGCACCGCCACGTCCGACGCCCGGCTGCGCGACGCGGTCGAGGCGATCTCGGAGGCCTTCGTGCTCTGGGATGCCGAGCAGAAACTCGTGCTCTGCAATGCCAAGTACCAGCAGTTGCACATGCTGTCGCCGGAACTGATGCGCACCGGCACGAGCTATGAGCAGATCATGAGCCATAGCGCCCAGCCGAGCATCGACCGCGAGCCGGTCCGCAGCTCGCGCCCCGGCTCGGGCAGCCATTCATATGAGGCGAAACTCTCGGACGGGCGCTGGCTGCAGATCAACGGCCGCCGCACCAAGGATGGCGGCTCGGTCTCGGTCGGCACCGACATCACCATGCTGAAGCAGCAGGAGGAGCGCCTGACCCGCTCCGAGCACGAACTGCTCAAGACCGTCACCGATCTCAAGTCGTCGCGGCAGAAACTGGAGGCGCAAGCCCAACAGCTCGCCGAGCTCGCCGAACTCTATCTCGAGCAGAAGGCCTCGGCCGAAACCGCCAACCGCGCCAAATCGGAATTCCTCGCCAATATGAGCCATGAGCTGCGCACACCGCTCAACGCCATCCTCGGCTTCTCCGAGATCATGGATGACGGATTGTTCGGCCCCCTCGGCTCCGAGCGTTATGTCGAATATGTCCGCGATATCCGCTCCAGCGGCGGATACCTGCTCGCAGTGATCAACGACATCCTCAACATGGCCCGTATCGAGGCCGGCAAGATCGAGCTCGAGAAGACGGACGTCGCGCTCGACCTCGTGGTCGGCGAAGCCATCAACTGTCATCGCGAGGCGATCGCGCACAAGCGGCTCTCCCTCACCAGCGATATCGGCAGCGATCTGCGCCTCGAGGCGGACTCGCACGCTCTCTTCCAGATCGTCGGCAACCTCGTCGACAACGCCATCAAGTTCACGCCCGAGGGCGGCCAGATCGCGGTGCGCGTCAAGCCGGCGCCCGACGCACTCAACCTCTATGTCGAGGATTCCGGCATCGGCATTCCGCGCGAAAAACTCGGCCGCATCGGCCGCCCGTTCGAGCAGGTCGAGGGCGAGCTGGCGCGCAGTCATGGCGGCTCCGGCCTCGGCCTCGCCATCGCCCGCTCGCTCGCGGAGCTGCATGGCGGCTCGCTCCGGATCCGCTCGATCATGGGCTCGGGCACGATCGTGATGGTCCATCTGCCGCTGCGGCACAAGACCGACGAGGCGATCGCGGCAGCGGCCTAAGCCCATTCCACGGGATAGTGGTGACCGCTCGATGCCGCGAAACCTCACGGTATTCTTAAGCGCCGCTTAACCCAGCAACTTGACGAAGCCTCAACCCAGCGGGGGCAAGCCTGCCCCGAGCAGTCGCGCCGACCCACCAGCCGGTGCGTGTCCCGGGGTTAGAGCAATGCAAGCCCATCTCGCATCCGACGGCCCGCGGGCCGGGCGAAAGGCGGACGGCGCGCTGAGGCGCTCGTCGATTGCGACGATCGCCTTCCTCGCCGTGATGATCGCGCTGGTCATGTCTGGCTTCGTTTACATCAGCCACCAGCAGACATTGGTGGAAGAGGTGCGCAAGAGTACCAGGACCTTGCGCGTCGCACGCCAGGCGGTGATGGAAACCGGTGCCGCCGTCGCCGATCTGATGATCCGACACGACAGCGAGCCCAAGCTGCTCAACTACGCCAGGGCGCTCAACTGGCTGAACACATTCCCTGAAGACAATTTCCCCAGGACCGCCTTGCGCAGGACGGAAGAGGTTCCGACGAGCACTATCCTGACGGCACTCAAGGCCGGCTGGGCCGACACGGTCTCGGCGGTCGTCGCAAAGCAGTCCGAGATCGCGCAATCGCTTTATGTGGCCCGCGAGGTCCAACCCAACACGGCGATCCTCACCGCCGCGATCCTGGCCGACCTGACCAGGAAAGAAGCGATAGAGGCATCGCTCAATCGCAGGATCGCCGGCGCGACGAGCATCGTGCTGGGCCTGCAGATCATGACGGGCGCCTTCTGCATCCTCGCCTTCCTCGGCGCTTCGCGCAGCAGTGCGCGTGACGCCAGGGCGCGCGACCTGGCGGTCGGCAGTGCGAACGCATCGCGCGAGCAGGTCTCGCGCCTGTTCGAGATGACCGAGATGCTGCAGAGCGCTCTGGACCTTGGCGATGCCAATGCAGTGCTGCGCGCGGCCGCGGCCGATCTCGTCCCCGACCTCGGCGGCGCACTCTATGTCTTCAGCAACTCGCGCGACCGTCTCACGCTGTCGACCACCTGGGGACGCCCGGACCGCGAAGCCTTGCCGGATGCGATCGGACTGCAGCAATGCTGGGCGTTGAAGCGCGGCAAACCGCACATCAACCACCCCAACTCGCACAAGCTCCGCTGCGAGCACTGCAACGTCAGCGACTACGCCCTGGAGATCCCGATGATCGCCCGCGGCGAGATTCTCGGCCTTCTGCAGATCTATTGCGACGGCGACCGGGCCGAGGAGCGCCTCAAGGACGTGGCAAGCATCGGCGCAGCGCTCGCCGACGCGATGTCGCTCGCGCTGTCGAACATCGCCTTGCGCGACAAGCTGCGCAGCCAGGCCCTGCGTGACCCGCTGACCGGCCTCTACAATCGCCGCTATATGGAAGATGCGCTCGAGCGCGTCGTCCGCCTGGCAGAGCGCGAGAAGACCGAGGTCTCGGTGATTATGATCGATCTCGATCACTTCAAGCGCCTCAACGACCAGCACGGTCATGCCAAGGGCGATGCCGTGCTGCGCGATACGGCCGCCGCTATCACCAACCAGCTGCGAGAGACCGATATCGCCTGCCGCTATGGCGGTGAAGAACTGATCGTGGTGCTGCCAAATTGCGGGCTGGAGATGGCAGCGGCGAAGGCCGAGGGCATCAGGGTCAGCGTCGAAGCCCTGTCGGAGCCGAATGGCGCCCAGATCTCTGCCTCCCTCGGCGTCGCCTGCGCGCCCGTCACCTCTAATTCCACGCGCGAGCTGCTCACCAATTCCGACGCCGCGCTCTATCGCGCGAAGCAGGAGGGCCGGAACCGGGTCGTGCGGGCGCCTGTCCAGAAATCCAAAGGCTCGCGGCCGGAGCCGGTCGAGCCGCAGACCAAGCTGAACGCAGCGGAATAACGCCGGAGCGGCAATCAGGCCGCGCGCGCACCGCCCAGCAGGCGCTTGAAGATCGCGCGCACAGCACCGCGTGTCTCGTCGAGCTCGGCCTTCAACATCTTGGCATCCGGCAGGCCGACCGCCGTCGCGATCCGGCGCAGGACGCGATCCGGCACGGCCTTGGGATCGAAGTTTTCCTCCACCGCGAAGCGTTGCCAGAGCTGGACGTCACCGATGAAGCGAGCCGCGCCCGCCAGCCGTTCCGCATCCTCGGCTGCGATGACACCGTTGTCGCGCGCCGCAATGAAGACACCTGCCGTGGTGCGGGCGAGAAGTTGCGGGTAGTCGTGGCCATGGGCGAGCACCAGGAACTGCGCCAGGAAATCGAGATCGGTCAGCCCGCCGGCAGCGAGCTTGAGATCCCAGGGATCGCTCTCGCCCTTCTCCTTGGCGATCAGCGCCCGCATCTCAGCGACGGCCGCGGCGACCTTGGCCGGATCGCGCTTGCGTAGCAGGATCTCCCGGATCGCGGCCTCGACCTTCGCCTTGAGATCAGCATCACCGGCAACGACGCGAGCGCGGGTCAGCGCCATCTCCTCCCAAATCTCGGCTTCACCCTGATGATAGGCCCTGAAGCCTTCGAACTGCGTCGCTGCCGGGCTCTTGTTGCCGGAGGGGCGCAGCCGCATATCGACCTGATAGAGCGTGCCGCGCCGGGTCGGCACGGTCAGCGCCGCGACGAGACGCTGGGTGAAACGGACATGCCAGGTGACGGGATCGAGCGGACGCCCGCCATCGCTGGCCTCGGCGTCCTCCGGCCGCCCATAAAGCAGCATGACGTCGAGATCGGATGAGGGCGTGAGTTCACCGGCGCCGAGCCGCCCCATGCCGAGCACCACGGCCTCAGCGCCCGCAACAAGGCCATGGTCGGCGGCGAAGGCGGCGCGGGTATCGTCGAAAGCGGTGCGGATACAGGCCTCGGCGACCGCGGCATAGCCTTGCGCCGCCTGTTCGGCATTAACCACACCGGAGAGCAGCCGGGCGCCGACCAGGAAGTTCTCCTGCCGCGCGGCGTCGCGCATGCGGTCGAGCCCGTCCTCGACGCTGGGCGGCGGCGTGCCGACCATGGCGCGCACGCGCTGCGCCACCCGCTCGGCATCATGCCGCGGGGCGCTGAAGGCCGGGTCGATCACCGCATCGAGCACATGCGGATAGAGCGCCGCGACCTTGGCGAGACGCGGCGCGCTGCCGAGGATCTCGGCGAAGAGCTGCAGCAGGGCCTCGTGCGAGCGCAGCAGGGTCAGCAGTTCGACCGCGGCCGGCATGCGCACGAAGGCATTGTCGAGATGGGCGAGCGCGCCGTCCGGATCGGTGGTGCGGCCGAGCGCGACGAGGAGCGCCGGCGTCAGCTCGGTCAAAACCTCGCGAGCACGGGCGCTGGTGACGGCGGCGCGGCGGCCGAAATGCCAGCCGCGCACTGTCTCGGCCGCAACCGCCGGCTGGCGGAAGCCGAGCTTGCCCAGCGTCGCCAGGGTCTCGGGATCGTCCTGTGTGCCGGTGAAGGAGAGCGAGCCGGCCTCGCTGGCGAGGCTTGGAGCATCTTCGAACAACAAGGCATAGTGACCCTCGACGCGTCTTGCATGCGCCTCCAGATCCTTGCCGAAGGCCTTGGCCGCGGGATAGCCGCAGAAGCGGGCGAAGGCGTCGAGATCGGCGGCGTCCGTCGGCAGGGTCTGCGTCTGCTCGTCATGGCGCATCTGCAGCCGGTGCTCGATGGTGCGCAGCCAGCAATAGGATTCCGTCAGCTCGTCGCGCGCTTGCGGGCTGATCCAGTTCTCCCTGGTGAGCTCGCCCAGCATGTCGAGCGTGCGCGGACCGCGCAGCGCCGGGCGCCTTCCGCCGAAGACGAGCTGCTGGGTCTGGACGAAGAACTCGATCTCGCGAATGCCGCCGCGGCCGAGCTTGACGTTGTGGCCGGACAGGCTGAGCGTTTCGAAGCCCTTCACCGACTGGATCTGGCGCTTCATCGCATGGATGTCGGCGATGGCGGCGAAGTCGAAATATTTGCGCCAGATGAAGGGGGCGAGATCGGCGATGAAGCGGCGGCCGAGATCGAGATCGCCGGCGACGGGCCGCGCCTTGATCATCGCGGCGCGTTCCCAGTTCTGGCCGACGGTCTCGTAATAGGCATAGGCCGTCGGCAAGGCGACCGCGACATGGGTCGAGCCCGGATCGGGCCGCAGGCGCAGGTCGACGCGAAAGACATAGCCGTCCGGCGTGCGTTCCTGGATGATGCGGGCGATCTGCTGGGTGAGCTTGACGAAGAAGCTCGTGGGCTCGCCGACGCCGGCTGCCTCGGCCATCTCCGGATCGAAGAAGACGACGATGTCGATGTCGGAGGAGTAGTTCAGCTCGCCGGCACCATGCTTGCCGAGCGCAAGCACGACGAGGCCCGAGCCCTTCCCAGGTTCAGCCGGGTCGGGGAGCTCGATCCGGCCGAGGCCGGCGGCCTGATGCAGCGCATGCTCGCTGGCGAGCTTAACCGCCATGTCGGCGGTGGCACTGAGTGCCGCGGTGACCGTCTCCACCGGCCAGACGCCGCCGATATCGGCGAGCGCCAGCAGGAGCGCCATCGCCTGCCGGAAACGGCGCAGTTCGCGCATCAGATCGGCGGTCGCGGTCTCCGGCGTGGCGAAGGCGGCAATGCCGGCGAGCAGCGCATCGCGGCGCTCGCCGGGATCAGTGGTCAGCGAGGCGAGCAACCCCTCCGGATCACGCCGCATGATCTGGGTCAGGAAGGGCGAATGGGCGAGGATGCCCGCGACCAGCGCAGCCGATGCCTCATTGCCCGCAAGATGGGCGGCGAGCTGTTCGCCGGCTTCGGTATCGAACAGGCGCTCGATCAGATCCTCGCGCCAGAGCGCCTCGACCTTGCCGCGCGCCGGCAGGATCGGGGCCGTCTTCAGGCGTTCACATAACGGCTCGCCCACCCTGACCTCCGCAGCGACCAGCCTTCGATCAGGCCGACTGAAACCCTGCCCCGTTCGGCTGCGATGTCGAGCCCGCAGTCACCTCCGCAGCAGGCCTGTCCACAGAAGGCGGCGCAACCGGCAGCAACATCACGACATCGAGCCCCGGCGCATTGTCCGACAGGCGGATCGCACCGCCGTGCAAATGCGCGACCGCCGAAGCGAGCGCGAGCCCGAGTCCGAAACCCGGCTTCGTACGGCTTTGGTCGAGCCGGACGAAGCGCTCCAGGACGCGGCCGCGATCGGCCTCGGGGATACCGGCACCATGATCGGCGACACCGAGCTCGATCGTTTCGCCGATACGCTTTGCGGTGACCGCCACGGTCGGCGGGGCATCGCCTTCCGGCTTGCCGTATTTCAGCGCGTTGTCGATCAGATTGGCCAGCGCCTGGCCGATCAGCTCGCGATTGCCGGTGAGCGACAGGGCGGGCTCGACCGAGGCGGACAGAGTGAGCCCCGCCTCCTCGGCGAGTGGTTCGTAGAGTTCGGAGAGCCCATCGACGATCTCGGCGAGGTCGAGCGGCGCCATGCTATCGCTGATCTGCCGTGTCTCGAGCCGCGCGATCATCAGGAGTGCGTTGAACACGCGGATGAGCCCATCCGCCTCCTCGATCGCGCCGTCGAGCGCCGCGCGCAGTTGCTCGGGCGACTGCGCCGTGCGCAAGGCCTCCTCGGCACGGTTGCGCAGGCGGGTCAACGGCGTCTTGAGGTCGTGGGCGATGTTGTCCGAGACCTGCTGCATGCCGCTCATCAGCTCGCCGATACGGTCGAGCATGGCATTCAGATTCTCGGCCAGCCGGTCGAGCTCGTCGCCGGTGCCGGCAATGGCGAGCCGGCCCTTGAGGTCGCCGGCCATGATCGAGCGGGCCGTGTCGTTCATGCCGTCGATGCGCTTCAGCACGCGCCGCGCCACGAACCAGCCGGCGAAGCAGCCGAGCACGACGACGAGCAGGAACGACCAGGCAGCAGCTCGCTTGATCACGACGCGCAGGCGCTCGCGCTCCTCGACATCGCGGCCGACCAGCAGGCGAAAGCCCGCAGGCAGCATGAAGACGCGGACGATGGCATGGTTGGTCTGGTCGAGCGCTTCGGAGGAGCGGGCGTACTCGATCTCGCTCTCGCCCTGGCGGTCGAGCGTGCCTGGCGGCAGCGCCTCGATATTACCGGCGATACGTTCGCCCAGCGGGGTAGTGACGAGATAGAGCGAGGCGCCCGGTCCGCGCGAGCGTCGCTCGATAACCTGGACGAGCCGCCTAATACCGCCGAGACGCTGCTGCTCGGCCAGGCCCTGGATCTCGGCGTCAATGGTCGAGCGGATCTGGTCGTCGAGCAGGTTCTTGGCATTCCAGGCGACATAGCCCAGCACGAAGACGGCAAAGAGCGCGAAGACGACGAGATAGAGCGCCGTCAGCTTGAAGGCCGTTGTACGGACGAGGTGCGGCAGGAAGCGCAGGCGACCGGACGACGCTCCGGCTTCCGGGGCCCGGCGATCAGCGAGCTGAGTCACGGACCATGTATCCCGCGCCGCGGATGGTATGGATCATCGGGTGCTCGAAACCCTTGTCGACCTTGGAGCGCAGCCGCGAGACATGCACGTCGATGACGTTCGTCTGCGGATCGAAGTGATAATCCCAAACGTTCTCGAGCAGCATGGTGCGGGTCACCACCTGTCCGGCATGCTTCATCAGATATTCGAGCAGCCGGAACTCGCGCGGCTGCAGCACGATTTCCTCGCCGCCGCGAGTGACGCGATGTGCCAGCCGGTCGAGCAGGAGATCGCCGACGCGATAGGTGGTCGGTTCGGAGGCCGGCGCGCCACGGCGACGCGACAGCACTTCGACGCGTGCGAGTAGCTCGGAGAAGGCGTAGGGTTTGGGCAGGTAATCGTCGCCGCCGGCACGCAGGCCCTTCACCCGGTCGTCGACTTGGGCGAGCGCGGAGAGGATCAGCGCCGGCACCGTCTCGCCCTGCTCGCGCAGCGAGCGGATTACCGAGAGCCCGTCCATGCGCGGCAGCATGCGGTCGACGACGAGCACGTCGTAGCCGCCGCCTTGGGCCATGGCGTAGCCCTCGAGGCCGTCAGGGGCATGGTCGGCGACATGGCCGGCCTCGCGAAAGGCCTTGACCAGATAGGCTGCCGCCTCGGCATCGTCTTCAACGATCAGGAGTCGCATGGCGGCAACCTAACCCAAGGAAATGAAAAGCGGCAGGCCGGAGGTGACGATCCGACCTGCCGCCGTGGCGGCTGGCATTCCCGGCAGGGGGCGACGTGACAACCGGGAGAAACCATCCGCCCGGACGATGCACTTGCAGATGAACTGAACGCTACGCGCAAGAGCATGCCCGATCTGGATAGGCCCGGGTCAGGCCGCCGGCTGGCGACCGACCTCGAAGGCGATCTCGCGCTCCTTGCCGTCGCGCCAGATGGTCAGGCTCGTCTTGGCGCCGGGCGCGAAGGTTGCGATCTTGCGCGAGAGTTCGCGGGCATCGGTGATCCTTTCGCCGTTGACGGCGAGGATGGTGTCGCCGCGCTTCAGGCCGGCCTTGGCCGCTGGGCCGTTGGCCTGCGCCTCGGCGATCAGCGCGCCCTTGGCATCCTTCAGGCCGATCGCGTCGGCGACCTCGGCCGTGACCGGCTGGATCTGCACGCCGATGAAGCCGCGGGCGACCGAGCCGTGCTCCTTGAGCTGCTCGACGACGCTCTGGACGGTGGCGGCGGGAATCGCGAAGGCGATGCCGACATTGCCGCCCGAGGGCGAGTAGATCGCGGTGTTGACGCCGACGACCTCGCCCTTCTGGTTGAAGGTCGGACCGCCGGAATTGCCGCGATTCACCGCCGCGTCGATCTGCAGGAAGTCATCATAGGGGCCGGAGCCGATGTCGCGCCCCTGGGCCGAGACGATGCCCGCGGTCACGGTGCCGCCGAGGCCGAACGGATTGCCGACCGCCAGCACCCATTCGCCGGTGCGCGGCTTACCCGCAGCGAGCTGGACAAAGGGGTAGTTTCCGGACTCGTTGACCTTGAGCAGCGCCAGATCGGTGCGGGGATCGGTGCCGATCACCTTGGCCGAGAGCGTCTTGCCGCTATCGGTGACGAGCTGGACCTCTGCCGCGTTGGCGACGACGTGGTTGTTGGTGACGACGTAGCCGTCCTGACTGACGAAGAAGCCCGAGCCCTGCGAGAGCTGGACGCGCGGCTGCTGCTGCGGTCCGCGCGGACCCGAGCCCTCCTCGCCGAAGCGGCGGAAGAAGCGCTCGAGCGGATGGCCGGGGGGCAAGCCCTCGATACCGGCCGGGCCGCTCTCCTCGCCGGCGCTGGCGACGACCTTGGCCTTGACGCGGACCGAGACGACGGCGGGCTTAACCCGGTCGACCACGTCGGCGAAGGACGGCAGCTGCGTCTGCTGCAGGCCGGAGAGCTGGATCGGCTGCGCATTGGCGGCGCCGTGAGTGTTCAGGAAGTTGTCGGCGAGACCGGCCATCAGGCCGATGCTGAGCGTCGCCGCGCCGGCGACGAGCGCGCCGCGCTTCAGGATCGAGCGGGTGGTGGCGGGCGAGCGAGTGGCGGTGTCGGGGGTGTTGTTTTCTTGGGTGGTCATGGTTCTCACCTCGATGCGGGAGGCAGGGCCTTCCCTGCTTCGTGAGGTGGACCATGACGGGCAGTGCCTTACCCGGATTTCGCCCGATGATGACAGTTTCGTAAGGTTGGCGAGGCGCCGGGCGGGAACCCGCTTGACGCCGGCTCGCTCGCAATGCTCCCTACTGTCGATGCGCGCGATAAGAGCAGGCCAAAATGAAATATATGATTGGTTGTATCGCTCTCGCCGCATTAGTGCTGGCCGAAGAAGGCGCCCTGGCGCAAAGCATGTCCGCCTATGAAACCGGGGTACGTCTCGCACAGCGCCGCGGCTATGATAATGTCGAATGCTATGGGCGGGTCTTCGCCAGGTATGCTGTGGTCGTCGAAAGAGCCGACGGGCGGAGAGGCTGGCTCGCCGCCTCGACACAGGCCTACAACGCCGAGCTGCAGCGCCGCTGCGGCGTCGACCGGCTCGGTGACCTGAGGCAGAGGCGACAGCAGTCGGGTCCGGTCACATCGCAATATCGTGGCGGGGCTTACCAGGCCGGCCTCAGGATCGCAGCGAAACGAGGCTATTCCGGCCCCGCGGCTGCTTGCTTTGCGCGGGTTTTCGCCAATCAGGCCAGCGTTGGCCCGTCCTCGCTACGTGCCGGCCGGATGACGTGGGGCGCCTATCTCACGCCGTCGATCAGTGGCGAAATGCACCGGCAGTGCGGTATCTCGGTCTGAGCCTGCTCAGGAATCGCCGCGCTTCATCAGTTCGTCCAGCCTCGCCTGCTCTTCGGCAGTGAGTGCAGCGCTGGCCGGAGCAACGCTCCGATTGCGCCTGCGCCAGAGGAAGACGGCTCCGGACAGCACGATCAGGAAGGGCGCGGCCCAGAGCGCGATCGTGCGCGCATTCATCGGTGGGCGCAGCAGGACGAAGTCGCCATAGCGCGCGACGACGAAATCGATCACCGCCCCGTCGCTGTCGCCGGCCGTCAGCCGCTCGCGCACCAGGATGCGCAGATCTTTGGCGAGGGGCGCATCGGAATCGTCGATCGACTGGTTCTGGCAGACCAGGCAGCGCAGGCCGGAGGAAATCCCCCGCGCGCGCTGTTCCAGCGCCGGGTTCTTCAGCACCTCGTCGGGCTGCACGGCTGCAGCCGGAGCCGAGAACGCCGATAGCCCGACCAGGAGGAGCAGGACGGCACGCATCGGGCTCACTCGGCCGGCTGCGGAAGCGCGGACGGTGCCGCGACCCGACGCGGCGCAGCCAACCGGAAGCGCCGGTCGGTGAGCGAGAGCCCACCACCCGCCGCCATCACCAGCGCGCCGATCCAGATCAGGAGGATGAGCGGCTTGTCGTGCAGCTTGACCGCGATTGCGCCGCTGGCATCGGGCTCGCCCAGGCTGATATAGGCCTGCCCTAGCCCCACGGTGCGGATGCCTGCCTCGGTGGTCGGCATGGCGCGCGCCGTATAGATGCGCTTCATCGCCTCGACCGGCTCCAGCTCGCGGCCATCGGCAACGATGCGGAAGCGGGCCGCATCCTCGCGATAATTCGGGCCGGTACGCGGCGTCACCGCTTCCAGCGTTACGGTGTAGCGGCCGCTGGTCAGGCTCTCGCCGACCTTGAGCATGCCGATCGCCTCGGTTCCCCAGGCAGTGGCGGCGATCCCGATCACACTGATGCCGACGCCGGCATGGCCGAGGGCCGTGCCCCAGGCCGAACGCGGCAGGCCCTTCGCCCGCGACAGGATTGCCGATGCGCCGCTGGCGCGGCCGACGACACGTTCGCCAACTTCCCAGAACGCTCCGACAACGAGAAAGACGCCGAGCCCGATGCCAAGCGGCGCCAGCACAGGGCCGCCTCGCACGAAGGCGAAGATCGCCAGCGTGGTGATCACGCCGACCCCGAAGGCAACCTGCGCGCGCTGGGCGGCACCGAGCAGGTCGCCGCGCTTCCAGGCAAGCGTCTGGCCGATCGGCAGCAGCAGCAGGAGCGGCACCAGCAGCGGCACGAAGGTGGCGTTGAAGAAGGGCGGGCCGACCGAGATCTTGTCGCCGGTCACCATCTCAAGCACGAGCGGATAGAGCGTGCCGATGAAGACAGTGGCGCAGGCCGTCGCCAGGAAGAGGTTGTTGACGACGAGCGCGCTCTCCCGTGAGACCGGCGCGAACAGGCCGCCCTGCTTCAAGAGCGGTGCGCGCCAGGCGAACAGCGCCAGCGAGCCGCCGATGAAGGCGATCAGGATGCCGAGGATGAACAGGCCGCGCTGCGGGTCGCTGGCGAAGGAGTGGACCGAGGTCAGCACGCCGGAGCGGACGATGAACGTGCCGAGCAGCGAAAGCGAGAAGGTCAGGATGGCGAGCAGGATCGTCCAGACCTTGAGCGCGTCGCGCTTCTCCATCACCACGGTCGAGTGGATCAGCGCCGTGCCGGCGAGCCAGGGCATCAGCGAGGCGTTCTCGACCGGGTCCCAGAACCACCAGCCGCCCCAGCCGAGCTCGTAATAGGCCCAGTAGGAGCCCATGGCGATGCCGAGCGTCAGGAAGGTCCAGGCCAGCAAGGTCCAGGGGCGGACGGCGCGGGCCCAGACCGCATCAATCTTGCCCTCGATCAACGCCGCGACGGCGAAGGCATAGGTGATCGAGAAGCCGACATAGCCGACATAAAGCAGCGGCGGATGGATCGCGAGGCCGAGATCCTGCAGGATCGGGTTGAGGTCCTGCCCTTCCCCCGGCGCGGGAACGAGCCGCCGGAACGGGTTCGAGGTCAGCAGCGTGAAGGCGAGGAAGGCAACGCTGACGCTGCCCTGCGCGGCCAGCGTTCCAGCCCGCAATTTCACCGGCAGCGAACGCCGCGACAATGCGACAAGTGCACCGAACAGCACGAGGATGAGGACCCAGAGCAGCATCGAGCCCTCATGGTTCCCCCAGACTGACGTCAGCTTGTAGATCAGCGGCTGCGTCGAGTGTGAATTGGCCGCGACGTTCTCGACCGAGAAATCCGACGCCACATAGGACGCCATCAGGCAGCCGAAAGAGAGCGCGACCAGCAGGAAGCAGGCAATCGCCGCCGCCGGGCCGACCGAGGCAAGGGCTGGGTCGTTCCGGCTCACGCCCCAGAGCGGCACGATCGTCTGGACGACCGCGACACCGAGCGCTAGCGCCAAAGCGAAATGACCGATCTCGACGAACACAGGCGCGGCCCTATTTCGTGGCCGGCGCAGCGGATGCGCCGGGCTTGGTTTCGCCGGCCTGCCAATGGCCCTGCTTCTTCAGCGCGTCGGCGACCTCGCGCGGCATATAGGTCTCGTCATGCTTGGCGAGAACGGAATCGGCGCGGAACCGCCCCGGCCCCTCGAGCACGCCCTCGGTGACGACACCCTGCCCTTCGCGGAAGAGGTCGGGCAGCAAGCCGGTATAGCTGACCATGGTCCTGGTCTTGCCGTCGGTGACGGCGAAGCTGACGCGCTGATTGGCACCACGCTCGACCGAGCCGGTCTCGACCAGGCCGCCGAGACGCAGGCGCGTACCGGGCGTGAGGCCTTTCTCGACGATCTCGGTTGGGCCGTAGAAGAAGACGATCGAATCCCGCAGCGCATAGGCGACGAGGCCGGCAGCGAGGCCGAGGACGACGCCGGCCGAGGCGATCACGACGAGGCGGCGCTGCTTGCGGGTCAAGCGCTTGCGCGGCGTGGCGGGAATAACGGCCTGGACAGTCATCGGGCGGCCTCCTGCAGGCCGAGCTCGGTGTGCAGGCCCTCGAGGGCGGACGCTGCCGCCTGATCGGAGGCCAGGCGCTCGCGCGCCGTCGACAGCGACTTCTGAGCCGCCTCGCGTTCGCCGAGAACAGCTTGCGAGCGGATCAGGCGCGACCAGTCGGCGAGGCTGCCGCCGCCCTCGGCGAGCCGCGCGGCGAGGCCCTCGACCATGCCGCGGATCGCACCCATGCGTTCGGCCTGGGGCAGGCTCGCGATCGCATCGGCCGGAGCGGCAGGACGCTCCAGCCCTTCGAGACGCGCCCGGACCGTGGCGGTCCACGGCGCATCGGCCGGCGCGTCCGCAAGCAGGGCCTTGAGTGAAGCGATCGCGGCAGGCACCTGCCCGTCCTGCTCCTGCGCGATCGCCATGAAGAAGCGGGCGCGCGGATTGGCCGGGTCGAGCTTCAGCGCCTCGGAGAGGCTTTCGCGCGCTGCGGCCGTGACCACGCCACCGGCTGCGAGCATCTGAGCCTCGGCCTGGCCACCCTGCCGCTCGCTCGTCGCGCCGTCATAGCGGATCGCGTTGCCGAAGGCCTTTGCGGCATCGTCGAAACGTCCCTGACGCAGATAGACCGGCGCGAGCACGCTCCAGCCTTTGCCGTCGGTGGGGTTGGCCGCGAGATGGGACTCGATCCGCGCCAGTGCCAGCTCGAAATCCTGCGCCGGGTTGGCCTTAATCCGCGCCGCCAGCGGCTGGTCAGGCGTCGTCGGCGAGCCGTAGGCGCCATAGATCAGCAGCGCCAGCAGAGGCACGCAGGAGAGCGCGATCGCAGACGCAGCACGGCGCCTGCGCAAGGCCGGCTCACTCTCGCCGGCCAGCGTCGATTCCGTCGCTGTCTCACGCAGAAGTCGGCGCGCCGCCTCGGCCTTGGCTGCATCGGCCTCTGTGCCGCCGATCAGCTTGCGGCCGAGATCGCGATCGATCTCGGCGAGCTGGGCGCGGTAGAGCGCGGTCGCTCCGGCGGTGTCGGCGGTGAGTGCCGGCGCCCGGCGGCCGAGCGGCCAGAGCACCGCCATGACCGCTGCGCCCGTCATGGCCGCGAAGATGATCCAGATCAGCATTCGCCGTTCATAACCGTTCGAAGGTGCCGGTTCATGTCCGAAGATGGCGACAAAGGGTCACGCGGGCAATGCGGCGTCAGACCGCCGGCAGGACAAGGCGGGCCCTGAGGCCGCCAAGCGGCGAGCGCTCTAGCGAGAGGCCACCACCATGGAGCTTGGCGAGATCAACGACGATCGATAATCCCAGGCCCGAGCCGGGCGTCGTCTCGTCGAGCCTGCGGCCGCGCTTGAGGACTTCGGCCATCGCCTCGTCGGGAAGCCCCGGGCCATCATCGTCGATCAGCAGGACGAGACGCCCTTCCGGCGCCTGCGCTTCTGGCGCCAGGCTGACCTGCACTTCGGTGCGCGCCCATTTGAAAGCGTTGTCGAGCAAATTGCCGAGCATCTCCTCGAGATCCTGCTTCTCGCCGCGAAAACGGACATCGGCAGGAACAGTGTGACTGCCCTCTATCGCCCGGCCCTGCGCGATCTTCTCGAAGGTCCGGATCAACGCGTCGAGCGAAGGCGCGATCTCGGAGACGCCGCCGAGAGCGCCGGACAAAGCGGCAGCCCGAGCCCGGTCGAGATAGTACTGGACCTGATCGCGCATGATTGCGGTCTGATGGCGAATGGTCTGGGACAAAGCGCCCTGCCCGGCCTCGGCCTCGTTCTGCATCACGCTGAGCGGCGTCTTGAGGGCATGGGCGAGATTACCGACCTGAGTTCGGGCGCGCTCCAGGATTTCGCGGTTGGCGTCGATCAACTGGTTGAGCTCGCCAGCGAGCGGCGCAAGATCAGGCGGGTAGCGCCCGGCGATGCGCGTGCTCTCTCCGGTGCGTACCGTCCCAACCGCAGCGCGCAAGCGCGCCAGCGGGCGCAGGCCGAAGCGAACCTGCACGATAGTCGACGCGACCAAAGCGAGACCAAGGAACAGGAAGGTCAGCGTCAGGGCAAAGCGGAAATCGCGGATATCACCTTCGATCTCGTCGGCCGGGGCCGCAACGCCGACGGTGAAGCGACCATCCTCGCCGACATCGATCTCGCGCTCGAGCACGCGCAGGCGCCGTTCATCCGGTCCGGAGACATAGCTTTCGCGCAAGCCACGAGCATTCGGCTGCAAATTCTGGTCGAGCAGTTTCGGCAACTGCCCACCGACCAGTGACCGCGAGGTGCGTATCGTCGGACGCTCGCCGTCGAGCCGGATGATCTGCCAGTACCAGCCGGAGAGCGGCAGGTCGAAGCGCGGCTCACCGAGATCGCCGATCGCCTGGCGCTCGGCCTCGGGCGGCGCCGCAAGGTCGGCAACCAGCTCCTTGATGTAGACGCTGAGACGCTCGTCGAAGCCGCGCTCGGCCGAGCGGCGATAGAAGGTGGTGAGACCGAAGCCGGCGAGGATCAGCACCAGCGCGCAGCAGATCGCGGCCGAGATGAAGAGCCGGGCGCCAAGCGATAAGCGCTGCCGCGTGACCGGCATGGCGGCCTCAGGGCTTCGCGGCAGCGATGTAGCCGAGGCCGCGCACGGTCTCGATCACGTCGACACCGAGCTTCTTGCGCAGGCGGCCGACGAAGACCTCGATCGTGTTGGAATCGCGGTCGAAATCCTGATCGTAGAGATGCTCGACCAGCTCGGTGCGCGAGACCACACGGCCCTGATGGTGCATCAGATAGGCGAGCAATCGGTACTCGTGCGAGGTGAGCTTGACCGGGTTGCCATCGACGACGACGCGGCTGGCACGCGTGTCGAGGCGGACCGGGCCGCAGATCAGCTCGGCGGTCGCGTGTCCCGCCGCACGACGCAGCAAGGCGCGGACGCGGGCGAGCAGCTCCTCGATATGGAACGGCTTGACGACATAGTCGTCGGCGCCGGCGTCGAAGCCCGAGACCTTGTCGCTCCAGCGATCGCGCGCCGTGAGGATCAAAACCGGCATGGTCTTGCCGGCCCGGCGCCAGCCCTGCAGCACGGCGACGCCGTCGACCTTGGGCAGTCCAAGATCGAGGATCACCGCGTCATAGGGCTCGGTTTCGCCGAGATAGAGCCCTTCTTCGCCATCGAAAGCCTTGTCGACGGCATAGCCGGCATTCTCCAGCGCATTGACGATCTGGCGGTTGAGGTCCTTGTCGTCCTCGACGACGAGCAATCGCACGGCGGCTTTTCTCCGATTGGCGGATCAGGAACGCGGCATAGCGGAACTAGCGGATATCCGCCACCTTGCCCGAGGCGCCATCGAGCGTGACCCGGGCGACGCGGCCGTCGCGCTTCATCGTCGTCACCACATAGACGAACTCGTCACCCTGGCGGCAGAGCCTGATCCGCAGGACCTCGCCGGGCGCCGCCTCACGGGCATGGCGGGATGCCGTGGCGGGTTGCATGACCTTGCCGTCCGACACAGCCTCGCGCGTTTCCTGCGCCGATAGGCAGGAGATTGGCTGCGGTGAATCGACCGGTTCCACCGGCGAAGCAGTGGCGGTTACGAGCGCGAAAATCGCGACGTTGGGGTCGAGCAGCATCATCGCCATGGGCTATCCCGGTACGCGTGAATGCGCCATGAACATCAGCGTGAGGCTAGCTTAGCGGACCGCGACGAGTCCACGCCGGGAAAGGCCCGGTCCCGCGACGACGCTGAGCTGTGCCAACTCGACGTCAAGCTCGGCCTGAGGGCTGCCGAAATCGGCGAGTTCCTGCGCCGCTTCGTAGAGCATGACAGACGCATCGACATCGACGGTCCTGATGGACGCGCCGCCAGCTCGAATCGTCACGCGATAACGCTCGGTATCCTCCCCGAGCGGCACCTCGGCCGTTTCCCAGGAGTCACCCCCGAAACGGCTGCGCCGGATCCAATTCAAGGCAATGCCAGATGGCAGGCGCCGAGCCCGGACACGCACGGGCGCCAATGGCCGCAACGGTGCGATCCCGACAGTCGCGAAGAGCTCGCGCATCGAGGCGGCGGCGACGTCAGCATTGGGTGGGCCGACCCGATAGCGGACATGCCGGCCGACATCGTCGAGGCTCGTCGTCAACGAGACCGCTGCGCCATCGAGCACGACCACGCGTGCCCCTGGAGCCAATGTTCGCGCTGCGGCGGGCTCCGAGCCGCCGAGCCCGCGCACCATCTGCGACAGCCGGAATGTCCGCGCAGCGATCAGCTCCACCCGCGCCGCTGTGGCGATCTCGACCTCCCCCGCCGCATCGATGAATGCTAGCGCATTGCCTCCGGCAAGGGCCGCCTCCGGCGCAACCGAAGCGAGGCTGCCGCCACGCAGCCGAACGTCAACCGAAGCGTAACGATCGGTCCGCCAAAGCGGGCCATGGGCGAGTTCGGTCAAGGTCTCGCCCATGATCGATGGCGCCGCGACGATGCCAACCAGTTCAAACGGCATGCCCTCGGTGGCGCGCCAGATCGCTAGCGCACCAGGCCAAGGATCGGCGAAGGCTGCGAGAGACTGCAGTGGTGGCGGCACCTCCCGCACGATCGGAAGGTCGAGGATCAGGGCGTCCGGCCGCCCTGCAATCCGCGGTGTCAGCTTCGGAGGGCGCTCGCCTTCTGCCGCACCTGCTGCCGCACCGCGATAAATGGCTGGCTCGACCGCACGCGCACTGGCGCGCCGGGTCGGACCATCGCTGATCCGCGTCAGCCGGAACAGACGCGGTCGGCCGGCAACATCGAGCGAGATCACATCGCCCGCTTCAAGACCGACGCAGCGCGGTGAAAGCTCCAGTTCGAGCGTTTCGCGACCCGCCCAGATCTCCTGCAGCCGCTGGTCGGCGAGACGCTGGCCTTCGGCACGGCGCGTGACCACGGGAAGTTCGACGGCGTTTTCTCGGCGCGCGGCCCCGGCGAGGCGGCGCGAGCGGGCGGTCGCCTGACGATAGTCCTCGTTGCCGTCGATATGGACCAGGCGTAGCTCGCGCGGCAGCTCGCTCTCCTGTGCGCGGCGCAGTTCGAAGGGCTGGCCATCGCGATCGAGCACGAGGTCATCAGCCGACAAGGCGCGTGCGACAGTCGCCGCGCGGCCACGGAAGGCGAGCTTGCCGGAGGACATCACAGCGTCGAAGCCGAAGGCCTGGGCCAGCGGCTCGAGCGCCTGTCGCGCGGAGATCGGCCGGTCGAGAACATAACCATCGACGAAACCGTCGATGGCGATTTCATCCGGTCCAGGCAGGCCATAATCGGCTAGGATCGCGCGCACCAATCGATCGAGCGTCACGCCTTCGAGGCGGCCGTTGACCCAGTGGCCGGTGTCGTAGTTCGTCCCGTCCGCCCAGACCGAAGTCAGGTCGGGAAAGGCCGGGAACGGCCTTGCATCCCAGGTCCAGACGAAGACGTTGGCCGGATCGACCATGCGCAGGCCGAGCGAAGGCGCTATCGGATTGCGCTGTGGTTCGAAACCGGGAAGCGCGGGATCAAAGCCCGACAGGATCGCCTCCAGCCCACGCGCCTGGACGAGATCGTCGCGCGCCCTCGTCGAGAAATGCGGATAGCCGCCATCGACAGATTTCGGATCGGGAAAGACGTTCGGCGAGTTGCCGCCCTTGTCGACGGCGGGCAGGCCGATCTCGGTCAACCAGACCGGCTTCGAGCCGGGCAGCCAACCCGTCGCGCCGATCTCCACGCCGGCGACACGCTCGACATGGGAATTCAGCCACCAGTTCGGCAGGTCCTTCTGCCGGAAGACCCAGGGCTTGCCAAAGGCGCCATCCGTGATTGGCAGACGCATCTGGGCGTAGCGACTGGAAAGGTCGGCGTAGTGCCAGTCATAACCCTCACCGGAGGTCAGGCGCTTGCGCAGGTAGTCGACATCGGCCGGCCCCCGCGCAACGGCGAGGTCGGCATGATCGGGCGTATCGCGCCAGTCGGAAAGCGGCGCGTAATAGTCGATGCCGATCGCGTCGATGTGCGTGCTCGACCAGAGCGGGTCGAGCGGAAAACGAACCTCCTGCCCGCCATCGCGAACATGGGCACCGTATTCGGTCCAGTCAGCTGCATAGGTCAGCTTGGTCGATGGTGGCAGGATTGCGCGGACCTCGGCCGCAAGCGCGACCAACCCGTTGACCATCGGATAATAACCCGGAGCCCCGCGCACCCGCGTCAGACCGACCAGCTCGGAGCCGATGATGAACCCCTCGACCCCGCCGGCCGCCTTGGCGAGCATGGCGGCATGCAGCACGGCGCGGCGAAAGCTCCACTCGCCCGGCCGGGCGCAGATGACCTTGTCGCCGTCGAGCGAGAAGTCGACAGCCGTTGCGGAGCCGAGAAAGCTCGCGATCTGGCTCGTCGCGGCCGACGTACCGTCCGGAGAGCTCGGCCGGCCAGGGGCGGGCGAGCAGGTGATGTGGCCGCGCCAGGGGTAAGGCGGCTGGAATGCATTACCTGTGCGCGGATCGACCAACGCGTTGCCCGCCGGCACATCCATCATAACGAACGGATAGAGCACCACCTCGAGCCCATAGACATGGCGCAGGCGGCGGATGAGCGCGACGACGCTGCCGTCCGAAGGCGTGCCGCCATAGGCAGGCCTGCCGTTCGACTGGCTGACGACGCGGGCCGTCAGCCGATCAAGCCCCGCTACCGACCACGGCGCGTCAGGCGTATTCTTGTCGGCGATCTCGACGCGCGGTGCGATGGTGCAATGGTCCGCCCGCAGATCGTCACCGAACCAACTGACGACCAAGGAAATACGTCGCAGGTTCGGGCAGAGCGCCAGCAGATGCGTGATCGCGCCGTCGATATCGGTGGTGCTGTGCAGCTGGTGCCGGTTCTCGGCGATAGTGACGCCAGCTTCAGGCTCCTGGTTGACCAGAGTCGGCTGATAGATGAACTCGCTCGCGCCGGGGATCAGCGTCACGGCGCGGATCATCTCGCCGAGGCCAGGCACCGCTCGCACCACCTCGAAGGAGAATTGCGGTACGCGGTTGCCGTAATCAGCGAGCGGAAAGCGCTCGAACACGACATAGGCCGTACCACGATAGGCCGGCGCGGCGCCCGCCTCCTTGGCGGCGATCAGCGGATCGGGCTCCTGATTCTCGAAGCCGCGATGGATGCGCAGCGACACGGCATTGAAATCGATCTCGCGCCCATCGGCCCAGATTCGGCGGACGAAGGCGATCGGCCCCTCGCAGATCGCGATCGCGAGATTGGCGTAGTAGCTGTAGGTGGCCTCGTAGGTCTTCTGCGCCTTCTGGCCGCCCTTGCCGCCGCTCTTGGTACGGGTGACGGTGGTCGTCACCTCCTCCTCGAAGCGCGTCGCCCAAATCAGTTGCCCGCCGAGCCTGGCTCGCCCGTAGACCCGCGGGATTGGCGCCCCCTCGGTCGAGGCGAGGCCGTCGATCTCCTTGAGGCGCGGGCCTTCGACGATGCGTGTGCCACCGCCGCCGTCGAACAGGCCCTGGTCGAGGCTCGCACCGGCGATGGCGCCGAGCGAGCGACCAATCATGGCACCGAACGGGCCGCCGACGGCCGCTCCGAGCACCGAACCGGCGACCTGCAGGACGAGCGTAGCCATTAGGGATCGAGCTCCGGAAAGGCGAAGGCGTGGCTGAGATGGCGGCGCCACCAGCCGGTAAAGGCAACCTCGCCGACCGCCGCGCCGTCATGGGCGTGCAGAATGCGGTCCCGCTCGATCAGAATGGCGCAATGCGCCGCTGGCAGATGCTGGCGCCAGCGGAAGAGCAGGACGTCGCCGGGCCGCGCAGCCTCGATATCGAGAGGCCGCAGGTGACGCTGCGCCGCCAGTGCCAGTGTCTCGCCCGCACCCTGCTGGGCCCAGTAGGGCGAATAGGGTGGCGTCGGCTCGGGTTCGTCGCGATAAAGGTCGCGCCAGATCCCACGTACCAGGCCGAGGCAGTCGCAACCGACGCCGCGCAGCGACGCCTGATGGTGATAGGGCGTGCCGAGCCAGCCGCGTGCCGCCGCAACGATGCGTTCGCGCGTCGTATCGGTGCCCGTCATTGGAACAGGCTCCCGCCATCGAACGGGCCGGCACCAGGATTATCCGTGGCGGCGCCGCCAATGATGAAGTCGTTGCCCGGCAAATGCGGGAAGCCGCGGAAGTTGACGCCGTTGCTGAACTTGTTGCGGCAGGTGGTGAAGCGCTTGTCGCAGCCGGCCTGGGCCGTGAAGACATCGCCGACCATGATCGGCTGCGGCGCAGCCTGCCAAAGCTGCAAGACGATCGCGCCACCGTCCTCACGGTGGCTGCGTATCTCTGTGGCGAAGCCAGTGTTGGCGCCCGCGGTGAAAACCAGCCGGCCGCCGCTGAGGTAGCCGTCGCCATAACCGGAGAGTGCCGGCGCAGTAAGCGAGAGCCGTCCATCCGTTGCAGCGACGGTCGCCGCAGACGAGCTAGGTGTGACACCACAACGCGTGTCCCCGAGATCGGCCGAGCAACTCGCAGTGTAGAGCCGGCCACGCTCCTCGTCGAAGGCCTTGCCGAGCCCCCGGACCTCAGCGGTGAAATTGCTGTCGCTGCGCTTCACCTCGCCGACAAAACCGGTCTCTAGCAAGGTGCGCTGGCTCGGATCGGCCCAGTTGACCAGCCAGAGTGCGACACGGGCATCGTCGTAGAGCCCACGCGACAAATCCTGCTCGTTGAGGCCGCTTGCCGCCAAGGCTCCGAGCACCTCGCCGCCGCCGGTCGTGAAGCCGAGCTCGGAGCTGGCCTCGGCGGCTTCAAGGCCGGCATTCGCGCGGAACAGAACTCCGTCGAAAGCAAGATCGCGGTCATGATCAGTGAAGCCGAGCACCGCCCCGTCGCGTCGGGTCAGGCTCCAGCAGCGGCAAAGCGTGGTCGCCTCGCCGGCGACATGCGCCGCGAGCGCCGGGGAAAGTATCCGCATGGCAAACCTCAGTCGGCGATCTCGACGATCGGGATCTTGGGGATGTCACCGGCCTCGAAGGCCGACAGATCGACCTCGATCGCATCGGTATCGAAGCGGACCGGAACATCGAAGGAGAAGCCGGCGCTGACGACGGAGCCGGCCGGTGGCGCATGGCCGACAGCGAAAGTGACTTGTCCGCTGGCGTGATCGCAGGACACGGCTGTCGGCTGCACCTGCACGACACCGTCGACCGCGATGAGCACGCTCCCGGCCAACGGCTTGGTAATGCGCCGGACGTAAGGAGCGTGCAGTCCGCCATAGAGCTTGCAGAGCTGGAAGACCCGTGTCGCCCCGTCGCCGACGCCGATCTGCTGATCACTCGCCACAGGCGTCGCCGACGGGCCACAGCTCTTCCAGTCGAGCTGGTCGCGCCAGCGGAAGCCATAGAGCCGGCCGCGGCGCTCTTCGAAGAAGGCGACGACCTCAGCGAGCGCATCGAGAGTGCGGATGCCGAAACCGGCATCGTAGCGCCTGCGCGAATGCGCCCAACGACTGTTGCGGACCTCCTGGCCCGAGGCCAGCATCACCACTTGGGTCAGCCGCTCCGGCCCGCCGCGGGCACCGCGCGCGATCCCGGTCGGGAAGCGCACCTCGTGGAAGCCGCTCATGCTGCCTCTCCTGTCATGTTGCTAAAGGTCAGAGCGCCCGGTTGCCGCGCGCCACGGCGCGGGCGATCGCCGCCGAGACCTGCGCCTCGGAGCGGCGGAAGCTGTCGGCGTCAGGCGTCGTGATCTGGACGGTGACGCTGGCCGGACGCCGCTCGCCGCCACCGGCAGCGCGTACGCCGAGCTTGCCGTCAGGACCACGCGACAAGGGCATGATCGCTTCGGCTCCACGTTCGCCCATCAGCCCGAGGCCGCGCCCCATGGCGAAATAGGACGGTGCCGCGACAACGCCGCCATCGGCGAAGGGCGAGACCGGCAAACCACCGCCACCTCTCATGCCGCCGGTGAAGAGGCCAACCAGGCTGTTGATGCCGGAGCCGAGCCAACTCGAGATCGCGCTCTGCAGCGGCTTCAGGGCCGACTTCAGTAGGCTCTGGCTCAGCGACGTGCCGATGTTGCGCAGCACGTCTTCGAAGCGCTTGCCCTCGACGATACCGCTGGCGAAGGCCGTGGTGATCGACTTGCCGAAGGCCTGCGACGCCTTGGTCAGGCTCTGGGTCAGCGTGTTCAGCGTGCGAAGGCCACCGAAATCGAAGGAGGGAGAAGCGTCTTCGTCAGCCATCGATGCGACCTTTCCAATCGTCATGATCACAGGAAACGAGATCCGGATGGGCCTGCATCAGTGCATCTAGCGTCGTGCGCGAGGGCGCTTCGACCGCTTGAGGCGGCCGGTAGGCCTCGATCGCAGCAAAGATTTCGCGCGGACTTGCGGCCCAGAAGACATCCGGCGGCCAGCGCAGGCGCCCGAGCCCGAAGGCCATCACCTCGCGCCAGGGAAAAGGGACCGCCGCCGGCGCGCTCAGACCGCCGGCGGCATCGAAGGGCGAGCTCCCGAGACCTCGCCGGCCGGGGCGAAGGTCGCGTCGAGCAATGCGATCGCAGCAGCGATGGCGCCGTTGAGCCCGCCGTCAAAAGGGAGCGTGGCAACCTCGTCCGTGGCCAGCGCACTGCCGGCCCCGCGTAGCCCGGCCGCCAGGATGCGCGCGATATCGCGGGCCGAAAGCCGACCGGCGGCGAAGCGTTCGCCCAGCGCCGGCAGGTTCTCGACCGAGAATGCATCCTCGAGTTCGGCGAGCGCGCCGAGCGTGAGCCGCATCGGCAGCGCCCGCCCCTCGACCATCAGGGCGACCTCGCCCCTGTAGCGATTGACCATGCCGTTTCCCCTCAGGCGAGTGTGAAGGTGAGTTGGCCGGCCGATTCCAGCGAGAGCTCGAAGGTGACCTCGGCGGCATGGTCGCCGCGATATTCGAGCGTCGAGAGCTGGAACGGCCCGGTGATCGTGCCGAAATCGGGGACGATCACCTGCCAGTCGCGGATCGCGCCATCGAAGAAGATCTGGCGAACCAGCGCGTCCGACGCCTCGTCCTTGAAGATGCCGGCGCCGCTGATGCTGGCGCGGCGCATGCCGGCGCCTGCCAACAGCTCGCGCCAGCGCCCCGCCGACTCGGTATGGGTGACATCGACCGCCTCGGCGTTGAAGGCGATCTGGCGGGCGCGCAAGCCCGCTACGGTGACGAAGCTGCCGCCCGCATCGGCGGCCTTGAGCAACAGGTCCTTGCCTTTCTGGGCAGGCATGGGCGGTCCTTTCGTGCGGGTCAGAGCGCCTCGGTGACGGCGCGGAAGGTCAGGGTCACGGTCGGCAGATGGGTTTTGGGGTCGCGGGTCAGCTTCGAGGACAGCCAGGTCAGATTGACCAGCCGGTGCTCTTCAGGCGCTAGCGCGGCATCCTCCAGGCTGATGACGATCCGGGCTGCCGTCTCGAGCGCCTTGCGCGAAGAGGCGCTCTCCCCCGCCCAGACGACGAGGGAAAGCTTCTGCTCGCAACCGCGGTCGCTGCCGGTCGACCAGTCCTCGGCCGTGACGTCGCCATGGACAATGTAGAGCCCGTTCAGGGCGCGCGGCGGCTCGTCATGGATGCGGCCTGCTCCGATCAGCGCCGTCAGCCCGGCATCGGCGGACAAATGCGCGTGGATCGCGCGTCGCAGCGGCAGGATGGCGTCGCTCATCGGCTTACCTCCTCGGCCAGGCAGACGAGGCGCCGACGGCCGCCATCGGGATCGCCAGCCGTGCGGATGTCGAAGATCTGATCACCGGCGCGCAGCCGCTGACCGGCATCGACGCCGGCGCGCCAGCGCAGGGTGATGCGGTGGCTCGCCGCCTGCTCGGGCCGCTCGCCGCGCCAGCGCTCATCGCCCGAAAGCCATTCGACCTGGGCCCAGACAGCGGCAACGGTCTCGAAGCTGCGAAGCTGGCCGCCGGCGCCATCCGCCGTTTCAACGGGTGCCTCCAGCAACAGGCGGCAGCGTAGCGCGCCGACAGGACGCCGGCCTTTCGATGTCTCGCGAAGCATCAGAGCCTCACACGGCGAAAGGGAGCGACGAGTGCGGCGATCTCGGCCGGCAGCCGCATTGCATCGCGGCTGACCACATCGCCGCGATGCTCAAACCATCGACAGGCGAGCCTGAGCACAGCCTGCCGCAGCGGCGCCGGCACCGTATCGCGCGTCGTACCGAAGCCGGCGACAAGGTCGATCTCGATCGAAGAACGGGCGCGGCCGGGCACCGAGACCGGACCTGAAACGCTGATCAGCGGCGGATCGGAGCCCTCCACCAATGTCAGCGACGACGGCGTTACCAGTTCAGCGACACCGGCGGCAGGATGGACGCGTGCAGCCGTGAGGCTGCGCACCGGCGAGAGCGGCAGGCGGATCTCGCCGCCCGGCGGCCAGGCGTCGAGCACGATTCGCCAGCCTTGCTCGATCAGGAGACGCCCGGAAGCGGCCTCGATCATCAGCCGAGCCGCTGTGATCAAGGTGCCGAGCAGCTCATCCTCGTCGTCGACAAGAATCCGTAGGAAATCCTTGGCTTCTGATAGCGAGACCGGTTCGATGACGGGTGGCGTCAGGGCGAGCGGCGTCATGGTCTCTCCTCTCCCGGGTTTGAACGGGGCCGGCGATGCGCTATCGAACCCGGCCCGACAGCGGAGACGGCTCGATGCACGGCAGAACGGTGATTGGACTGGCAGTCCTGGCAGCAGCCATCGCTGCGCCCTGGTCCGCCTCGGCCGTGGTTGGCGGGCGCGAGGGCGGGCCCATCGCCAGCTCGACGTTGATGGTCCTCAATGCGCGTGGCGGCGTCTGTACTGGCATCGTGCTGTCGCGCCGTGCCATCCTCACCGCCGCTCACTGCGCCGATGCTCGCGTCGACCTACGCATCCACTGGCAGGACAGCGGCCAGCCGGTGCTGACCGAGCCAGCGGCCATCGCTCTGCATCCGGAGTTCAACGCCAAGGCTGTTGCAAACCGGCAGCGTTCGATCGACCTCGCATTGGTCAGGCTCGCCGCGCCGCTGCCGGCGCGTTTCTCGACCGCGACGCTGGTTGACGGCGCGCTGCCGCGCGCCGGATCGCCGGTCACGCTCGCAGGCTATGGCGTCGCGCGCGAGGGCGAAGCGAAGACGACCGGCACTTACCGCTCAGCTGCACTCGCCGCCGTTGAGCCTTACGGCCCCGGCCGCGTCCTGATCTGGGCGGCCGATCCGACGACCGGTGGCAAGCGACCGGGCGCCAGCGCCTGCCAGGGCGATTCCGGCGGACCCATCGTCGCAGGCTCGGGCGGCGTCGTCGCTGTTTCCAGCTGGTCGACCGGCCCATCCGGCAAGCAATGCGGCCTGCTCAGCCAAGGCGTGCTGGTCGCGCCCCAGCGCAGTTGGATCGACCGCACCTTGTCGGGCTGGGGCGAGAGCGCCGATTGGACCACCACACCGTGACGGCCCGAGCGCGAACAGCACTGGACTGCGCCGCAGCAAACCATAGACTGAAGCCATGGCAGCGATGACCTCGACCGTGACCTATTCGAAACGCGCCGCGATCGTCGCGATAGCTTTTTGCGCCGGTCTGCAGATGACTGCGCCGGCACAGGCTGTGATCGGCGGCGTCACCTCGCGCACAGTCGACGGCGCACGCGCCTCGACCTTGCGGGTCGAGACCAGCCGCGGCGAGCTCTGCTCCGGCGCCGCGATCTCCTCCGAGCTCGTGCTGACGGCAGCGCACTGCCTGATGACCGGAGGCTCGGTGCGCGTGATCAGCCTCGACAAGCGCTTCCGCAACCGCACGCATGCGGTAGCAGCAGTCCTGCCGCACCCGACCTTCGTGCCCGGCACGACGCCGCGCACCCAGCCGGGCGCGGACCTGGCGCTGCTGCGTCTCGCCGCGCCGCTGCCTGCCGATATCCAGCCACTGACGCTCGGCAGCGGGTTGTGGCAGGGCGAGACCGTGACCATGGCCGGCTTTGGCCTCGCTTCCGAAAACAACAAGAAGACCGCGCGCACCCTGCGTGAGGTGACCTTAGTCAACGCCGGCAACTACACCACCGCCAACACGGTCAAGGTGGCGGTCGACACTGAGAACCGTGGTGAGGTCCTCGGCGCCGGCGCCTGCCGAGGCGATTCCGGCGGGCCCGTCCTGCGTGGCCCGTCCGGCTCGCGCGATCTCGTCGGCATCGTCTCCTGGTCGAGCGGCCCCTTGAGCTCTCGCATCAAGATGATCTGCGGTGGCTTCACCGCGATCACCCCGATCAGCGACCACCGCGCCTGGATAGCCGAGGCGAGCGAGCGACTGCTCAACTATGGCGACGAGCCGCGCCAGGCGCGCGAGGGTGCGCGCCCGAACGCGAGCTACAGCTGGTGGTTCGGTCGCTGATCTAGGTCAGGCCGAGAACTTCAGCCCCTTGATCGCGGCGAAGTCCTGGACGCCACCGCCGACGCGCTTGGTCGTGTAGAACAGCACATGCGGCTTGGCGGAGTAGGGATCGCGCAGGATGCGCACGCCCGCCCGGTCGACGACGAGATAGCCGCGGCGGAAGTCACCGAAGGCGATCGAGAGCGAGTCGGTCGCGACGTTCGGCATATCCTCGGCCTCGACGACCGGGAAGCCAAGGAGCGTCGCCTGCGCGCCCGCCGCGGCCGGCGGCTGCCAGAGATACTGGCCGGTCGAGTCCTTGAACTTGCGCACTGCGGCTTGCGTCTTGCGGTTCATCACGAAACTGGCGTTCTGGCGGTAGCCTGCCTTCAGCGCATAGACGAGGTCGACCAGGATGTCGGACGGGTTCGAGGCGGCGAAGGCGCCGGCGACGCCGGTCTTCAGCGTGCCGATATTGCCCCAGCTCCAGCTCGCGTCAGTGACGGTCGGATAGGCAAGGAAGCCCTTGGGCTTGTCGACGCCATCGCCATTGACGAAGGCCGCGCCCTCCTGCTCGGCGAAGGCGCTCTCGACCTCCTCGGCGATCCACTGGTCGATGTCGACGATGGCGTCGTCGAGCAGCGTCTGCGTCGCCGCGGGCATGGCGTATAGCTCCATCGCCGGGAAGGAGAGCTCGGCCAGGGTCGGCGTGCTGCTTTGCGGACGGGCCGCTGTCTCGGCGACCCAGCCGGAAGCCGGACCAGTGGTCGAGAACGCCTTCTTGTAGGTGCCGGACGAGATGGTCCGCACCGTCGCGATCGCGCGGATTGGCGAGACGGTGGTGAGGCGGCGCAGGATCTCGCCCTCGACGGTCGACGGTGCGAGATAGCCGCCATCCGGGCCGGAGCCGGCCGAAAGGGCCTTGGCTTCGAGCCGCTTCAGGCCCGTCGCCTCGCCATGGCGGACATAGGACGCGAAGGCCGCCTTATGCTCGGCCACGGCCGGGTCGCGCTCCTCGCTCGCACCCAGAGCCGGCCGGCGACTGTCGAGGCTCAGCCGGTCGATCCGGCGACGGGTCTCGTCGAGCGCGTCGTCGAGACGGGCCAGCTTATCGCCGGTCAAAACGTCGCCGCCCATACGGGTCTCGAGCTCGGCCAGGCGCTCGTCATTGGTGGCGCGATAGGCCTCCAGCGTATAGCGCAGATCGTCATAGATGGCGGCGACCTCGCCGGTCGCCTTGGTCTCGGGAGCCTGGTTCAGCGCAGTCATGGAATCTCCTGTGGTTCTGCTGCTTCGGTTCAGTTCTCAGGCAAAGGCGGCGCGGCAGGGCGGTCGCAGCGCCTTGACGGCGCCGACCCGGGCCTGCGGCAGCATCGGGAAGGTGACGAGCGATATCTCCCAGAGGTCGACCTTCTCCAGCCGGCGCAGCCCGCTGCGCGGCTCGCTGCGGGCGCGCTGCGAGCGAAAGCCGATCGAGAGCCCGTCGACGGCGCCATCGCGCATCAGCGCGTGCAGCTCGCGGGCCCGTGCCACCGCCAGCGAAAGGCGGCCGCGGACATAAAGGCCGCGCGAATCCTCACGCAGCTCGAGCCAGCGCCCGATCGGCTCAGTCGGATCGTGCTGCCACAGCATTCTGATGCCGGCCGCCCCACGGCGGGCAAGACTGTCGCGGAAGGCGCCGGGCTCGACCACGTCCTTGCCGAGATCGGCGATGCGGAAGAGGCTGGCATAGCCCTCGAAAGCGCCGTCCGGCTCGACCCGGGCCAGCGGCTGCGCCAGGAACTTGGCCTCGCGCGCCAAGGCGGGATAACGGGGCATGGCAGCTCTCATCGCGCCCCTCCCCGCCCGCCGCGGCCACTGGCATCGAGCTGCCCGATCGTCTCGAAGAAGCGGCCGAACACGTCGCGCGGCTGGCGGCCAGGACGCGGCGCGGCCACGCCCGATCGGACAGCGGCCGGAGCCGGCCTGGGCGGCGACTTGCCACCGGTCTTGCTCATGAATCCCCTCCTTCGTAACGGGCGTTGAAGCGGGCGAATTCGCGCACGAACTCGTCGAAGCGCCGGTTGGCGGCGATCAGTTCGCGCAGGGAAAACAGTGCGAGCCCCGAGGCGCAGAAGGCCCAGAGCAGCAGCGCGAGATGGCCGAGATCGCCGCGGGCGACGATCCCCGCCGCGGCTTCATCGAATGGGCTCATGACGACACCTCCCGGCGGCCATAGCCGACCGCCTCGCGTTTCTCGTCCTCATTGAGGAAGCTGGCGGCGGAGACCCGCCGCCAGAGCGATTCCCGCTCCTCCGCGAGCGCCTCGATCGCGTCGAGATCGGGCTCGAGGGTGAGCGCGTCGTCGAAGGCCGGGCCCAGCCATTGCGCCAGCGACTGCGCCGTGCGCCTGACCAGCGGGATCAGCGTCTGGCGCCAGAAGGCCCGGTTGGCCTCGGCGAAATTGGCGTGGGTGTTGTCGCCGGGCAGGCCGAGCAGCAACGGCGGCACGCCGAAGGCGAGCGCGATCTCGCGCGCCGCGACGCCCTTGGCGGCGACGAAGTCGAGCTCGGCCGGGGACAATGACAACGGCTTCCAGTCAAGCCCACCTTCGAGCAGCAGCGGGCGCCCGGCATTGCGCGCGCCCTGGAAACCGTCCTCCAGCTCCTGCTTCAGCCGCTCGAACTGCGCCTCGGTCAGCGTACCGCCTTCCGGCCCGTCGTAGACCAGGGCGCCCGAAGGCCGCGCCGCATTGTCGAGCAGCGCCTTGTGCCAGGCGCCGGCGGCGTTGTGGACGTCGAGCGAGCAGGCCGCCGCCTCGATCGGCGAGAGGCCGTAATGGTCGTCGACCGGGTGGAACAGCGAAAGGTGCAGGATCGGCGGCAGCGCGCCTTCGTCCTGGCGGAAGCGGATCGTCTGCGCGCCGACCGTATAGTCATAGGCTTCCGACCAGCCGTCGCGACCGGGCACCACGCGCATCCGGTCAGGCCGCAGCGCATAAAGTTCGCGCGGCTCGCGAGCGATGCTGGCGGCCTCGACATAGGCATTCCCGGCGACGAGCAGGTGGCCATAGAGCATCTCGCGGAAGGCGATGCCGCCCTGGCGCGGATTGGGCCGCTCGATCAGCGCCAGCGCCGGATGCTCCGGCATCTCGCGCTCGCCGACCTTGGCGATCAGCTGGGTCTGCGCCGCCGCCTCGGCGATCAATCGAACGCAGCGATGCACCACCGGATTGCGCTGATAGCCCTCGCGCGCCAGGGCGCCATAGTCGCGCGGCGTCCAGACCGGACGGCCAGCTTCGTGCAGGGCGATCAGCGGCCCGACGCGCGAGCGCTTCTGTTCCGGCGCGGCGAGGCCGCGCAGGCTGCGAAGGAAGTTGAGCATGGATGTCTCGCTATGAAGCGCACGTCATGCTCGGCCTTGAGCCGAGCATCTCATGCAGGATGGTCCTGAGATTCCCGGCTCCGCTTCGCGGTCCGGGAATGACGGCTGTTCCTAAAGCCCCCTCACCCGTGGCCGTCCCTTCGGCCCGAGCATCAGATGCGTCAGCGCCCAGACCAGCGCGTCGAGCCGGTCGGGCGAGCGGCCGGAGCTCAGGCCGGTCGGGCCGAAGTCGCACATCTCGTCCTCCAGCGCGGGAAAGGCGCCGGCGTGGTGCACGCGGCCCTGCGCATAAAGCGCCGCCACCGGCTCGGCCCGCAGGAATTTCCCGCGCGAAGCCCTGACCGGCGTCACCGGCACGCCCGGATCGACCTCGCGGATGACGCTTGTCGCCATCTCGCCGCCCTGGTTGACCTCGACGACCAGCGCATCAGCCTCCAGCCGGCGATAGAGCGCGACTGCGGCTTGCGCCCATTCATGCGGCTTGGCGCCGGCGAGCGTTGCATCTGCCAGCACATGGCCGATGCCGTCGCGATCGATCCCCGCCGCGACGAGCCCGCAGGAATCGGCCCGCATCGACGAGGAGGCCGGCGGATCGATCGCCACCACGATCCGCGCCAGCGGCGGCGCTTCCCGTTCACGGCACTCTTCGATCAATGCCCGGCTCCAGAGCGCGTCTGCACTCTCCTCGACGATCTCGCCTTCGAGCTCCTGCCGGCCGAGCCGCGTGCCGCGATAGGCTTGGCTCACGCTGTCGAGGAAGCTCGGCGCCAGGTTGAAGCGGTTGGCGCTGGTCGCCGCCCGGCTGACGGCGACGCGGGGATCATCGAGCAGCCGCTTGATCAAGGGTAGCGGACGCGGCGTCGTCGTCACCACCTGTCGCGGTCGCTCACCGAGTCTCAGGCCGAGCTGCAGCATGTCCCAGGTCTCCTGAAGGTTCGGCCATTTCGCCAGTTCGTCGGACCAGGCGGCGCCGAATTGGGGCCCGCGCAGCCCTTCCGGGTCCTCGGCAGTGAACACCTGCGCGATCGCGCCATTGCCCCATTCGAGGCGACGCCGCGACGGCGACCAGACCGGCTTCTCCCAGCGATGATGGATCGCCAGCAGCCCGGAGACGCCCTCGATCATTACATCGCGAACCTGAGCCTGCGTTTCGCCGACGAGCGCGATGCGGCCGACAGGTTCGCGGGCGATCGGGGCCAGTCCCAGCGCCATGCCCTTGACCCACTCTGCCCCGGTCCGGGTCTTGCCGGCGCCGCGTCCGCCAAGGACGAGCCAGGTCCACCAGGGCGGCAGGCGGCGGGATTTCTGGTCGGACCGTCCGTAATAGGTCCACTCCTGCTCGACGAGCCTAACCAGCTCCGGAGGCAGGTCCGGCAGGAGCTTGAGGAACAGTCTCACCTGCGTGATCGGCGATAAGGCGTTCCATGCGTCGTGCCAGCTCTCGCCGCAGTTCATCGACCCGGCGCACTCCTTCGGCGGGGCTGGGCTCATCCTCGGACTTTCCTCCCTCCCCCGCTGCGGCGGAATCCAGCGCGACCAGCTCGCGCACGGTGCGGGCCAGCGTCGCCAGCGTCTTGGCGTCGGCCTCGCTTGCCGCCGCGCCGGCCGGCAATTCGGCCAGATGCGCCTCATGCGCTTCGAGCTGCGTCTGCGCCGCCCTCCAGAGCTTGCTGATCACCGCCTTGCGGCCGCGCGGCGCGGGCTTGCGCTTCGCCGCCGGCCGAGCCGGGGCGGTCTCGTCATTCTCATCGGCCATGGGAAACCTCGGCTCGGCCCGGACACGCAAAAGCCGCCTGCTGGGCAGCGCGGCGGCTTCGTTCGTCTCAGGCACACTTCGTGAGCGTTCCTGATCTCTACCCGATCAGCGTCACGATGTCAAGGACAAAATTCCTAACACCATATCTGACATGGCCATCCTGTTATGCCAAGTGAGCTAGGTGTGACAGGCCAGCAGTCAGAGAACTGGGATGAGTTTCTATGACGACGAAGATACTAGAAGGTGTACCGGCGGGGACAGGGAATCCATGTTAGTGTCTGCTGTAATGGCGAGACTGCGGCTGATGCTCCGCGCAATCGATGAGGGCGAATATGCATGCACTGATGTCGATCTGGCCAACTTCCGATCCTACTTGGCGAACCTCGCACCGGGCGGCTTGAATGTCGAAGCTTTCGTTGATGCCGCTTCCGCTTGAGACCATAGCAGGTGACATTAAACGTGCGATCGATGCGAGACTTTACTATCCAGCCCTTCTGGTAACACTCACAATTCCAGAAATCTGCATGGGCCTGGCGATAGATAAATCGCAATTCGTCAAGCAGAAGCACTACGTCTCATTTGTAGATGAATTTACTACACCTCGAGAACTGGGTTTGGATGGAGCGTCGTGCTACCAACTTAGGGGCGGCCTTGTTCATCGTGGCGACCTCCGAGGCCATGCCTTCTTCCGAGGAACCCACGTGATTTTCACTGTACCTGAATCGGGGGGCGGCATTCACGCTTTGTCTATCGTGGTGGGAGAGAAGACAGCGGCCATGTTTGATCTGGTCACTTTTTGCAACGCGATGGTAATGGCAGCTAGGCGATGGTCTAGCCAAAATGCGGATAAGCCCCAAGTAGCGGAAAATCTGAAGAACCTAATTCGGTGGTGCCCAGAAGGCGTTCATCCTTTCGTCGGTGGCTCACCTGTTGTAGCGAGCGGGGAATGATTTCTGAGAACAAGACGACCCTACAGCGAAAGCTGGGAAGCACCGCGACGACGTCCTGAGGCGCGCGCTCACGACACCACGTATACAACTGGGACCTAGTTCCTATATCGACATCGCCGAAGTTTGTGGCTCAGGTTTCTGTCTTCTCCACCCATTTGATCTGGGTCTGCGGCCTGTAAGCCTCCATCTTGTCGAGCAGCGCGCCCGGGTCGGTCTCCATCATCGCCATGTCGCGATGAGCCTGCCACATGAAGCCGGCCTTCGTCGTGTTGTCGAGGAAGGCGGCGAGCGCGTCGTAGAAGCCGTCGATGTTGAGGAAGCCGAGCGGCTTGCCGTGGATGCCGAGCTGGCCCCAGGTCCAGATCTCGAAGATCTCCTCGAAGGTGCCGATACCGCCGGACATGGCGATGAAGCCGTCGGAAAGCTCGGCCATGCGCGCCTTGCGGATATGCATGGTCTCGACCACTTCGAGCCTGGTCAGCTTGTTATGGCCGACCTCCTTCTCGCGCAGCGCCCGCGGGATCACGCCATGGACCTCGCCGCCGGCTTCGAGCGCGGCATTGGCGACGATGCCCATCAGGCCGACAGCGCCGCCACCATAGACCAATGTCAGGCCGCGCCTGGCTATTGCCGTGCCCATGGCGCGGGCGCCCTCGGCATGGACGGGGTCATGGCCCGGGCTCGAGCCGCAGAAGACACAGACGGATTTCATGAGGCGAGTGCTTGCAAGATGCGGGCCCAGGAGCGCTGGCCCTTGTGGAAGGAAGACAGGTCATACTTCTCGTTTGGCGAGTGGACCCGGTCGTCGTCGAGGCCGAAGCCGACGAAGAGCGTGTCGAGCCCGAGCGTGCGCTTGAAGTCGCCGCCGACCGGAATCGAGCCGCCGCTGCCGATCGAGACGACGCGGCCGCCCCATTCCTCGGCCAAAGCCTTGCGCGCCTTCTGCAGGACGGGAGAATCGACCGGCACGGCCAGCGCCGGCGAGCCGGAATGGCCGATGAACTCGGCGGTGACGTCCTCCGGCAGGCGCTCGCGCACGAACTGGTGAAAGGCGGCGGCAATTTTCGCCGGGTCCTGGTCGCCGACGAGGCGGAACGAGACCTTGGCCGAGGCCTTGGCAGCGATCACCGTTTTCGAGCCCTCGCCGGTATAGCCGCCCCAGATGCCGTTGACGTCGCAGGTCGGGCGCGACTGGATCTGCTCGATCAGCATACGGCCCTTCTCACCGACCGAGTGCTTCAGTCCGATCTGGCCGAGGAATTCCTTCTCGGTCAGGTTGAGATCGGCCCATTCCGCCTTCTGCGCGTTGGTCGGCTCATGCACGCCCTCATAGAAGCCGGGGATGGTGATCCGGCCGGTTTCGTCATGGATCTCGGCGATGATCTTGGTCAGCACATGGATCGGGTTCGCGGCGGCGCCGCCGAACAGGCCAGAATGCAGGTCGCGATCGGCGGCGGTCAGCCTGACCTCCTGATAGACCATGCCGCGCAGGGTCGAGGTGATCAGCGGCGTGACGCGATCCCACATGCCGGTGTCGCAGACCAGCGCGAAGTCCGCCTTCAGCTCCGCCGCATTGGCCTTGATGAAGCCCGGCAGGTTGACCGAACCGGATTCCTCCTCACCCTCGACCAGAATGGTGAGGCCGATCGGCAGGTCGCCGGTCTCGGCGAGCGTGGCGCGGATCGCCTCGACGAAGGTCATGACCTGGCCCTTGTCGTCGCAGGCGCCGCGGGCGAGGATCGCCTTCCGCCCCGGCTCGATCTCCTTGACGGCCGGCTTGAACGGGTCGTTGTCCCACAGCTCCAGCGGATCGACCGGCTGAACGTCGTAATGGCCGTAGAACAGCGCGTGCGGCGCGCCGGGCTTCGGGCGATGCGCAAGCACGACCGGATGGCCGCCGGTCTCGCGCAGTTCGGCCTTGAAGCCGAGGCTTTCAAGGTCGCGACGGAGCCATTCGGCCGCCTGGCGCGTCTGCGGATCGAAGGCGGGATCGGTCCCGATCGAGGGGATTTCGAGCCAGGAAGACAGGCGAGCCAGCGAAGCGTCGAGATCGGCGTCGAGGCGGGAGAGGATGGCGGGAAGCTGGGACATGGGCGCTCACTGGAGGCTGATTCCGGTGGCGCCATCATGCCCAGTCGCGCGGACGACGCCAGCCGTCCGTGCGCATGGCGGAAAACGAATTACCGCCGCCCGCCCGTCAAGCTCCCGAGCACGCCGCGCAGGATCGCGGTGCCGACCTGCCGGCCGATCGAGGTCGCGGCCGAGCGTGCCGCCGAGGTGATGATCTTCTCGGTCATGCTCTGTGGCAGCGGCCCGCCACGGCTGCCGGGCCCGGTCTTGGGACGCTGGCCGCTGCTACCGCCGCCGAGCCAGCCGCCGATCGTGTCGAGGATGCCACCGCCACCTTCGGTCGAGGCCTCGACCGGCGAGCCGTCGGCCTTCATCCCCTTGCGCTGCATCAGCGCCTCATAGGCCGAATCGCGGTCGACCATCGTGTCGTATTTGCCGGTGAAGCCGGAGTCGCGCATGCACTGCGTCCGCTCCTGCGGCGTGATCGGTCCGACCTGCGCCATCGGCGGGGCAACCAGGCAGCGCTCGACGATGGTCGGCGAGCCCTTGCCTTCCAGCGTCGAGACCAATGCCTCGCCGACGGCGAGCTGGGTGATCGCCTGCTCGGTGTTGATCTTCGGGTTCTGCCGGAAGGTCTCGGCGGCGGCCCTGACCGCCTTCTGGTCGCGCGGGGTAAAGGCGCGCAGAGCGTGCTGGACGCGGTTGCCGAGCTGGGCCAGCACGGTATCGGGAATATCGAGCGGGTTCTGGGTGACGAAATAGACGCCGACGCCCTTCGAGCGGATCAGCCGCACCACCTGTTCGACCGCCGTCAGCAACGCCTTGGGCGCGCCGTTGAAGAGCAGATGCGCCTCGTCGAAGAAGAAGACGAGCTTGGGCTTGTCGAGGTCGCCGACCTCGGGCAGCTGCTCGAACAGCTCGGAGAGCAGCCAGAGCAGGAAGGTGGCGTAGAGCCGCGGATTGGCCATTAGCTTGTCGGCGGCCATGATGTTGATGATGCCGCGGCCGTCGCGATCGGTCTTCATCAGGTCGTTGATGTCGAGCGCCGGCTCGCCGAAGAACAGATCGCCCTTCTGGTTCTCCAGCACGAGCAGAGCGCGCTGGATCGTGCCGACCGAGGCGGAGGTGACGTTGCCGTACTTGGTCGTCAGCTCCTGCGCATTCTCGGCGATGAAGGCGAGGATCGCGCGCAGATCCTTGAGGTCGAGCAGCAGGAGCTTCTGCTCGTCGGCGATACGGAAGGCGATGTTGAGCACGCCCTCCTGGGTGTCGTTGAGGTCGAGCAGGCGCGCCAGCAGCAGCGGCCCCATTTCCGAAATGGTGGCGCGGACCGGATGGCCCTGCTCGCCGAACACATCCCAGAACACGGTGGTGAACTGGTCGGGCTCGTATTTCAGCCCGAGCTCCTCGGCGCGCTTGACGAAGGGTGGCTTGGAATTGCCCGGCGCGGCGATACCGGAGAGGTCGCCCTTGATATCAGCGGCGAAGACCGGAACGCCGTGCTTGGCGAAGCCTTCGGCCAGAACCTGCAGGGTCACCGTCTTGCCGGTGCCGGTCGCGCCAGTGACCAGGCCATGGCGGTTGGCGAGCTTGAGCAGCAGCACCTCCGGCTTCTCGCTCTTGCCGATCAGGATCGTGCCGTCATCCGCCATGGTCGCGCCTGTTCCGTTGCCATAAGGTCGTGGAAAGGGTGTAGCGAAACGAGAACTTGGGCGGAAGCATGAAGATCGCTTCCACCCGGGATAGTTTATGTATAAACTATCTTCTGGAACGCCGGATGACTCGGCATGAGAGGACCGCACGATGGATGAACTGATCTCCCGCATCATGGCTGCTTCCGGCCTCGACGAGTCGCTGGCGAAAAAGGCGATCGGCATCATCCTCGCTTTCCTGCAGAAGGAAGGTCCCGCGGCCGAGATCAGCCAGCTGATGGGAGCGCTGCCTGGCGCCCAGGATCTGGCTGAAGCCGAGGGCGGCGCCAAGGGCGGGCTGATGGGTGCGATCGGCGGCCTGATGGGCGGTGGCGGCGGCGTGATGGCGCTCGGCGGCCAGCTGATGGGCGCTGGCCTGTCGATGGGCCAGATCCAGACCGTCTCGAAGGAGATGTTTGCGGTTGGCCGCGAGAAGGCGGGCGAGGATACGATGGGCGCCATCGTCGGCGCAATCCCGGGCCTCGGTCAGTTCGTCTGAGCCGGACAAGACTTCGCAGAATTTCATGACGCCGCTCGCACAGGGCGGCGTTTTCGTTTGCAGGCATAGGAGTTCCCTTTCGCGGGATTAGGCATTTCGGCACGGCTTTCCGACCAACGGGGCATTTGCGTTCGCGCCGAGCCATGGCAATCAGGACTTCGCGGTTGCACAATGGGCCGCCAACCGGCGCGCATTCCATCGCCTGACGAGAATGGCAGAGGGAAAGCGCGCAAGGAGTTCGTTGCTGATGACCTCGACCGTCCTCGCCGACCTGTCCTTCATGGACGCCTTCCCCACGCCGGGCGAAGCGCAGTGGCGCGCGGCGGTCGACAAGGTGCTGAAGGGCGCCGATTTCGAGAAGAAACTGGTCGGGCGGACCTCGGACGGCATCCGCATCGAACCGCTCTATGAGGCCGCAGCCGGGTCGAGTTCCCGCCCTTTACGCGCCCAGGCTGGGCGCTGGCATGTTACGGCGCGCGTCGATCACCCTGACGAGGCCGAAGCTGCGAAGCTCGCACTCGCCGATCTGGAAGGTGGCGCCGACTCGCTCAGTCTGAGTTTCGCCGGCGCTCTTGCAGCGCGCGGCTTCGGCCTGCGAGCGACGACGATCGAGGCGCTCGACACGGCGCTCGATGGCGTAATGCTCGATCTCGTCAGGCTGCGGCTCGACACGGCGCCCGGCGGCCGCAAGCACGCCCTGCTGCTGGCCGATCTGGCCGAGAAACGCGGCCATGCACCCTCCTCGCTCCAGATCGATTTCGGCATGGAGCCGATCGGCGTGCTCGCGAGCTCGGGGGCGCTTGCGGTGCAACTGCCCGAGCTCGGCAAGCGGATCGCTGAGACCATCGCCAACCTGAAGGGGCGGGGCTTCACCGGCCCGTTTGTCGCGGCCGATGGCCGGATCTGGCATGAGGCCGGCGCGACCGAAGGGCAGGAACTCGGCGCCGTGCTGGCGACGGCGGTGACCTATCTACGCCTGCTGGAAGCCGAAGGGGTACCGCTCGCCCAAGCGCGCGATGCCATCTCCTTCACCCTCGTGGTCGACGCCGACGAATTCGTCAGCGTCGCCAAGCTGCGGGCCGCGCGCCTGCTCTGGGACCGGGTGCAGCGTGCCTGCGGGCTCGATCCTGAGCCCGTCTTCATCCATGCCGAGACGGCCTGGCGCTCGCTGACGCGGCGCGATCCCTGGGTCAATCTGCTGCGCGGTACGATCGCCACCTTTTCGGCTGGCGTCGGCGGCGCAGATTCGATCAGCGTGCAGCCCTTCACCGCGGCGCTCGGCCTGCCCGACGGCTTCGCCCGCCGCATCGCCCGCAACACCCAGCTGATCCTGCTGGAGGAAGCCAATCTCTGGCGTGTCGCCGATCCGGCAGCCGGTGCGGGCGGTTTCGAACAGCTGACGCAGGCGCTGTGCGAGCAGGGCTGGCGCAAGTTCCAGGACCTCGAGGCGGAGAGCGTCGACGGCCTCACCGGCATCGTCGCCGCCCTCGCCAACGGCCATGTCCAGACAGGCCTCGGACGCGAGCGCGCTACCCGCGCGAAAGCCATCGCGACCCGGCGCGAGCCGATCACCGGCACGAGCGAGTTTCCGAACCTGTCGGAAGCCTCGGTCTCGGTGCTGGCGCCACCACCCGCTGCCTTAGCCGAGCCTGCCGGAAACAGCGTGATTACGGTCGAGGCTCTACCAAGCGTCCGCCTGGCCGAACCGTTCGAGGCGCTACGCGCCAGCGCCGATATCGCCGAAGCGGCCGGCGAGCGGCCGAAGGCGTTCCTCGCCACGCTTGGGCCGATCGCGGGCTTCGCCGCACGCGCCGGCTTCGCCCGCAACCTGTTCGAGGCAGGGGGCATGGCTGCGCCTTCTGGCGACGGTTTCGCCAAGACAGGAGCTACCGATCTCGACGCGCTCGTCGCAGCCTTCCGCGCTTCGGGCGCGAAGCTCGCCTGCCTCTGCGGCTCCGACGAGGCCTATGCGAGCGAGGCGATCCCGGCTGCAGCAGCCCTGACCGCGGCCGGCGCCACGATCTGGCTTGCTGGCCGCCCCGGCGAGCAGGAGGCGGCGCTGCGCGAGGCCGGTGTGACGAATTTCGTCTTCGCCGGCTGCGACGCCGTCGCGGTGCTGCAGGATGCGCTGGCGATCGCCATATCCCCGGTCAGTACGAACAAGGGATGATCATGCCGATCGCGCTCACCATTGCCGGCTCCGACTCCAGCGGCGGCGCCGGCATCCAGGCCGACCTCAAGACCTTCGCCGCGCATCAGGTCTACGGCGCCAGCGTCATCGTCGCGCTGACCGCGCAGAACACGACTGCCGTGACGGCGATCCATCCGGTGCCAGCCGATTTCGTCGCCGCGCAGATCGACGCCGTCTTCGACGATCTCAAGGTCGATTCGATCAAGATCGGCATGCTGGCCACGGCCGAGCTAATCGAGACCGTCGCCGACGGGCTCGAGCGCCATAACGCGAAGAACATCGTACTCGATCCGGTCATGATCGCGGCCTCCGGCGGGCGCCTCCTGCAGGAAGAGGCGATCGAGGCGCTGAAGCGTCGCCTGCTGCCGCTCTGCACGATCGTCACGCCCAACCTGCCCGAGGCGGCCGCCCTGCTCGGAACCGCCATGGCGGAGACCGAGGACGCTGCTGCGGAGCAAGCCGAAGCCCTGCTCGCGTTCGGCCCGGCTAACGTCCTGGTCAAGGGCGGACACGGCACCAGCGACGACAGCGTCGACGTCCTGATCGGCAAGGACGGTCGCCGCGAGCGCCTGGTCGCGCCGCGCATCGCCACGCAGAACACCCACGGCACCGGCTGCACGCTGTCCTCGGCAATCGCCTCCGGTCTCGCCCACGGCATCGCGCTCAACGAGGCGGTGGCGCTGGCCAAAAGCTACATTTCAGCCGCGATCGCGGCCTCGGACGCGGTCAAGGTTGGCCGCGGCCACGGACCGGTGCATCATTTCCACCATTGGTGGGACAGGCCAGACGGGAGCAAGCCATGACCGCGATCCCGGATTTCACGAAGCTCGCCTTCGCCGACACGGCAGCGAGCGCGACCGCTCTGCAGAGCGCGGGCGAGCTCTGGCAGACGCCGGAGGACATCCCAGTCAAGTCGATCTACACGGCCGCGGATCGTGACGGCCTGCCCTTCGTCGACACGCTGCCCGGCATCGCGCCCTATCTGCGCGGCCCCTACCCGACCATGTACGTCAACCAGCCCTGGACGATCCGGCAATATGCCGGCTTCTCCACGGCGGAAGATTCGAACGCCTTCTACCGGCGCAACCTCGCCGCCGGCCAGAAGGGTCTGTCGGTCGCCTTCGATCTCGCCACCCATCGCGGCTATGACAGCGACCATCCGCGCGTCGGCGGCGATGTCGGCATGGCAGGCGTCGCGATCGATTCGATCTACGACATGCGCACGCTATTCTCCGGTATACCGCTCGACCAGATGAGCGTGTCGATGACGATGAACGGCGCCGTTCTGCCGGTGCTGGCGCTCTATATCGTCGCGGCGGAAGAACAGGGCGTGCCGGCGGCCAAGCTCTCGGGGACCATCCAGAACGACATCCTCAAGGAGTTCATGGTCCGCAACACCTATATCTACCCGCCCTCGCCCTCAATGCGGATCATCGGCGACATCTTCGCCTATACCTCGGCGAACATGCCGAAGTTCAACTCGATCTCGATCTCCGGCTATCACATGCAAGAGGCCGGAGCGACGCAGGACCTCGAACTCGGCTACACGCTCGCCGACGGCGTCGAATACATCCGCGCCGGCCAGCAGGCGGGCCTCGGCGTCGATATCTTCGCGCCGCGGCTCTCCTTCTTCTGGGCCATCGGCATGAACTTCTTCATGGAGGTGGCGAAGCTCCGGGCTGCCAGGCTGATCTGGGCCAAGCTGGTCAAGGATTTCGGGGCACAGAACGAGAAGTCGCTGCCCTTGCGCACCCATTGCCAGACCTCCGGCTGGTCGCTGACGGCGCAGGACGTCTTCAACAACGTGCCGCGCACGATGATCGAGGCGATGGCTGCAACGCAGGGGCACACCCAGTCGCTGCACACCAACGCCCTCGACGAGGCCCTGGCGCTGCCGACCGATTTCTCCGCCCGCATCGCCCGCAACACCCAGATCGTGCTGCAGCAGGAGAGCGGCACCAACCGGATCATCGATCCCTGGGGCGGCTCCTATTATGTCGAGCGGCTCACCGCCGAACTCGCCGCCAAGGCTTGGGGCCATATCCAGGAGGTCGAGGCGCTGGGCGGCATGGCCAAGGCGATCGAGGCCGGCATTCCCAAGCTCCGGATCGAGGAGGCCGCCGCCAAGACGCAAGCGCGCATCGACGGCCGCCAGCAATCGATCATCGGCGTCAACATCTTCAAGCCCGAGAACGAGGCGGCGATCGACGTCCTCAAGGTCGACAATGCCTCGGTCCGCGCTCAGCAGCTCGACAAGCTCAGGCGCCTCAAGGCCGAGCGCAACGAGAGTGAGACACAGGCGGCGCTGACCGCCCTGACCAATGGCGCGCAAGGCAATGGCAATCTGCTCGACCTCGCGGTCAAGGCGGCGCGGGCGAAGGCGACCGTCGGCGAAATCTCGATGGCGATGGAGACGGTGTTCGGGCGCCATCGCGCCGAGATCAAGGCGATCTCGGGCGTCTACAAGCGGGAGGTCGGCGAGATGAACCCTGCCGTGACACGCGTGCAATTGATGTGCGAGGCCTTCGAAGAGGCGGATGGGCGCCGCCCACGCATCCTCGTCGCCAAGATGGGCCAGGACGGCCACGACCGCGGCCAGAAGGTGATCGCCTCGGCCTTCGCCGATCTCGGCTTCGACGTCGACATCGGCCCGCTCTTCGCCACCCCGGACGAGGCGGCGCGCCAGGGCGTCGAGAACGACGTCCATATCGTCGGCGTCTCGTCGCTGGCGGCCGGCCATCTCACTCTGGTGCCGGAATTGAAGGCGGCACTCGCCAAGGCCGGCCGGCCTGACATCATGATCGTCGTCGGCGGCGTGATCCCGCCGCAGGATTTCGACGCCCTGATCGAGGCCGGCGCCAGCGCGATCTTCCCACCCGGCACCGTGATCGCGGACGCGGCCGAGAAGCTGCTGGAAGAGCTCAACCAGCGCCTCGGCTACGCGCAGAAAAGCGCGGCGGAGTGATCCGCCGCGCTGCGTTGACCATCATCGCTCACCAGCCGCCGCGCCAGCGGTGATAGTACCGCGGCGGAGGCGGCGGGCCGTAGAAGCGCGGGCCGTCGTAATGGCGGCGCCAGCGCGGCACGCCCCAGTAGCCATAGGCTCGCGGCGGCGGGGCGCGCCAGCCATAGCCGGGGCCGTCATAATAAGCCTGCTGGATCAGGACGCCGGCCTCCGCCTTGCTGGGCGATGCCGCGCTGATCCCGAGCGCAGCAGCAGCGATGAGGCCGGCAGAAGCGAGGGTACGAAACATCTTGATGTCTCCTCTTGCCGGAGCAGGAAGGCTTCCCGCTCTGGCAAGCACCATCGCGCAGCCAGGCTGAACCGGTTTTGAGCGGGATGTTCAGCAGGCGTTTATGTCAGCGCCCAGCCAGCGCGTCCCGCTTCATCAGCAGGGACGCCCCGATCACCGCGACCGCCACCGCTGCGATCATGATCGTGCAGGCGGCGTTGATCTCGGGCGTGACGCCGAGGCGAATCGCCGAATAGAGCCGCATCGGCAGCGTCGTCGCGCCAGGCCCGGTGGTGAAGCTCGCGATGACGAGATCGTCGAGCGAGAGCGTGAAGGCCAGCATCCATGCGGCGGCGATCGCCGGCCAGATCAGCGGTAGCGTCACCGTCGCAAACGTTTCGAACGGGGTCGCACCGAGATCGCGGGCGGCTTCCTCCAGCGAACGGTCGAAGCCGGCGAGCCTGGCCTGCACGACGATGCAGGCGAAGCCGAGACTGAAGGTCGCGTGGGCGATGATCACGGTCCAATAGCCGCGCTCGACATCGCCGGCGACGAAGAGCAGCAGCAGCGACAGGCCGGTGATCACCTCCGGCATCACCAAGGGCGCCATCACCATGCCTGAGAACAGGGTGCGGCCCACGAAGACCAGGTAGCGCGTCAGCGCCAGTGCCGCCAGCGTGCCGAGTATCGTCGCCAGCGTCGCCGAGACCAGCGCGACACGGATCGTCAGCCAGGCCGCATCGAGCAGCGGTTGGTTGTTCAGCAGCGCACCGTACCAGTGCGTCGAGAAGCCACCCCAGACAGTCACCAGCCGCGAGGCATTGAAGGAATAGGCGACCAGCGCGATGATCGGCAGATAAAGGAAAGCAAAGCCGGCGACGAGCGCAGCGAGATGGAAGGCTCCAAAGCGCCTCATCGCACGCTGGCCTCCCCTTGTCCGCGCGCCCGCTGCAGCAGCATCAGCGGCAGGACGAGGACGACGAGCAGCACGATCGCCACCGCCGAGGCCAGCGGCCAGTCGCGATTGGAGAAGAACTCGTTCCAGAGCACCTTGCCGACCATCAGCGTGTCGGAACCGCCGAGCAGATCAGGGATGACGAACTCGCCGATCGCCGGGATGAAGACCAGGGCCGAGCCGGCGAGGATGCCGGGAATCGAAAGCGGCAAGGTCACGGTCAGGAAGGTGGTCAGCGGCGTCGCGCCAAGATCGGACGCCGCCTCCAGCAAGGTGCCGTCGAGCTTCTGCAGCGTCGAGAACAGCGGCAGCACCATGAAGGGCAGATAGGAATAGACCATGCCGATCAGCACGGCGGCATCGGTGTTGAGCAGGCGCAGAGGCTCAGTTGTCAGCCCGATCCCCATCAGCGCCATGTCGAGCAACCCGTCCGGCCGCAGGATGCCGATCCAAGCGTAGACGCGGATCAGGAACGAGGTCCAGAACGGCAGGATGACGAGGACGAGCAGGATGCCCTGCCAGCGCTTGGGCGCCAGCGCCATTGCATAGGCGAGCGGGTAGCCGATCGCGAGCGCGATCAGCGTCGTCAGCGCTGCGATACGCAGCGAGGAAAGATAGCTCTGCCAATAGAGCGGATCGTCGCCGAGCAGGCGGAAATTCTCGAAATCGAGCGCAACCAGGAACTCGCCGAGCTGGCTGATGCCGGGGAAATGCGGTGCATAGGGCGGCTGGTCGGTCGCGGCGTCGGAGAGTGCGATCCTGAGCACGATGACGAAGGGCGCGAGGAAAAAAGCGACAAGCCAAAGATAAGGGATGGCCGCGACCAGCAGGCCTCGCCCGGTCCCGCTGCTTCGGGGAACCGGCGTGCTCACGACGCCAGCACCATGCCGGCCTCGACGTCCCAGGAGAGCCAGACCTTGTCTTCCCAGGCGAAAGGTCGCTCGATGCGCCGCGTGCGGTTGGTCAGCGAGACCTTGAAGAGCTTGCCCTCGTCGCCGCCGACCATGACCTGGACCATGGTCATGTCGCCGAGATAGCCGATGTCCCAGATCTCGCCGGCGACCTTGTTGACGCCCTGCTGCGGCTCGTCATGGCTGAGTACGATCTTCTCAGGGCGCAGGCCGACGGTGAGCGCATCCCCCGGCCGGCAGCTTGGGGCATCCTCGTCGAGCTCGATCACACCAACGGGAAGGCTCTCCAACGTGACGAGATCGCCGTCGACAGCTGTCACCCTGGCCTCGATCAGGTTGATGTCGCCGACGAACTCCGCGACGAAGCGGCTCGACGGCGCCTCGTAGATCAGGTCGGGTGGCGCGATCTGGAGCAGCCGGCCATGGTCCATCACCGCCATGCGGTCGGCCATGGTCATGGCCTCGTCCTGATCGTGCGTGACGACCATGAAGGTCAAACCGAGATCGGCCTGCAGGTCCATCAGCTCATATTGCGTCTCTTCGCGCAGTTTCTTGTCGAGCGCGCCCAGGGGCTCGTCGAGCAGGAGCAGCTTGGGCTGCTTGACCAAGGCACGGGCGAGCGCGACGCGCTGGCGCTGGCCGCCGGAAAGCTGGTCAGGCCAGCGCTTCTCCAGACCAACGAGCCGGACGCGCCCGAGCATGGCGTCGACCCGCGCGGCGATCTCCATCTTGGGGAGGCCGTCACGCTTGAGTCCATAGGCGATGTTGTCGCCGACGCTCATATGCGGGAACAGCGCATAGGACTGGAACATCATGTTGACCGGCCGCTTGTGCGGCGGCACGGCGGTGATGTCGACGCCGTCGAGGAGGATCTCGCCTTCATCGGGCTGCTCGAAGCCGGCGAGCATGCGCATCAGCGTGGTCTTGCCGCAGCCGGAGGGGCCCAGCAGCGCGAAGAATTCGCGGTGATGGATCGAGAGCGACAGCCTATCGACGGCTACCACCGCACCGAAGCGCTTGGTCACGTTGCGGAATTCGACCAACGGCTTGGCAGCAGGGTCGTTCCAGGGCTGGAAGTCGCGCCGGACGCTGCCGGGCGAGGCGCGCCTTCCACCCGCCTCCGGCCGGCTCGGATCCCTGTTCACCTGCCGCTCTTGACGCGGGTCCACAGCCGGTTGACCACCCGCTGCGTCTTCTGGTCGTAGGGCGTGATCGTATAGAGCCGGCCCATCACCGCATCCGGCGGATAGATGCCGGGATTGTCGCGGACCTCGGCTGAAAGCAGCGGCTTGGAGGCTATGTTGCCGTTGGCGTACTGGATGAAGTCCGAGTTCTTCGCCGCCATGTCGGGACGGTTGACGAAGTCGATGAACTTCAGCGCCGCCTCCTGGTTGCCGGCATCCTTCGGGATGACGAAGGAATCGAACCACATCAGCGCGCCTTCCTTCGGGATCGCATAGGCGATCTCGACCTTGTTCTTGGCTTCGCTGGCGCGCTTCCTGGCCTGCAGCACGTCGCCGGAATAACCCACCGCCAGGCAGATATCGCCGTTGGCGAGCGCATTGATGTACTCCGACGAGTGGAATTTCTGGATGTGCGGGCGGATCTTGCGCAGCAGCTCGCCGGCCTTGTTGAGATCGGCCTCGTTCTTCGAATCGGGATCGAGCCCGAGATAGCGCAGCGCCGCCGGGAACATCTCCTCGACCGCATCGAGCACATGCACCCCGCAATTGGAGAGCTTCTTCAGCTTCTCGGGATCGAAGACGATGTTCCAGCTGTCGATCACGGCGTCGTTGCCGAGCCGCTCCTTCACCTTGGAGACGTTGTAGCCGATCGCGGTGGTACCCCACATGTAGTTCGCGGCGAACTTGTTGCCGGGATCGTATTTCGACAGGCGCTTCTGGATCTCGGGCCAGGCGTTCTTGAGGTTCGGCACCTTGGCGGTGTCGACCGGCGTGTAGAGACCGAGCGGAATGTGCCTGGGCAGGAAGGAGGCGGTGACGACGACGAGGTCGTAGCCGGTCTTGCCGGCGAGCAGCTTGGTCTCGACCGTCTCCATCTGGTCGAAAGTGTCGTAGACGACGGTGATGCCAGTCTCTTTCTTGAAGGCGTCGAGCACCTCCGGATTGACGTAATCCGACCAGTTGAAGATGCGCAGTTCCTTATTGTCCTGCGCTCCTGCCGGACCGGCCGCGAGAGCGAGCCCGAAAGCCGCCGCAGCGGCCAACCCATGCATAACCGACGTCAAAGTGCGCAATCTGCCCCTCCTCTAGATTTCGCGCCGGCAAGCTAGCAGCTTGCGGCCAAGCCTCAACCTCGATTTCGTGATCGGCGATGCTCCGTCGCGCCTTGTGGCACGGGTGCCGCGCCACCTATTTTCCTCAGGAGTATGATCCGGCGCTTTCTCCTCCTCTTCACCCTGATTTTCCTGCTCCCGCTCGGCACGCATGCCGCCTGGTGGCAATGGCAGCCGCTCGCGTCCGACTGGGCACGTGCCGACTGGTCGAGCGCAGCGCTCCTGCCCGCCCCCGGCATCGAGACCGAAGCGACTGTTCATGTCTTCGCTGCCCGCGTCGGCCGCTGGCGCGGCGTCTTCGCCCATCATTCCTGGGTGGTGGTGAAGGAGAAAAACGCCTCGGCCTACACCCGCTTCGACGTCGTCGGCTGGGGCAATCCGGTGCGCGTCAACGTCCGCGCCGCCGACGGGCGCTGGTATGGCAACGTGCCGGAGCTGGTCAGCGAGATCAGGGGCACTGCGGCCGAGGCGCTGATCCCGCGCATCCGCGAGGCTGTGAAGAGCTACAGCTACAGCACGAATGGCTCCTATGCGGCCTGGCCGGGACCCAACTCCAACAGCTTCGTCCAGCATATCCTTGCGGAAGTGCCAGAGCTCGGCCGCGCCCTGCCGCCGACGGCGATTGGCAAGGACTGGCGCGGGGACGGCCTTTACGCCGGCTGGACGCCGAGCCGCACCGGTTTGCAAGCCTCGCTTTACGGGCTAGCGGGTGTCACGCTCGGCTGGGTCGAGGGCATCGAGATCAATCTGCTCGGCCTCGTCGCCGGCTTCGACCTGCAGCGGCCAGCGCTGAAGCTGCCGGGCTGGGGGCGCATCGGCTTCTCGGCCTGACCGTCAATTCCGCAGCACCAGACACGCCCCACCCGCCTGCCGCAGGCGATTGCAGGCCAGCGTCGCCTCGCGCAGGCTCTGCGCCGGCAACCTGACGCGATAGAAGCGGCCCCTGCCTCGCCCCGGCACGGCAGAGCCCAGGATCATGGTCGGCTTGCCTGATAGCAGCGAGGCGAAACGCGCGGCGACACGCTGATAGGAGGCGATGGCGCGCGCCTTCGAGGCATTGCCGGCGAGTTGCACCCCAAACGGCCCATAGGCGCCCTCGACCAGCACGGCCGGCGTCGTGATGCGGATCGAAGCGACTGTGGCGAGGCAGTCGGTCTCCTCCCGCGTCGCCGGGGGCGGAGACTCCCCAGCTCCTAGCCGCCATTCTTCTACGGGACGACCGGTGATGAAGCGGACATAGGCCTGCGTCTCGTAGGGCAGCGTGCCGCCGCGCTCGACCCAGCGCGCGACACGGTTCGGCCCGCCATTGTAGGCGGCTGCGGCGAGGCCGAGATTGCCGAGCTGGTTCTTGAGCGCCGCGAGGAACGACGCCGAAGCCGGGATCGCCGCCTCCGGGTCGAACGGGTCGGCAAGGCCGCGCTCGTTCGCCGTGCCCGGCATGAACTGGGCAATGCCTTGCGCGCCGGCCGGGCTGACAACGTTTGGCCGGAAGCTGCTCTCGCGCCAGATCAGGCGCGTGAAGAAAGCGATGGGCAGATCGTGCGTCTTCGCGGCGCCCTCGATCAGGCGGCAAATGGTCTGAGCCACACTCTCGGTCTGCGGCTCGGCCCAGGCCGAACCGCTGAGGAGCGTGGCGGCGAGCGCCGCAGCGAGAATGCGGCGGCGCCCTGCCCTCACGCGGCTTCGAGCGCCTGGGCGAGATCCGAGATCAAGTCCTCAATGTTCTCGATGCCGACCGAGATCCGGATCAGCGCATCGGTGAGGCCGATCTCCTCGCGCAATTCGCGGGCGACACCGGAATGGGTCATCGCGGCGGGATGCGAGACCAGCGTCTCGGTGCCGCCGAGGCTGACCGCGAGCTTCATGATCTGGAGATTGTCCAGCACGGCGAAGGCTTCCTTCTCGCCGCCCTTGACGTCGAAGGCGAAGGTCGAGCCGGGTGCGCTGCACTGGCGGTCGAACACTGCTTTGCGCGGGTCACCGTCCTCGAGATTGCCGAGATAGTGCACCTTGGCGACCTTGGGATGCGCCGCGAGATAGTCCGCGACCTTGCGGCCGTTCTCGTTCGAGCGGCTCATGCGGATGTCTAGCGTTTCGAGCGAGCGCATCAGCATCCAGCAGGAATTGGGATCGAGCTGCGTGCCGAGCGAGCCGCGCCAGGCCTTGACCTGCCGCACCAGCTTTTCCGAGCCGCTGATCGAGCCACCGACGAGATCGCTGTGACCGCCGACATATTTGGTCAGCGACAGCAGGCTAAGGTCGGCGCCGTGCTTCAGCGGCTTCTGGAACATCGGCCCCAGCATGGTGTTGTCGACAACCACCGGCGGGCGATGGCCCTGCGACTTTTCCAGCTCGTCGGCGATCGCAGCGCAGGCCGAAAGATCGACCAGCCCGTTGGTCGGGTTGGCCGGCGTCTCGACCAGGATCATCGCGACCCGGCCCTTGGCGGCGGCGGCCTCGGCGACCGCCCGCATCTGCGCGACGTCGATGCCGTCGGTGAAGCCGAAGGGCGTGACGCCGAAGGCGCCCATCTGGTTCTTCAGCAAGGTCTCGGTGCCGCCATAGAGCGGCCGGCTGTGGATGATGGTGTCGCCCGGCCGCAGGAAAGCAAAGCAGGTCGTCGCGATCGCAGCCATACCGCTGGCGAAGACGGCGCATTTCTCGGCCTCGTCCCAGATCGCCAGGCGATCCTCGAGGATCTCCATGTTCGGATGGTTGAAGCGCGAATAGACTAGGCCCGACTTTTCGCCCGGCTTGAGCTGGCGGCGGCCGGCGGTCAGATCGAAGAAGTCCTTGCCCTGCTGGGCGTTCTCGAAAACGAAGGTCGAGGTCAGGAAGACCGGCGGCTTGAGCGAGCCTTCCGACATTGCGGGGGAATAACCGAAGCCCATCATCAGGGTCTCGGGATGGAGCCGGCGATTGGCAATCCGGTCCTTGTGATAGTTGTCGTCGCTCATGATTGCCTCCTAGAGCCGGATGATTTCAGATGGAATCGCAAGGCGCTTCCATCTGAAATCTGAATCCGTCTCTCACCAAAGAGTTAGAGCAGGATCACAGCGAAAAACCGGTTCCCACTTTTTCGCATCCTGCTCTTGCCGGCCAGCGCGGCCCCGCGACACGAGCCTAGGACGATCCTAAGGCCATTGCATGAACGATCACCCGTGCTCTAGAGCAAGATTTTGCAGCTTCCTGCTCACTTGAACGCCCGGAGGAGCAGATCATGCTCGATACGATCGACCGTCGCATGCTGACCTTGCTGCAGGAGGATGGCCGCATCACCAATCAGGACCTGTCGGAGAAGGTCGGCCTGTCGCCGACGCCCTGCCTGCGCCGGCTGAAGCGGCTGGAGGAGACCGGCGTCATCAAGGGTTATTCGGCGATCGTCGACCCCAAGGCCTACGGCCTGCCCTTCAGCGTCTTCGTCTCGGTCCGGCTCAGCCAGCAGAACACGGAGCACATTGCCGAATTCGAGAAGGCGATCGAAAACTGGCCGGAAGTGGCGGAGTGCTACCTGATGACCGGCAGCCAGGACTACCTGCTGCGCGTCCTGACCGACGGCATCGAGGGCTATGAGCGCTTCCTGAAGCAGAAGATGACGCGGCTGAAATGCGTCCAGTCGGTCGAATCCAACTTCGCGCTGGCGACGATCAAGAAGCGGGTCGGTCTGCCGCCGCTGTAGCTCGGCCATCGGCGCAAGGAACGCACCGCCCTACATGCCGGCACGGCAAGGCTGCCATGTGACCATGTACGGTTGCCGCCGCCCGGGCTCCCCCTAAGCTCCACCGGCAAGGCCTGTCGCCAAAGACGGGCCGCACGGAGGAACACCATGAGCAGAGCACTTCGCGCCGGCGGCGCAGCGTCGCTGTTTGCCATCGCCACCGTCTTGGTCGCCACATCCCTGCCTGCACGGGCTGAGCTTTCGAGCGCAGTCAAGCGCTCGGAGCAGGCCGTCGCCGGCCTGCAGGGGCCGGCGGAGCTCATCCTCGATCAATGGGGCGTGGCGCACATCTACGCAGCCTCCACCCGCGATGCGCTGTTCCTGCAAGGCTACAATGCGGCACGAGACCGGCTCTGGCAGATCGATCTCTGGCGCAAGCGCGGGCTCGGGTTGCTGGCCAAGGATTTCGGCCCGTCCTATGTCGCGCAGGATCGCGCCGCCCGGCTCTTCCTTTATCGCGGCGAGATGGACAAGGAATGGGCCGCCTATGGCCCCGACGCCAAGGCCTATACCGACGCTTTCGTCGCCGGCATCAACGCGCGCGTCGACGAGGTGCGCTCCGGCAAGCAGCCGCTGCCGCTCGACTTCCGCGTCTCAGGCACCCTCCCGGATCGCTGGAGCGCCGAGGATGTGGTGCGCATCCGCAGCCATGGCCTGACCCGCAACGTGATGTCCGAGGTGGTGCGCGCCCGTGTCGCCTGCGCCGCCGGGGTAGAAGCGGATCGCTTCCGGCGCGTACTGGAGCCGAGCGTGAAAACCAAGGTGCCGGAGGGGCTCGATCCCTGCACGATCAAGCCCGACATCCTCGACGACTATAATCTCGCGACGCGCGAGGTGACCTTCGCCGCTCCCGGCGAGAAGCGCGCCGCGCTCGACCGTGACGCCATCTTCGCCGCGGCCGGCGACAGCATCTCGACCATCGGCTCGAACAACTGGACGATCGCGGCGAGCCGCACGGCGACCGGCCGGCCGATCCTGGCCAACGACCCGCACCGCGCCCATGGCGTGCCGTCGCTGCGCTATGTCGTGCACCTCAATGCGCCCGGCCTCTCGGTGATCGGCGGCGGCGAGCCTGCCTTGCCCGGCATCTCGATCGGCCATAATGGCGAGATCGCCTTCGGTCTGACGATCTTCGCGATCGATCAGGAAGACCTCTACGTCTACGAGACCAACCCGGCCAATCCGAACCAGTATCGCTACGGCGGCGGCTGGGAGGAGATGCGGACCGTCAACGAGACGATCGAGGTCAAGGGCGAGGCGCCGCGCCAGATCGACCTGAAATTCACCCGCCACGGCCCGATCATGAAGGCCGAGCCCGACGAGAAGCGCGCCTTCGCGATCCGCACGGTCTGGTTCGAGCCGGGAACCTCGGCCTATTTCAACTCGGCCGAATACATGACGGCGAAGGACTGGGCCGGCTTCAAGAAGGCGATGGCCGAATGGGGCGCGCCGTCCGAGAACCAAGTCTATGCCGACAACAAGGGCAATATCGGCTGGATCGTCGGCGGGCGCGCGCCGCAGCGGCCGAACCATGACGGCCTGATGCCGGTGCCCGGCGATGGCCGCTATGAATGGACCGGTTTCATGAAGGCGGGCGAGTTACCGGAGGTCTACAATCCGACCGAGGGCTTCTTCGCCACCGCCAACGAGATGAACATCCCGAAGGATCACCCGCTGCTCGCCAAGCGCATCGGCTTCGAATGGTCGGATCCCTCGCGGATCAACCGGATCAAGGCCGTGCTCGGCACCAAGACCAAGGTGACGCTGGCGGACGCGATGACCCTGCAGAACGACGACAGCTCCGACAATGCCCGCAAGCTCTCCGCCCTGCTCGCGCCGCTGTCCTCTGACGATCCGGTCACGGCCGAAGGCCTGAAGCTGATCAAGGGCTGGAACCACGAGACTGCGGTGGATAGCGCCGCCGCCGCTCTCTCCGAGGTCTGGATGAGCAAGCATCTCGGCCGCGCGCTGACGGCCAAGGCCGTGCCGGAAAAGGCGCGTAGCGTGATCGGCCCGCTCGATGTGGCTGCCGTCGTCGCCTATCTGCAGGCGCCCGACAACGCGCTCGGCGCCGACCCGAAGGCCGCGCGCGATGCGCTGCTGCTCGAGACGCTGAAAGCGGCGATGGAGGAGCTGCGGCAGACGCTCGGCCCGGATGTCGCAAGCTGGAACTGGGGCAAGATCCACCACGCGCAGTTCGACCATGCGCTCTCGCCGCTCGCCGGCGGCCCAGACCGCGCGCAGCTCAATGTCGGCCGGCTCGCCATGGGCGGCTCGGCCTTCAGCCCGCGCGCGGCCTCCTACCGGATCTCCGATTTCAAGGTCACGGCGGGTGCCTCGTTCCGCATGGTGCTGGATGTCGGCAACTGGGACGAAAGCCGCTTCATCAATACGCCCGGGCAGTCCGGCGACGCCTACAGCCCGCATTATCGCGATCTCGCGCCGCTCTGGGCCGCCGGCGACTATGCGCCGCTGCTCTATTCGCGGGAGGCGATCGAGAAGGCGGCGCGTTCCGTCATCGCGCTCAAGCCGGCTGGCTGAAGCGATAAGGACCTGGAACGGAGGCTCTGGCCTCCGTTCTCAGGAGCGCGCCCGGTCGATCGCGCGCCGCACGACCTGCGTCACTTCGCTGTTCGTCAGGAAGAGGTCGTGGCGCAGCAGGCTCCAGCCACGGCCGGCGGTATCCGCAACGCGCACACCGAGCTGCTCCAGCCGTTCGCGGTCGGCGGCGCCGGCGCGGGCGACGCCACCGGCAAGGCGGGAGGAGACTGCCAGCGCCTTGTCGCCGGGATCGATGATCACCGTCATGCGCTGGGCTACCGAGCCGAGCCGCGGCACTGTCTGCTCGAAGGCGTCGATGTCGACGTCGGGCGAGGCCAGCACGACGGCGCCGATCCGATCCGACAATCCTTCGAAATCGCGAAGCTCGCGCAAGCCTTCCAGCGTCAGGAAGCTGCCCATCGAATGCGCGACGATGTTGATCCGACCAATCGTGGGGTTCGCGACCAGCGCCTTCAGCGTCTGGACGAAGCCGTCGCGCGACCAAAGCGCGCTTTCCCGGTCATAGGCATAGGCGAGCAGCCCGCCGCCCGAGGGCCAGGTGAACAGCGCAGTGCGCCCCTCGAAGGCGAGCGCATGCGAGAGCTGGCCGGCACTGCGCGCGGCCGATTCAAAGGTCTCGTTGAAGCCGTGGACATAGAGCAGCACGTCGCGACCGGTCGCAGCTTCGGAGAAGGCGCGGGCGGTGTCGCTCGCGCTGCGGCGGGTCACGCCGAGCACGGCCCAGTCGCCACTGACCACGGAGCTCACCTGCGCCGCGACGCCGCGTCCCGGCGCCGACAGCCTGACCTCGGCAAAGGTCAGGCCGCTGCCGCGCTCGGAGCCGAAATAGGGCGCACGATCGCCCATCGGCTTGCGCGTCGTCGCGACGAGCAGCTGCGGCTCCTTGCCGAAGCTGGATGAATCCGCCGGCCCGACGAAGGGCGAGATCGACGCCTCGCTCTGGGCGCAACCAGCCAGCCCCAGCCCGAGGAAGGCGACGAGGGAGCGGCGTGAAACGGCATGTCGCAAAGGCGAGGTCACTGGCTAGGTCCAAGAATGGGAGTGCGGACCTTCTGGCCGCAAACCCTTAAGGCCAGACCAACGCGGCCAGAATGGGGCGATTACCGATCGCGCTCCACGAAAGAGGGCGAGGCCTTGGAGTCCAGTCCGAGCATGCCGCCGCCCGTTCCACCATCCAGCCCGTCGGTGCCGAGCCGCTTTCCGATCATCTGGACGACGCGCGGAGTCGTCGCGAACTTGCCGTGGTTGTAGTCATCGCCGCTACGATCCTTCGACAGGTCGATAATCCTTGCGCCGGCCCGGTTGAGATCGGCGATAACGTCGACATCCTTGTCCGAGATAGCCCCGAGCCTGGTCTTATCGCCGGCGAATTGGCGCGAGAAATCGAGCGCCCTGTCGTCTGAGGAGACGAAAACGGTCACCGGCCGCTTGATCGCGGCAAGCTGGGTCTTGAAGACGTCGAGATCGATATCGGGCGCCGCCAGCATGACGTTGCGCAGCTTGCCGCCGAAGCTGCCGTCGCCACGGATCGCCGCCTGCCGCAAGGTCTCGACCGTCAGCAGCGTTCCCATCGAATGCGCCAGGATATCGAAACGATTGGCGCCGAGATCGCGCGCGATGACGCGCAGGCCCGTTTCCAGGGCGTCTCGGGAGAAATCAGCGCTGTCACGATCATAGGGATAGGCCAGGAGTTGCGCACGCGACGGCCAGGTGAACAGCACCGGCACACCCTTGAAGCCGGAATCGGTGACGATCTGGGCGAAGCGGAAGGCGGCGTCGGCGAAATTCGTGTTGAAGCCGTGGACGAAGACGAGCACCTCGCGCTCGGCCGGCGAACGCTGGGCCACCGCCGCCTTAACTTGTTTCAGCATCTCCGCCTCGGAGAGGAGTTTGACGCCGCCGACAGTGAAATGGCTGGCGGGATCGCCCGCGCTCGTGACGCTGCCCGGGAGTTCGAGCTGGCCGACCTGGTGATTGCGCGGCACGTTGATGTCGAGCCGCGCAAAGGCAACTGCCGGGCTGCGCTCGCCGCTGAAATATTCCGGCTGCTTGGTCGAGGCGCGTGAGGTCGCGACGAAGATGCTGACCGTGCCGGAGGTGTCATCTGGTTTGGCCACCGAGACGACCAGCACACGCGGGGGGCCGCCACAGGCGGCGAGCACCAGCGACAGCAGCGAGATGAGAACGAAAGACCGCAACCCGGACACGCGACACGCTCTCCGCAACCCGAGAAACTCGTCTCACCGTCCCCACCGCTTGGCAAGGGCGGGGATGACACGGCCGCCTCCAAAAGGCTCGCTTCCGCTGCAAGCACTCTCTTGCTACCAGCGGGTATGGTCGACCTCACAGCGCTCGGCGATGCGATTCTCAAGGGCGAGCGCGCGGCGCTGGCACGGGCGATCACGCTCGCGGAAAGTCGCCGCGCCGATCACCGCGAACAGGCGCAGACGCTCCTGTCCCGCCTCCTTCCTCATACCGGCAAGGCGATCCGGGTCGGCATCACTGGCGTGCCCGGCGTCGGCAAATCGACGACGATCGACGCGCTCGGCAGCCATCTGACGAGCCAGGGCCACAAGGTCGCGGTGCTCGCGGTCGATCCGTCCTCGACGCGCAGCGGCGGCTCGATTCTCGGCGACAAGACACGGATGGCGCAGCTCGCGATCGATCCGAACGCCTATATCCGGCCCTCGCCCTCCTCCGGCACGCTGGGCGGCGTCGCAGCCAAGACGCGCGAGACCATGCTGCTCTGCGAAGCCGCCGGCTTCGACGTCATCCTGGTCGAGACGGTCGGCGTCGGCCAGTCGGAGACGGCGGTCGCCGACCTCACTGACTTCTTCCTGGTGTTGATGCTGCCCAATGCCGGTGACGAGTTACAGGGCATCAAGAAGGGCATCATCGAGCTCGCCGACATGCTCGCGGTCAACAAGGCCGATGGCGACGGTGCGACCGCCGCGCGTGCAGCCGCCGCGCAGTACAAGGCAGCGCTGCACATCCTCGCGCCGACCTCGCCCCTGTGGTCGACGCCGGTCGTCACCATCTCCGGCCTGACCGGTGCCGGCCTCGACGCGCTCTGGGCCAAGATCGAGGACCACCGCGCCCGCTTCGAGGCGAAGGGCCTGATCGCCGAGAAGCGCCGGCGGCAGGACGTCAAATGGATCTGGGCGATGGTGCAGGACCGGCTTCAGGCTAAGCTCCGGCACGACCCGGCACTCAAAGCGCGCACGCCCAAGCTCGAAGCCGCTGTCGCTGCAGGCGAGATGGCGCCTACCGCGGCTGCAGATGAGATCGCCAAGGCACTCGGCCTCTAAGCTGACGGTGCGCCATCGACGGCACGCCTCTTGAAGTCATGCTGCGAGATGGAGGCTCCGATGACGCTTTCGCGCCGCGACTGGCTGCGGACGGCCCTTTTCGGCACGGTTACGGCTTCGGCCAGTCCCGCGCTGGCACAGACGCCGCGCGCGACCGTATCCGCACCACTCGGCACGCTCGGGATCGAGGCGGCGCAGTTCGGCTTGCGCCCCGGTTCCACCGATGACCAGTCGCGTATTCTGCAGAACGCGCTGATCGAGGCGGTCAAGCGCGATACGCCGCTCGTCGTCGCGCCCGGCCGCTACCGCATCGCCAATGTCGTCCTGCCCGAGAATGCCCGCCTGATCGGCGTGCCCGGTGCGACACAATTCATCGCCGCGCAGGCCGGGCCGCTGCTGGCGGCGCGGCGCATCAAGCGCGTCGCCATTTCCGGGATGGGACTCGATGGCCTCGATATGAAGCTCGGCCAGCGCACCGGCCTGCTCAATGTCGAGGAAGTGCTCGACCTCGCTCTGTCAGATTGCGAATTCGCCAATGCCGGCTCGGTCGGGTTGACGCTCAATCGGACCGCGGGGCGCATTGAGCGCAACCGCTTCCGCTCGATGCGGGATGCGGCGCTGTTCTCGCTGGATTCGCGCGGGCTTTCGATCGAGGCCAACACAGTCGAGGATTGCGGCAACAACGGCATCCAGCTCTGGCGCAGCCAGGCGGGAGACGAGCAGAGCCTGATCCGCGGCAATCGCCTCAACCGCATCCGCAGCGATGCCGGTGGCGACGGGCCGAACGGCAACGGCATCAGCCTGTTTCGCGCCGGCGGCGTCGTGATCGAGGGCAACACCTTGCGCGACTGCGCCCTGACCTTCATCCGCAACAATTCCGGCTCCGGCGTGCAAATCCTCGGCAATCAGGGCCGCCGCTGCGGCGAGACCGGGCTCTATTCGGAATTCGCCTTCGAGGGTGCGATCATCGCCAACAACCTGGTCGAGGATTGCGCGCAGGGCGCCAACATCACCAATCTCGACCATGGCGGGCGGCTCTCGGTCTTCGCCAACAACATCATCCGCAATGCGCAGAGGGGATTCGCGCCGAAGGGCAAGGAGCTCGTCGGCGGGCTCGGCGTGCATGTCGAGGCGGAAGCGGCGGTCACCGGCAACGTCATCGAGAACGCCAGCGAGGTCGGTATCTCCCTCGGCTGGTCCTGGGCGATGCGCAATCTCGTCGCGACCGGCAACGTGGTCCGGCGCACCGGGATCGGCATCTCCGTCTCGCTCGTCCCGAAGGAGCGTAATGCGCTAATCGCCAACAACGTGATCAGCGAGGCCAGGCTCGGCGCGGTGGTCGGCACCGAATTCGGCAAGGTCGTCACCGGCGACCTGACCAAGGGCGAAGACAAGCGTGCCGCCGGCATCCGCGTCGAAGGCAATTCCGTCGGCTGAAGCTCAGTCCGAGGGACCGCACCAGCCCGGCAAATGCGCGGCCTCGCGCGACCGGGCCAGGTCCAGTGCCCTTTCGAGCGCCTTGGCGAAGGATCGTTCGAGAACCGCCCGCTTGATGCGTCGGCGCAAGAAGTCCGCCCAGAGGAACTCGCTGAACGGCGCCTCCGTCTTGGCGTAGCCACCGGCAAGCCGCAGCGCTCCCGCCAGCGAGCGATAGGGATCGTCGACAAGGCCGGAGACCTTGCGTGGGATTTGGTCATGGCCGCGCCGATGCCCCTCTGCATCGAGGGGATGCATCCAGCTGCGACTATCGAGGAAACTCCAGAACTCGTCCTTGCCGAGCCGCGACAGGTCGGCGACTTCGGTCGTCAGCACCTGCTCTTCACCCTCCAGATGCAATGCGAGCGCGAGGTGGTGGTGGTCGATCAGATAGAGACGCCGCTTCGGGCCGATGACGACCGGGACGGCATGGCGGCCGAGGAAATCCGCGCCCTTCTCCTCGCGCTCCGCCCGCCAATGGACCTGCTTCATCTCGACTTCGCGCATGCCGACGGTGATCTGCGTCGGCCTGAGATCGGCGATGGCGATAGGATGCAGCCTTGGCTCGACCGAGTAGCTCATGAAGCCCCCTTCGCGGCTGGCACGAGCGCCCTCACCGCCTCCTCGACGCTATGGAAAACATGCTCGGCCCCGATCTCGGCGATCACGCCGAAATCCTCCAGCGCCTGCAGCGCGCGGACGGATTCAGCCCGGGCGATGGCGAAAGCACCGCCCCGCTCCCGGCAGGCCGCCGCGACAGCGAGCAGGGCCTGCGCCGCGGTGTAGTCGATGGCAGGGATGCCGCCGGCGTCGAGGACGAGCAGAGCCGGCTTCCGCTCCGCCAGCAGCGCCAGTACACCAAGTCGGAATATCTCGGCGTTGGCGAAGAGCAGCGGCGCCGGAAAGGCAATCACCAGCACGCCCTCGACCTGCTCGCCGCGATGGCCGGGCTCGGGCGGCCACCAGATCGTCGTGCCGGGAATGCGCAACTGCTCGATCGGCTCGCTGCGCGTCGTCATCCAGACGCCGTGCAGCAGCGACAGGCCGATCCCGACGGCGACGCCCGTCTCGACCGGCAGCCAGACGATCGCGATGGCCGTGAGCAGAACGAGCGCAAATTCGGTTCGCGACTGGCCGGCGAGCCGGCGGATGACCTCGACCCGGATGATACGCTGCGCCACGAAGAACAGCACGCCAGCCAGCGCCGCCACGGGCACCTGCGCCAGTAGCGAGCCGCCGGCTACCGCGAGCGCGAGCACGATCAATGCCGCCGTCGCTGCAGCGAGCTGCGACCGGCCACCGCTCTCGGCGACGACAGCCGTTCGCGGCGGGCTCGCGTTGACAGGAAAGGTGCTGGCCAGCCCGGCGAGGAGGTTCGCCGCTCCGAGGCCGATGAAATCGCGGTCGACCTTGGGCTCGCCGCCGTCCGGATCGCGGAAGGAGCGGCTCACCGTCGCCGTCTGCATCATCACCACCAGCGCGATGACCAGCGCGAGCGGCACGAGGCTGCGAATGTCCCTCCAGTCGAGCACCGGCGGCACGAGACTCAGCCAGCCTGAGGGCAAGGCGCCGAGCACCGCGACGCCATGCGCCTCCAGTTTGAAGAGCACAACCGCCGTCGTCGCGGCAACGAGCGCCAGCAGTGCGCCCGGCAGGCGCGGGACGAAGCGTTCGCACAGGTTCACGGTCGCGAGCGTCGCGACGCCGATCGCCAGCGAGATGACGTTGATGCCGCCAAGCCCATGCCAAAGCGCGGCGAGCTGGCCGGCAATGTGATGGCCGCCGCCGGGAATGCCGAGCAGGCCGGGAAGCTGTGAAACGGCGATGTGGACGGCGATGCCGGCGAGAAAGCCGGTCAGCACCGGCACGGACAGGAGATCGGCGATCCAGCCGAGCCGGAGCAGGCCGGCTAGGACCAGTACAAGCCCGACGAGGAGCGCGAGCAAAGTCGCCGAGCCCGCCGGGATCGCGCCACCTACAGCCAGTGCAGCAAGGCCGCTGACGAAGATCGGGGTGATCGTCGAATCGGCGCCGGCCGTCAGCAGGCGGCTCGCGCCGAAAAGGACGAAGCCGAGCGTCGCTGCGACGAAGGCGTAGAAGCCGATCTGCGGTTCGAAGCCACCGAGCCGGGCCGTCGCCATCTGCTCGGGGATTGTGATCGCCGCGAGCGTCAGCCCGGCGAGCAGGTCGCGGCCTAAGGCGCCGGCGCGGCCTGTCGCAGCGGAATTCTCAGCTGGGGCGGAAACAGGCGGCATTGCGCGGGACCGAGGGCAGGCAGCCAACCTCGCCCCGCCTTTCGTTCGCCGTCAAGCGCGCGATCGCAATGCCTCGGTAGCCCGGATGCGGCCTACCTCAATGCCGTTCCAGTTCTTCATGACCGTCTCGCGGAAGGGCGCGAAAGCCTCTTCATCGCCACCCTGTCGCGGCAGGAAGCGCTCGATCAGCGCCGCCATGGCGATCTCGGTGGCGCGGCCGGCACCATCGTCGCATTTCAGCGCGATGCCATAGCCGAGTTCCGGCAAGGTGCCGCAATAGACGCCCTCGGCGCCGGTCTTGATGAAGGCGCGGGCGCCGAAGACCTCCATGAAGCGGGTATCGAAGCGGCCGGTGCCGGCGACCATGAAGGGGTTGGCCGCGACTGCCTCGCGGATGCGCCGCGCCGCCTCGGCGCGCTTAGGCCCGAGGCCATTGCCGGTGCCGAAGCGGGCGAAGCCGAGCGCCAGCGCCTTCAGCGGCACTGCATAAGTCGGGATCGAGCAGCCATCGGTTCCTGAGAGCTCGGCCTTGTGCGCAGCACCGGTCACCTCCTCCAGCGCGGCGCGCACCGCCTGCTGCACCTTGTGACCCTCCTTCACATAGCCGGCCGGGTCCTCGTCGATGCCACAGGACAGGCAGACGAAGCCGGCATGCTTGCCGGAGCAGTTGTTGTTGAGGGCTGTCGGCTCGCGACCGGCCTTGGCGAGCGCCCGCGCAGCCGCCTCGCCCATCGGCCAGTGCGCACCGCATTCGAGGCAGGCAGCATCGCGGCCGGCCTTCCTGAGCATACCGAGCGAGGTCTCGGCATGGAGCTCTTCGCCGGAATGCGAAGAGACCGCGAGCGCGATTTCGGCGTGCGTCAGGCCGTAGCTATCGGCGGCGCCGCTTTCGAGCAGCGGCAGGGCCTGCAGCGCCTTCACTGCCGAGCGCGGGAAGACCGGCCGCTCGACATCGCCAAGCGAGAGCACCACGGCCCCGTCGGCATCGACGACGATCACCGAGCCGCGATGGCGCGATTCGACGGTGCTGCCACGGGTGACTTCGGCGAGAACAGGGTTGTCCATGGGCGGCTCCGGCGCGATCGAGGCTGCGTCTTGTCGCGTTTGTCGCAGCGCCTGTCAAAAGACCTCGACCGGCCGGGTGCGCATGGAGCAAACTGCCCCCGAACCGAGCCGGCGGCTACAGCCGAGGCGCAGCAAAACCAGGATCCGATGTCCGTCGACTACGAGACCGAATATAACAATCGCGCCCGTGTGCCGGAGCATCCGGGCATCATCGCCGGCTGGGCCCGCGATGCGGCCGCCTATCGTGAGGTCGCCGTCAGCGAGCTTGGCGTGCGCTATGGCGAGGGCCCGCGCCAAACCTACGACCTGTTCAAGCCCGAGGATGTGAAGAGCAAGGCGATCGTGCTCTTCATCCATGGCGGCTACTGGCAGGCGCTCGACCCGAGCTTCTTCTCGCACATGGCGCGAGGGCTCAATCAACGCGGTGTTCCCGTCGCCGTCGCCGGCTATGATCTCTGCCCACAGGTCGAGGTCGGCCACATCGTCTGGGAGCTGCAGCAGGCTGCCGCGACCATCTGGCTGCGTTACAATCTGCCGGTGGTCGCAGCCGGACATTCGGCCGGCGGCCAGCTCTCCGCCTGCCTGCTGGCGACGGGCTGGAAGAATGTCGATCCGGAGCTTCCCGACCAGATCGTGCCGGCCGCCTACGGCATCTCCGGCCTCTACAATCTGAAGCCGCTGACCGAGACCAGCATCAACAAGGCGCTAGGCCTTTCGCACGAGGGGGCGGAACGCGAGAGCCCCTTGTTCTGGCCGGCACCGTCAGGGCTGGTGATGGACGCGGTCGTCGGCGGAGCCGAGAGCACCGAGTACCTGAAGCAGAGCCGTAGGCTCACCGACGTCTGGGGCCTCGAAGGCGTGCGGACGCGCTATCAGGAGATCGATGGCGCCAACCACTTCACCGTGCTCGACACGCTTCCCGATCCCGAAAGCGGCATGACGCGCCGCATCGCCGCGCTTGCCGGCGCTTGATCTTCCCGCGCCAGCGGCTATCGAAGGGCTTGAGGAATCCGGAGCGCGCGATGCAGACCTTCTTCGTCGAGATCAAATGCAGGCTCGGCAAGACCTATGAGGTCGCCAGCGAACTCGCCGACCGCGAGATCGCCTCGGAAATCTATTCGACCGCCGGCAATTACGACATCCTGGCCAAGTTTCATGTCGCGGCCGATGTCGATATCGGCCATTTCGTCGCCCAGAAGGTCCAGTCGATTCCCGAGATCGCCGACACCCACACGATCATCACCTTCAAGGCGTTCTGAGCGCTATCTGATCGGCGTGGTCAGCCCGTCCTCCGGCTGCATCGCGATCAGCAGATCGGCAAAACGGCGCGCCGCCGGAGCGACCGAGCCGGCGGACGGAAACAGCAGCATCGTTCGATAGGCGATGGCCGGCGCGAAGCGACGGGCCACCAGCCCCTGCATGCCGCCTAGCGTCAGGGGAAATGGATTCAGCAAAGCCAGACCGACGCGCTGCCTGACCATCTCGGCGACGAAAACGGCCGCCGTGCCCTCCCCGACCAGGCGCAGGGCCACTCCGGCGTCGGCGAAAGCCTGCTCCACCTTGATGCGCTCGGGAAAGCGCCGCGCGAGGGCGATGATCGGCTCGTCGGCAAGATCCTGTGGGCCCAACACCTCGCGGTCGGCAAGCGGATGATCTTCCGGCATCAGGACATGCGCCACGGCTTCGCGAATGACCTCGCCATGGATTCCGATATGCGATGCCGACATGTCGACCAGCCCGAGATCGACCGCGCGGTCGGCGACCTGCGTGATGACGGTGGAGCTCGTGTCGATCTCGACATTGGCGACGACATCGGGCTCCAGCCGACGGAACTCGGCCAGAACCGGCGGCAGGACGAACTGGGCCAGGGTCGGCGGCGTTGCGATGCGCAGCACGCTCGCCTGAACGGCCTGTCCGGGCCAACGATTCAGCCGGTCGAGCGCTGCGAAGATCGGCTGTGCCTCGGCGTCCAGCGCAAAGGCGTCTGCAGTGGGCACAAGTCGGCCGCTTTCGCGCGAAAACAGAGGCAGGCCGACATGGGCCTCCAGCGCGGCTAGCGCCCGCGACACGGCGGGCTGCGAAATGCCGAGCATCTGCGCTGCTGCCACCGTCTTGCGGGTCGTGATCATAGCTTGCAGCACCTCGAGCTCGCGCAGGCTCGGGGTTCGTCGATCGGCGCTCGCCGTATTCACCATGGTCGCGTTCTGCCCCTATCCGCGCCTCGCATCCGCCTATGCGTTGAGATTATATCATAGCGCGCGCCGTATAATTTACAGGTATACGAAATCGTTCTACAAGCCGGCCCGGGCGAGAACAGGGGCAGACCGGCCAATCCGGCGACTCGCCATGCGCGGCTCAGTTGTGAAAGATGGCGCATCAAGGCCATCGGAAGGTTCGGAATGAAAACGTTCAGCGCCAACGGGCTGAAAGCTCTCAAGCTCGCCATTCTGGCGGCTCCTGTCATGACCATCGCTGGGCTCGCATCCGCCCAGGAGCTCAAGATCGGCTTGTCGGCCGAGCTCAGCGCGATGGACCCGCACTATCACAACGTTTCGCCCAACAACATGCTGGCGCGGCACATCTATGAGCCGCTGGTCGGGCAGGACGAGAAGCAGGCGCTGAAGCCGCTGCTTGCCGAAAGCTGGAAGGCGATCGACGACACGACCTGGGAGTTCAAGCTGCGCCAGGGCGTCAAGTTCCATGACGGCACGCCGTTCACCGCCGACGACGTGATCGCCACCATGCAGCGCGCGCCGAACGTGCCGAAGAGCCCGTCGAGCTTCTCCGCCTATGTCCGCGGCAAGGAGTTCACCAAGGTCGACGATTTCACCGTGCGCGTGAAGACCGCGGCGCCGGCGCCTCTGGTGCCGACCGACCTCTCGACCTTCGGCATCATCCCGGCCAAGTGCAAGGACACCACCACCGAGGACTTCAACCTCGGCAAGTGCACTACCGGCGGCACCGGCGCCTACAAGCAGGCCGAATATGTCTCCGGCGACCGCGTCGTGCTGACCCCGAACGAGAATTACTGGGGCGGCAAGGAGCCCTGGTCGAAGGTCACCTTCCGGATGATCACCTCGGCGCCGACCCGCGTCGCGGCCCTGCTCGCCGGCGATCTCGACGTGATCGAGAACGTGCCGACCTCCGACGTCGCCCGCCTCAAGGGCGACGCGAAGCTCAGCGTCGCCAGCACGGTCTCGAACCGGGTGATCTATTTCCATATGGATCACTTCCGCGAGGTCTCGCCCTTCATCAAGGGCAAGGACGGCTCCGAGATCAAGAACCCGCTGCGCAACCTCAAGGTCCGCCAGGCGCTGTCGATGGCGATCAACCGCCCGGGCATCGTCGACCGCATCATGGAGAAGGAGGCGATCCCCGCTGGCCAGCTCCTGCCCGACGGCTTCTTCGGCACCTCCAAGAAGCTGAAGCCGGTCGCCTTCGACCTCAACGGCGCCAAGAAGCTGCTCGCCGAGGCCGGCTATCCAAACGGCTTCAAGATGAAGCTGCACGGGCCGACCAACCGCTACCTCAACGACACCAAGATCATCGAGGCCGTCGCGCAGATGTTCTCGCGACTCGGCATCGAGACCGAGGTCGAGACGCTGCCGTCGGCGAACTTCTTCACCCGCGCCTCGCAGGGCGGCCAGGGCAATGTGCCTGAATTCTCCTTCATCCTGGTCGGCTGGGGCGCCGGCACCGGCGAATCTTCCGACTCGCTGAAGGCCCTGCTCGCCACCTTCGACCCCGCCAAGGGCATGGGCGCGACCAATCGCGGCCGCTACTCCAACCCGACCTTCGACGCCAAGCTCGTCGAGGCGCTGAGCACCGTCGACGACGCCAAGCGCGACGCCGCTCTGGCCGAGGCGATGGATATCAGCATGAACGATGTCGGCCTGATCCCGACGCACTACCAGCTGAACACCTGGGCCTCGCGCAAGGGCGTCAAGGTGCAGGCCCGCACCGACGAGTACACGCTCGCCACCGGCATCCGGAAGGAATAAGCCGGCCCGGCTGAACGCGTCGTCGCCGCCATTGGCGGGTTGGGCTGGAGCCCGGCCCGCTTAGCGGGCAACGTCCCAGGAGCCGTTCCACGCTCGCCGCCTTCCGGCATCTGGCCGGTACCGGCCGCGCGGAACGGCTCTATCTTTAACTTGCTCCAGCTTTAAGCTGGAGGCGGATTGAACGATCCGGAAGGCCCCGGACCATGCTGGCATTCGTCCTGCGCCGCCTGGCGCAAGCCCTCTTCGTCATCGCGGCGATGCTCGTGATCGTCTTCTTCGGCGTGAACGTCGTCGGCGATCCCATCTACATGCTGATCTCGCCCGAGATGGACCAGCAGCAGATCGCCGAGACGGCCCGTGCGCTCGGCCTCGACCGGCCGATCTGGGAGCAGTTCCTGGTCTTCCTGAAGAACGCCGCCCAGGGCGATCTCGGCCGTTCCTTCGTCCATGGCGAATCCGCCATCAAGCTGATCCTGCACCGCATGCCGGCGACGCTGGAGCTCGCCTTCGTCGCGCTGGTGCTGGCGATCCTGATCGGCCTGCCGCTCGGCCTCTATGCCGGCCTGAAGCCGGAGAGCCGGCTGTCGCGCTTCATCATGGCGGTCTCGATCCTCGGCTTCTCGCTGCCGACCTTCTGGGTCGGCCTGATGCTGATCCTGACTTTCGCGGTCAGCCTCGGCTGGCTGCCGGCGACCGGGCGCGGGCCGACCGTCTCGGTGCTCGGCATCGAGACCTCGCTCCTGACCATGCAGGGCTGGCAGCACGTCGCCCTGCCGGCGTTCAACCTGGCGCTGCTCAAGATCTCGCTGGTCATCCGCTTGGCGCGAGCCGGCGCGCGCGAGGCGGCGCTGATGGACTACGTCAAGTTCGCGCGGGCCAAGGGCCTGTCGCAGAGCCGGATCATCGGCGTCCACATCCTGAAGAACATCATGATCCCGATCGTCACCGTGCTCGGGCTCGAATTCGGATCGCTCGTCGCCTTCTCGGTGGTGACCGAGACGATCTTCGCCTGGCCCGGCATGGGCCGCCTGCTGCTCGAGGCGATCACCCGGCTCGATCGGCCGGTGATCGTCGCCTACGTCATGGTCGTCGTCGTGCTGTTCGTCACCATCAACCTCCTGGTCGACCTGGTCTATTCGGCGCTCGACCCACGCGTACGCCTGACGGAGGCGACATCATGAGCGAAGCCGCCCTGCCCTCCACGACTGCCGCCCCGCCGGCCGCTCCCGCCAAGGAGGAGACGCCGTTCCGCCGCTTCGTCCGCTCTTTCATCGAAGACCGGCTGGCGCTGTTCGGCCTCGCCCTCTTCATCCTGATCGTGCTGCTCGCTCTGGCCGCCCCGCTGATCGCGCCGCAGAACCCCTATGATCTTGCCAGCGTCGACGTGATGGATTCGCGCCAACCGCCGGGCTCGGCCGCGGGCGAAGGCTTCACCATGTGGCTCGGCTCGGACGGTGTCGGCCGCGACCTGCTCTCGGGCATCCTCTACGGCCTGCGCATCTCGCTGATGGTCGGCGCCTTCTCGGGCATCCTGGCGGCGACGCTCGGGGCGGCGGTCGGCCTGATCGCCGCCTATGCCGGCGGACGCACCGAGAACGCGATCATGCGCCTCGTCGACCTGCAGCTCTCGCTGCCATCCGTGCTGGTCGCGCTGATCCTGGTGGCTGGCCTCGGCAAGGGCGTCGACAAGATCATCATCGCGCTGGTGATGGTGCAGTGGGCTTACTATGCTCGCACCGTGCGCGGCTCGGCGCTGGTCGAGCGTCGCAAGGAATATGTCGAGGCGGCGCAATCGCTCGGCCTCTCCCATGCTCGCACCGTCTTCCGGCACATCCTGCCGAACTGCCTGGCGCCGGTGATCGTCATCGTCACCGTGCAGACCGCGCATGCGATCTCGCTGGAGGCGACGCTCTCCTTCCTCGGCGTCGGCCTGCCGCAGACCGAGCCCTCGCTCGGCGTGCTGATCGCCAACGGCTTCCAGTACATGCTCTCGGGCAGCTACTGGATTTCGGTCTTCCCCGGCTTCGCACTGCTGATGACGATCGTCTCGATCAACCTGGTCGGCGACCGCCTGCGCGACGTGCTCAACCCGCGCCTGGAGAAGTGAGCATGGCGCCAGTTCTCGAAGTCAGCGGTCTCAAGACCCATTTCTTCACCCGCGCCGGCACGGTGAAGTCGGTCGACGGCGTCTCATTCCATGTCGAGCGCGGCGAGGTGCTCGGTCTCGTCGGCGAGTCTGGTTCCGGCAAATCGGTCACCGGCTTCTCGGTGATGGGTCTGATCGATCCCCCGGGGAGGATCGTCGAGGGCTCGATCAAGCTCAACGGCAAGGAACTGGTCGGGCTCGACGAGGAGGGCTTCCGCAAGGTCCGCGGTCGCGAGGTCGCGATGATCTTCCAGGACCCGATGATGACGCTGAACCCGGTCTTGCGCGTCGACACGCAGATGATCGAGGCCGTCACCGCCCATGACAAGGTTTCGCACAAGGCGGCCCGGGAGCGCTCCCGCGACGCGCTCGCCAAGGTCGGCATCCCCTCGCCCGAGGAACGCCTCAACGCCTATCCGCATCAGTTCTCCGGCGGCATGCGCCAGCGCGTCGCGATCGCGATCGCCCTGCTGCACCGCCCGCCTCTGATCATCTGCGACGAGCCGACCACGGCGCTCGACGTCACCATCCAGAGCCAGATCCTGGCCGAGATGCAGGGGCTCTGCGCCGACACCGGCACGGCACTGGTCTGGATCACGCATGATCTCGGCGTCGTCGCCGGCCTCGCCGACCGGATCGCGGTGATGTATGCCGGCCGCATCGTCGAGACCGGCGCGGTCGACCCCGTCCTCGACACTCCGCTTCATCCCTATACCAGCGGGCTGCTCGGCTCGCTGCCGGCAGAAGGTGAGCCCGGAGCCCCCTTGCGCCAGATCAGGGGCTCGACGCCCTCGCTGGCGCGGCTGCCGCAGGGCTGCGCCTTCGCGGCGCGCTGCGATTACGCGCAGGCCGACTGCCTTTCCCTCGCCCCCGACGTCACCCCCTTCCCGGGAGCACGCGGCGTGCGCTGCCACCACCCGCTGAACCTCGCCGGAGTCGCGGCATGACTACGCCGATCCTCACCCTCGAAGGTGTTTCGAAGCGCTTCACCAAGCCGCTCGACGCTGCCTCGAAATTCGCCAACCTACTCGGCGCCAACTACAGCGAGCAGACCGTCCACGCCGTCGACAGCGTCGACCTCTCGATCCGCCAGGGCGAGGTCGTCGGGCTCGTCGGCGAATCCGGTTGCGGCAAGTCGACGCTCGGGCGTGTCGTCGCTGGCGTCCACCATGCCAGTTCCGGCCGCGTCTCCTGGCGCGGGCGCTACACCAACGAGATGTCGTCGGAGGAGCGGAAAGCGGCGACGCTCGCCATCCAGATGATCTTCCAGGACCCGATGTCCTCGCTCAATCCGCGCCTGCGCGTCACCGACATTGTCGGCGAGGCGCCGGTCGTGCACGGGCTGGTGCCGAAGGTGCAGCAGGACGCCTATGTTGCCGAGATGCTCGACCGGGTCGGGCTCGATTCGACCTATCGGCGCCGCTATCCGCACCAGTTCTCCGGCGGCCAGCGCGCCCGCATCGGCATCGCGCGGGCTCTGGCGGTCAAGCCGCAATTCCTCGTCTGCGACGAGAGCGTGGCCGCTCTTGATGTATCGATTCAGGCCCAAGTCCTGAATCTTTTCATGAAGCTGCGCGACGAACTTAACCTGACTTATCTCTTTATTAGCCATGATCTCTCGGTGGTCCGGCACCTCTCCGACCGGGTCGTGATCATGTATCTCGGCCGCGTCGTCGAGGCGGCCCCGGCAGCCGAATTGTTCAAGGGCCCGCAGCACCCCTATGCGCAGGCGCTGCTCGCCAATGTGCCGTCGATCGCGGCGCGCAAGAAGCGCTTCGCTCCGCTGAAGGGCGAGATCCCCTCGCCGCTACATCCGCCGTCCGGCTGCCATTTCCACCCGCGCTGCCCGCAGGCCGGACCGCGCTGCAGGGTCGAGCGGCCGATGCTGAAGGAGATCGCCACCGGGCATGTCGCCGCCTGCCATCTGCACGATGGCGGCGTCGGTGCGCTGGCGGCCTGAGCTGCTCAGATCGCCGACAGCTTCCAGGCGTACTGATAGCGTCCGTACTGCGTGCTGGTGACACCATTGCGTTCGGTACCGGGGAACTCCTCCGGCGGCGTCACCACCGTCACCCTGAAGACGGCGCTCTTGCCGGGCTTCAGCAGACCCATATGGACGGCGGCTGCGCCAAGCGTCGAGTCGCCGCTGTAGATGTCGGTGCCCCAGAGCTGGCCTTCCAGGACGCCAGTGATGCGGAAATAGTAGACGGCGCCGACCTTCTCGCAGAGCCCGTGCATGTTGGTCGGCGCATCCGAGGCGATCGAGTTCTGCTCGAGCAGCTGCTTGAGCTGCCGGCGCGAGAGTTTTCCGCGCTTGTCGAAATAGGCGACGAGATCCTGAACGACTTTCACGATGCGCCTCCCGCTTGCATGACAATCACGCGTCCATAGGACGGCTGGAACGAGGCTGAAGCTTTCGGCAGCGCCCAGAGCACTGCATAGGGCACTGCCTCGCTGGGATAGGTGATGTCGCCGTCGGTGATGACGATCGCCGAGCTGACGCGCGGGTCGTCCGCCAGGGCATCAAGCGCCGGCGTCAGGTCGCTGCCGCCATAGCCGCTGATCTGGTAGTCGGCGAGCGCGGCCGGCGAGAGCACCTCGTCCGAGGTGACGACGCTGTCGCACTGGACGACGCGGATCTCGTCGACCCCCGCCGCGTCGCAGAAATCGGCGATGGCGCCGAGCGCCTTCGGGATGTCGTCGCTCATCGAGGCGCTGGTATCGAGGATGACGTTCAGCATCCAGGAATGGCGCTTGCGACCGGGCATCACGAGATCGCTGCGATCGTTGCCGCGTCGCGAGGCGCGGGTGTAGGTGCGCTCGCCGGGCGCGGCGCCGTCAAGCCAGGCCTGGAGCGCGACATGCCAGGGCGTGTGGAAGAAGCCGCGTTGCGCCCGCACGCTCTGCTGCTGGCCGCCTGCGCTGTCACCCCTGCCGCGCAGGGCGCCCATGGCCTTCGCCAGCACCATGCCGCGGCCAGCGAGGTCGCGGACCGCCCGAGCCCGCTCGGCCTGGTCAGCGCTGTCCTCAGGGAAAAGCTCACGTTCGCGCTGGGCGTCAAGCGCATCGCCCATCGCGCCGGCAGGCGCCTGCCGGGCTGCGCCGAGCACCTGCTCGACGGTCACGACATGGCCTTCCCAGACTTGAGTCCGCGACGGCATGTAATTGCCGGTGCGGCGCATCTCCAGTACGATGTCCTCTGCCGAGCGCTCACGTGCGCCTTGCATATCGAGCCCACCGGCCGGGATTTTGGTGGTGCCGAGCGCATGCCGCAGCATGTCGTTGATGATGTAGTCGTGGGCGTAGTTGAACTCGAGCGTGGCGCTGCCGCGGGCCCGGTCATGGGTCCGCAGCGCCAGGTGCAGTAGCTCATGGGCGAGCACGAAGACGAGATCGTCGCTGGAGAGCCTGGCCGTGAAGGCCGCGTTGGCCAGCAACCGGCCGGAAGCAAAGACACCCATGGTCGGCACGCGCTCGTCGATCTCGACGCGCACGGCAGCCGCGAGCCCCGCCAGATGCGGGAACGGCACCGTTACCAGCCGCAAGCCCCGCATGATCCGCGCATGGGTGGCGCGGTCTGCTGTCGGGAGGTCGGGCGCCGCGCTCATGCCGCGACCTTGCGCAGGAGGTCGTACATCGCCCGGTCCGCGCCGAGCGCGCCCCAGACCTCGACCATGTCGTTGAGGATGAGAAGCTGGTGCTCATGCGACAGGCTGCGCAGGAAGCGATTGATCACCGCCGGCTTGATGCCTTCCGCGCGCCCATCCCTGACGAACTGGCGGATGCAGTCGAGGATGAACCAGCGGGCGGAATCGCCCTTCGGCAGCAGCTCCGGCTTGCGCAGATAGTCTTCGAGCGGGCGCACCGCCCCGATCGAATCCTCGGCGAGCGCGCAGAACACCACCGCATCCTCCGGCGAGAGCCGGCCAAAGGCGAGCGCACGCCGGAGTTCGTTGCTGAGAAAGCCGGCCTTCTGCGCCATGTCGAGCGCCCGCGACAGCATTGCCCAGGCCCGTGGCGTCGAGAACGGCACGGGCTCTGCCGGCACCGGCCGCATCAACGCGTCGGGAATCGTCGCGATGAAGTTGCGGATCTCGCTCCGCACGCCGGCGCGCTGGGCCCAGGCCAGCCAATCGGCGGTGTCGACGCACAATTGCAAGATGGTGACGCGATTGACCAGCGCCGAGCTCATCGCCCGCACCAGAGCGCGATCCTGCAGGCGGTTGCCGGCAGCGACGACCCAAGTACCTTTCGGCAAGGCATGCTCGCCCAGCCGCCGCTCCAGCAGCAGGGAATAGAACGCCTTCTGGACATCGGGCGAGCAGGCCGGCAGCTCGTCGAGGAAGAGACAGAACGGCTCGGGCTTTTCCGGCAGCAGCACGCGCGGCGGGCAGAAGACCGAGCGCTCGCCGACGATGCGCGGGATGCCGCTGACATCCTCGGGCGCGATCTGCGTGCCGAGCAGGGAACGGCAGGGCAGGCCCGCCTCGCGCGCGGCTTCATAGACCAGCTCGGACTTACCGAGTCCGGGCGGCGAGAGCAGCAGAAAGCTCTGCTCATGCGCCATGCACTGGATCAGCTGCTTGGCCTGACGCAACGAGACAACTTCCTCGAAGGCGGATCGCGTCGCTTCCATCAACCCCTCCCAAGGACGACCCGCCGGGGTCATCTCCGCGCAGGTACGGCAAGAGGCAGTCTGCAACGCCAGAGGCCTTTGAAATCATTATTTCTTTGTAATGTTTAGTTTTGTTTCACGGCTGTTTCACGAACCGTCCGCTTCGGCGGTTTTTGATAGTTCCGCAGCGCCTGCCAGCGATGCTCGGCTCCATTTTTCCTGCGGCACAAGCCCTTCACCGCCTGGCCCCGCTTGACGCCCACCCCCTTTCCGCGCGACCTCGTCAGCAAGCAATGGCGGCGCAGAGGAAGCGTGGGGATGGCTAAAAGCACCTTGTCGGCGGACCTTCGTTCGGGCGCGCTCGTCTACCATCGCCTGCCCAAGCCCGGTAAGCTCGAAATCCAGGCGACCAAGCCGCTCGGCAACCAGCGCGACCTGGCGCTAGCCTATTCACCTGGCGTCGCCGCTGCCTGCGAGGCGATCGTCGACGACCCCGGCGAGGCAGCCGAGCTGACCTCGCGCCAGAACCTGGTCGCCGTCATCACCAACGGTACGGCCGTGCTCGGCCTTGGCGACATCGGCCCGCTCGCCTCCAAGCCGGTGATGGAAGGCAAGGCCGTCCTCTTCAAGAAGTTCGCCGGCATCGACTGCTTCGACATCGAGGTCGAGCAGAAGAACGTCGAGAAATTCGTCGAGGTCGTCGCAGCGCTGGAGCCGACCTTCGGCGGCATCAATCTTGAGGACATCAAGGGCCCTGAATGCTTCGAGATCGAGGAGCAGCTCAAGGCCCGGATGAACATCCCGGTCTTCCATGACGACCAGCACGGCACGGCGATCATCGTCAGCGCCGCCGTGCTGAATGGGCTCGATCTCGCGGGCAAGAAGATCGGCGAGGTCAAGATCGTCGTCTCGGGCGCTGGCGCGGCTGCCCTCGCCTGCCTCAATCTCCTCGTGTCGCTCGGCGCCCGCACGCAAAACATCTGGGTCACCGATCTCGACGGCGTGGTCTACAAGGGCCGCAACACGCTGATGGATCGCTGGAAGGAGATCTACGCCCAGGAGACCGAGGCGCGGACGCTCGCCGAAGTGATCGGCGGCGCCGACATCTTCCTCGGCCTTTCGGCAGCGGGCGTGCTCAAGCCCGAAATGGCCAAGCAGATGGCGCAAAAGCCGCTGATCCTGGCACTGGCCAACCCGAACCCCGAGATCACACCGGAGGATGCGCTCGCCGTCCGCCCAGACGCGATGATCTGCACCGGCCGCTCGGACTATCCGAACCAGGTCAACAACGTCCTCTGCTTCCCCTACATCTTCCGCGGCGCGCTCGATGTGCAGGCGACGACGATCAACGAGGCGATGAAGCTCGCCGCCGTGCGCGCTATCGCCGCCCTCGCCCGCGAGGCGACCTCCGATATCGCCGCGCGCGCCTATGGCGGCGAGTCCCAGACCTTCGGCGCGACGTCACTGATCCCCAATCCGTTCGACCCGCGGTTGATCCTGCGCATCGCACCGGCGGTGGCGGAGGCGGCGATGGCCACTGGCGTCGCCAAGAAGCCGCTGATCGACATCGAGGCCTATCGCGAGGACCTGTCGCGCTTCGTCTTCCGCTCCGGCTTCCTGATGAAGCCGCTCTTCGCCAAGGCGAAGGCCGATCCGAAGCGGGTGATCTATGCCGAGGGCGAAGATGAGCGCGTCCTGCGCGCCGCCCAGATCGCGATCGAGGAAGGTATGGCGATCCCGATCCTGATCGGCCGCCCCTCGGTAATCGAGACCCGCGTCAAGCGCTTTGGCCTGACGATCCGGCCCGGCATCGATTGCGAACTGATCAACCCGGAGGACGATCCGCGCTATCGCGACTATGTCCAGACCTATCTCGACATCGCCGGCCGGCGCGGCATCACGCCCGAGGCGGCACGCTCGCTGGTGCGTACCAACAACACGGTCATCGCGGCGCTTGCCGTCGTGCGCGGCGAGGCCGATGCGATGATCACCGGCCTCGAAGGCCGGTTCCTCTCGCGGCTGCGCCATATCCGCGACATCATCGGGCTGGAACCCGGCGTCTGCGACCTCGCCGCGATGACGCTGATCATCACCAGCAAGGGCGGCTTCTTCCTCGCCGACACCCATGTGAAGCATGATCCGACGGCGGAAGAGATCGCCGACATGGCAGTGCTGGCCGCGAGCCACGTCACGCGCTTCGGCATCGAGCCGAAGATCGCCCTGCTCTCGCATTCGGATTTCGGCGCAGCCGACACCCCGAGCTCGATCAAGATGCGCAAGGCGGGCAAGCTGATCCAGGAGCGCGCGCCGGAGCTGGAATGCGACGGCGAGATGGAGGCGGACACCGCCCTCGTCGCCGCCATCCGCGAGCGGGTGCTGCCGTCCTCGCGCCTGAAGGGCATCGCCAACGTCCTGATCTTCCCCAATCTCGACGCCGCGAACATCGCCTACCAATTCGCCAAGGTGCTGGCCGATGCGCTCCCGGTCGGGCCGATCCTGATCGGTGCAGCCAAGCCGGTGCACGTCCTCACCGGCTCGGTGACGGCGCGCGGCGTCGTCAACATGACCGCGGTGGCGGTCGCGGAGGCACAAGGGCGGGCAGCCACCGGCTGACCTTGGGAAACGCTCTGTTGAAGTCGTTTCTGAGCCAGCTTTCAAAAGCGGGACAGTGGCTTAGCATGAGTGGTTGATACCGCCTTTTCGCTCTTGGCGGGTGGCGCACGATAGGCTCATACTTCCCGTCAGGAGCGGGAAAGGGGCCCGTGCGAAACGTTCGGAGAGCGCTCATGCGTGAGTTCCATCGTCAGTCCGGAATCCGGCGTGCCGTCAGGCCGCTCGCGCTGGCGAGCGGCCTTTTTCTTGCGCTTGCCGTTACCTTCGTCGGCGCCGCCATGGCGCAGGTGGTGTTCCATCGCGGCAATGACGGCGATCCCGAGACGCTCGATTCGCATAAGACCTCGACCGTGAGCGAGGCGCATCTACTGCGTGACCTGTCCGAAGGCCTGGTGATCCACCATATCAATGGCGAAGTTGTCCCCGGCGTCGCCGAAAGCTGGACGATGGCCCAGGACGGCAAGAGCTACGCCTTCAAGCTGCGCGCCAACGCCAAATGGTCGAATGGCGATCCGGTCACAGCGGGCGATTTCGTTTTCTCGTTCCGGCGCATGGTCAATCCGGAGACCGGGGCGAAATACGCCAACATCCTCTACCCGATCCGCAATGCCGAGAAGATCAACAAGGCAGGCGAAGGCGCCAAGCTCGAAGATCTCGGCGTCAAGGCGATCGACGACCGCACGCTCGAAATATCGCTGGAACGGCCGACGCCCTATTTCCTGGAATTGCTGACGCATCAGACCGGGCTGCCGGTCCATCCGGCCTCCGTCCAGAAGTTCGGCAAGGACTTCGTCAAGCCGGAGAACTGGGTCTCGAACGGCGCCTACACGCTGAAGGAGTTCGTGCCGAACTCGCATATCCGGCTGGAGAAGAACAAGGCCTTCCACGACGCCACGAACGTCAAGATCGACACCGTCATCTACTATCCCACGCCCGACTTCTCCGCCGCCGCCCGCCGCTTCCAGGCCGGCGAGCTGCAGATGACGTCGGACATCCCGGCCGATCAGGTCCAGCAATTGCGCGAGAAGCTCGGCAAGGACCAGGTCAGGATCTCGCCCTATCTCGGCACCTATTTCCTGATCATCAACACCGCAAAGAAGCCATTCGACGACATCCGGGTGCGCCGCGCGCTGTCGCTGGTGATCGACCGCGAGTTCATCGCCGAGGAGATCTGGGGTGGCACCATGCTGCCGGCCTATGGCGTGATCCCGCCGAACATCGGCAATTATGGTGAGCGCGCCGAAGCCGACTTCAAGGGCACCTCCCCGCTCGACCGCGAGGACGAGGCCAAGAAGCTGCTCGCCGCCGCAGGCTTCGGGCCGGGCATGCCGCTCAGGGTCCAGCTGCGCTACAACACCACCGACAACAACCGCCGCACCGTGATCGCGATCGCCGAGCAATGGAAGGCGATCGGCGTCGAGACCAGCTTCATCAACACCGACGGCAAGACGCATTTTGCCCTGCTGCGCGACGGCGGCGATTTCGACATCGCCCGCTATGGCTGGATCGGCGATTATTCCGACCCGCAGAACTTCCTGTTCCTGTTCCAGAGCGACAACACCGGCTTCAATTCCGGCAAGTACAACAACCCGCAATTCGACGCGCTGATGAAGCAGGGTGCCGAGGAGATCGACATCGCCAAGCGCGCCGCGATCCTGCGCGAGGCCGACGCGATCCTCGCCGCCGAGGTGCCCTGGATTCCGGTGCTCTACTATTCCTCGAAGAATCTGGTCTCGCCGAAGGTCCAGGGCTTCCAGCAGAATTTGCGCGGCGCGCTGCCGACGCGGTTCATGAGCCTGAAACCGTGATTGAAAAGCGTCATGGCCGGGCCTGACCCGGCCATCTCGGGTCGGAGCGGGCGACCGCCAGCGCTCATGAGATGCTTGGGTCAAGCCCGAGCATGACGTAGGGACCAGCCCCGTGCTCACCTACATCCTGCGCCGCCTCGCCACCGCGATCCCGACCCTGTTCGTGATCGTGACGATCTCGTTCTTCCTGATGCGCGTCGCGCCGGGCGGGCCGTTCGATCTCGAGCAGGCGCTGGAAGCCAAGGTGATGGAGAACCTGCGGCGCATCTACAAGCTCGACCAGCCGCTGTTCCAGCAATACCTGACCTACCTCGCAGCGCTGCTGCGCGGCGATTTCGGCCCATCATTTTATTTCCGCGACTTCTCGATCGGCGAACTGTTCGCGCAGGGCCTGCCGGTCTCGATCCGGCTCGGAGCCTCGGCGCTGCTGCTGGCGCTCGCGATCGGCGGCCCGCTCGGCATGGTCGCGGCCTTCCGCCAGAACGGCGCAGCCGACCATGCCGTGATCGGCTTCGCCACCGCCGGCATCACCATTCCGAACTTCGTCGTCGCGCCCGTCCTGCAGATCGTCTTCGGCTTGAGCCTGGCCTGGCTGCCGGTCGGCGGGTGGAACGGCGGCGCCTTCCGCAACACGGTGCTGCCGATCGTGACGCTCGCCCTCCCCCAGATCGCGGTCATCGCGCGGATGACGCGCGCGGCGATGATCGAGACGCTGCGTGCCAACCATATCCGCACCTTGCGGGCCCAGGGGCTTTCGACCACGACCATCGCGCTGCATGCCGCGCGCGGCGCCGCGCTACCCGTCGTCTCCTATCTCGGCCCGGCGGCGGCGAGCCTGCTCACCGGCTCGGTCGTGGTCGAGACGATCTTCGCCATTCCCGGCATCGGGCGCTATTTCGTCGAGGGCGCGCTCAACCGCGACTACACGCTGGTGATGGGCACGGTCGTCGTCGTCGCGATCTTCGTGCTGCTCTTCAACCTCGTGGTCGATGTGCTCTATGCGCTGCTCGACCCGCGCGTCAGGCTGGAGTGAGCGATGAGCGACATGCCCGCCTGTCCCATCCCGCCCATCTGCCGCTCGCTCTGGCAGGACGCGCGCATCCGCCTGCTGCGCAACCGCGCTGCGGTGGCGAGCCTCGTCGTCCTGACGCTGATGATGCTCGCCTGCATCTTCGGCCCACTGATGACCGGTCACGCTTACGACCGGGTCTACCAGGACTATGTCCGCGTCCCGGCGAGCCTTTCCGCTTATCCCAAGGCCGAGGCCCTGCCCGGCGCCGTGCAGCGCATCGCGTCGCGGATCAGGGCCACACCCAACGATGTCGTGGCCGAGGCAACCCGCGTCCGGCTGGTGCTGACCTCGCAACGGCCGATCGACCAGCGCCTGCTCGTCTATTTCGACCGCTCCGACCAGTTCGGCACGCCGGTGATCACCGCCAATGAGCAGGAGGGACGCCGGCTCAGTCTCGACGTCCCGATCAAGCGTCAATACTTCCTGTTCGGCACCGACTCCAACGGCCGCGACCTGCTCACCCGCACGCTGATCGCCGGCCGCGTCTCGCTCGCCATCGGCCTGCTCGCCACCGGCGTCGCTTTGGTGATCGGCGTCGTCTATGGCGCGACCGCCGGCTATCTCGGCGGGCGCATCGACATGGTGATGATGCGCATCGTCGACGTTCTCTATTCCCTGCCCTTCATCTTCTTCGTCATCCTGCTCGTCGTCTTCTTCGGCCGGAACTTCATCCTGATGTTCCTCGCCGTCGGCGCGATCGAATGGCTCGACATGGCCCGCATCGTCCGCGGCCAGGCGCTCTCGATCAGACGGCAGGATTATGTGCTGGCGGCCGAAGCGCTCGGCGTCTCGACCGGCGGCATCCTCAAGCGCCATGTCATCCCCAATACGCTCGGGCCGGTCGTCGTCTATGTCACCCTCCTGGTGCCGAAGGTGATCCTGCTCGAAAGCTTCCTCTCCTTCCTCGGCCTCGGCATTCAGGAGCCGATGACGAGCTGGGGCGTGCTGATTTCGGACGGCGCCCGCGCCATCCAGGCAACGCCATGGATGCTCACCTTCCCTGCTGCCTTCCTGGTGACGGCGCTGTTCGCCCTCAACTTCCTCGGCGACGGTCTGCGCGACGCGCTTGACCCCAGGGATCGCTGAGATGGCGAGCGAACCAATCCTCGCCATCCGCGACCTCAAGGTCCGCTTCCGCACCAATGACGGCCCGTGCGAGGCGGTGCGCGGGATCGATCTCGATGTCGGCCCGGGCGAGTTCGTCGCGGTCGTCGGCGAATCCGGTTCCGGCAAGAGCCAGAGCGTGATGGCGGCGATGGGCCTCCTCGCCAGCAATGGCGAGGTCACCGGCACGATCCGCTATCGCGAGGTCGATCTTCTCAAGCTGCCGCCGGCGGTCCTGAACAGCTATCGCGGCCGGAAGCTCGCGATGATCTTCCAGGAGCCGATGACCTCGCTCGATCCGCTCTTCCGGATCGGCGCCCAGATGGCGGCGCCCTTGCGCAAGCATCAGGGCCTGTCGCGCAAGGCGGCGCGGGCGCGGGCGCTGGAGCTGCTCAAGCTGGTGCGCATCCCGCATCCGGAGCGCCGGCTCGATTCCTATCCGCATGAGCTCTCCGGCGGCCAGCGCCAGCGCGTGATGATCGCGATGGCGCTCGCCAACGATCCCGACATCCTGATCGCCGACGAGCCGACGACGGCGCTCGACGTCACCATCGAGGCCGAGATCCTCGCGCTGATCGCCGAGCTTCGGCAGCGACTCGGCATGGCGGTGATCCTGATCAGCCACGATCTTGGCCTGGTCCGGAAATATGCCGAGCGAGTCTATGTGATGAAGGCAGGCGAGGTGGTCGAGAGCGGCCCGGCGCAAGCGATCTTCGAAGCGCCGCAGCATCCCTACACCAGGGCGCTGCTCGCGGCCGAGCCGCACGGTCACAAGGCACCACCACCATCAGATGCGCCCGTGCTGCTCGAAGCCCACGACCTGCGCGTCTCCTTCGACCTCTCGCGCGGCTTCCTCAGGCGCGAGAAGGCAGTGCTGCACGCCGTCGACAGCGTCGACCTGACGCTGAAGCGTGGCCAGACCATCGGCATCGTCGGCGAATCCGGCTCAGGCAAATCGACGCTCGGGCGCGCTTTGCTCAAGCTCCTTCCCTCTTCTGGAACCGTCCGCTTCGAGGACCGGGCGCTCAATCCGCTCGACCGCGCCGCGATGCGGCCACTGCGTCGAAGCCTGCAGGTCGTGTTCCAGGATCCGTTCGGCTCGCTCTCGCCCCGCCTCACCGTCGGCGAGATCATCACCGAGGGGCTGCTGGTGCACGAACCGGCACTGTCACGTACCGAGCGCGAGCGACGGGCGGCGGCGGCACTCACCGAGGTCTGCCTCGACCCCGCTTTGCGCAATCGCTATCCGCACGAGTTCTCGGGGGGTCAGCGCCAACGCATCGCCATCGCGCGCGCCATGATCCTGCATCCGGCGCTGGTGGTGCTCGACGAGCCGACCTCAGCGCTCGACCGCACAGTGCAGCAGAGCATCGTCGCCCTGCTCAAGGATCTGCAGGCGCGGCACGACCTCTCCTATCTCTTCATCAGCCACGACCTCGCGGTCGTGCACGCCATGGCCGACGAGATCATGGTGATGAAGGACGGCAGAGTGGTCGAGCACGGACCGACCGAAGCGATCTTCGAGGCACCGCAGCAGGACTATACCCAGCGCCTGATCGCGGCGGCGCTGAAGTGCTGAAACGAAAAACGCCGCCTCGCCTTGAGCGAAGCGGCGCCCTATCGGTGTCCGGCCAGGGGAGGCCACCGACACCGGCTAGAATATTGTTTTATCGCATTTTCTTCACGCGAACCGGTACCCACTTCGCTCGAAAATGCTCAGGCCATCAGTTCTCGACATAGCTGATCTTGCCATCCGCACCCTTCTTCCAAGTGTAGACGGTGTAGTCGAGATTGGTGCGGTCACCTTTCTTGTCATAGGACATGTCGCCGAGCACGGTCTTGAAGGTCATGCCCGAATGCATCGCGGCGGCGACCTTCTTCGGATCGAGCGATTTCGCCTGCTCGGCCGCCTGCTTCATGATCTGGACTGCGGCGTAGGAATAGAGCGTATAGGCCTCGGGGTTGACGCCCTTGACCTCGAAGCGCTTGACGACCTCGGCGGCGGCGGCGCGCTTGCGGGGATCGGGCGGGAAGGTCATCAGTGTGCCTTCGGTGCCCGGACCGCCGATCACGGCGTATTCGTCGGAGGTGATGCCGTCGGCGCCCATCGCCACCGTCGTCAGGCCCTGATCACGCATCTGCCGGACGATCAGGCCGAGCTCGGTGTGCAGCCCGCCCCAATAGAGCAGGTCGGCCTTGGCTGCCTTGACCTTCGAGACCAGCGCCGAGAAATCCTTCTCGCCGGTGTTGACGCCTTCGTAGAGCGCTTCCTTGATGCCAGCCGCGTGCAGGCCCTTGCGGGTCTCCTCGGCGAGCCCCTGGCCATAGGTCGTCTTGTCATGGACGACGACGATGACCTTGCCCTTGAAGGTCTTGGCGATGTGGCCGGAGGCGACGACGCCTTGCTGGTCGTCGCGGCCGCAGGTGCGGAAGACGTTCCACAGGCCGCGCTCGGTGATCTTCGGGTTCGTCGCAGACGGGCTGATCATCAGCATGCCGTTCTCGGCGTAGACTTCGGAAGCCGGCATCGTGACGCCGGAATTGAAGTGGCCGACCACCCATTTGACGCCGTCGCCGACGAATTTGTTCGCGACCGAGACGCCCTGCTTGGGATCGCCGACATCGTCTCCGCTCGAGAGCGCGATCGTCTGGCCGAGAATGCCGCCGGCGGCATTGATGTCGGCCACCGCCTGCTCGACCCCGTTCTTCAATTGCGCCCCGAAAGCAGCGCTCGCGCCGGTCATCGGGCCGGCGACGCCGAGCTTGATCTGCGCCAGCGCCGCGCCTTGCGACATCGCGAGCACGCCAGCGGCGAGCATCGCGGCCCAGTTGGTTCTCATGTCCGTTCTCCTCCACGGTTCAAGCTGTGGCCGGACGCTAAGCCGCTTGATTTAACCTGTAAATCAGAGATAGCTGGTTACATGACCGTCGATCGTACAGGTGGCCCGAGCCGGGCCGGTTCATTGCCGCTCGTCGCCAGCGAGCTCGCCTTCGACTTCGCCAACACTGCCTCTGATCGCGGCGGCCCGAACGAACTCGAGCATCTGCGCGAGGGGCGCGACGTCGTGATCTGGGCGCGCCATGCCAAGGCGATCAGCGACAGCGACCGGGACGCCGCATTGGCCGCGGTCGCAGCCGATGCCGAACTGGCGGCGCGCCTCCTCACCGAGGCACTCGACCTGCGCGACACGATCTACCGGATCGGGCTCAGCCTTTCCCGCCGCCAGCAGCCGGACGAGCAGGATCGGTCGCAACTCGCCGCCATCCACGCGCATTGCCTCGCCTGCGCCAAGCTGTCCCCTTTCAGCGACGGTTTCGTCTGGCGCTGGGACGCGGGCCAGACGCTCAGTGAGGCGATCCGCGGGCCGATCGCGCTTTCGGCCCTCACCGTGCTGACCCAGCAGAATCTTGCCCGCATCAAGCAATGCGAGGGCGACCACTGCGGCTGGCTGTTCTTCGACACCACCAAGAACCGGCTGCGACGCTGGTGCGAGATGGCGGTCTGCGGCAATCGCGCCAAGGTTCGCGCCTTCCGCCAGCGCCATTTCGAGGCGAAGACGACAGACTAGCGCCGCCCTGCATCCGACGCTGAGCGGCAAGCCGGCACGCCATCTCGCTTCGCGCCTCCGGCTCGGCTAGGAAGGTCCGTCCTTCCCGCATGAGACCCTCCCCATGAGCCGCACCGTCTACGTCAATGGCGCCTATCTTCCCGAGGAAGAGGCGACGATCTCGATCTTCGACCGCGGCTTCATCTTCGGCGACGGCATCTACGAGGTCTCGGCCGTGCTCGGCGGCAAGCTGGTCGATTGCGAGGCGCATCTGGCGCGGCTCGAACGCTCGGCCGGCGAGATCGGGCTTGAGCTGCCCTGCTCGCGCGCCGAGCTTGTCGCGATCCATCAGGAGCTGATCGCTCGCAACCAGCTCGACGAAGGCAGCATCTATCTGCAGGTTTCGCGCGGCGCCTCCGATCGCGATTTTCCCTTCCCGAAGGGCGTGAAAGCGTCCGTCGTCCTGTTCACGCAGGCGCGCCAGTTCGCCAACACGCCGCTGGCCAAGACCGGCATCAAGGTCGTCAGCACGCCAGATCTGCGCTGGGCGCGTCGCGACATCAAGAGCGTCAACCTGCTCGCGCCGGTGCTGGCCAAGCAGTTCGCGGCCGAGAACGGTGCCCAGGAGGCCTGGATGATCGAGGACGGCATCGTCACCGAAGGCGCCTCGTCGACCGCTTGGATCGTCAAGGGCAAGACGCTGATTTCGCGCCCGCTCTCCCACAAGGTGCTGCCTGGCATCACCCGCACGGCCGTGCTCGCCTTCCTGGCCGAGAGCGGCTTCTCCTTCGAGGAGCGCGAGTTCACGCTGGAGGAGGCGCTCGACGCCGAAGAGGCCTTCATCACGTCCGCGACCAGCCTGGTCATGCCGGTGACGACAATCGACGGCCACAGCATCCACAACGGCGCGCCCGGCCCGGCGACGATCCGGCTGCGCGAAATCTATCTCGACCACGCCCGCAAGGGCGGCGTGCTGGGGTAGTCTGGCGTCATGCTCGGGCTTGACCCGAGCATCTCAGGACAGGAAGACGCCCTATCCGGCGAGAGATTCTCGGGTCACCGCTACACGGCGCCCGAGAATGACGGCCGCTCGATCCGCTCCCCCATTACATAGGTCGCGGCCACGTTGCGCTCGTCGCCGAGCGTGACCAGCGCGAAGAGCTCCTCGGCGAGGTCGCGCACCGTCTCCAGCCGGTGCGCCATCGCCCGCGTCGCGGCGGGATCGAGCACGACGACATCCGCTTCGCGCCCCGGTTCGAACGAGCCGATCAGATGGTCGAGCCCCAGTGCCACAGCATTGCCCAGCGTGATCGCGTGCAGCGCTTCGAATGCCGAGAGCGACTGCCCCTGCAGTTGTAGGATCTTGTAGGCCTCGGCCATGGTGCGCAGCATCGAATAGGAGGTGCCGCCGCCGATATCCGTGGCGACCGCAACCTTGACGCCCTCGTGCCGGGCTCTCTGCCAATCGAACAGGCCGGAGCCGAGGAAGAGGTTCGAGGTCGGACAGAAGACCGCGACCGCGCCATGCTCGGCGAAGGCGCGCCATTCGCGCTTGGTCATGTGGATGCAGTGGCCGAGCAGGCTCTTCTTACCCAGCAGACCATAATCCTCGTAGATGCCGGCATAGTCGGCAGCAGCGGGATAGAGCTCCCGAGCGAAAGCGATCTCGGCCTGGTTCTCGTTGATATGGGTCTGGATGAAGCACTCGGGATGCTCCTCGACCAGACGCTGCGAGGCCGCCATCTGCTCCGGTGTCGAGGTCACGGCGAAGCGCGGCGTGATCGCGTAGAGTTGGCGGCCCTTGCCATGCCAGCGGCCGATCAAATCCTTGCTGTCGGCATAGCCGCTCTCGGCCGTGTCGGTCAGCGCCGGCGGGGCGTTGCGGTCCATCATCACCTTGCCGGCGATCATGCGCGTGTTGCGCCGATGCGATTCGGCGAAGAAAGCCTCGGCCGATTGCTTGTGCACCGAGCAATAGACCGCCGCCGTGGTCGTGCCGCTCGCCAGCAACTCGTCGAGCAGGAAGGCGGAGAGCTTCTCGGCATGCCCCTGCTGGGCGAGCTTCTGCTCCTCGACGAAGGTGTACTTGTTCAGCCACTCCATCAGCTGCGCGCCATAGGAGGCGATCACTTGCGTCTGCGGCATGTGGAGATGGGCGTCGATGAAGCCCGGCATGATCAGATGCGGACGATGATTAGTGATCGCAGCGCCGGCAGGTAGCGTCGGCAGCAGCTCCTTGGCCTCGCCTGCAGCCTTGATCAGGCCGTTCTCGATGACGAGCAGACCATCCTCGACATAGCGATGCGCAGCCTCGCCGATCTCGTGCGGATCAGCGACGAACCAGAGAAGCCGGCCGCGCAGGGCCGAGATCGCACCGTCTTTGCTCAAGGCTCGCCGCTCCGGCTCAAATCGCGATCATATCTGCACCAAATCAAAGCTTCCGGCCAAGCCGCAACCTGCCTAATCTTGGCGCATGAATCCGATTTGCGAGCGGCCCTGCCGCCATGCGTGAGAGCGTGCGTTTCCTGCTCGGCGACGAGCTGGTCGAGATCGCCGCCTGCGATCCGACCCGCACGGTGCTCGACTGGCTCAGGCTCGACCTGCGCCGCACCGGCAGCAAGGAGGGCTGTGCCGAGGGCGATTGCGGCGCCTGCACCATCGTCGTCGGCCGGCTCGATGGCGAGCGGCTGCGCTATGAGGCGATCAATGCCTGCATTCGCTTCCTGCCGACGCTGGACGGCTGCCATGTGTTGACCGTCGAGCATCTCAAGAGCGCGGACGGCACACTCCACCCGGTGCAGCAGGCGATGGTCGATTGCCATGGCTCGCAATGCGGCTTCTGCACGCCCGGCTTCGTGATGTCGCTGCTGGCGCTCTGGCTGAACGAGCGGACGCCAACGGTGCAACGGATCGAGGATGCCCTCGCCGGCAACCTCTGCCGCTGCACCGGCTATGAGCCGATCATTGCGGCGGCGCAGCGCATGGATGCTGCCGAGCGCGAGAAGGACCGGTGCGTCGCGGCGATGCCTGCAATCATCGCCCGACTGAAAGCGCTCGCGGATAACGAGACGATCTCGATCGGTGACGGCGAGCGCCATTTCTACGCTCCCGCCACGGTCGAGGCGCTGGCCGGGCTGATCAGCGCCCATCCGCAGGCCACTTTGGTCGCCGGCGCGACCGATGTCGGGCTTTGGGTGACCAAGGGCATGCGCCGGCTCGATCCCGTGATCTATCTCGGCCGGATCGATGCGTTGCGCACGATCTCCGACGAAGGGGACCATCTGCGCTTGGGCGCAATGGCGAACCAGATCGCGGTGCGCGAGGCGCTCGCCGGGATCTCGCCGCAGCTCGACGAGATGATGCGCCGCTTCGGCGGCGAGCAAGTCCGCAATGCCGGCACGATCGGCGGCAACATCGCAAACGGCTCGCCGATCGGCGACCTGCCGCCGGCGCTGATCGCGCTCGGCGCGACCCTGGTGCTGCGCAAAGGCAGCGAGCGCCGAGAACTCGCGCTCGAAGCCTTCTTCCTCGACTATCGCAAGCAGGATCGGCAGCCCGGCGAATTCGTCGAAGCCGTGCTGGTGCCGAAGCTGCCTACGGGCGCGCGCTTCCACATCTCGAAGATCTCGAAGCGCTTCGACGAGGACATTTCCGCCGTCTGCGGCGCCTTTTATCTGAAGCTCGATGGCGCCGGCCGGGTCGGCGAGGCACGGCTCGCCTATGGCGGGATGGCCGGCACCCCGAAGCGGGCGAAGGCTGCGGAAGCCGCCTTGCTCGGCCGCCCATGGAACGAGACAGCCGCTGCTGCCGCAATCGCTGCGCTGGCCCAGGACTTCACGCCACTGACCGACATGCGGGCCTCGGCCGCCTACCGGCTCAAAGTCGCCGGCAACCTGCTGCGGCGCTTCCTGATCGAGACCACCGCGCCGGAAACCGCAACTCGCGTCGCCGGCCTGCTGGCGGAGGCCGCCCATGGCTGACGCGCGCAAACGGCTCGACGCCATGGAAACGCGGCCGATCGTCGGCTCGCCGCTGAAGCATGATTCAGCCGAGAAACACGTCGCCGGCGAAGCGTTCTACATCGACGATATCGCCGAGCCGGCCGGCCTCGCCCATGCCTATATCGGCCTCTCGACCATCGCGCATGGCAAGCTGCTCTCGCTCGACCTGTCGGCCGTCGAATCTGCTCCGGGCGTCATCGCGGTCCTAACAGCGACCGACATCCCCGGTGAGAACGACATCTCCTCGACGCACAAGCATGACGAGCCGGTCTTCGCGACGAACGACATCTTGCATCACGGCCAGCCGCTCTTTGCGGTCGTCGCCGAGACGCGCGAGCAGGCCCGCCATGCCGCGCTGCTGGCCAAGGCGACCTATGACGAGGCGCCTCCCCTGCTCGATGTCGCCGCCGCCCGCGCCGCCGGCTCCGACCTCGTCACCGAGCCGCTCAAGCTCGAGCGCGGCGACATCGCCGCCGCCCTCGCCGCCAGTCCGCGCCGGCTGAAGGGCTCGATGACGATCGGCGGGCAGGATCATTTCTACCTGGAAAGCCAGATCTCGCTCGCCATCCCCGGCGAAGACCAGGACATGCTGGTGCTGTGCTCGACGCAGCATCCGAGCGAGGTCCAGCACATGGTCGCCGCCGTGCTCGGCGTCGGAGCGCATGCGGTCACCATCGAGGTCCGGCGCATGGGCGGCGGCTTCGGCGGCAAGGAAACGCAGGCCAATCTCTTCGCCTGCGTCGCCGCGCTGGCCGCCCGCAAGCTGAAGCGGCCGATCAAGCTGCGGCCCGACCGCGACGACGACATGGTCATCACCGGCAAGCGCCACGACTTCGTCGTCGATTACGAGATCGGCTTCGACGATGACGGCCGCATCCATGCGGTCGATACCATCTACGCCGCGCGCTGCGGCTGGAATGCCGACCTCTCCGGCCCGGTGACGGACCGCGCCCTGTTCCACATGGACAACTGCTATTTCTACCCGGCGGTGCGGGCCCACTCCGAACCCCTGCGCACGCACACCGTCTCGAACACCGCCTTTCGCGGCTTCGGCGGGCCACAGGGCATGGTCGGGGCCGAGCGCTTCATCGAGGAGGTCGCCTACGCCACCGGGCTCGACCCGCTGGAGGTGAGGAAGCGCAATCTCTATGGCGGCGAGGGCCGCGAGATCACGCCCTATCACCAGCCCGTCGAGGACATGATCGCCGGCGAGGTGATCGACGACCTCACTCATTCCTGCGACTACCGCGCCCGCCACGAAGCGATCCGCGCCTTCAACCAGGAGAGCAGGATCATCAAGCGCGGCATCGCGCTGACCCCGGTCAAGTTCGGCATCTCCTTCACCGCGACGTGGTACAATCAGGCCGGCGCCCTGGTCCATGTCTATACCGATGGCACCGTGGCACTGAACCATGGCGGCACCGAAATGGGCCAGGGGCTCTACCAGAAGGTTGCGCAGGTGGTGGCGCAGGCCTTCGGCATCGGGCTTGAGCAGATCAAGATCACCGCCACGACGACCGGCAAGGTGCCGAACACCTCGGCGACCGCCGCCTCGTCAGGTTCCGATCTCAACGGCATGGCGGCGCTCGACGCCTGCGAGACGATCAAGAAGCGGCTCACCGCCTTCGCCTGTAAGCACTGGCAGGAAAAACCGGAGGCGATCGTCTTCCTGCCCGGCAGGGTGCAGGTCGGTGCGCGCGAGATCGGCTTCGTCGAGCTGGTCAAGGCGGCGTATATGGCCCGCGTCCAGCTCTCGGCGACAGGCTTCTACGCGACGCCAAAGATCCATTGGGACCGCAAGGCAGGCAAAGGCCATCCGTTCTACTATTTCGCCTATGGCGCCGCCGCGGCGGAGGTCGCGATCGACACGCTGACCGGCGAATACAAGGTCGAGCGCGTCGACATCCTGCACGATTGCGGCAACTCGCTGAACCCGGCGATCGACAAGGGGCAGATCGAGGGCGGCTTCATCCAGGGCATGGGCTGGCTGACCACCGAGGAACTGGTCTGGGACGAGAAGGGGCGGCTCAAGACGCACGCGCCCTCGACCTACAAGATCCCGGTCGCCTCCGACCGGCCGCGCATCTTCAATGTTGCGCTGCTGGAGAATGCGCCCAATCGCGAGCACACCATCCATCGTTCCAAGGCCGTGGGCGAGCCACCGCTGATGCTGGCGATCAGCGTGCTGCATGCCCTCTCCGACGCCGTGGCCAGCGTCGGCGATCACCGCTTCTGCCCGCAGCTCGACGCGCCGGCGACGCCGGAGCGAGTGCTCGACGCAGTCGATCGGGTGCGGGCCCAGGCGGAGGGCGCGCGATGAGCCCCGCCGATTTCCTCGCCGCCAACCTCGCCGATGGCGCCGTCATCGTCCGCATCGCGGAAGCGCAGGGCTCGACCCCGCGTGAGGCCGGCGCGACGATGATCGTCAGCGCCCGTGGCAGCGCCGGCACCATCGGCGGCGGCCAGCTCGAATTCCACTGCATCGACCTCGCCCGCATCCTGCTCGACAGCAACGGCCCGCAGCAATTGATCGATATCCCGCTTGGTCCGCAAATGGGTCAGTGCTGCGGCGGACGCGTCCGGGTGGCGATGGAGCCGGCGACCGCAGCGCATCTCGAAGCGCTGAGGAAAGATGAGGCGAAAGCGGCGGCCGAGCGGCCGCAGGTACTGATCTTCGGCGCGGGTCATACCGGCAAGGCGCTGGCACGCAGTCTCGCCTTGCTGCCGCTTGCCGTGGCCTTGATCGACGATCGGCCCGGCCAGTTCGAGGAGGTGCCGGCGACCGTCACCTGCCGGCAGCTCGACGATCCCGAAGCAGCTCTTGTCGCTGCCCGGCCCGGCTCGGCTTTCATCGTCCTGACCCATAGCCATGCGCTCGACTATCGCCTGGCCGAGGCGGCGCTGCTGCGCGGCGATGCGGCTTATGTCGGGATGATCGGCTCAGGCACGAAGCGCGCCCGCTTCGAGGCGAGTTTCCGCCGCCGCCATCCCGGCAGCACGGCGCTGGCGCTCCTGACCTGCCCGATCGGCGGATCGGATGTGCATGACAAGCGTCCGGAGGTGATCGCCGCCTTGACGAGTGCCGAGCTGGTGCGTTGCTTGCTTGGCGAGAAGGCGGCCCTCGCGGGGAGGCCCGCCACGGGACGCGCGAGGGCACGGAACCGCCATGACGCAGCCGCCTGACCAGACGGCACCTTCGCGCCTGGCGCTCGCGCATGTCTCGAAAAGCTTTCCGGGCGTGAAGGCCAATCAGGACATCAGCCTCTCGGTCCGCCCCGGCGAGATCCATGCCCTGCTCGGCGAGAACGGCGCCGGTAAATCGACCCTGGTCAAGATCATCTATGGCGTGCAGCGCGCCGACAAGGGGCAGATCAGCTTCGACGGCCGCCCGGTCGAGATCGCCTCGCCCAAGGCGGCGCGCAAGCTCGGCATCGGCATGGTCTTCCAGCATTTCTCGCTGTTCGACGGCATGACCGTGCTGGAGAACATCGCGCTCGGCCTCGACGAGACGGTGCCAGCCGAAGAGCTGAAGGCGCGGATCAAGGCGATCCTAGACAGCTATTCGCTGCCGCTCGATCCGGATCGCGCCGTGCACACGCTCTCGGTCGGCGAGCGCCAGCGCATCGAGATCGTGCGCTGCCTGCTGCAGAAGCCGAAGCTGCTGATCATGGACGAGCCGACCTCGGTGCTGACGCCGCAGGAGGTCGAGCGCCTGTTCGAGACGCTGCGCCAGATCGCAAGGGAAGGCTGCTCGATCCTCTACATCAGCCACAAGCTGCACGAGATCAAAGCGCTCTGCGAGGCCGCGACCATCCTGCGCGGCGGCAAGGTCGTTGCGACCTGCGATCCGCGCATCGAGACGACGCGGCGCATGGCCGAATTGATGATCGGCGCCGAGCTGAAACACCTCCAGCGGCCGGCTGGCGGCGGTAAAGCGGGCGCCGCGCGGCTCAGCGTCGACAAGCTCGACATGCCGGGCGAGCCGCCCTTCGGCACCAGCCTGAAGGACATCTCGTTCTCGGCGCAGGCCGGCGAGATCCTCGGCATCGCCGGCGTTGCGGGCAATGGCCAGGCCGAGTTGCTGATGGCGCTCTCGGGCGAGCACCCTGCCGGCCGGGCAGACGCGATCAAGCTCGACGGCCGGCCGATCGGCCTCGCCGATGCTGGAGCCCGCCGCGCCGCCGGTCTCGCCTGCGTGCCCGAAGAGCGCAACGGCCATGCCGCCGTGCCCGACTTCTCCCTCGCCGAGAATGTCGTGCTGACCGCGCGCCATCGCCTGCCGCTCGCCCCCTCGGGCCTGATCCGTCAGGGGCCGGTCGAGGCTTATGCGAAGGATGTCATCGCCCGCTTCGATGTCCGCACCACCGGCCCCGCAGCGCTGGCTGGCTCGCTCTCGGGCGGTAATCTGCAGAAGTTCATTATGGGCCGCGAAATCGGGCAGAAGCCCGATGTGCTGGTGGTGGCGCAGCCGACCTGGGGCGTCGATGCCGGCGCCGCCGCCGCAATCCGGCAGGCTTTGGTCGACCTCGCCGCGCAGGGTTCGGCGATCGTCGTGATCTCGCAGGATCTCGACGAACTGCTCGAACTCTCGGATCGGCTCTGTGTGATCAACGAGGGCCGGCTGTCGCAGGCGCGGCCGGTCGCCGGGCTGGAGCTCGAAGAGATCGGCCTGCTGATGGGCGGCGTCCACGGCGAGAGCCATCAGGTGGAGCCGGCGCATGCTTGAGTGGCGGCGCCGGCGCGAGCCCAGCAAGGCGATGCTCTATCTGAGCCCGCTGATCGCAATCGGGCTCACCATGCTGACCGGCATGCTGGTCTTCGGCGCGATCGGCTATGACGGCCTGCGCGCGGTCACGGCGATCTTCATCACGCCGCTGATCGAGCCGCAGCGCTGGGCCGATCTCGGCGTCAAGGCGGCGCCGCTCATCATGATCGCGCTCGGCCTCGCCATCGGCTTTCGCGCCAATATCTGGAATATCGGCGCCGAGGGGCAGTACGTCATGGGCGCGATCGCCGGCACCGGCGTCGCATTGCTGACCCATGACATGACCGGCTGGTGGATACTGCCGGCCATGGCGCTCGCCGGTGTCGTGGGCGGCGCGGCTTGGGCGGCGCTGCCTGCTCTGCTCAAGGTGCGGCTGCAGGTCAGCGAGATCCTGACCAGCCTGATGCTGACCTATGTCGCGGTGCAGTTCCTCTACTACCTCGTGCGCGGCCCATGGAAGGACCCGGACGGCTTCAATTTCCCGCAGACCAAGATGTTCAGCGCCAGCCAGACGCTGCCGGCGGTCGCGGAAGGCTCGCTCGTCCATTTCGGCGTGCCGATCGCCATCCTGCTCGCGCTCGTCGCCTGGTTCGTGATGAGCAAGACCGTTGCCGGTTATGCGGTGCGCGTCGTCGGCCGTGCGCCGGCGGCCGCCCGCCATGGCGGCTTCGACGCCAACCGCGTCACCTGGGCAGCGCTGCTCGCCGGTGGCGGCCTTGCCGGGCTTGCCGGACTGCTCGAGGCGGCCGGCCCCTTCGGCCAGCTCACCCCGCAATTCCCGGTCGGCTACGGCTTCACAGCGATCATCGTCGCCTTCCTCGGCCGGCTCTCGCCTGTCGGCATCGTCTTCGGCGCGCTGGTGCTGGCGGTGACCTATGTCGGCGGCGAGATCGCCCAGAGCACGGTGCGCCTGCCCTCGGCAGCGACGGGCATGTTCCAGGCGCTGCTGCTGTTCTTCCTGCTCGCGACGGACGTCTTGGTGCGCTGGCGGCTCGCCTGGAAGGCGCGCCCGGCGAGGAGCGCGCCATGACCGCCGCCATCCTCGTCTCGATCTTCATGACGCTCGCCGCCGCGGCGACGCCGATCCTGCTCGCGGCTTTGGGCGAGCTCGTCACCGAGAAAGCCGGCGTCCTCAATCTCGGCGTCGAGGGCATGATGCTTTGCGGCGCCGTTGCGGGCTTCGCGGTCGCCTACTCCACCGGCAGCGTCCCGCTCGGACTCCTCGCAGCAACGCTGGCTGGCGTTACTGCGGCGATGATTTTTGCGCTGCTGACGCTCGGCCTCGGCTCGAACCAGGTCGCGACGGGCCTTGCTTTGACGATCTTCGGCATCGGCGCCTCCTCGCTGATCGGCGCCGGCTTCGTCGGCCGCACGATCACGCGGCTTGGCCCGCTCTTCCCGGCCGACTATGCCGCCCATCCCTGGCTGCGCCTCGTCTTCGGCCATGACGCGATCGTCTATCTCTCGCTCGCGCTCGTGCTCGCGGTGGGCCTGTTCCTGCGCCGGAGCAAGGCCGGGCTGATCCTGCGCGCCGTCGGCGAGAACGCCGACTCTGCCCATGCCATCGGTTATCGCGTTTTGGCGATCCGCACCGCCGCGACCGCCTTCGGCGGAGCGCTGGCCGGCCTCGGTGGCGCGTATTTCTCGCTGGCGCTGACGCCGATGTGGGCCGACCGGCTGACCGCCGGCCGCGGCTGGATCGCGCTCGCCCTCGTCGTCTTCGCGGCCTGGAAGCCGGGCCGGCTTCTGATCGGCGCCTATCTCTTCGGCGCGGTCGCGACCTTCGAATTGCAGGCCAAGGCGGCCGGCTGGAGCTTCATCGCGCCCGAGGTGCTGGCGATGACCCCCTACCTTGCGACGATTGTGGTTCTGACCATGATGTCGCTAGGACGGAGGACCGGCGGACGCGATGCGCCCGCCTGCCTCGGCAAGCCTTTCCCGGCGCAGTAGCCGCCGCAACCGACAACGGGGAGCACCATCATGTCGACCATCATCACCCGCCGCACGCTTCTGGCCGGCGCGGCCGCAGCCTCCGTGCTGCCCCTCACGGGCGCTCAAGCCCAGGCGCCATTCGGCGTCGGCTTCATCTATGTCGGCCCGGTCGGCGACCATGGCTGGAGCTGGACGCATGATCAGGGCCGCAAGGCGCTGGAGAAGGAATACGGCAACAAGATCAAGACCAGCTTCATCGAGAACGTCGCCGAGGGGCCGGATGCGGTGCGCGCCATCCGCCAGCTCGCCCAGGCCGGCGACCAGCTGATCTTCACCACGTCGTTCGGCTTCATGAACCCGACGATCCAAGTCGCCAAGCAGTTCCCGAAGATCAAGTTCGAGCACGCCACCGGCTATCAACGCGCCGAGAACGTCGCGACCTACAATGCCCGCTTCTATGAGGGCCGCGCCGTGATCGGCACCCTGGCCGGCCACATGTCGAAATCGGGCCAGGCCGGCTACATCGCCTCCTTCCCGATCCCGGAGGTGGTGATGGGCATCAACGCCTTCCATCTCGCCGCCAAGAAAGTGAACCCGAACTTCAAGACCAAGGTGATCTGGGCCTCGACCTGGTACGACCCGGCCAAGGAAGCCGACGCCGCCAAGGCGCTGATCGACCAGGGCTGCGACGTGATCAGCCAGCACACCGACAGCCCAGCCGCCCTGCAGGCGGCCGAGCAGCGCGGCGTCTATGCCTTCGGCCAGGCCTCGGACATGAAGGCCTTCGCGCCCAAGGCACAGCTCTCGGCGATCGTCGACGACTGGTCGGGCTACTACATCAAGCGCGTCAAGGAGGCGATGGACGGAACCTGGAAGAGCGGCGACGTCTGGGGCGGCATCAAGGACGGCATGGTCAAGCTCGCGCCCTATAACGACGCCGTCACGCCGGCTGCCCGCGCCGCTGCGGACGAGCTCCAGAAGGGTATCGTCGCCGGCACGATCCACCCCTTCACGGGCGAGCTCAAGGACCAGAAAGGCACGCTGCGCCTCAAGGCCGGCGAGACCGCGTCCGACGAGGTGCTCTCGAAGATGGATTGGTACGTCGATGGCGTGCAGGCCTAAGGCGGCTAAGCGAAGGACGCGTCATGCTCGGGCTTGCCCCGAGCATCTCGGGCAGGAAGGGGCCCCTCTCAGCGCTTTCTCATCCTGAGATTCTCGGGTCTGCGCTTCGCTCCGCCCGAGAATGACGCTCTCCAGCCGCGAACAAAAATTACCCGCAGGAACCCCCTTGCAGATATTTTAAGCTTGAAACAATATGACTGCCGACGCCGCACGGACAGGGATGGGGAACCCCACCGGCGGTCGCATCTGGCACGTCCCGGGAGGACATCAGACATGACGTTGAAGTTCGCATTGTCACTCGGCGCCGGCGTGCTCGCACTCGGGCTTGCCAGCGCCCAGGCGCAGGAGCCCTTGAAGATCGGCGTGGTCAGCGTGCTGACCGGGCCGGCGGCCGCGCTCGGCCAGCAGGTCCGCGACGGCTTCCAGCTCGCGGTCGACCAGAACGGCGGCAAGCTCGGCGGCGTGCCGGTGCAGATCACCGTGATCGACGATGAGCTGAAGCCCGACGTCGCGGTCGGCAAGGTCCGCAGCTACGTCGAGGGCGGCAAGGTCGACTTCGTCGTCGGCCCGGTGTTCTCGAACATCCTCGGCGCGATCGCCAAGCCCGTGCTCGACTCGGGCGCCATCCTGATCAGCCCGAACGCCGGCCCGTCGACTATGGCCGGCAAGGCCTGCCACCAGAACTTCTTCGTGACCTCGTACCAGAACGATCAGGTCCACGAGGTGCTGGGCAAGTACGCGCAGGACCAGAACTACAAGAAGGCCTACATCATCGCGCCGAACTACCAGGCGGGTAAGGACTCGCTCGCCGGCTTCAAGCGCTACTTCAAGGGCGAGATCCTCGACGAGGTCTATGTCCCGCTGACCTCGCTCGATTTTGCGGCGGAGCTCGCCAAGATCGCCTCGGCCAAGCCGGACGTGGTCTTCGCCTTCCTACCCGGCGGCCTCGGCGTCAACTTCGTCAAGCAGTGGTCGCAGGCCGGCCTCACCGGAAAGGTGCCCTTCCTCTCCGCCTTCACGGTCGACGAGTCGACGCTGCCGGCGCAGCAGGACGCGGCGGTCGGCATGTTCGGCGGCATGACCTGGGCGCCCAACATGGACAACCCGCAGACGAAGAAGTTCGTCGCGGCCTATGAGGCGGCCTACAAGATCGTCCCCGGCTCCTATGCCCAGCAGTCCTATGACGCGGCGCAGCTGATCGATTCGGCCGTGAAGGCCGCCGGCGGCACCGGCGACAAGGACAAGCTGCGCGCCGCAATCAAGAAGGCCGACTTCACTTCGCTGCGCGGCAAGTTCAAGTTCAACACCAATGGCTACCCGATCCAGGACTTCTACCTGGTCAAGGTCGCCAAGCGGCCGGACGGCAAGTTCCAGACCGAGATCGCCCAGAAGGTGTTCGAGGACTACGCCGATCCGCACGCGAAGGATTGCGCCCTCAAATAGGGCGGCTGAACCTCGGGAACCCCTCTCCTGCATCGAAGTCGGGTCTACCGACTTCGACACTCTAAGATGCTGATCTCGTGTAAACTCGAGATCAGCGAGAGGGGTAGGGGTGAGGTGTTCGTAGCGAAATCACTGGCCTGAACCTGACCACGCCGTCAGCGCTAGCGGCGCTGGTCCGTCGGCCTACACCTCACCCTGCCTTCTCCTTACAGGAGAGGGTTCCCCGCGCTTTTTCCGGACAGCCGATCGCGAACCAGTAATGACCACCGGCCTCCTCATCGTCCAGATCCTGAACGGGCTGCAGTTCGGCATCCTGCTGTTCCTGGTGGCGGCAGGGCTGACGCTTGTCTTCGGCGTGATGGACTTCATCAACCTGGCGCATGGCGTGCAGTACATGCTCGGCGCCTATCTCGCCGTGACCTTCGTCGCGCTGACCGGCTCCTTCGTGCTCGGCCTCGTGCTGGCGCTGGCGGCAGCGCTCGTCTTCGGCCTTGCGCTCGAATTCCTGGTCTTCCGCCACCTCTATGAACGCGACCATCTCGACCAGGTGCTGGCGACCTTCGGGCTGATCCTGCTGCTCAACCAGGGCGTCAAGATAGTCTGGGGGGCCGCCCCCCTCTCCGTGCCGCTGCCGGCGTTCCTCACCGGCAATGTCGCGCTGATGGACGGCATCCTATACCCGACCTATCGCTTCGCCCTGATCGGCTCGGGCCTAGCGGTCGGCGCCCTGCTCTGGTTCATCGTCGAGAAAACCCGCACCGGCATGCTGTTGCGCGCCGGCGCCTCCAATGCGCCGATGGTCTCGGCGCTGGGCGTCGACATCCGCAAGCTGTTCATGATCGTCTTCGCCTTCGGCACCATGCTGGCGGGCTTCGCCGGGGCGATGGCGGCGCCGATCCTCTCGGTCGAGCCCGGCATGGGCGACACCGTGCTGATCCTCGCCTTCGTCGTCATCGTCATCGGCGGCATCGGCTCGATCCGCGGCGCCTTCGTCGCGGCGCTGATCGTTGGCCTGGTCGACACGCTCGGCCGCTCCTTCATGAACGACCTGCTCCGGCTGTTCATGAGCGCCCCCTCGGCGCGAGCGACCGGCGCGGCCCTGTCCTCGATGCTGATCTACCTCCTGATGGCGGTGGTGCTGTTCGTGCGGCCGGAAGGCCTGCTGCCGGCGCGAGGCCGGACATGAGCTCGGCGACGACGACAGCCGAGGTCACCAGCGTCGCGCCGCCGCGCGAGCGCGCCAAGGTGCTGCTGCCGGCCATCCTGTTCCTGCTGCTGGCGCTGGCGCCGCTCGCCGTCTCGCTCGGCATGCCGGCCGGCTGGCTCGCTCTGCTGACGCGGGCGCTGATCTTCGCCATCGCCGCGCTCTCGCTCGACCTCATCCTCGGCGTCGGCGGGCTCGTCTCCTTCGGCCATGCCGCCTTCCTCGGCATCGGCGCCTATGTCACCGGCATCATGATCACCGAGGGCAGGAGCGAGGCGCTCGTGATCCTGCCGGTGATCCTCGTCACATGCGCCCTCTTCGGCGCAATCACCGGTGCGATCTGCCTGCGCACGCGCGGCGTCGCCTTCATCATGATCACGCTCGCCTTCGGCCAGATGGTCTATTTCCTGGCGCAGGCGCTCTCGGCCTATGGCGGCGATGACGGGCTGACGCTCTACGAGAAGAGCACGCTCCTCGGCTTCAAGCCGTTCGCGAGCCGGACCTCGTTCTACTACAGCGTTCTGATCGCGCTCGGCGGCGCCTATCTCCTGGTGCGCGGCCTCGTCGCCTCGCGCTTCGGCCGGGTGCTCAGGGCGGCGCGCGAGAATCCGACCCGCGTCAGCGTCACCGGTTTCGACGTCACCCGCGTGCGCCTCGTCGCCTATGTGATCAGCGGCATGCTGGCCGGGCTCTCCGGCTTCTTCCTCGCCAACCACACCGAATTCGTCAGCCCGGCCTTCATGTCGTGGCAGCGCTCGGGCGAATTGATCTTCATGGTGGTGCTCGGCGGCGTCGGCTCGCTGCACGGCGCGATCATCGGCGCGATCGCCTACCTGATCGCCGAGGACGCGCTCTCGCACCTGACCGAGCACTGGCGCGCCATCTTCGGGCCGCTGATCATCCTGTTCGTGCTGTTCACCCGCGGCGGCATCGTCGGGATGCTGCGCAAGCTGGGCTCACGTCATGGCTGAGCCGGTTCTTGTCCTCGACGGTGTGCGCAAGTCCTTCGGCGCACTGAAGGTCACCGACGGCGTCAGCTTCGCCGTCGCGCCGGGCGAACTGCATGCACTGATCGGCCCGAACGGCGCCGGCAAGACCACGCTTGTCCACCAGATCTCCGGCATGCTGACGCCGGACGACGGCACGATCCACTTCCGCGGCGAGGACGTCACGGCGTTCAACGCCGAGAAGCGCGCCCGCCACGGCCTCGCACGGACCTTCCAGATCACCTCGACCATCGCCTCGCTCTCGGCGCTGGAGAATGTCGCGCTTGGCGTGCAGGCCAAGGCGAGCCATCCGCTGTCCTTCTTCCGCAATGCCGCCAGCGACGAGCGCCTCAACCGCCCTGCCCGCGCCGCGCTGGATGCGGTCGGCCTGTCGGAGCGCGCCCATGTCCCGGCCGGCAGCCTGTCGCATGGCGAGAAGCGGGCGCTGGAGATCGCCATGGCGCTGGCGCTCGAGCCAGCGGCAATCCTGCTCGACGAGCCGCTCGCCGGCGTCGGCAAGGAGGAAGGCGAGCGGCTGATCGGCCTGCTCAAGAGCCTGAAGGGGCGCTACGCCATGCTGCTGGTCGAGCACGACATGGAGGCGGTGTTCGCGCTCGCCGACACGGTCAGCGTGCTGGTCTATGGCCGTGTCATCGCCTCGGGCGATCCGGCTGTCGTCCGGGCCGATCCCGCCGTGCGCGAAGCCTATCTCGGCGAGGAGGGCTGATGCTCACCGTTGAGAATCTCGATGCCGGCTATGGCGAGGCGCAGATCCTGTTCGGCGTCGATCTTGCGGTCGGTGCCGGCGAGGTCGTGACCCTGCTCGGCCGCAACGGCATGGGCAAGACCACGACGGTGCGCGCCATCATGGGGCTGATCCGGCCGCGCGCCGGGCGAGTCAGCTTCGGCGGCGTCGACCTCACCGGCAGCGCACCCTTCCAGCTGGCGCAGGCCGGCATCGGGCTGGTGCCGGAAGGACGGCAGGTCTTCCCGACGCTCTCCGTCGAAGAAAACCTGATCGCCACCGCCGCCAGCCGTTTCGGCGCGCCGCGCTGGACGCTTGAGCGCGTCTACGCCTTCCTGCCACGCCTGAGGGAACGCAAGGCCAATCGCGGCAACCAGCTCTCCGGCGGCGAGCAGCAGATGCTGGCGATCGGCCGCGCCCTGATGACCAACCCCAAGCTCGTCATCCTCGACGAGGCGACCGAGGGGCTGGCGCCGATCATCCGGCAGGAGATCTGGTCCTGCCTCGCGGCGCTCAAGGCCGAGGGCGAGTCGATCCTGGTGATCGACAAGAATGTCGACGCGCTCGCCAGGATCGCCGACCGGCATGTCGTATTGGAGAAGGGCCGCGTCGCCTGGCGCGGCAGCAGCGACGATCTGCGCAGCGACAGCGCGGTCAAGGACCGCTTCCTCCACCTTTGAGAAGGAGATCGACCATGAAACCGCTGACCGCAGGCGTGACCAAGGCCAATGAGGGGATCGACGCGATCTCCTGGAACATCCTCGGCCAGACCTATGTGCCGAAGATGCTGAGCGAGGACAGCTTCTCCTGGCACGCCACCTTCCCGCCCGGCACCTTCGTGCCGCCGCACATCCACCCGACCCAGGATGAGTTCATCTACTTGCTCGAGGGCCGGCTCGATCTCGTGCTCGACGGCCAGGAGTCGCATGCCTTGCCCGGCGACCTGATCAAGTTGCCTCGCAACATCCCGCACGGGCTGTTCAACAAAAGCGATTCAGCCGTGAAGTGCCTGTTCTGGGTCGCGCCCACGGGCCGGCTCTACGACTTGTTCTGGGCGATCCATTCAATGCAGGAGCAGAACCCGGCCGAGGTCGTCGCCCTCGCAGCGCGCTACGAGATCGACTTCCTGCCGCCGCCGCCCGAAGGGGCCTGAGCGTGTCGCGGCGCAGTTAAGGTTAAGCAAAGCTTACTGCTGCAACCAAGAGCATTCCCGGGCATTGTTTCAACCTGAGCTAGAACAAGGTCAGGCCGATGCCCACCGCCACCATTCTCACCGAACGCCGCCGTTCCGCGCGCAACCGGACGCTGATCGGCGGCAAGGTCATCTTCAACCAGCGCCAGTCGACGCTGGACTGTACCGTCAGGAACCTGTCGGAAGACGGGGCGCTGCTGGTCTTTCCGAACAGCGTCGTCGTGCCCGAGCTGTTCGAGCTCTATTTCCCGCTCAAGCGCGAGAGCCGAATGGTGCGCAGCCGCTGGCGCGATAGTGAGCGCATCGGTGTCTCCTTTGCCGCCGCCGCAAAGCAGGATGATGCACCTGTTCCGCTCGATCTGGTGCGGCGCCTGCGCCGACTCGAACAGGAGAATGCGACGCTCAAGGCGCGCATCGTCGAGCTGACGGAAGGCGCCTGAGTTCCGGCCGAATTTTGCCGGCTTTCGATTCAGACATCCCCCCTCTTTGAGGGGATAGCAATGAAACGATTCTGGCTCGCTGCGGGCACTGTAGCCGCGGTTCTGGGCGTCACGGCCTTTGTGCAGAACACTTCGCTTTTGGCGCCGGCGACGACGGACCGTCCCGTCCTGCTGGCGCATCGCGGCCTGGCTCAGACCTACCCGCCAGGCGGCGTTACCGACACGACCTGCACAGCGAGCCGCATCAACCCGCCGGAACACCCCTATCTTGAGAACACCCTCGCCTCGATGGAGGCGGCCTTTGCGGCAGGGGCGGACATCGTCGAGCTCGACATCCACCCGACCACCGATGGCCAGTTCGCCGTGATCCATGACTGGACGCTGGAGTGCCGAACGAATGGCGCGGGCGTCGCCCGCGAGAAGACGCTGCCCGAGCTCAAGGCACTCGACATCGGCCATGGCTACACGGCCGATAGCGGCAAGACCTATCCGTTTCGCGGCAAGGGCGTCGGCTTGATGCCGTCGCTGGACGAGGTCCTGGCGCGCTTTCCAGATCGGCGCCTGCTGATCAACGTCAAAAGCAACGATCCGCGCGAAGGCGAACTGCTCGCCGAACGCCTCCTGAAGCTCCCGCCGGCGCAGCTCGCGCTGCTGATGGCCTATGGCGGCGACCGGCCGATCGCGGCGCTGCGTGAACGCATTCCGACCCTGCGCACCATGTCCAAAGCGGCAGAGAAGCGCTGCCTGATCCACCACCTCGCACTGGGCTGGGCCGGTGTCACGCCGCAGTCCTGCGAACGGCAGCTGCTGTTGATCCCGTCCAACTACACGCGCTGGATCTGGGGCTGGCCGGCGCGGTTCACAGCCCGCATGCGCGCCGCCGGCAGCGAGGTCATCGTCGCCGGTCCGCTGGTCGGCGGCGACGGCTCGGCCGGGATCGACCGGGCCGAGGATTTGGCTGCCCTCAAGCGGCCGATTCCCGGGATCTGGACCAACCGGATCGACCGGATCGCGCCGCTGGTGCGGGCAGAGCAGCCCTGATCGTTCAACGCTTCGCCAATTGCGCCGCCGAGAAGCCGGCCTTGCCGGCATAGGCGTTCACGATCTGCTCGCGCTTGCCATAGGGCAGGACACGCTCGACATCGTCGAAGCCGTTGGGCGCCAGCGCCTCGACCGCATCGATCACGCGCTCCGGGCCACCGGCCCGGTTCATCGCGACGATCTCGGCGGTCGCCGGCAGGCGCTGCGCCTCATAGGCCGCGAGCGCATGGCGTGGGTGTTCGGCCTTGAGCAGCAGGTCGGCGAGGCAGCGTGCGTCGAGGATCGCTTGGGAGGCGCCATTGGAGCCGACCGGGTACATCGGATGGGCGGCGTCGCCGAGCAGCGTCACCCGGCCGTGCGTCCAGCGCGGCAGCGGATCGCGATCGCACATCGGATATTCCCAGAAGATGCCACTCGCCTTGATCAAAGCGAGGATATCGACGCCGGGCACCGTGAAGCGCCGGGCAAAGGGCAGCACGTCCTCGAGCCGACCAGCCTTCGACCAGGCTTCCTTCGGCGGCGGTTTCAAGGGATCGCCGGTGCGCACATTGACCACCCAGTTGGTCAAGCGCATCCCCGGCTTTTTACCCTCCGCGATCGGATAAAGCACCAGCTTGCCGGCCATGCCGCCAGCGATGATCATGCTCTCGCCGTCGAGGAAGGCAGACCAGTCGCAGGCGCCGCGCCACATCTGAACGCCGTTCCAGCGCGGCCCGCCCTGGTTCGGGAAGTAATGCGAACGCACCGTGGAGTGGATGCCGTCGGCGCCGATCAGGATATCGGCACGCGCCGTCTCGCCGCCCTCGCCGAGCTTGGCATCGGCGAAATGGGCGGTCACGCCACCCTCGTCCTGCAGGAAGCCCTGCAGGCGCCGGCCGGTGCGAATCGCATCCGGACCAAGCCGCTCGATCACGGCGTCGCGAATCACGCCCTGGAGTCGGCCGCGATGGATCGAGAACTGCGGTACTGGCGCACCGGCGTGAAGGCCGCGCAGCTCGCGCCAGACGGTCTGGCCGAAGCGGTTCATGTAGATCAGTTCGCGCGTGCGGATCGCCACCGCATCGAGCGCCGGTAGCAGGCCCAGTTCCGCCAGTTCGCGAATGGCATGCGGCAGCGTGTTGATGCCGACGCCGATCTCGCGGATCTCGCTCGCCTGCTCGTAGACGGTCGCGGCAATGCCGCGCGCATGCAGCATCAGGGCCAGTGACAGCCCCCCGATGCCGCCGCCGATGATGATGGCCTTCATGCCTGTTCCGCTCCCCTAAATTATTTCAAGCTTCAAATAATTCGAAGGAACTTGTCAATCGCTCCACAAAGCTGGTGAAAACCGCCGCAATTTCGCGGCTTTTGACAGGAACGAAGCCGATTGCTGTGCGTATGTACGGTCGCTGCCGTCGTGTTCCGTCGGCAAGCGTGTCAAATGGCGGGCTCGTGCGCGATTGCGTCGATTCGCCGCGACGTGTCGGAACCCTCCGGGGCTCGGCACGGCGTCAATTTAAGCATCATTGGTCTCAGGAGGTTTTCATGACCAAGAACGAACTGATCGCCGCGATTGCGGATGAGACGGGCAAGACCAAGACCGACGTCTCGGCCATCCTCGGCTCGCTCGCCGGCGTTGTCGCCAAGACCCTGAAGTCCGGCGGCGACGTGACGCTCGGCGGTATCGGCAAGCTCGCCGCTTCCAAGCGCGAAGCCCGCGAGGCCCGCAACCCGTCGACCGGCGCGACGATCAAGGTCCCGGCCAAGACGGTCGTGAAGTTCAAGGTCACCAAGGATCTGGCCGACGCCGTCGCCTAAGCCTTGACGGACCAGAGCCGGATCCGATCAGATCGAATTCAATCTGATCGGATCCGGCTCTTACTTTTTGTACCCTATTCGACCCGTCAGCTCGCGTCGCACGCTGACCGGAACGGGCTCCAGGCCGCCGCGGCTTGACCCCGAGGCGCTGCTGGCCACAGTAGCGCGATGTTCCTTCGCCTCTTCACTGATCTGCGCGCCGCCAAGGTCCCGGTCACCTTGCGCGAATATCTCGCGCTGCTCGAAGGCGTCGAGGCCGATCTCGCCGAACACCGCGTCGACGAATTCTACTATCTCGCCCGCACATGCCTGATGAAGGACGAGCGCCATCTCGACCGTTTCGACCGTGTCTTCGCCGAAGTCTTCAAGGGCATGGAGACGCTTGGCGAGGCGTTCGAGCAGGTCGGCATTCCCGAAGAGTGGCTGCGCAAGCTCGCCGAGAAGTTCCTGACCGACGAGGAAAAGGCCCAGATCGAGGCACTTGGCTGGGACAAGCTGCTCGAGACGCTCAAAGCACGCCTCGCCGAGCAGAAGGGCCGCCATCAGGGCGGCTCGAAATGGATCGGCACCGCCGGCACCTCGCCCTATGGCGCCTATGGCTACAATCCCGAAGGCGTGCGCATCGGCCAGGACAAGAACCGCAATTTCCGGGCGGTGAAGGTCTGGGACAAGCGCGAGTTCAAGGATTTCGACGACACGCGCGAACTGGGCGTTCGCAATTTACGCATCGCGTTGCGCCGCCTGCGCAAGTTCGCCCGCACCGGCGCAGCCGAGGAACTCGACCTCGACCAGACCATCACCGAGACGGCCAAGCACGGCTATCTCGACGTCAAGCTCCGGCCCGAGCGGCACAACGCCGTCAAGGTGTTGCTCTTTCTCGATGTCGGCGGCTCGATGGACTGGCATATCGAGCTTGCGGAAGAGCTGTTCTCAGCAGCGCGGGCTGAGTTCAAGCATTTCGAGCACTTCTACTTCCACAACTGCCCCTATGAGCGGGTCTGGAAGGAGAATCGGCGCCGCCACGACCAGGTGATCCCAACCTTCGACGTGCTGCGCACATATCCGGCCGATTACCGCCTCGTCTTTGTCGGCGACGCCTCGATGAGCCCCTATGAGATCGCGATGCCCGGCGGCTCGGTCGAACACTGGAACGAGGAGCCCGGCGAGGTCTGGGTGCGGCGGCTGACGGAGCGCTTCGCGAAATCGGTCTGGCTCAACCCCGTGCAGCAGCATCTGTGGGGCTATACCCAGTCGATCCGACAGATCGGCGGGCTGATGGGCGGGCGGATGTTCCCGCTGACGCTGGACGGCCTCGACGGCGCGATGAAGGCGCTGACGCGGTAGCCGACTGGCTCGTCATGCTCGGGCTCGTCCCGAATATCTCCTTCAGGAGATCCTCGGGTCTGCGCTTTGCTCTCCCCGAGAATGACGGCTAGAGCTTCGCGCCATGCAAACCGACGACGAGACCACCCTGCCCTTCTGGCGCCAACGACCGCGGCCGATCGGCTTCGAGATCGCCTATCGGCTGAAGGGCGACACGCTGGAGGTCGACTCGACCCGCAAGGTCGATCAGGTCAGATTGTCCGCCGTCGAGCAGGTGCGCTTCATCTACGCGCCCAGCAATGTCTCGTCGAAGGGCTTCCGGACCCAGCTGCGCCTGAGCGACGGTCGAACGATCACCTTCGGAAACCTGTCCTGGCGCTCGCTGACCGACATCGATCGCGACGATACGCGCTACCACGCCTTCGTCACGGCGCTATCCGCCGCGATCGTGCGTGCCAATCCGAAAGCGCGCTTCCTCGCCGGCAACCCCTATCTGCTCTGGCTGGCACTGGCGCTCGCCGGCAGCGGCGCGATGGTCATGCTGACCTTTTTCAGCCTGCGCGCTTTCCAGCAGGGCGCCACTGCGGCCGCCGGACTGGGGCTCGTGCTCGCGGCTGCCTCGTTCTGGCAGGTCTGGCCGATGATCAAGCTCAACCGGCCGCGGGAACTCGCCGCCGGCGAGGTGCCGGACGATCTCGTCCCGGGCCGCCAGCCGGGTTGATCACGCCGGCGGCCAGGAACTGGTTCAGGCGCCAGCGGTGCCGAGCCTACCCTCCGGCGTATAGCGGTCGACGGCTTCGGGAAGTTGCCGCGACAGGCGCGAGAGCAGTTCCTCTTTCGAGAGACCTGTCTGGCGGACCAGGGCATCGATGACGTCGGGGCCGATGGCGGTTTCGAGTTCCTGGGGCGCGACATCCTGATTTGGCCCCTGACGAACCCAGGAATCGGCCTTTTCGGCCTGGCCGGCCTGTTTAAACCGGTCGAGAAGCTCGCCCAGCCCGCCGTTCAGCAGGCCGCCGATTCCGCCGGCTCCGAGCACGCCGCCCAGGATACCGCCCGCCTCGGGAGGCATGCCGGATGACGGTGCAGCCGCGGTTCCTGGCTCCTTCGCGCGCCCGAGCCACTCTGCGATCTTGTCCCGGTTCTGATAGCCGGCGATGGCCAGCAGCCCGAGGAGGGCCGTCATGGACGGCAGGCGGTTCTCACTCATGAAATCTCTCCTGGCGAGTTGGAAGCTAGCCTGATTGAGCAGGCCTAGGCGGCGTTTCCGCGCTTTGAAAGAAACGCCCACACCATCAGGACGACGATCGCACCGACGATGGCCCCGATGATCCCCGCCCCCTCGCCGGGCGCGTACCAGCCGAGCGCCTGCCCGAGATAGGATGCGACGAACGCTCCGACGATCCCGAGAATCGTCGTCAGCACAAACCCCGAGGGCTCATTTGGCCCCGGAATCAGAAACTTGGCGACGACACCCGCCAAAAATCCGATAATGATCGTCCAAAGGATACTCACAACGTCCTCCCGAATTGCGGCGCAGAGCTTCAACTGCGGCGATGCCGGGAGGTTCCCGATTTTCGGAAGCAACTGACTTGGCGAGCTATGCCGCCTCAGGGCTACCGGACCACCAGCACCGAGCATTTCGCCCGGCGCACGATGGTCGAGGCGTTCGAGCCGATCACATAGGCCAGTATGCCGGGCTCGTGCGAGCCGATGACGATCAAGTCGGCGCCGCTGGCATCGGCCTCGGCCAGCACCTCGCCATGGACAGAGCCGACCAGGACCTTGGCCGAGACGCGCTCGGCCGGCAGGTTCACCTTGGCGGCGATCTCGGCGAGCTTGGCTTCGGATTCCGCCTGCTGGCCCGCGTCGAAGTCGGCAGGCACGAATTCCATGTAGGTGATCGGCACCAGTGAACGCACGAAGACCAGCCTGATCGTGCCGTCGGACGCGATGGCAAATGACTCGGCCGCAGTAATGGCAGGGGCTGCCAATTCGGCCTCGGCGAGATCGACGGGCACCAGAATCGATTTGTACATCGCATCCTCCTCCGGCGTGGCCCGCCCGGCCAGGCATGGTCGAACGATCGGCACCGACGCCTTCACACTATGTCGGAGCACAATCCCCGAAGGGAAGAGCGTCGCGTCGTCGCGAGAGGCTCCAACAACGCGATTATCGCGTGATGGTGGGCCACCGTCCTTGCGATCGATCAATCAGGCCAACGCATGCCGGCCAGAAGCCGAGGGAATTTGACGGCGGCGCCCGGGAACCCGACAGTCCGCCGCCGCGCGTTGCGCCGTGCGTTCTTTTGGGGTGGACCGATGACCGAAGCCGCCTCTCCGCCGCCACGCACGGGCCTGCTCGCCTCTCCGGCCGCCTTCCTGATGGTGCTCGCCTTCCTCAACTGGCTCGGCTACGCCAGCTGGAGCGCGCTGCTCAACAACTTCGCCAAGGAAGCGGCCGGCTTCACCGGGCAGGACATCGGCATCCTGCAATCGGTCCGCGAGATTCCCGGCTTCCTGGCCTTCACCGCCATCATCCTGTTCTGGATCATGCGCGAGCAGGTGCTGGCTTATCTCAGCCTGCTAACCCTCGGCCTCGGCGTGGCGCTGACCGGCTATTTCCCCAGCCTCGGCGGGCTCCTGCTGACGACGATGATCATGTCGCTCGGCTTCCATTATTACGAGACGGCGCAGCAATCGCTGCAATTGCAGCTGCTGCCGAAGTCGGAGGCGCCGCGGCTGCTCGGCAAGATCGCCGGCGCCTCGGCGGTGGCGCAGCTCATCGCCTTCGGTTCGATCGCGCTGATCTGGCGCCTGTGGCAGCCGAGCTATGTCCATATCTTCCTCGGAGCCGGCCTCGTCACCATGGCGCTGACCGCGGCCGCCATGGTGCTCTTCCCGAGCTTCCAGGGCGTGGTTCCGCAGAACAAGGGGTTCGTGCTGCGCAAGCGCTACTGGCTCTATTACGCCCTGACCTTCATGTCGGGCGCGCGCCGGCAGATCTTCATGGCGTTTGGCGGCTTCCTGCTGGTCGAGCGCTTCGGTTACGACGTCGCCGCGACCGCGACGCTGCTGCTCGTGACCTATGGCATCAACATGTTCGCCGGCCCGCTGCTCGGCAATCTCGTCGGCAAGATCGGCGAACGCGCGACGATCCAGCTCGAGAATATCTCGCTGATCGCCGTCTTCATCGGTTATGCGCTGGCCAGCCACGGCCAGTTCGGCGCGGCGGGCGCGCTCGTCGCCGGCGGCCTCTTCGTCATCGACGGCGTCTTCTTCACGCTCGTGCTGGCACAGCGCACCTATTTCCAGAAGATCGCCGACCCCGCCGACATCGCGCCGACCTCGGCGGTCGCCTTCACCATCAATCACATCGCTGCGGTGTTCCTGCCGATCACCTTCGGCCTGATCTGGCTGCGCGATCCGGCGATCGTCTTCTATATCGGGGCGGCGGTGGCCACGGTCTCGCTCAGCCTGTCATTGCTGGTGCCGCGCCATCCGGCCGCCGGCCATGAGACGACGTTCACCGCCCGGGCAGCGGCGCCGGCCGAGTAGAAAACCAAGCTGTTGGGAGTTCAGCCCTGGCGGGCCGGCGTGCGAACGATCAAGCCATCGAGTTCGTCACGCACCCTGATCTGGCAGGACAGGCGCGAGTTCGGACGGACATCGAAGGCGAAGTCCAGCATGTCCTCTTCCATCGGCTCGGCATGGCCGGCCTTTTCGGCCCAGGCCTCGTCGACATAGACATGGCAGGTGGCGCAGGCGCAGGCGCCACCGCATTCCGCCTCGATGCCCGGCACGCCGTTGCGCACCGCGACCTCCATCACGGTCGAACCCGCCTCGCCTTCGACCGTGCGGCTGGTGCCCTGGGCGTCGATGTAAGTGATCTTCGGCATCGTGGACTCCGGCGCGCCTTGCGGCGGCTGCGCGGCTGGCGCGGTCGGGAGGAACCGGCCGGGCTTCCTTGGCGGCGCACTGGCAGGTTCGCAGGAGGAACGTCGCCCGCAAGCGAAAGCCTGCGGGCAGTTCGTCTCTAGAGGATTTCGAAGGCGGACGAAACGCCGATATCGACTGCCCGCAGCCTTCAGTGCTGCGGCGTCAGGCCGCGCAGTCGAGCCGGGAAATCACCGCGCGCGCCTCGGCCGCGGCAAGCGTCAGGGCGTCCAGCGCGTCTTCGCGCGGCGCCGTGCCGGCTTGGCCGAGCTGCTGCTCGATCCGGTCGGCGGCTTCCGCTACCTGCCAGGCGCCGATCGCGCGGGCAGCCCCTTTCAGGGTGTGAGCGGCATCGCGGCGGACATTGGCGTCACCGCCATGGATGGCGCGCAAATGGCGAGCGCATTGCTGCGCGAACAGCGTCAGCAGCTCGCGCTCCAACTCGGCATCGCCACCGGTCTGGCGGGACAGATGCACGAGGTCGATGGCAGTCTGGGGCATGGGGAACTCGGTTTTGGCTCTAAGCTGCGGAACTCGCGCAGCCTTCTGACCTCTGATGAAGCGCCTTTATGGTGAATGAGGCGTTAACGACGTTTGTGAATCAGACGGTCAAACGGGTTTCAATCCCTGCTTGCCTCAACTACCCTTCGATACAGTAAACGATGGGCGTCGTGTCGCTTGACGGATCCGGCTGGAGGCTGCCGGTTCCCGATCTGCGGCGGACATCACCGCCCGTCGCAAGTAGCGTAGCGAGGCGGCATTCATGACCCGGCAGAACAAGCTCCAGGATCCGACCGAAGCGGCGATGTCGGCGATCGAGGAGGCGCTGAGGCTCGACCCGTCGAAGACCGAGGGGCCAACCTCCGCCGAGCCGAGGATGCCGGCGACGGGCGAGAACGAGCTCAAGATCGATCTGCCGCGTGTCGAAAGCGCCCCCGTAGCGCCAGCGGCCGCCGAAGCCGTACCAGAAGCGCCGGTCGCTCCGCCCCGCCCCGCCATCGCGCCCGACACCAGCCGCGTCGCCAATGATGACCGCCGGGATTCCTCTTCGCTCGTCCAGGCCTTCGCCGTCCGTCCCTCCGGCCGGCCCTATTGGCTCGCGGTCCTGGCCACTCTCGCCTGGCTCGGCGGCGTCGGTTTCACGCTCGTCAGCCGCTATGGCTCGTTCACCGAGGGCCTGCCGGCCGGCATGGCCGCCTGGGGGCCCGGGCAATGGGCCTTGCTCGCCTTCGGTGCCGGCACGCCCGTCGTCTTCTTCTTCGTGCTGGCGGCGCTCTATCGCCGGACCCAGGAGATGCGGCTGGTCTCGCGCGCGATGACCGAGGTCGCGCTGCGCCTGGCCGAGCCCGAGGTCGTTGCGACGGATTCCGTCCTGTCGCTCAGCCAGACCATCCGCCGCGAGGTCGCCGCCATGGGCGACGGCATCGAGCGCGCGGTGGCGCGCGCCGGCGAACTCGAAACCATCGTGCGCGGCGAGATCGCCACGCTCGAGCGGGCCTATGCCGACAACGAGATCAGGCTGCGCTCGCTGATCGACGAACTGGTGAACCAGCGTGAATCCGTCGTCGGCAATGCCGAGCGCGTTAAATTCGCGATCAGCGGCGCCCATGAGAGCATCAGCAAGGATCTCGAAACCGCCAGCCGCTCGATCGCCGACGCGGTCGCCGAGGCGGGCGAGCGCGTCACCTCGCGCCTGACCGACAAGGGCGACCAGATCACGCTCGCGCTCGGCCATGCCGGCGAGCGCATGGTCGACGAGATCAGCGGCCGCGGCAGCGATCTGGTCGAGCGCCTGCAATCGACTTCGCATGATGTCAGCGAGCGCATGACGAATGCGAGCCAGTCGGTAACCGCCTTGCTCGACAACCGCGCCCAGGAGATTGCGGGCTCGCTGGAGCGCACCGGCGCCGTGCTCACCGAGGGCCTGACCGCCGGCGCCCGCGACGTCACCCGCGCCATCAGCGAGACCGGCGCCCAGGTCGTCGAGTCGCTGGCGAGCCGCGCCGAGACCGTCAACGATACGCTGCGCGTCACCGGCGACACGCTCGCCCAGGAAATCTCGCAGCGCGGCGCCACCGTCGCGGAGCGCTTCGAGCAGAGCGGGCGCACCCTCGTCGAGTTGTTCGACGAGCAGAGCGGCAGCCTGAGCCGCCGCCTCACCGAAACCGGCGAGACGCTGCGCAACACGATCAGCAGCGAGGGCGAGAGCGTCACCACCCGTCTCGCCGAAGTCGGCCGCGGCGTGCACATGCTGCTCGGCAAGCAGAACGAGCTCGTCGTCAGCCGCATCCAGGAAGCCGGCGACACCGTTCATGGCCTGATCGCCAGCCAGGGCGAGACACTGGTCGAGAAGCTCTCCGGCACGGTCCAGACCGTCGACACCTTGCTGAGCGAAAAGACCGACTCGATCGTCCTGCGCTTCGACGAGGCCAGCAAAGGCCTTCACAGCCTGATCGGCGAGCGCGGCGAGGAACTGACCGCGCGGATCTCCGCCGTCGGCGCGACCGTGCACAGCCTGTTCTCCGAGGAGGCGAGCAGCCTCGTCACCCGCCTTTCCGACGTCGGCCACGAGGTGCGCAGCACGATCGGCGAGCAAGGCGACCATCTGGTCGGCCGTCTCTCCGAAACTGGTCAGCGTCTGCAGGAAGCGATTAGCGAGCGCGGCGATGGGCTGGTGCTGCGCATGGCCGAGATCGGCCAGGGTGTCGAGCACGCGATCGGCGAACGCGCCGACAGCATTGTTGCGCGCGTGTCCGATGCCGGCCGCATCGTCGAAAATGTGATCGGCGAGCGCGGCGACAGCCTCGTCGCCAGGCTGTCCGACAGCACCGAGGAGATTCACCGGACGCTCGGCGACCGCGCCGAGGGCATTGTCGCCCGCGTGGCCCATGCCGGCCGCGACGTCGAGGCTGCGATCGGCGAGCGTGGCGACGGGCTCATCGCCCGGCTGTCGGAAGTGGCGCGCGAGGTCCACGCCACGATCGGCGAGCGCGGCGACAGCCTGGTCGCGCGCCTGTCGGATGTCGGCACCGAGGTCCACACCGCGATCGGCAGCCAGCGCGAGACGCTGGTGACGCAGCTCACCGATGCCGGCGCCAGCGTGCGCAACCTTCTCATCAACGAAGGCGAAGCGCTCAGCGGCCGCGTCATTGCGACCGGCCAGGACATGCAGGAGCTGCTCTCCGGCCAGAGCCAGGCGCTGGTCACCCGCGTCGCCGATGTCGGCCGCTCCGTGCACGGCCTGCTGGCCGAGCGCGGCAACGCGCTGATCGACCGGCTGGCGGAAGCGAGTGGAACCGCACATCAGCGGCTCGACGAAACCGGCGAGGCGCTCGCCGCCAAGATCCTGGCTGCGAGCGAGACGGCGAAATCCGTCATCGACAACCAGCACACTGGCTTCATCGCCCGCCTCGGTCAGGCGGGAGACGAGGTCGGCGCCCTGCTCGGCACCCAGCGCGACGCGATCGTCGCCGGCCTCACCGCGACCGGCCGCGAGGTCCACGGGCTCATCGGCGAGCAGAGCCAGACGCTGGCCAGCCGTCTCGACGAGGCCACCAAGGCCCTGTCCGACGCGATCAATGTCGACGGCCGCGAGATCGCCGACCGCGTCACCGAGGCAGCGACCGCGCTGCGCGGCACCTTCACGACCGAGGCGGAGCGTGCCAGCAGCCTGCTCGCCGCGACCGGCAAGGACGTGGTGATCGCGCTCACCCAGCAGGGCGGCCGCGTCAACCAGGCGCTCGCCGCCAACGCCGAGTCGCTGCTGCGCTCGGTCGATGCGCGCTCGCAGGCGCTCAACGAGTCGCTCGCCAGCAAGCATGACTCGCTGAACCGCCTCTTCGACGTTCAGGGCCGCGAGATCGAGGCCACCATCGGCGCCCGCCTCGGCGCCTTCGAGGAGATCATCGTCACCCGCGGCGGCACGCTCGCTGCCAAGCTCGGCAACGACGCCCGCTCCTTCACCGACTCGGTGACCTTGCGCCTGACTCAGGTCGAGAAATTGCTCGGCGAGGAAGGGCAGGCGCTGGCCGAGCGGATCGGCGAGCGCTCGCAGCATGCAGCCGAGATCATGACGGCACGCACGCAGGAAGCGGCCGCCACCATGGAGACCCAGATCAAGATCTTCGAGGACCGCTCCAGCGCCAAGAGCGCCGAGATCGCGACCTCACTCGACGGGCTCATCGCCCGCATCGACGGCAATCTCGGCTCCCGCGCCAACGCGCTCAACGAGGCGCTGGTCGAACGTACGGTCGATATCGCCCGCGTCATGGCCGAGGGCGGGCGCGAAGTCACCCGCGCGCTCACCGCCAAGGCCGATGAGATCGGCGAGATCGTCACCACGAAGAGCGAGGCGCTGACACAAACGCTCGCCGACAAGGCCGACAGCATCAACGCGACGCTCGGCGGACGCGCTTTGCAGATCGCCGATACGCTCGACCAGAGCGTGGCGCGGTTCGAAGAGCGCGTCGTCAACCGGCTCGATACGGTCTCCGGCACGCTCGACTCACGTGGTACCCAGATCGCCCAGACGCTGCAGGGGACCGCAGATTCGATCGCCGGCTCGCTCGGCGACCGTACCGAGGAGCTGCGAGCCCTGTTCGAGGGCAAGGGCGCCAGCCTGATCACCCTGCTCGACGAGCGCGGCAACCAGATCGTCCAGACGCTGCAAGGCACCTCGGAATCGATTGCCGGCTCGCTCAGCGCCCGGACGGAAGAGCTGCGCGCCCTGTTCGAGGACAAGGGTTCCGGCTTGGTCAACCTGCTCGACCAGCAGGGCAACCAGATCGTCCGGACGCTGCAGGAGAAGTCCGACGGCATCGCCGCCGCGCTGTCCGAGCGCTCCGACGAGCTGCGCGCCGTCTTCGACGAGCGCGGTGGCGGCATCCTCAACGCGCTCGGCCACCGCGGCAGCCAGATCGCCCAGATCCTGCAGGAGCGGTCGGACGGCATCGCCACCGCCCTCTCCGGACGGACGGAGGAGCTGCGCGCCCTGTTCGATGAGCGCGGAGGCGACATCCTGAATGTGCTGGACCAGCAGAGCCGGCATCTGACCCGGACCCTGGCGGAACAGTCGGAAGGAATGAACTCCTCGCTGACCGCACGGACCGAGGAAATCCGTGCGCTGTTCGACGAACGCGGCAACGGCGTGATCGACGCGCTCGGTCAGAAGGGCGCTGCTCTCGCCGGCCAGTTCGCCAGCATCGGCGAGGCCCTGGTCAAAAACATCGAAAACCGTGGCGGCTCCGTGGTCGCCAGCCTGCGCGAGCGCGGCACCGAGATGAGCCAGGCGCTCGATCTCGCCTCGGGCGCGCTGCGCGAGACGATCGAGAGCGGGACCAACCAGTCGGTCGAGGCGCTGCTTAAGACCAACGAGCAATTGCGCAGCGAGCTCGGCAGCATGCTGGGCCGCCTCGGCGAGGCCAACAAGCTGATGCAGCAGATCGTCACCGGCGCGAACAAGAACCTCGCGGCGGTCGAAGGCAGCCTGTCGGGCCGCGTCGAGGAGCTACAGACCGTGCTCTCGACGGTGGTGCAGGAGACCAACCGCACCTCGGAGCAGGTCGCGAGCCAGATCGCGACGCTGAAGGGCTACTCGGAAGGCACGCTGCGCGACACCGTGGCGCTGATCTCCCGGATCGACGAGCAAGGCTCGACGATGACCGAGACCTCGCAGGCCAATGCCGCGGCGCTCAACGCCGTCGCGCAGCGGCTGGAGCAGGTCGAGGCCCGCGTCGGCAATGTCCTCGCCGACCGCAAGGAGGCGCTGGAGCACCTGCACGGGCTGATCTCGACGCGCACCGACGACATCGAGCAGATCACCCGCTCCTTCTCGTCGGCGCTCGACGATTCGCTCAGCAACGCCGAGACGCGCACCCGCCAGCTCAGCACCGTGCTCGGCGACGCGGCCGAGTCGACCAACAACGCCATTGCCCAGCAATTCGACTCGATCCGCGCCGCCAGCGGCCGCGAGCGCGAGGCGACGGCACTGGCGCTGCGGGCGGCTTATGAAGAGGTGGTGAACGAGGTCTCCGGCGAGTTCGCCAAGGTCACGGAGCGCTTCCAGAGCGCCGCCGAGGACATGCGGTCGATGTCAGCGGAGATCCATCGCGAGCTCGAGACAACCCGCACCGAGCTCAAGAAGGGCGTGCTCGAACTGCCGCGCGAGACGCAGGAATCGACTGCCGCCATGCGCCGCGTCGTCGCCGACCAGATCAAGGCGCTCAACGAGCTGACCGAGATCGTCTCGCGCTCCGGCCGCAGCAGCGACGTTGCACGCCCGCAGGGCGAGCGGCGGGCAGTCGCCTATCAGCAGCCAATGCCCGTAGCCAGCGCGTCGGTCGCCGTGCAGAGCACGCCGGTGCTGACCGAGCCGCTGCGTGCCTCGATCGACCCGACGCCGGAACCGGCGAGGGCCGAGCCGCAAGTGCAGGTTCAGGCGCGCCCTGCCCCCGAGCCCGTGCGGCCCGAGGCTCAGCGCGCCGAGCCAGTGCGCCGGCCCGCGGCCGAGCCTGCTCCGGCAAAGTCGGGCTGGCTCTCGGACCTCCTGAGCCGCGCCTCGCGCGACGACCGGGCGCCCGAGGCCTCCAAGCCGACGGCGCACAGCATCGAGAAGCTCGACTCACTCTCGGTCGACATCGCCCGGATGATCGACCATGACGCGGCCGTCGAGCTCTGGGAGCGCTACAAGCGCGGCGAGCGCAACGTCTTCACCCGCCGGCTCTACACCCTGCAGGGCCAGCAGACCTTCGACGAGATCCGGCGCAAATACCGCCGCGACGCCGAGTTCAAGGAGACGGTCGACCGCTATATCGAGGAATTCGAGCGCCTACTCGGCGAAGCCGCCAAGGACGACCGCGACTCAATGGTAGCGAAGACCTACCTGACCTCGGAAACCGGCAAGGTCTACACCATGCTGGCCCATGCCAGCGGGCGGTTCGAGTAGAAGAACCAACCGGCCAAGCCGGATACGAAAAGGCCGCCCTCCGGGCGGCCTTTTCTTTTGGCGCAGGCTATATGTGCGATTACCCTCGCCGCGTCACCGCCCAAGCTTGTTCTGTCACCGCGCCCAGCGGACGATTTGGATCAGTACCTGGGACAGCGCCTGGTCAAGGGCCTGCGCCGCCCCTGCCCCGTCGACGGCGCTGGCCGGCACACGGGCGGAAAAGACACGGGCGCGCTGGACCTTGCCGGTGCGATCGCCGATCAGCTTGGCGGTGATCTCGACCACGGCCTGACCGCTGGCGGCGTCGATGTTGAAGGCACGGATATCGGTGTTGAGCTGGAGGTCGGGCACGATGCGTTCGCCCGGCCGGCCGACAGCGGCAATGCGGCTGCCGTTCTCGAAGGTCTGGATCAGACGGGTCTGCACCAGATTGGGCACCCGGTCGGCCCATTGCGCCCCGCCGAGGAACGAGAGTGCACCGCTCGAATCCTTCACGATCAGACGGTCCGAATCGAGTGCCTGCACCGTCGTCGGCTGCGCGACGATCAGCACCCCACCGCCACCGCCGATGCGCCCGAAATCGCGCGGCGCGGAGAGATCGTAGGTGGTCGGCGCCGCGCCGCCGCCGCAGCCGGCCAGCAGCAATGCACCTGCAACCGCCAGGGACAGGGCGCGCAAACGACCACGAAGCAGCGAAGGCGAGGTCAGCATGGTCATATCGAGCTAGCGCGATCCGCCATATTGGGGAAGCGGCGGCCGGCCGCCGAAGATGAACTGCTGGGGATTACGCTCGACATTACGCAGGACGCGGTTGAGATCGCCGAGGGTACGCTTGCCGTCGGAAGCCAGCGTTTCGAGATCGCGCAGGCCCGGACCAGTGAAACGGTTGATACCGGTGGTGATCTCGGCGGTGCGCTTATCGAGATTATCGGCCAGGGCCCGGATCGATTTCGCCGCGCTGGCGACCTCGGCGAAGGCGCCCTGCCCGTCCTGCGTGTTGAGGAATGACTGCGCTGCCTTGAGCACGCCCTCGACCTGATCGGCGGCGCGGTTGAGCTTGTCGGTGATCGAGGCGACGTCGCTGACCGCCTTCGACACATCACTGCTGGAGCCGCCCAGCGCCGCGGTGAACTTGTCGATATTGTCGACGATGCCGGTGATCTTCTTCTGATCGATCGAGCGAACCACCAAGGTCAGCTCTTCGCTGAGGGTGCCGAGCTTCTGCGACAACGGCGCGATCGTGTCGGCGATCTGGCCGAAGCTGGCCATCAGCTTGTCGATGCTGCCGGAATTGTCGCCCAGAGCCTTGGAGAACTTCTCGACATTGCGCACGGTGTTGCTGATCGAAGCGGAGTTCTCCTTGATCAGCCCGTCGAGATTGCCGAGCACGTCATCGGCCTTCTTCGCGACATTGCGGACTGTCTCGATGATGTCCTGCAGCTCGGAGCGTTCGGCGATGATGGTCGGCAGCGGCTCGCCGGGCTTTGCCTGCAGTATCGCAGCATCGGGCTCGCCACCGATCAGCTGCAGGGCAACGACGCCGGCGAGCCCCTGCGCCTCGATGCGGGCGCGCGTATCGACCCTCAGCGGCGTTGTGTTCTCGACCTCGATCACGCCGAAGATGCGGCGTGGGTCGTCAGGCTGCAGGCCGATCTGCTTGACCTCACCGACGCGCAAACCATTGAAAAGCACGCTCGATCCACGCCCAAGCCCGGTGACGGTGCCAGTGAAGATGACGCGAACGTCCTGCTTGCGGCCGCCGCCACCGCTGCCGAACCAGTAGACGAAGCCGAACATCGCCGCGATCACCGCGAGGGTGAAGAGGCCGACCAGGGCGTAATTCGCACGGGATTCCATCGCGGGCGGTCAGGTCCTCGTTTGATCCGCGGGCAACCGGGCGCGTGCCCGCTCCCCACCGAAATACGCTTTGAGCCAGGGATGATCGGACGCCAGCATCGTGGCGAGCGGACCGACCGCGATGACACGCTTGTCCGCCAATGCAGCAATCCGGTCGCAGGCTACATATAGACTATCGAGGTCATGGGTTACCATGAACACCGTCAGCCCCAAAGTCTGCTTGAGCGTCATGATCAGTTCGTCGAATTCGGCGGCGCCGATCGGGTCGAGGCCCGAAGTCGGCTCGTCGAGGAAGACGATCTCGGGATCGAGCGCCAGCGCGCGGGCGAGCGCGGCGCGCTTGATCATGCCGCCGGAGAGTTCCGAGGGCGTCTTGTCGGCCGCATCGGGCTTCAGCCCCACCATCTCGACCTTGAGCATGGCAAGATCTTCGAGCAGACCCGGCGAAAGCTGGAGATATTCGCGCATCGGCACCTGGATGTTCTGCTTGACGGTGAGCGCCGAGAACAACGCGCCCTGCTGGAACATCACGCCGAAGCGTCGTTCGAGCCGGCGCCGGCCACGCGGATCGAGCTTGTCGACGTTCTCGCCGAAGACCTCGATCGAGCCGCGCTGCTTGCGCACCAGACCGAGGATCGTGCGGGTCAACACCGATTTGCCCTGGCCGGAACCGCCGACGAAGCCGAGAATCTCACCGCGCATCACGTCGAGATCGAGCCCGTCCATGATCACCTTGTCGCCGAAGGCGACCTTGAGATCACGGACGCGAATCACCGCCTCGGGCTCCTGCCTGGCCGCATCCTGCGGTCCGCGCGGGCCGGTTTGAGAGGGTTTGTCGAGCACCGGACGCCCCCTCACATCCGAATCGAGGCGAAGAACATGGCGAACAGCCCGTCGACCACGATGACCATGAAGATCGCCTTCACCACCGACGCCGTCACCTGATGGCCAAGCGATTCGGCCGAGCCCTTGACCGCCAAGCCTTCGATCGAGGCGATCAAGCCAATGACAAAGGCCATGAAAGGGGCCTTGATGAGGCCGACCGCGAAATGCTGCCAGGTGATCACGGACTTCAAGCGATCGAGATAGGTATCGAGGCCGATGCCGCCATAGAGCCAGCTCACCAGCCCGGCCCCCACGAGGCCTGCCATGGCCGAGATGAAGGTCAGGATCGGCAGCGCGATGATCAGTGCCAGGATGCGCGGTACGATCAGCACCTCGATCGGGTCGAGCCCCATCACCCGGAGCGCATCGATCTCCTCGCGCATCTTCATCGAGCCGATCTCGGCGGTGAAGGCGGAGCCTGAGCGACCCGCCACCATGATCGAGGTCAGCAGCACCGAGAGCTCACGCAAGACCAGGATGCCGGTCAGGTTGACGACAAAGGCGGTCGCGCCGAAGCGCTGGAGCTGGAAGATGCCCTGCTGCGCGACGATGCAGCCGACCAGGAACGAGATCAGGATAATGATCGGCGCGCCGTTGAAGGCGATCAGCTCGACCTGGTTGACCAGCGAGGGCCCGCGGAAGCGCCGCGGCCCCAACAGGGCGCCGACGCAACCTGCCATCACCTCGCCGAGAAAGATCGCGCCACCGGCAAGATCGCGACCGAAGCGGACGACGCCCTGGCCGATGTCGATAAGGATGGTGACGAGCCCGATCGGGCGAACCGGCGGCTGGTAATCGGTGACGTCGCGCTCGACCTCCGCGAGCAGCACGCCGTGCTCCGGACGGCGGCTGGTCAGCTCGACCGAAGCGCCCTTCGCCTCACCCGCCTGCTTCACCTGGCCGAGCAGATAGGCGCCGAGCGTATCCAGGCGTTCGACCGCCGACAGGTCGAGCCGTGCGCTGCGCACGTTGCTGATGCGCTCCGTCAGCTCGCTGGTCAGGGCCTCGAGACGCGGCGCCCGCCCGGCGCTCCAGCGCCCGGCCAGCGACACCACGAGGACGCCACCATCGTCGCGATAGACCGCCTGCGGCTCAGCGTCGTCGACGACAGCCATGACGGTTAGCCCACTCCCGCATTCAGATTCGGCCCCCATAGCCTGTATCGCTGCGCGCCCGGAGGATGGCAAGCGCCGCCAGCGCCAGGCCGCACAGCGCGACCGGCACCATGGCGAGGAACACGCCGGGCCCGAACACACGATAGAGATAGCCGGACAGAATGGTGGTCAGCCCCATCGCGAGTGCACCGGCTGCAACGAGACGGCCCTGCGCCGCCGCGCGGCGCGCCTCCGGGGCGAGCGCCGACAACGCGGCCAGCGAGCCGAGATGAGCGTAGCCGAAGGTGGCGCCATGCAGTATCTGCAGCAGGAAGGTGACCGCCAGGCCAGGATCGGCGCTCATCATCCCGAAGCGCAGCGCTGCCGCCACCGCCGCGATCGCGATCCAGCGCAAGCCGACGAGGCCGCGCGCCGCAATGCTGCCTGCGACCAGGAAAACCGCGATCTCGGCCAGGACAGCGACAGCCCAGAGCCAGCCGATCACCTCGTCGCTGAAGCCGAGGCTGCGCCAGTGCAGCGAACCGAAAGCATAGAGCGCCGCATGGGTGGCGTTGACGCAAGCGGCCGCAGCGACCGCGAGCCAGAACGGAAGCCTGAAGCCGGCCGGAGATGCGCCTTGCCGGGCGACGGGTGAAATTCTTCCTGGCGGCGCCGGCGCTTGCAGGGCCGCGAGCGCTGCAAGCGTACTGCTGCCGGCCAGGACGAGCGGAATCAACCAGGCGCCATACAATGCGATCAGATAGCCGCCGGCGAGGTTCGAGAGCACGAAAGTCACCGAGCCCCACAGCCTGACGCGGCCATAGTCCTTCAGCGCCCCGGCTTTCACCTGCTCGGTGGTCAGGACGTCGGCGAGCGGCACCACGCCCGAGAGAGCGATGGCGCTCAGCGCGGTCAGGACCGCGATCGGGACGAGCTGCGCCTGCTGCGCCAGGGCGAAATAGATGATCGCGGCCAGTGCGTTGAGCAGGGCCAGCAAGATATTCGGGCGCGGCCTGTCACCGAGACCGGTCACCGACGACGCGACGAAGACGCGCACCAGGATCGGGATCGCCAGCACATAGCCGATATCGACATCGCTCAGACCCTTAGAGCCGAGCCAAACGGGGAAGAACGGCAGATAGAAGCCGACGCCGAGGAAGTTCAACGCGTGCATGAGCGACAGGCGCGCGGCCAGCAGACGTGAAGGCTCGGACCGGAGAGGCGGTGACATGCCAGTGGCAGCGATTTCTTAAAGAATCATCAGCAAGTTTGCCGATGGGCATCTTCGGTCGGCGACAAGCGATTCGGCCAGCCCATGGAGAGCAGTCTGGCCATGAGCGACGCGCGTTCGCCATCTCCGCTGAGCGCAGCCGATTACGACACGATCGCCGCTGCCGTGGTGGAAACGTCGCGCGGCCGCTGGTTCCTGAACGAGTACGCTCGCCGAAACCGGCAGGCTGATACCGAGATGGTGCTTTCGGCCATCGCCCGGCTCGAGCGGCTCTGCTCCGTTCCCGCGGTGGAGCTTGGCCCGAACCTTTCGGAAACGGCGCGGACGATTGCGGAGCTTCGCGGCGATCTCGACCGGGCCGGCGTCAGCGGCACCTCCGCGCGGCTGTCGACCCGCATACAGGAGACGGCGTCGGGCATCCTCGAGGCGGCAGAAGCGATCCAGGAAATTGCCTGGACGCTCCGCGAATCGGGATCGGCATCCGAGCTTTGCAACCGGCTCGACCAACGTGCGACCCAGATCTATGGCGCGACCACAGTGATCGAGGCCGGGGCCAACCAAATCGAAAAGGTCGCCGACACCATCGCCATGCTGGATGCGAATCTGCGCGCGACCGCAGGCGACACCGATTTCACCTTGCTCGATACCCCTCGGCCTTCAATGGCGCCGGCCGAGATGCCCAGGCCGCCCGCTCCGAAGAGAACGACGGACCCCGGCGACATCGATGTGGTCGAGGCCGGCACGCAGGAGCGCGCGCCACTCAACGAAACCGGCCTGCGCCCGTCGACGCAGGCCTATCGCCGACGCGGTAGCATCCAGGCCGCCGAAGACGATATCGCTTTCGCCGATGTCGGCGCGGCTGGCCAGGCCATTGCCGATCCGCCAATGACAAGTTCCGCGCAAGTCGAACTCAGCTATTCAGAGGCCGACCTGCGAGCGATCGGCACATTGCCCGTCGAGGATCGGCTGCGCTTCTTCGGCTAAAGCCGTTCCGCTCTGCCGCGCTCAGTTCTCGCGCTTCAGCGCGCTCTCGTGCCAGCGCCGCAGCAGCAAATGCGAGATCCAGCTCGTCGCGAGGAAGATTGCGATGCCGGAGAGCGAGATCATCAGCAGCGCCGCAAAAACACGCGGTATCTTGAGCTGGTATCCGGCCTCGAGGATGCGATAGGCCAGCCCCGATTCCGAGCCACCCGTCCCTGCCACGAACTCGGCGACGACGGCGCCAATCAGCGCGAGCCCGCCCGAAATCTTGAGGCCCGCCAGGAAGTAGGGCAGCGCCGCCGGTAGCTTGAGATGACGTAGCGTTTGCCAGCGCGTCGCGCCATGGAGCTGGAAGAAGTTGATCAGGTTGTGGTCGGCGGAGTTCAGCCCGAGGATTGTGTTCGACAGGATCGGGAAGAAGGCGACGATCCAGGCGCAGATCAGCAGCGACAGGTTGATGTCGCCGGCCCAAATGATGATCAGCGGCGCGATCGCGACAATCGGCGTCACCTGCAGGATCACCGCATAGGGCAGAAGCGCCATCTCCAGCCATTTCGATTGGGTGAACAGCACCGCGAGCGCGACACCGACGACGACCGCCGCCGCCAGCGCCATGAAGGTGATGCGCAAGGTGACCCAGAGCGAGGTCGAAAGCGTGCCCCAATCGGCGATTAGCGTCTGGCCGACCAAGATCGGCCCCGGCAGCACATAGGACGGCACCTCGTTCCAGCGCACGGCGAATTCCCACAGCCCGAGCACCAGGAGACCGACAGCGATCGGCGCGAGAATGCGGGGCCAGAAGCTGACCGGCAGGCCGAGGATGGACGGTTCGGTAACAGTGAGCGGGCGGGCTTCGGCATCGGTGCCGTCATGCGGCACGGAGGTCGCGGAGGAAGAGGAGCTCATGCGCCGATCGCCTCCTTGAGCTTGCCGGAGGCGAGCCGGCAGAGATGGGCGTATTCGGCCGAGGTCCGGAACAGCTCGTCACGCGGATAGGGCGCCGAGACATCGAGATCGGCCATGACGCGGCCGGGCCGCGCCGCCATCACCACGATGCGCTGCGAGAGATAGACCGACTCGAAGACCGAGTGCGTCACGAAGACGGCTGTGAAACGCTCGCGCCACCACAGGCTCAGGAGATCGTCGTTGAGGCGGTGGCGGGTGATCTCGTCGAGCGCGGCGAAAGGCTCGTCCATCAGCAGGATCTTCGGCCGCATCACCAGAGCGCGGGCGATCGAGACCCGCATCTTCATACCGCCGGAGAGCTCACGCGGATAAGACTTCTCGAAGCCTTTGAGCCCGACCAGCGCCAGCATCTCGGCCGCTCGATCCTGCGCGTCGCGCTTGGGCACATGCTTCAGCGTGAGCGGCAGCATGACGTTGGAGAGCGCATTGGCCCAGGGCATCAGCGTCGGGTCCTGGAAGACGAAGCCGAGATCGCGCTCCGCCTGCCCTTGCGTGCCCTCGCCCGCGCCGGGCCAGTCGATCGTGCCGGTGGACGGGCTGCCCAGCCCGGCGATCATGCGCAGCAGGGTCGACTTGCCGCAGCCCGAAGGGCCGAGCAGGCTGACGAACTCGCCGCTATCGAGGCTGAGATTGACGTCGCGAACAGCCAGCGTGCCGTTGGCGAACTGTTTGGAGACGTTTCGCACGCAGACCAGCGGCTCGGCGCCAGTCTGACGTACTGCATGTGGTGTGCTCAGATAGGCTGTGTCCAAAGGCCTGATGATCCGTTTTATGAAAGGCCGTCATTCTCGGGCGGAGCGGAAGCGCAGACCCGAGAATCTCCGGCAAGAGATGCTCGGGACAAGCCCGAGCATAACGTTCTTCAGGGCTTGCCGACGCCCTTGTTGATGAACTCCAGGCTGTAGGCCTTCTTGACGTCGACCCCGGCGGGGATGACGCCGGCCTCGGTCATCGTCTTGGCGAAGCTCGCCCAGCGCGCATCGGTCATGGCGCCGATGCCGAGGGTGCGCGCGTCGCCGGAGACGACGATGCCGTTGTCGTTCATCACCTTGAGGGCGTAGTCGATCTTCTCCTGATCCATGTCGGGATTGTCCTTCAGGATCCGGGCATTGGCGGCGGCGATGTTGGGGCCGCCCTTCATATATTCGGCCCAGCCTTCGGCCGTCGCGTCGACGAAGCGCTGCACGACCTCCTTCTTCTCCTGCACCATCTTCCGGGAGATCGTGATCGTGGTGTTGTAGTTCTCGAAACCGGCATCGGCGAGGAGATGGACGACCGGCTCGACGCCGGCCTTGCGGATGACAAAGGGCTCGGAGGACAAAAAGCCCTGCTGCGTCAGCTTCTTGTCAGCCAGGAACGGCGCCATGTTGAAGGTGTAGGGCCGGATCTGCTCGTCGCGATAACCGAATTTCAGCTTCAGGAACGGCCAGAAGCCGACGCGGGCCTGCGCCGCGATCAGAATAGGCTTGTCCTTGAGGGCGGCGAGCGTGTCGTTGCCCTGGCCCGGGTGCGAGATCAGGACCTGCGGGTCCTTCTGGAAGATCGAGGCGATGCAGAGGAAGGGCAGGTTCTCCTGCGCGAAGCTCAGCGCCTCCAGCGAATTGCCCATGATCATGTCGACGCGGCCGCCGAGCAGGAGCTGGGTCGGGTTCTGCTGCGGACCGCCGGGACGGATCTCGACGTCGAGGCCGTACTTCTTGTAGATGCCGTTGGCGGCAGCGAGATAGAAACCACCATGCTCGGTCTGGGCCCGCCAGTTGGTCTGGTAGCTGACCTTGTCGAGCGTCTGCGCATTGACGCGGGCGCCTGGCACCGGGATCAGCACCGAGGCGGCCGAGCCACCGAGCAGGCCGAGCGCAGCGCGCCGGTCGAGGCGATATTTCATCGTCATGGCAGGACCCCCTCCATCATGTCGCAGACCTGTCGCCGGGTTGCGTAACTTCCGCGTCCGGCAAGCAGCTTGTATGCCACGGCCGACGCCGTCATGTGAATGTGCATCAGCGCTCTGCACACAGATGGCGGCAACGCTTCCATCGCGCGGCTTGCCGGCTATGCTGTGATCAGCCAACGCCGCCTCTGATGGCGTCCCACGATCTGGAATCCAGCTGAAAACCTCTACGCTATGAAAGTCCTGATCTTCGGCGCGACCGGCATGGTCGGACAAGGCGTTCTGCGCGAATGCCTGCTCGACCCCGGAATCGAGGAGGTCGTCACGATCGGCCGCACGGCGACGGGCCAGCGCCACGCCAAGCTGCGCGAGATCGTCCATGCCGACCTCACCGACTATTCGGCGATCGAAGCAGAGCTCACCGGTTTCGACGCTTGCTTCTTCTGCCTCGGCGTCGCCTCGGCCGGGATGAGCGAGGCCGATTACAGTCGGATCACCCACGACATACCGCTCGCGGCCGCCCGGACGCTCTCCCGGCTCAACCCGGCGATGACTTTCATCCATACCTCCGCAGCGGGCACCGACAGCAGCGAGAGCGGCCGTGTGATGTGGGCCAGGGTCAAGGGTCGGACCGAGAACGCTCTGCTGCGCCTGCCCTTCAAGGCCGTCTACATCTTCCGGCCCGCCGGCATCCGCCCGATGCACGGCATCACCTCGCGCACCACGCTCTATCGGGTAGGCTATGCCATTGCCGCACCGCTCCTGCCCTGGCTCGAGCGGAGCTTCCCGCGCTATGTCACCTCGACCGAACGGCTGGGCAAGGCGATGCTGAGGGCTGCGCGCGAGGGCTCACCCAAGCCGATCCTCGAGTGCGAAGACATCAACCGGCTATGACCTGCCGCCGACAAGGACTGACGGAATGAGTGCGCGTTTCTGGGGCGATCTCAAGAGCAGCGACTTCGCCGGACTCTCGCCCGAGGCGACCATCGCCGTGCTGCCGCTGGCCGCGATCGAGCAGCACGGCCCGCATCTGCCTGTGTCGGTCGACACCACCGTGATGAACGCGATGCTGGCGCTGGCGATGCCGCAGGTTCCGGCCGGGCTCGACGTGCTGGTGCTACCGACGCAGGCGATCTGCAAGTCGAACGAGCATCTGCATTCGCCGGGCACGCTGACCATTTCCTGGGAGAGCGCGATCCGCAGCTGGATCGAGATCGGCGAGAGCGTGAAGCGCGCCGGCCTGCGCAAGCTCGTGCTCGTCACCTCGCATGGCGGCAATGTCGACCCGATGAAGGTGGTGGCGCGCGAATTGCGCGTCAGCCAGGGGATGTTCGCGGTCTCGACCTCCTGGAGCAATTTCGGCCTGCCGCCGGAGCTCTATGGCGAGATGGATGCCAAGCACGGCATCCATGCTGGCGATATCGAGACCTCGCTGATGCTGCACTTCCGGCCCGATCTCGTCGACATGAGCCAGGCCGGCCGCTTCGTGCCGCGCACGGTCGAGATGGCGGACGAGGGCTACACATTGCTGCGGCCGACCGGTGCCCATCCGTTCGCCTGGATGGCGCAGGATGTTCATCCGTCAGGTGCGGCAGGTGACGCCAGCCTCGCCACCGCCGAGAAGGGCAAGGCGACGGCTGAGTTCCAGGCCGCAGGCTTCGTCGGGCTGCTTGCCGATGTCGCGCGCTTCCCGCTGGCGAAGCTGCACAAGGCGGGGTGAGATAACGGCCTAACTGTCATTGCGAGGAGCGCAGCGACAAAGCAATCCAGGGGCGGCAGAGCTCGACGTCCCTCTAGATTGCTTCGCTGCGCTCGCAATGACGGGCAGCGCCTCCCATCCTCCTCAATCCGGATCCAACAGCCGCGGCCCCGCCCCCTGCTTGCCCAGTTCGTCCCAGGGATTGTGCAGGGGGCAGCTCTTCACCGAGAGGCAGCCGCAGCCGATGCAGTCGTTGAGATGGTCGCGCAGGCGCGTCAGCCGGTCGATGCGACGCTCCAGCTCCTCCTTCCAGGCGGCTGAGAGCCGGCTCCAATCCTCAGCCGTCGGCGTGCGCTCCTGCGGCAGCGCCTTGAAGGCCTCGCGGATGGTTTTCAACGGGATGCCGGCGCGTTGCGCCACCTTGATGATGGCGACGCGGCGCAGCACCTCGCGCGGGTAGCGGCGCTGGTTGCCAGCATTGCGGCGGCTGCGGATCAACCCTTCCGCCTCGTAGAAGTGGAGTGCGGAGACCGCGATCCCGCTGCGGCTCGCGACCTGGCCGACGCTGAGATCATCGGCGAAGAGATTGCGGGCTGGGTGCTTCATGGCGCTTGACCTTAACCTTACTTGAGGTCTTATAGAGATCGCTCCGCTGCATCGCCAGCCCCCCGGAGCCTCTCATGCATCGCCCGCTCATTCCCCAGATCAAGATCGCCGTGGTCTACGGCAGCACGCGCCAGGGCCGCCTCTGCGACAAGGTCGCCGGCTGGACGATCGCGCAGATCGAGGGCGACGGCCCATTCTCGGTCGAAAGCGTCGACCCCGGCGCGCACGATCTCGCCGAGCAGACGGAGCGGCTCGGTCGGGCCGACGCCTTCATCGTGGTCACGCCTGAGTACAACCGCTCCTTCCCGGCGCCGCTGAAGGCGCTGATCGACGGCACCGGCGCACAATGGCGCGGCAAGCCGATCGCATTCGTCTCCTATGGCGGCGTCTCGGGCGGCCTGCGCGCCGTCGAGCAACTCCGCCTCGTCTTCGCCGAGCTGCACGCGGCGACGATCCGCGACGGCGTTTGCTTCGCCAATGCCTGGGACCAGTTCGACGAGGCCGGCTACCTGCGGGATGCCGACCGGGCCGAGCGGGCGATGGCGACCATGCTTGGGCAGCTGCACTGGTGGGCGAGCGCCCTCAGGACAGCCCGCAACACCGTGCCCTACGGCCAGTTCGCCGCCTGAGCAGCATCCGGCACGACACGATCTCGGCAACTCGCCAGCAGGGATTTTGTCGTGTCAGGAGCTTGTCGGAGACGAAATCAACACCCGGAGGGCTGCGAGTGGAAAATCTCTCTGAAAACGCAGGCACCTAACGCCGCGATGCAGTTTGCTTCACAAATTCGAACTGGTCGCGGCGGCTGCATGCGGGAAGGATCGGGCAGACCGATCCCTCCTTCTGCGGAGCCGCCATGCAGCTCAAACTCCTGCGCAACGCCCTGCTCAAGCTGAGCTATGCCGGCAAGACCCTGCTGATCGACCCAGATTTCGGCGAAAAGCTCAGCCGCCGCTCGATCGCCGGCAAGTCGCAGAACCCGATGGTCGACCTGCCCGAGCCGATCGAGGAGATCCTCGCCGGCGTCGACCACGTCATCGTCTCGCATCTACATGCCGACCATTTCGACGAGGTCGCCAAGGCGCGGATCCCGAAGGACATTCCGCTGATCTGCCAGCCCGGCAATGAGGACGCGATCCGGGCGGCCGGCTTCAGCAATGTCGAGCCGCTCGACCATTTCGTCCGCATCGGCCAGATCGTAGTCAAGCCGCAGCCGGCCCAGCACGGCACCGGGCCGGTCGTCGAGGTCATGGGCAAGGTGATGGGCTTCACCCTGGAAGCACCGGGCGAGCCTTGGGTCTACTGGTGCGGCGACAGCGTGCTTTATCCGCCGCTGCAGGAGGCCGTCGCCAAGGCCGAGCCCGACGTGATCGTCACTCATTCCTGCGGCGCGCTCTGGGACGGCACGCTGATCGTCATGGATGCGCAGCAGACGCTGGACCTCGCCGAGCAGGCGCCGCAGGCGGTGATCGTCGCCGTCCACATGGAAGCGCTCGACCATGCCAGCGTCAGCCGGCAGGCGCTGCGCGAGGTGGCCGAGGCCCGCGGCATCGGCCGCGAGCGGCTGCTGATCCCGGCCGATGGCGAGACGATCGAGCTGAAGGCGTCGGCGCGAGCCGAGGCCTGAAGGATCGCGACCCGGCTATCTCAACCGGCTCTGGTGGAACTCTGCGCCGCCGCATCGAGGACGATCGCGACAATGGCTCGGAACGGCGCATCGCCTGCCAGCTTGGGTGTGTAGCGCCGCGCCGCATAGATGCCGAGAAGCGTCAGGTAGATCGCCCGCGCGGCAAGTTCGGCCTCGGCCGGGGCAAGCCCGGCCAGCGCAAGCTCGCTGGCAACGTGGTCGATGCGCTGCTGATCGACAAGACGGCAACCGCGGCCGGCTGACGCATCCTGTGCCGCCCAGGCGCGGAGTGCACCCTCAGCCTCGGCGACGTTCACCCCCTCGCTCTCGGCTTCGAGCGAAAGCTGCGCCAGTGTTTCAAGGCGCTGCCGCGGCGTGGGCAGATCGGCACTGCGCTCGATCAACTGGGCGGTGAGCTCGTCCTGCCAGAATGCGAGCAATGCGGCGAGAAGATCGCCGCGATCCTTGAAGTGCCAGTAGAACGAGCCCTTGCTCACCGAAAGGCTGCGCGCCAGCCGCTCGACCTTGACGGCTTCGACACCACCTTCGGCGAGCGCCACAAGGGCCGCTTTGACCCAATCCCGCCGCGTCAATGCCTGCCCCGTCGCCGTCATGGGCACCTCTCGTCATACACCATAGCGCCATACGCAAGCGTATGGACATACCCACGCTACATATCGTACATACGCAACCGTATGGTCTGGATGTACAAGCCCCAGGCTGAAGCAGGAGGTCGCAACATGATCCGCTGGAGCGCGCGAGCCTTGGTCGCTCTCGGAATCCTGCATCTGCTGGTGCTAGGCCTCGACGCACGCGGCGAGATTTCAGGCTGGCTCGGCCTGACGCAGTGGACACTGGCGCATTGGCAGCCTTTCGCCGACCAGCCGCGCGAGCTTGCCGCCAGTGGTGCCGCATTCTGGTCGACGATCGGGAGCTTTGCGATACCGAGCATTCTGCTCGGTTGCCTGATCCTGCATCTCGACGCGCATAGCCAAGCGGTTCCGGCCTTTGTCGGCTGGGGACTGCTGGCCTGGTTTGCGGTTTGTGCGCTCCTGGTCGAGCCGAGCGGCTTTCCCGCCGGCCTTCCCGTCGCCGCCGCGCTCCTTGCCGGGATCAGGAGGCAAGCGCGCTCCGGCACCAGCTGAGAGGCAGCCTACTCGCCCGCCTTGAGCTGCTTGGCGTAGATGTCCTTGTACTGCTCGCGCAGCAGGTTCTTCTGGACCTTGCCCATGGTGTTGCGCGGCAGGTCGGCGACGACGAAGACCTGCTTGGGCTGCTTGAACTTGGCGAGGCGCTGCTCCAGCGCCTTGGCGATGCCGGCGGCGGAAATGTCCGCGCCGGCCTTCGCCACCACCACGGCGGTGACGCCCTCGCCGAAATCCGGATGCGGGCAGCCGATCACGGCGCTCTCGATCACGCCCGGCATCTCGTCGATCTCGGCCTCGACTTCCTTGGGATAGACGTTGTAGCCACCGGTGATGATCAGGTCCTTGCCGCGCCCGACGATGTGGACATAGCCGGCGGGGTCGATCTTACCGAGATCGCCGGTGATGAAGAAGCCGTCGGCCCGGAACTCGGCCGCCGTCTTCTCGGGATTGCGCCAATAGCCCTTGAAGACGTTCGGGCCCTTGACCTCGATCATGCCGATCTCGTCGCGGGCGAGTTCCTTGCCGCTCTCCGGATCAGTGACGCGGGCCGAAACGCCGGGCAACGGGAGGCCAACCGTGCCTGCCACCCGCTCCCCGTCATAGGGGTTCGAGGTGTTCATGTTGGTCTCTGTCATGCCGTAGCGCTCGAGGATGGCGTGGCCGGTGCGCTCGCGCCATTCGCGATGCGTCTCGGCCAGCAGCGGCGCCGAACCGGAGACGAAGAGGCGCATATGCTTCGTCGCCTCCTTGCTCAGGCGCTGATCCTGCAGCAGGCGGACATAGAAGGTCGGCACGCCCATCATGCTGGTCGCCTTGGGCAAGTATTTGAAGACCTGCTCGGGGTCGAACTTCGGCAGCAGGATCATCGCCGCGCCGGCGAACAGGATCACATTGGTCGCGACGAAGAGGCCGTGAGTGTGGAAGATCGGCAGAGCGTGCAGCAGCACGTCGCTTTTGCCGAAGCGCCAGTAGTCGACCAGCGCCAGCGCGTTCGAGGCGAGATTGTCATGGCTGAGCATGGCGCCCTTGGAGCGCCCGGTCGTGCCGGAGGTGTAGAGGATCGCGGCGAGATCGTCGGCGCCGCGGGCAACATCGGCGAACTCGGCCGCAGCGGCATTGGCCTTGTCGAGCAGGCTGCCGGCGCCGACGCCGAGCGTCTCCAGCTTCGCGCCGGCCTTGTCGGCGAAGGGCTTCAGCGCCTCCGCCTTGGCGGTATCGCAGACGAAGACGGCGGGCTCGGCATCGCCGAGGAAGTATTCGATCTCGGCCGGGGTATAGGCGGTGTTGAGCGGCAGGAAGATCGCCCCGGCGCGGACGGTGCCGAGATAGAGCATCAGCGCCTCCAGGCTCTTCTCGACCTGGACGGCGACGCGGTCGCCGGGCTTCACGCCGAGCGCCACCAGCGCATTGGCGAAGCGGGCGGAGACCGCGACCATGTCGGCATAGGAATAGGTCCGGCCGTCATCGAGGAACGCGAAGGGCGCGGTTGGCGCCGGCATGCGGGCCTTGATCAGGTCGAACAGATGATTGCCCATGATTTCGGGTCCTTTCAGGCGTTTCCGTTGTGTGTTGTTCAGTGTCTGGCCGGCCGCAGCAGCTTCTTCACCGAGGAGGATGCGACCACGGTGTTGCGGCTGGCGAAGGCCTCGTGATTGGCTTCGATATCGTCGAGCTCGTAGCGGTAATTGACCATCACGCCATGCGACTCGCGCAGGCCGCGGTCGGAGAGGTTGCCGCCGACATTGATGCGCTCCAGCCGCGCGCCATTGCCGAGATGGAAGCGGGCGACCGGGTCGATCACACGTCCGGAAGACGTGCGGGCCCGCAGCATGTATTGCGCCAGCATCTGCCCGAGCAGCTTGTCGCGGCGGGCCTCGGTCACCTCGTCGAGCGCCACGACCTCGGCCGGCGCCTGCATCAGCAGCGCCGCCTCCTCATTGGTCAGGCCGAGTTCGGCCGGCTCGGCCAGCAACGGCCCGAGCCAACGAGCGAAACCCGGCACCGGCGAGAGCGTAACGAAGACGTCGAGCCCCGGCAGCTCGCGTTTCAGATCCTCTGCGACCTGCTTGATCAGGAAATTGCCGAAGGAGATGCCACGCAAACCCTCCTGGCAATTGGAGATCGAATAGAACACCGCCGTGGTCGCCGAGGACGCCGGCAATACCTCGCGTTCCTCGCTCAGCACATCGACGATGCGGCTCGGGCTCTCGCGGGTCAGCGCCACCTCGACGAAGATCAGCGGCTCGTCGATCAGCTGCGGGTGGAAGAAGGCGAAGCAGCGCCGGTCGGCCGGCTCGAGCCGGCGGCGCAGATCGTCCCAGTCCTTGATGGCGTGGACCGCCTCGTAGCGGATGATCTTCTCCAGCACATTGGCCGGCGTGGTCCAGTCGATCCGGCGCAGCACCAGGAAGCCGCGATTGAACCAGGAGCCGAACAGGTGCCGGAAATCGGCATCGACCGCCTTGAGATCGGGCTCCTGCTTCATCGCCTCGAACAGGCTCTCGCGCATGCGCACCAGCACATGCGTGCCGCCGGGCGCGAGATTGAGCCGGCGGAACAGCTCCTGCCGGCGCGGCTCGGAGGCGAGATGGAGCTGGCCGATCGCCTCGGCGTCGGGATTGTCGCGATAATGCTGCAGCGCGGCGTCGAGCCGTTCGCGATCGGGGCCGAAGCGCTCCTGCAGCAGGCGGAAGAAGGCGAGCCGACCGGCCTCGTCGAGCCGCTCCCAGTCATCGAGAACGGCCTGCGCCAGCGCCATGCCGGAAGCCTCGCCGCGGCCCGAGAGCAGGTCCTCGCAGAGCTTGTCGAGCGGCCGCCGGCGGTTCGAGGCGAAGCGCTCGAAATTGATCAGCGCCCGGCCGCGATCGGCGACGCTGGTCAGGAGATCGCCAAGAAACGCCATCTGCACCCCCAAAGCCTCGCTTGCACCGCCTATCCTATACGAGTTTACCGAAGCGCAAACGCGAGGCGACGCGACACGATCGCGCTACCTCAAGAGTTCCCACGCCTTGAGGAAGAAATCGGGCGCGCCAAAATTCCCCGACTTCAGCGCCACCACCATGTCAGGCCCGTCGACGACGCGGGTCCAGGGCACGCCGGGATCGATCTCAGGGCCGATCTCCAGCGTGCGGATGGAAAGCCCCTGCACGACCGCGCCGGAAGTCTCGCCGCCCGCCACGAGCAGGCGGGTGACACCACCGGCGTTCAGAAGTCGCGCGAGTTCGGCGAAGGCGTGCTCGACCGTCTCGCCGGCCTTGTCGCGGCCGAGCTTGTCCTGCACCGCTGCGACCTCAGCCGGGTCGTCGCTAGAGTAAACGAGGAAGGGCTTGTCGGCCGGCTGCGCCAGGGCCCAATCCGCCAGCTCCTTCGCCGTCTGCTTGCCACCGGCCAGCACCAGCGGATCGACCTTCAGCGCCGGGATGCCGGCAGCCAGGGCCGCCTTGATCTGACCGCGTGTCGCCGCCGAGCAGCTGCCGGAGATGATGCCGGCGCGGCCGGCCGGCGCCGAGAGATGCGTCGCAGTCTCACGCCAGGGCAAAAGCCCCGCTTTGCGGAAGTTCTCGGGCAGGCCCATGGCGATGCCGGAGCCGCCGGTGAGCAGGACATGGTCGGAAATGGCCTCGCCGAGCACCATCAGATGGCCGTTGTCGAGCGCGTCGGTGACGACATAGCGCACGCCGTCCGCCGCTAGTTCGGCCAGGCGCTTGCGCACGGCGGCAGCGCCCTGGTTGACGGCAGCATAGGAGGCGAGTCCGACCTTGTGCCCGGTCTGCGCGCCCATCAGCCGCATCAGGTTCGAATCCCGCATCGGCGTCAGCGGGTGATCCTTCATCGAGCTCTCGTGCAGCGGCACCTCGCCGACAAAGAGATAGCCCTGGAAGATCGAGCGGCCATTCGCCGGGAAGGCCGGGCAGACAATGGCCTGATGGGCGCCTAGGCGCTGCATCAGCGCATCGGCGACCGGGCCGATATTGCCCTTGGCCGTCGAATCGAAGGTCGAGCAGTATTTGAACAGGATCTGCCGCGCGCCGGCAGCCAGCAGCGCCTCGCAGGCGGCGAGCGAATCCGCCACGGCTTCAGCGACAGGATTGGTGCGCGATTTCAGCGCGACGACGACGGCATCGGCCTCGGGCAGTTTCGCGCCGGCAGCGGGCGCGCCGATGACCTGGACCGTGCGCATGCCGGCGCGGTTCAGCATCAGGGCGACGTCGGTCGCGCCCGTCATGTCGTCGGCAATCACACCCAGCAGCATCGTTCGACCTTTTCTGTTGGACTTGCCGCATAAGCATACGAGCAACGTCCGGCAAATCTTGCATACCAGAATCGATGCAAACAGCGACAGAGCCGGATCGCGCCGCTGCCATGCAAGCGCTGGCGACTGGCATTCGTCATACTGTATCCATTGCACCAATCGCGTTGGCGTGGAATGTTTCAGACAACGCTCGGCAGGGACAAGGCGAGCCTATCGACGATCACCTTGAAATGCGCCAACTTGGTACCGAATGGGACCAAGTCAGAATGAACCCGCGGAGCTGCCAGAATCGCCGAAGAGCGAGGGCGCACCGGTCAGCGGGCCACTATCAAAGCAAAACAAACAGGGGAACAGCGATGAAACGTATCGTACTGCTTGCGTCGGCGGCCTTGCTCGGCCTCGCCGCACTTCCGGCCCAGGCCCAATCGCCGTCGACCTTGCGCATCGGGCTCCAGGAAGACCCCGATATGCTCGATCCGCACAAGGCACGCACCTTCGTCGGCCGCATCGTTTTCATGGGGCTGTGCGACCGGCTCGTCGACATAGACCCGGAGCTGAAGATCATCCCGCGGCTCGCGACCGAATGGTCGTTCTCGGCCGACGGGCTGACGCTGACGATGAAGCTGCGGACAGACGCCAAGTTCCATGACGGCGAAACCTTCAACGCAGAGGCCGCCAAGGCCAATATCGAGCGGGCGATGACCCTGCCGGATTCGCTGCGCAAATCCGAGCTCGCCTCGGTCGAGAACGTCAGCGCTCCCGATCCGGCGACGCTCGTCTTCAAGCTCAAGCGTCCCGATGCGACGTTGCTCGCCCAGCTCACCGATCGCGCCGGCATGATGCTGTCGCCCAAGAGCCTCGGCCCCGACATCACCGCCAAGCCGATCTGCTCCGGCCCCTACCAATTCGTCGAGCGCGTCCAGAACGACCGCATCGTGCTCGACAAGTTCAAGGGGCACTGGGAAGCCGACAAGTACCAGTTCGACCGTATCGTCTACCGCGCCATCCCCGACACCACGGTCCGGCTCGCCAACCTGCGCGCCGGCGAGCTCGACATGCTGGAGCGTCTGGCGCCGACCGATGTGAAATCGGCCCAGGGCGACAAGAGCCTGAAGGTCCAGAGCACCGCCAATCTCGGCTACCAGGGCATCACCATCAACACCGGCCATGGCGAGGCCGCCAACCAGCCGATGGGCAAGGACAAGCGGGTGCGACAGGCGCTGTCGCTCGCCATCGACCGCAAGGTGCTGAGCCAGGTCGTGTTCGAAGGGCTCTATGAGCCGATGATCCAGCCCTTCAATCCCGGCAACCAGTATCTCTCTGCCGCCTTCCCCGTGCCGGCGCGCGACGTCGCCAAGGCCAAGGCGCTGCTGAAGGAGGCTGGCGTCGCCAAGGTCAGCATCGATCTCTTCGTCACCAACAACCCCGTCGACGCCCAGCTCGGCCAGGTCATCCAGGCGATGGCGCAGGAGGTCGGCATCGACGTCCAGATCCGCTCGACCGAATTCGCCAGCCAGCTGCGCGACCAGCAGCAGGGCAAGTTCCAGATGAGCCGGATCGGCTGGTCCGGCCGCATCGACCCCGACGGCAATATCCACCAGTTCGTTACCAGCAAGGGCAACCAGAACGACGGCAAGTATTCCAACGCCGAGGTCGACAAGCTGCTCGACGAGGCCCGCACGATCTACGACGTCGCCGAGCGTAAGAAGCGCTACGACGCGGCGCAGAAGATGCTCCAGGACGAATTGCCGATCGTCTATCTCTACAACCAGACCGTCTTCTTCGCGCTGCGCTCCAACCTCCAGGGCTTCGTGATCAATCCCGACGGGATGATCCGGCTGTCGGGACTGAAGCGGTCGTGAGCATGTCGTTCGACAAGGGAGAGCGCGGCGATCCCGTTCTCTCCCTGCCTCCTAGAGGTAAGCGGCAGCCATGCTCGCGCTGATTGGCCGCCGCCTCGTGATCGCGATCCCGACGCTGTTCCTGGTGTCGCTCTTCGTCTTCGCCCTGCAGCGGGCGCTGCCGGGCGATCCGTTCCTAGTGATCGCCGGCGAGGAGCGCGATCCCGAGGTGATCGCGCGCCTGCGCCAGATCTACCGGATGGACGATCCGATCGTGGTGCAGTTCTTCGCCTGGCTCGGCCAGGTGATCCAGGGCGATTTCGGCCGTTCGCTGCGCACCGGCGAGCCGGTGCTCGGGCTGATCGTGCAGAAGCTCGGCGTCACCTTCCAGCTGGCCGTCGCCTCGATGATCGTCGCCGTCGGCATCGGTATCCCCGCCGGCATCATCGCTGCCAGGCGCAAGGACACCATCGCCGACTATTCGGCGAGCGCCGTCGCGCTCTTCGGCCTCTCGGTCCCGCATTTCTGGCTCGGGATCATGCTGATCCTGCTGGTCTCGGTCGAGTTGCGCTGGCTGCCGGCCTCGGGCTTCGAATCGATCTTCAGCGACCCGCGCGCCGCGATCGAGCGGCTGATCATGCCGGCCTTCGTGCTCGGCGGCGGGCTCGCGGCCTCACTGATGCGCCATACCCGCTCGGCCATGCTCGAAGTGCTGCAGTCCGACTATGTCCGGACCGCCCGCGCCAAAGGGCTGGCCGAGGATGCGGTGATCAACCGGCACGCGCTGCGCAATGCGCTGGTGCCGATCATCACCCTGTCGACGATCCTGTTCGGCGAACTGCTCGCCGGCGCGGTGCTGACCGAGCAGGTCTTCACCATCCCAGGCTTCGGCAAGCTGATCGTCGATGCGGTCTTCAACCGCGACTATGGCGTCGTCCAGGGCGTGGTGCTCTGCACCGCGATCGGCTTCATCATCATGAACCTCCTCGCGGATGTCCTCTACATCCTCGTCAATCCGCGCCTGAGGGACAGCTGATGGGCGCCATGACCGTCCGCGCCACCGGGGCTAACCTTCATGGCCGCGGCTCCCTCCGTAAGCTGATGCGCAGCCGCTCGGCCCGGATCGGCGGCCTGATCGTGCTGGTCTTCGTCGCGATGGCGCTGCTCGCGCCCTTGCTGCCGCTCGCCGACCCGCTGAAGTCCAATTTCCTCGCCATCCGCAAGCCGCCCTCCGAGCTTTACTGGTTCGGCACCGACGAGCTCGGCCGCGACCAGGTTTCGCGACTGATCTTCGGCGCGCAGGCCTCGCTGCTCGCCGGGATCATCTCGGTCGCGATCGCGCTTGGCGTCGGCGTGCCGATCGGCCTGATCGCCGGCTGGTATGGAGGCTGGATCGACGCGGTGATCTCGCGCGTCACTGAAGCCCTGCTCGCCTGCCCCTTCCTGATTCTGGCGATCGCGCTCGCGGCCGTTCTCGGCCCGTCGCTGACCAATGCGATGATCGCGATCGGGCTCTCTTTCGCGCCGATCCTGATCCGGCTGGTGCGCGGGCAGGTGCTCGCGATCAAGAACGAAGAGTTTGTCGACGGCGCCCGCTCCATCGGCGGCGGCAGCCTCTACATCCTGTTTCGCCATGTGGCGCCGAACACGCTCTCCCCGATCATCGTCCAGTCGACGCTGTTCATGGCGCAGGCGATCGTGCTCGAAGCCGCCCTCTCCTTCCTCGGCCTCGGCCAGCAGCCGCCCTCACCGTCTTGGGGCCAGATGCTCAACGTCGCCAAGAATTTCATGGAGCAGGCGCCGTGGATGTCGGTGGCGCCCGGCGTCGCCATCTTCCTGGCGGTCCTGGGCTTCAACCTGCTCGGCGACGGCCTGCGGGACGCGCTCGATCCCAAAGAATCCTGATCCTATCGCCTAAGGAACTGCCTCATGTTCACCACCCGCCCCGAGATCCTCGGCACTTTCGGCGTCGTCACCTCGACGCACTGGCTCGCGACCGCGTCGGGCATGGCGATGCTGGAGAAGGGCGGCAACGCCTTCGACGCCTGCGCCGCCGCCGCCTTCGTGCTGCAGGTGGTCGAGCCGCATCTGGTCGGCCCGGCCGGCGACATGCCGGCGGTGTTCTATTCGGCCGAGACCAAGAAGGTCGAAGTGCTCTGCGCCCAGGGGCCGGCGCCGGCCGCGGCGACGATCGAGGCCTATAAGGACCTCGGCATCGACATCATCCCCGGCGACGGCCTGCTCTCGACCGTGATCCCCGGCGCCTTCGGCGGCTGGATGACGATGCTGCGCGACCATGGCCGCCTGCCCCTGCGCGAGGTGCTGGAGCCGGCGATCGGCTATTTCGAGAACGGCCACCCGATGCTGCCGCGCGTCTCCGACACGATCGCGGGGCTGACCGACCTCTTCAGCAATGAATGGCCGACATCGGGCGCAGTCTATCTCCCGGGCGGCAACGTCCCGAAGGGCCGCGAGCTCTTCCGCAATCCGGCGGCGGCGGAAACCTACAAGCGCATCCTCGCGGAGGCGGAGGCTGCCGGCGGCGACCGTCAAAAGCAGATTCAGGCCGCCTATGACTGTTGGTACAAGGGTTTCGTCGCCGAGGCGATGGACGCCTTCTGCCGCACGGAAGCGCCGATGGATTCGACCGGGCGCCGACATAAGGGCCTGCTCACGGCGCAGGACATGGCCGGCTGGACACCGCATTACGAGGCTCCGGCGAGCGTGACCTATCACGACTGGGAGGTGTTCAAGATCGGCCCCTGGGGCCAGGGTCCCGTCTTCCTGCAGACGCTGAAGATCCTCGAAGGCTTCGACCTCTCCGCGATGGGCCCGGCCAGCCCCGAGTTCATCCACCATGTCGCCGAGGCGATGAAGCTCGCCTTCGCCGATCGCGAGGCCTATTACGGCGACCCGGATTTCGTGAAGGTGCCGCTGGCGACGCTGCTGTCGGAGGATTATGCCCGCGGCCGGCGCGCGCTGATCGGCGCCGAGGCCTCACAGGAAATCAGGCCTGGCGCAGTGCCCGGCTTCGGAGCCCAGGTCGCGCAGGCGCTCGCCAATATCCGGATCGCCGGCCAGCATGGCGCCACGAGCGGCGCGACTATCGGCGAGCCGACTTTGGCCTCGATGGTCGCCTCCTCGCAGCGCGGCGACACCGTCCATATCGACGTCATCGACCGCTGGGGCAACATGGTCGCGGCGACGCCGTCGGGCGGCTGGCTGCAATCCTCCCCGGTAATCCCGGAGCTCGGCTTCCCGCTCAACTCGCGCGCCCAGGCCTTCTTCCTCGAAGAGGGCCTGCCCTCCTCGCTCGCGCCCGGCAAGCGCCCGCGCACGACGCTGACGCCGACCATCGCCTTCGAGAACGGCGAGCCGCGCCTCGCCTTCGGTACGCCGGGTGGCGACCAGCAGGAGCAATGGCAACTCGGCATGTTCCTGCGCCGGGTGCATCACGGCCTCAACCTGCAGGAGGCGATCGACCTGCCGCTGTTCCACACCCAGCATTTCCCCTCAACCTTCTATCCGCGCGAGGCGCGGCCGGGGCATCTGGCGGTCGAAGAGAGCGCCGGCGAGGCGGTGCTGGCCGATCTCGTGCGACGCGGGCATGATCTGGAGCGAGCTCCCGCCTGGACGGTTGGGCGTCTGACGGCAGCCGAAAAGAGCGCCAATGGGCTCTTGCGCGCCGCGGCGACGCCACGTCTGATGCAGGCCTACGCCGCCGGCCGCTGAGGAATCGCTCATGACCTGGTCCATCGTCGCGCGCGATGCCGCGACCGGCGCTTTTGGCGTCGCCGTCTCGACCTGCGCCTTCGCCGTCGGCGCACGCGTGCCCTATGGCTGCGGCCGGGTCGGCGCGATCGCGACGCAGGCCTTCGTCAACCCGCTCTACGGCGTCGACGGCCTGCGACTGCTGCAGGAAGGACGCTCCTCGGTCGAGATCATCGCTAGCCTGACCGCGGCCGATGAAGGCCGGGCGCACCGGCAAGTGCACCTGATCGACCGCGACGGCCGCACCGCCTCCTATACCGGCAATGCCTGCATCGACTGGTGCGGGGCGGTGAACGGGCCGCAGGTCTCGGTGGCGGGCAACATGCTGGCCGGGCCGGAGGTCGTCCAGGAGACGCTGAAGGCTTATGTCGAGAACTCAGGGCTCGACTTCGACGAACGATTGCTGGTGGCGCTCGAAGCCGGCGAGAAGGCCGGCGGCGACAAGCGCGGCCGGCAATCCTGCGCGATCCGGATCTGGGCCGGCGAGCCGGTGCCAAGCTTCGATGTCCGGGTCGATGATCACGCCGAGCCGCTTGTCGAGCTGCGCCGGATCTGGCGGGTGGCGCATCAGCGTTCCGTGCCGTTCCAGCAGGCCTCGCCTTCGCGGGCGCGCCCTGCCGGCGTCACCGACCGAGCCGAGCTCGACCGGCTGTGCAGTGAGTATGCCGCCGCGTGGAACGCGCGGCATCCGGAATAGGCGCGACCTGTCCCCTCTCCCCTTGCGGGAGAAGGTTACGGTGAGGGGTCGCGCGACGCTGATCGTCGGCTCACCGTCGCGCTTTTCGAAATCTCGAAGACCTGAGCAACCCCTCATCCGGCCCTTTGGGCCACCTTCTCCCACAAGGGGAGGAGAAGGGAAGCGAGACGCTCACGCTGCCTTGGCGGCCCGCCCCTCGGCCGCCCACTTGGCGTACCAGCTCTTGAAGCGACGCCATTCGGTCTCGACGTAGTTGCGCTGGGCGTCAGAGAGCTTGTCGGCGTCGTTGAAGTGGCGGTCATAGGCCTTGTGGCCTTCCAGCACCATCAGGTGCTTGTAGTACAGCACGAGGTCGACGCCCTCGTCGAAGGACGACAGGACGTAGAGTGCCCGCTCCAGCTCGAGCGCGTCGCGCTCGGCCTGGGGGTCGCCGGCCGCAGCCTTCTGCGAGAGTGCGACGAGGTGCAGGACTTCCTTGGGCAGAGCATTGCCGATGCCGGTGATCGCGCCGCCGGCACCGCAGCGGATGAAGCCGTGCGTGACCTGCGTGTCGACGCCGACCATCAGGGTCAGCTTGGGATCGCGGTTGGTGATGTGCTCGGCCGCATAGGTCAGCGCCGCGCCGCCGCCGAACTCCTTGAAGCCGACGAGGTGCGGGTAGCGCGCATTCAGCGCGAAGAACAGGTCGGCCTTGGTCTCGTAGCCGTAATACGGGCTGTTGTAGATCACCGACGGCAGGTCGACCGCCGCTTCCAGGATGCCCTCGAAATGGGCGCGCTGCGCCTGCAGCGAAGAACCGCGCGAGAGCACGCGCGGGATCACCATCAGGCCCTGCGCGCCTGCCTTCTTGGCATGGGCGGCGAGCGCAGCGGCACGCTTGGGGTTCTGAGCGCCAGTGCCGACGATGAGCGGAATGCCGCCTTTCACCAGGGCCTCGACGCCCTCCATGCGCTGCTCGTCGGTCAGCAGCGGCCAGTCGCCCATCGAGCCGCAATAGACGACCGCCGACATGCCGGCGTCGATCAGGTGGCGGCCAGTGCGCACCAGCTCGGCGTAATCGACGTCGCCCGAGGCGGTGCAGGGGCTCATCAGGGCGGGAATCGTACCGCTGAAGATGTTCTTGGTCATGGCAGGGGTCCGCTCACGGGAGGAAATGCGGCTGCGGGCCTCTCGCCCACAGCCATGATGATAGCCCAAAAAATCAGGCTGAGATCGACTTGCCGGCCTTGCGCAAATCGGCAAGCACCGGCGCCTTGGGCAGCCAGATCTTGTCGAACTCGGCGACGACCGCTTCGGCGTCCTTCGGATTGGCGAGCTTGAAGTTGGCGCCGGCCGCCTTGAACTGCTCGACGAGCTTGGGCTCGTTGACGGCAAGCGCGTCGATCTGCTCGTCGAGCGCTGCCCGGACGGTCTTCTGGATCAGCTCGCGATCGCCCGCCGGCATGCCCTGCCAGACGCGGCCCGAAGCGAGCGCGATCACCGGCATGAAGATCGCATTCATCTGCAGGATGGTCTTCGAGACCTTGTCGAAGCGCTGGTTCCAGGAGAATTCGAGATCGGCCTCGAGGCCGTCGACCTGGCCATTGGTCATGGCGTCGAAGACCTGCGGGGTCGGGATCGGGGTCGGGGCGGCGCCGAGCAGCTGATAGAAGTCGCGATAGACCGGCGTCGGGTTGATACGCAGCTTCATGCCCTTGATCCCGGCGACGCCATCGATCTCCTTAGCGGAGAACACGGCGCGCATGCCGGTGATGCCCCAGGCCATGCCGACGCAGCCGGTCTCGCGCGGCAGCACGTCGAACAGCTTCATCGCGACGGGATCGCGCACCAGCTTGGCGATCTTGGCGGTGGAGTCGACGATGTAGGGCGCGGTGATCGCGCCGATCGCCGGCACGCGCGAGCCAAGCTCGGCAGCCATGATCCAGCCCATGTCGAGCGCGCCGGACTGCATCTGCTGCAGCATCGCCGCCTCGTTGCCGAGCTGGCCGGAGTGGAAGACCGTCAGGTTCAGCCGGCCATTGGTCTCGGCCTTCAGGCGCTCGCCAACCTTGACGGCCGCGACGTTCCAGGGATGGCCGTTCGGGGTGAGGATGCCCAAGCGCAGCTCCTTGCTCTGGGCGAGCAGCAGCGCCGGCTTGGCGATCGGCAGGGTCGCAGCGGCGGCGATCAGATGACGGCGCGAAATGGTCATGACGGAACTCCCCTTATTGGTTGACGAACGAACTCACTTCACCAGGACCAGCGACAGCCATGGGTAGATCGAGAGCAGGACCAGGAGGACGCAGGAGATGATGAAGAAGGGCAGCGTCACCAGGAACATCTTGCCGGGCTTGGCTCCGGTCACCGCGGCGGCGACGAAGAAGCACAGGCCGACCGGCGGCGAGAGCAAGCCGAGGACGAGGTTGACCACGACGACGACGCCGAAATGGCGGGGATCGATGCCGTAGACCTCGGTCGCGATCGGCAGCAGGATCGGCACCGTCATGATCAAGCCGGGGATACCGTCGATCACCGTGCCGATGATCAGCAGGATGACGTTGACCAGCAGCATGAAGGTCACCGGATCCTTGGCGATCGCCTGGATCGAGGCGGCAACCGCCTGCGGGACCTTGCCGTAGACCAGAACCCAGGAGAACACGGCAGCAGCCGCGACCAGGAAGAGCACGATCGCCGAATAGACGCCGGCGCGCAGCATCATCTGCGGCAGCTGCTCGAACTTGAATTCCTTGGTCCAGTAACGGCCGATCAAGGCGGCCGCGACCGAGCCGACCGCAGCCGCTTCCGTCGCATTGGCGAGGCCGCCGAGGATCGAGCCGACGATGACGATCGGGATTAGCAGGGTCGGCGCGGCGCCGAGCACGATCATGGCGCGCTCGCGCAGGGTCTGCTTCTCGCCGGCCGGGTAGTTGTAGACGAAACCCATCGCCGCGATGACGAGGAAGAACATCAGCGTCAGCAGGATGCCGGGCACGATGCCGGTGATCAGCATGTCGCTGACCGAGACCTGCGCCAGCACGGCGTAGACGACGAACATCACCGAGGGCGGGATGATCGGCCCGAGCATGCCGCCATAGGCGGTGAGGCCGGCGGCGAAGTTCTTGTCATAGCCCTTGCGCTCCATCTCCGGGACCATGACCTGCGCCATGATCGCGACCTGGGCCGTGGCCGAGCCGAGGATCGAGGAGACGAACATGTTGGCGAGGATGTTGACATAGGCCAGGCCGCCACGGAGCGAGCCGACGAAGGCCATGGCGAGGTCGACGATGCGGCGGGTGATGCCGCCGCCATTCATGATCTCACCGATCAGGACGAAGAGCGGGATGGCGATCAGGCCGTAGCTGTCGACGCCGCCGAACATCTGCAGCGGGTAATTCGGCAGGAGCTGCATGTTGCCGGTCGCCGCCATGTAGACCAGCGCGCCGAGGCAGAGGCACAGCGCGATCGGCACGCCGGCCAGCATGATGCCGAAGAAGGCTCCAATCGTGATCGCCATCAGTTCACCACCCCGTCGGCATTGGCGGCGGCGAAGCCGGGCAGCTCCTGCCTGGCGACGAGGCCGAGATCCTCGAACAGGTTCGCGAGGGCATGCAGCGTCATCGACACCGCGAAGAGCGGCATGATGAGGTAGATCACCCAGGTCGGCCAGTTCAGCGTTTGCGTGCGCTCGGTGTAGATGAAGTTGAAGGACTGGCCCGCGTATTCCCTGGCGTCGAAGCCCGCCTGCGCGATGCCGATCGGATCGAGCCAGAGCCAGCACATCACGCCAAGGGCGATACCGAACAGGATGACGCCGAGGGTCGCGATGACGCGAAAGATCGCCACGCCACGCTCGGAGAAGCGGTCGGTCAGCATGGTCACCGCGAAGTCGAGCCGCATGCGCGTCATCGCGGAGGCACCGATGAAGGTGAGCCAGACCACGCTGTAGACCGCGGATTCGTCGATCCAGTAGATCGGATGGCCGCTATAGCGCGTGACGACGTTCAGCAGGATCAGCGCCGACAGCAGGAACATCAGCCCCTGGATGGCGCGGTGCTCGACCCGGAGCAGGCGTCCGGACACCGCGACGATCACCTCCGGCACGACCATGGAGCGGCTACGCGCCGCAACAGCTTCATTGCTCATTCTTGTCTTCCCCTGATCGTGTTGTAGATTGTATAAAATCTACGTGTCAATGGTTTTCCCCAACGCCATCAGCTAGGGTGCGGCCGATGTCCCCTCCCCTGAAGCACCGCACCCTGTCCTCGGCGATCGTCGATCGCCTGCGTCAAGAGATCCTCGACGGCAGCTATCCGGCCGGCTCGCAATTGCGGCAGGACGCGCTGGCGCAGGCCTTTGAGGTCAGCCGCATTCCAGTGCGCGAGGCGCTGTTCCAGCTCGAAGCGGAGGGTTTCGTCAGAATCGTGCCGCACAAGGGCGCGATCGTCTCGGGGCTGTCGCTCGGCGAGATCGACGACGTCTTCGAGTTGCGCAAGCTCCTGGAGCCGCGGCTGCTGGCGAGTTCGGTGCCCGCGCTGACGGAGCAAGATTTCGCGGCTGTCGCCGGGATGGAGGCCGCCTTCGAGCAGGCGATAACAGCGGGCGACATCAGCCGCTGGGGCGTGCTCAACGCCGATTTTCACATGGCGCTCTATGCGCGGGCGACGCAGCCGCGCACGCTCACTATCGTCTCAGGGCTGCTGCAGACCAGCGACCGCTATACGCGCCTGCAATTGCAGCGCAGCTCTTCGATCGAGCGGGCGCAGGCCGAGCACAACGAGCTGATCCGGCTCTGCCGCGCCGGAGCGCTGAAGGAAGCGAGCCGCCTGCTCGTCGACCATATCGAGCTGGTCCGGCAGGATCTGGTCGAATTCCTGGAGGAGCGCGGGAAGGGGTAGCGAAGACTGGGCGTCATTCTCGGGCGGAGCGAAGCGCAGACCCGAGAATCTCATGACGAGAAGGCGCCGATCAGCGCCCCCTCCGGGCTGAGATGCTCGGGTCAAGCCCGAGCATGACGTTTGGCCTTCAGGTCAACTTGCCCCTTGCCGCCACCGGCAGTTCACCGATGAGCTTGTCGCCGCGCACCGTCACCAGCCGATCGACCATGTTGACGACGACGCAGACATGGTTCGGGACGATCCGCACGACCTCACCGACATTAGGCCGCTCATTGCTGCCGGAGAGGTCGAGGAAGCCGTGCTCCTCGGCGAATTGCGCGATCCGGGCCAGCGGATATTCGAGGATGTAGCCGTGCCCATCCAGATTACCCTTGTCGCTTGTCAGCGTCTTCGAGCCGGAATCGAGGATGCCGCGCTCCGCTCCGGCCCGGCTGACCACCGTCGCGTAAACCGTCAGCGCGCAGTCTTCGAGCTCCGCCACCCCGGCCGCGATCTGCATGCGGTCGTTGAAGATCGAGGTGCCCGAGCGATGCTCGGTCGAGCCCTTGAGCTTGCCGATATTCGGGATATTGGGCGAGCCGCCGGTCGAGATGATGCCGGCTTCGAGGCCGGCCTCGCGCAGCCCGGCATTGGCGATGTCGAGGAAATCCTGCGTTGCCGGCCAGCCGGTTTCCGGCGGGTACATCAGGAAGCCGGCGAAGGTCAGGCCCTTGGAGGCAGCGATCTGCTTGGCGAGCTCGACCGCTTCGCCCGGCGTCTCGACGCCGGCGCGCTTGCGGCCGGTGTCGCACTCGACCACGACCTCGAGATTGCGCCCGGCGATCTCGGCCGCCTTGGGCAAGCCGGCGATCGTGACGAGGTTGTCGGCGGCGACGATCATCCGAACGCGGCGCTGCAAGGCGCCAAGGCGCCCCAGCTTCTCCTCGCCGAGGATGTTGTAGCTGATCAGGATGTCGTCGATGCCGCCATCGGCCATGACCTCGGCCTCGCCGAGCTTCTGGCAGGTGATGCCGCGCGCCCCGGCGGCGACCTGGAGCCGCGCCAGCTCGGGCGATTTGTGGGTCTTGATGTGCGGGCGATTGGCGACGCCAGCGGCGTCGCAGGCGGCCTGGAGCCGGGCGATGTTGGCCTCGACCTTGTCGAGGTCGATGACGACGGCCGGCGTGCCGTAGACGCGGGCGATCTCTTCAGCGAGCGCAGTGGTCACGGCAGCACCCGGACGATGACTTCGATCTCGACGGTCATGTTGTTGGGCAGCGAGCCCATGCCGACGGCGGAGCGGGCATGGCGGCCGTTGTCGCCGAGCACGGCGACGAACAGGTCCGAGCAGCCATTGATGACCTTGGGATGCTGGGCGAAGTCGGGCGCAGCGTTGACCATGCCGAGCAGCTTGACGACCTCGATCTTGTCGAGCGAGCCGGCCGCCTTCTTCATCGCCGCGAGCAGGCCAAGCCCGGTCTGCTTGGCGTGCTCATAGGCTTCCTCGATCGAGACGCCGGCGCCGACCTTGCCGGTCGGATAGGTGCCGTCGGCGCGCTTCGGCCCCTGGCCGGAGAGGTAGATGAACTCGCCGACGCGCTTGAAGCTGACATAGGTCGCGACCGGGGTCGGGACGTCGGGCAGGGTCAGCCCCAGCTCCTTGAGCTTGTCTTCGGCACTCATGCTGTTCTCCAATCGTGGTCGAGATCGCGGACCATGTAGCGGGCCGCATCGTCATAGCTCGCAAGCTTGCGAGCAAGCGCTTCGTCATGCGCCTCGTGAAACCCGTGAAGACGCCAGAAGCCGGCCGAGTTGCCGACAGCGACCAGCGCCATCCGGGCGAAGCCCGAGGCACGGGCGTGTGACGCTAGCCTGTTGACGCAGGCGGAGGCGGCGCCACCGCCGCGCGCACCCGGCAGCAGAGCGAGGTCGTGGATGTAATAGGCGTCGGCCTGATCAGGCAATGCACCGAGCAGGCTGTCGAGCACCGGCACCTGTCCGAGCCGCCAGGGATGGCTCAGCACATAACCGCCGACGCCCTCCCCGCCCGCCAGGACGAGGCAGCCGGCCGGATACAGCGCGAGCCGCTCGGCGTAGACCGCCTCGCCTTCCGGGTAGTCAGGATGCACCTCAGCCGCGACAGCCAGCACGGCTGGCAAGTCGGCGGGGGCCATGGAGCGCCAGGAGGTTGGATATGTGGTCATCAGAACAACTGCACGTCATGCTCGGGCTTGACCCGAGAATGACGCTCGTGCCTTACGCCGCCTCGACTTTCCTGAACTTGTTGCTGCGCTTGGGGTGCCACCAGGCGCCCTTCAGCACCACGCCCTCGGAGACGATCTTCCTGTCGCCGATCAGATGCTCGCCGACGACGTCGACATAGTCGAACTTGCCTTCCTTGACGGTGAGCACCGTCGCGTCGCCGAGCGAGCCGACCTTGAGCGAGCCGTATTCCATCCGCTTCAGCGCCGTGGCGGCGTTCACGGTCGAGGCGGCAACGACATTGTTCAGGCTCATGCCCATGCAGAGGAACTTCGACATGGTGGTGACCTGGTCATAAGCCGGGCCGTCAATGCAGAGCTTGTGCACGTCGGAGGAGATCACGTCCGGCTCGAAGCCGTTGGCCAGCATCGCGCGTGTCGTCTTGAACGAGAACGAACCCTTGCCGTGGCCAATGTCGAAGATCACGCCGCGCTTGCGGGCGGCGAGCACCTCGGGCTTCACCGTGCCTTGGGCGGTCGCGGGGGCATTCGGGAACGGGCGGAAGGCGTGGGTCAGCACGTCGCCCGGCCTGAGCATGCCGATGACTTCTTCATAGGACGGCGGCGGATGGTCGATATGGCACATCAGCGACATGCCGACCTCGTTGGCGACCTGCAGCGCGATGTTGAGCGGCACCGTGCCGGAGGTACCCGAGGCGTGCAGGCCGACGCGGACCTTGATGCCGACGATGAGGTCGCGGTTCTTGTCGGCGACCTCGACGCAGTCGATCGGGTTCATCAACCGCAGATCGCCGCTCTCGCCGACCATGACGCGGTGGTCGAAGCCGTAGATGCCGGCATGCGAGACATGGAGATAGGCGAGAATGCGCGCCTGGCTCTTCTCGATCACATGCTTGCGGAAGCCCGGCCAGTTGCCGGGGCCGGCCGAGCCGGTGTCGACCGAGGTGGTGACGCCCGAGGCACGGCAGAACTCATCGGCGTCGATGCCCAGCGAAGTGCCGCCCCAGTAGACATGGGTGTGCAGGTCGATCAGCCCGGGCGTGACGATGTAGCCGGAGACGTCGCGGATCTCCTTGGCCCCCTTCAGGTCCTTGCCGAAGCCCGAAACCTTCCCGTCGGTGAAGGCGACGTCGATGATGCCGTCATGCTTCTGCGATGGGTCGATTACCCGCCCGCCCTTCAGGATGAGATCGTGAGTCATGACAGCTCCTTGGGGAAACCGGGCGGGCGGCCGCTTCGCGTTCAGGCGAAGCTGGCCGTAGCGCCCTTCTGGATAATAGAGAAGGCTTTGGCGAAGTGGTTATGCAGCTCAGGAATGTAGAGCTGCGAGATGGTCGGGTCCTGCATGGGAATGTATTTCGCGCCGCCGTCGCGCGGGTCGGCGCCGCTCAGGTAAGCGGGCAGGCCACGCCCCTTGAAGGCGTCGAGGCGATCCTCCAGCCGGGCGATGACCAGCGAGCCGCAATCGCCCCATTCATAGGGGATGGCAAAGTACAGTTTGGCCGCATAGGCGAGCCGTGACGAGCCCGCCATGTTGGCGTAGCGCTGGATTGTGCCCTGGCGCCGCGCCGCCTGCTTCACCTTGAGAAAGACCTCGTACTCGGCCCACCAGGGGCCCGCCGCAGCACGCGCCGGGTCCGATGCGAAGCGGGCCGAATCGCAGAACCGGAAATAGTACTGGCCGACGCTGAGATGGATGCGCTGGACATTCGACATGCCGCCATTCTGCGGGCCGCCGGCGAGGCCACGCGCGTTCGCGTCGTGCTGGGCGAGCTTGGGCGGGAAGAAGCAGTCCTTGTTCAGGGGATCGGGGGACACGTCATCACTCCTGTCGAAGCGCCGCGTCTCTCTGTTCAACGAACGAACGCGGCATCGGGGAGCCCTTGGCCTGATCAGAGCCGGTTCTCGACCGCGCCCGGCGACTGCGACGCATGCGCCAACAGCGCTCACGCCACCACCGCACCCTTGCGCTCGACGATCATGCCGTAGGCTTGAGGCTCGCGGTGCTTGGCGAAGTTGAAGGTCGAATTCTTGTAGCTGTTGCCGAGGTCGAGATCGCAGCGCGCGACGACGAGTTCATCGTCCTCGGTCACCGCCTGCGCTACCACCTCGCCGGTCGGGGCGATGATGCAGGAGCCGCCGATCTGGTCGACGCCGGCCTCGAGCCCGGCCTTGGCGACGCCGACGACCCAGGTCGCGTTCTGGTAGGCGCCGGCCTGCATGACGAGCTGGTTGTGGAAATTGCCGAGCCGGTCATGATCGGGCGCCGGCGGGTTGTGCTTGGGCGTGTTGTAGCCGAGCAGAACCATCTCGACGCCCTGCAGGCCCATGACCCGGTAGCTTTCGGGCCAGCGCCGGTCATTGCAGATCATCATGCCGAGCCGGCCGCCCATGGTCTCCCAGACCGGCCAGCCGAGATTGCCGGTCTCGAAATAGCGCTTCTCGAGATTCTGGAAGGGAGCGTCCAGGCGATGCTCGGGATGGCCCGGCAGATGGATCTTGCGGTATTTACCGACGATCTCACCGGCCTTGTCGACGAGGATCGCGGTGTTGAAGCGGCGCTTGCGGCCGTCCTCATGGGCGAGCTCGGTATAGCCGAGATGGAAGCCGATCCCGAGCCGCTCGGCTTCAGCGAAGAGCGGCGCGGTCTCGTTCGAGGGCATGGCGCTCTCGAAATAGCTGTCAATCTCCGCCTCATCATCCATCCACCAATGCGGGAAGAAGGCGGTCAGCGCCGCTTCCGGATAGACGACGAGGTCGCAGCCATTCGATTTCGCCTGACGCATCAGATCGATCAGGCGCGCAACCGCCTGCCTGCGGCTCTCCTCGCGCTGGATCGGCCCGAGTTGGGCAGCGCCGACGGTCAGAATGCGAGGCATGGCAAAGGCTCCTGCTGTGCTTGACTGTTAGCGAGGGCCGCCGCTGCAGATGTGCGGCGTTATCCCTGTGCGCCATTGCGCAGTTGCCGTTGCGGCAATAGCGTCGAGCGTTCCCTCTGGGCTCGGTCCGGAACCGCCGGCCGCGGCTGCCGAGGCAGCACCGAGCTTCGGACCAAGCCCATGACCACGTTCAATGTCGTTCGCTTCCGCATCAAGCCCGGCCGGGAGGCGGAGTTCCTCGATGCCCATCGCGGCGGCAAGGCCAGTTGGCCGGGCCTCGCGAAGGGGCACATCATCAAGACCGGTGACCATTCCTATTGCCTGATCGGCGAATGGGCCGACCTCGCCGCGCTGAAGGGCGCTCGCGACCAGATGATCGCGACGCTCAATAGCTTCCGCGACACGCTCGAAGATCTTGGCGGCAATCTCGGCGTCACCGACGCGGTGTCCGGCGACGTCGTCGTCGATCTTCGCGCCTAGCGCCCAGCCGGCAGTCCCATGACGGAAAGCGGCCGCGTCGCAGCGCGAGTGAGTTCGCGCGCCTGCGAGCCAATTCGACGAACGGACCGGGCTCCGACGAGGCCCGACAGCAACGCATGACATGACGCCAGGCCGCTTTCAGATGCTTTTGGCGAGTCTTGGATCGAGCGAGTCGCGCAATCCGTCGCCGAGCAGGTTCACGGCGAGCACGGTGATCGACAGGAACACAGCCGGGAAGAAGACGATATGCGGCCTGACCTGCCAGAGCGCCCTGCCCTCGGCCATGATGTTGCCCCAGGACGGGGTCGCAGGCGGCACGCCGGCGCCGATGAAGGACAGGATCGCCTCGATGATCATGGCGCTGGCGCAGATATAGGTCGCCTGCACCGTCATCGGCGCGATTGTGTTGGGCAGGATGTGCTTGATGATGATGCGCGGCACGCGGGCGCCATTCGAGATCGCCGCCTCAACATAAGGCTGCTCGCGCAAAGAGAGCACGACGCTGCGGACCAGGCGGGCGACGCGCGGGATCTCGGCGATGGTGATGGCAAGGATGACGTTGCCGACCGAGCCACGCGTCAGCGCCATCAATGCGATAGCGAGCAGGATCGGCGGGATCGACATCATGCCGTCGATGACGCGCATGACGATGCCGTCGGCCCAGCGCACGAAGCCGGAGAACAACCCGATCGCCAGACCCACGACCGACGCCAGGATGGCGACTGAGAAGCCGACGATCAGCGAGACCCGCGCGCCGTAGACGACACGCGAATAGATGTCGCGGCCGAGCATGTCGGTGCCGAACCAGTACAATTCGGACGGCACGCGCGTGCGCCTGGAGGTGGCGATCGCCGTCGGATCGACCGTGAAGAGCAAGGGCGCGAACACCGCGATGAAGATCATCAGCAGCAGGAGGAAGCCGCCGATGGCGACCGACGGGTGCTTGCGCAGATAGGAGCGCCTGGGCGGCTTGACGCCCGCGCCGATTTCATCCGCCAGGGGCAGTGGAGCAGCTGGAGCGGTCAATAGCGTATCCTCGGGTCGACGAGGGTGTAGATCAGGTCGACGGCCAGGTTCACCAGCACGTAGACGAACGAGAAGATCAGCACGACGCCCTGGATGACCGGATAGTCGCGGCGCAGGATCGCATCGAGCGTGAGCCGGCCGAGCCCTGGAATGGCGAAGACGCTCTCGGTGACGACGGCGCCACCGATCAGCAGCGCGACACCGATGCCGATGATGGTGACGACCGGCACCGCCGCGTTCTTCAGCGAATGCAGGAAGAGCACGTCACGGTTGCCGACGCCTTTCGCCTGGGCGGTGCGGACATAATCCTGCTGGAGCACCTCGAGCATGGTCGCGCGGGTGATGCGCGCGATCAGCGCGATATAGACGGTCCCGAGCGTGATCGACGGCAGGATCAGGTTCTTGAACCAGGGCCAGATGCCTTGCGCGATCGGCGTGTAGCCCTGCACCGGCACCCAATCGAGCTTGAGCGCGAAGACATAGGCCAAGAGGTAGCCGATCACGAAGACCGGGACAGAAAAGCCGAACACGGCAAAGCCGACCACGGCGCGATCGACCCAGGTACCGGCCTTCCAGGCCGCGATGACGCCGAGCGGCACGGCGATCGACACCGCCAGGATCAGCGTCAGCACCATCAGTGACAGCGTCGGCTCGATGCGCTGGGCGATCAGCTGCGTCACCGGCAGCGAGGTGAAGATCGAGGTGCCGAGGTCACCTTGCAGCACCCGGAAGAACCATTCGCCGAAGCGGACGAGATAGGGCCGGTCGAGCCCGAGACTCTGGCGGATGCGCTCGACATCGGCCGGCGAGGCCTGGTCACCGGCGATCACGGCGGCCGGATCGCCCGGCGCGATGTAGAGGAGCGAGAAGACGAACAGCGCCACGAAAGCCATGACGGGGATCGTCGTGATGATGCGTCTGATGATGAATGCGAGCATCGAAACCCTGAGTTGCCGCTGCTGGCGCCGGACCGATCAGGATTGCGATCCCGATAGATCCGGCGGGCGTGATCTGGGCCATGCCCCAGCTAAAGCCGGGACATAGGCTTGCTCTGGTCTCAGCCCTTCGCGACGTTCCAGAAGAAGGGCAGCGGGCCGCTGGTCACACCGGTGACGTTCTTCCGCCAGGCCTGATAGCCCAGGTAGAAGCCGGTCGGCGCGTAGACGACGTTCTCGACAGCGGCCTTGTTGAGCCGGTCCATCGCCGCCTTCTCCTCGGCCTGATCCTTGGCATTGAACCAGTTGGTGACCTCGGTCTCGACCGCCGGCACGTCCGGCCAGCCGAACCAGGCCTTGTCGCCATTGGCCCGGATCGCTGTGTAGGAGGACGGGTTGATGCAGTCCGCGCCGGCATGCCAGGTGTGGAACATGCTCCAGCCGCCCTGGCTCGGCGGTGTCTTCTGGGCGCGCCGGGCACCGACCGTACCCCAGTCAGTGGCGACGAAATCGACCTTCAGGCCGATGCTCTTGAGCAGTTCGGCGGTGACGTCGCCCATCGCCTTGGTCGCCGACATGTCCTGCGCCACCACGCAGATCACCGGCTCGCCATTATAGCCGGACTCGGCGATGAGCTTCTTGGCGGCCGCGACGTTCTTCATCTTCAGCATATCGCCGCCGGCTTCGGTGTAGAGCGGCGTGCCGGGGGTGAAGAAGCCGGGCAGCGGCTTCCAGAGCTTGTCGTCGTCACCGACGATCGAGCGCATGAAGTCTTCCTGGTTCATCGCCGTCAGCACCGCCTGGCGCACCTTCAGATTGTTGAAGGGCGGATGCAGGTGGTTCATGCGGAAGGCGCCGATATTGCCGAGCGGATCGCCGATATCGACGTTGATGTCCTTGTGAGCCTTTAGGACCGGCACGAGATCCGAGAGCGGGGTTTCCCACCAGTCGACCTCGCCGCTCTGCAGAGCGGCTGCCGCGGTCGCGGCATCGGGGATGATCACCCATTCGACGCGGTCGACCAAGATATTCTTGCCGCCGGCGAGCCAATCGGCCTTCTCGGAGCGCGGCACATAGTCGGCGAACTTCTCGAAGACGGCCTTGGCGCCCGGCACCCATTCATTGCGGGCGAACTTCATCGGCCCGGAGCCGACATATTCGGTGATCTGCGTGAACGGATCGGTCTTGGCGATGCGCTCGGGCATGATGAAGGAGCACGGCGCGTTGTTCTTGGCGAGCGCCAACAGCATCTTCGGGAAGGGCTGCTTGAGCTTCCATGTCCAAGTCCGATCGTCGACGGCGGAGAGCTCGTTCTCGATCGCCTTGATCATTAGGCCCATCGGGTCGCGGGCCTGCCAGCGCTTGAGGCTCTGCACCACGTCCTTGGCGAGCACCGGCGTGCCGTCATGGAACTTGAGGCCGGAACGCAGCTTGAAGGTCCAGGTCAGCCCGTCGGAGGAAACTTCTTCGCCTTCGACCATCTGGCGCTGCGGCTGGAACTTCGAATCGATGCCGTAGAGCGTGTCCCAGACCAATGCTGCGGCATTGCGGACGACGTATTGCGTTCCCCAGATCGGGTCGAAATTGGCGAGATTGGCCTGCGGCACAAAGCGCAGCGTCTTGGCGGCAGCGCCTTGCGAGAGCGCCGGCATGGCGAGACCGCCGGTTGCTGCCAGAACGCCGGTCCCGGCGGCGGTCTTCAGAAAATTCCTGCGGTCCATCTTGTACTCTCCCCTGAAGCGGCGGCGGCCTCTGATCGGGCGACCTTGCCTAGAGTGTGGGCAGAAAAATCTGCACCTGACAACACGCTTGACGGGTCGCTACGACAAGAATTGGCTCTGCAGGGTTCGTGCCAGACGGAACTGGTTTGCCGCCCGCGACATCGTTTGCAAACAAATGACGCGCGAGCCCACCCAGCCGCCGCAGAAAATTGCGCCCTAAAAACTAAATCGATTTGATCGGCGCGTCGACACGGGCGAAGGGCCGCGCCGCCTCGAAGGCCGCGGCCGCCTGCATCACCAGCGCATCATTGCCGAAGGCCCCGACGATTTGCAGGCTCGCCGGCAATCCGGCCGAAGTCAGCCCGCACGGGACGGCGGCGGCTGGCTGCTGCGTGATGTTGAACGGGTAGGTCAGCGGCGTCCAGCGCGTCCAATCCTCGCCATAACGGCCATGCTCGGGCGTGTTGCGGCCCACAGAGAAGGCCGGCAGCGGCAGTGTCGGCGACAGCAGGAGATCGAAGCGCTCGTGGAACTGCGCCATCTGATAGGCGAGCGCATTGCGTTGGTACAGCAGGGCATCGACATAGGTCGCGCTGTCGATCGCCTCGCCAATCTCGGCGGCCGCGACCAGGCCCGGATCCATCTGCGCGCGCGCGGCCACATCGGCACTGCGCAATGCCAGCGCCGCGCCGGCGGACCAGAGCGTCGTCAGGGTCGCGATCGGGTCGTCGAAGCCAGGATCGACCTCCTCCACCGTCGCGCCAAGCTCGCGGAACGCCAGCGCCGCCGCGTGCGTCAGAGCCGCGATCTCAGGATCGACCAGGGCGTCGCCACCAAGCCGCGGCGACCAGGCGATGCGCAGACCGCGCACGCCGCGATCAAGCTCCGCCATGAAGTCGGGCGGCATGTCCTTGAAGGCGGTCATATCGCGAGCGTCAGGCCGGCCGATCGCATTCATGGCGAGGGCGGAATCGCGCACGGTGCGGGTCAGCGGGCCGAGATGCGCCAGGAACCCCATCACCGAGGCGGGCCAAGCCGGCACGCGGCCATAGGTCGGCTTCAGGCCGAAGACCCCGCAGAAGGCAGCAGGAATGCGCACAGAGCCGGCGCCATCGGTGCCGAGATGGATGCAGCCGAGATTGAGCGCGGCAGCGACGGCGGCGCCCGAAGAGGAGCCTCCCGGGCCGGTCGAGACATCCCAGGGATTGCGGGTGATGCCGGAGAAGGGCGAATCGCCGACGCCCTTCCAGCCATATTCCGGCATGGTCGTCTTGCCGAGGAAGACACAGCCGGCCTCGCGCAGCCGCGCCGTCGCGGGCGCGTCCTGCTGAAAGGGCACATCGGAGGCGATCGCGGAGCCGCGCCGCATCGGCCAGCCGGCAACGCCGAGATTGTCCTTGATCGTCACCGGCACGCCGTCAAGCGGACCGAGCGCCTCGCCTTTCAGCCAACGCGCCTGCGCGGCCTCGGCCATGGCGAGCGTCACGCCCTCCTCGCGGACGACGAAGGCATTCACCTCCGGCTCGAAACGGTCGATGCGGGCAAGCGCATCCCTGGCGACCTCGACCGGGGAGAGTTCGCGAGCGGCATAGAGGCCGCCGAGTTCGGCGGCGGACAGCGAAGCGATGGCGGTCATGACTGGAATCCCCGTCAGGCGTTGGCGGCGCGCCAGGCGGCGCTGAGCAGGACATTGGCGCCGGCGACCATGTCGTCGTCGCTGCTGAGCTCGGCCGGATTGTGCGAGAGCCCGCCGATCGAGGGGATGAAGACCATCGCCGTCGGGCAGAGGCGCGACATCATCTGCGCGTCATGGCCGGCGCCCGAGATCATCCGCCGAATCGGCAAGCCGAACTCGGCGGCGCTCGCCTCAACGCTGGCGATCAGCTCCTCGGCGAAGGGCGTCGCCGGGAAGCGGGCAAGATCGCGGAAGCTGATGGCGATGTCGTCGCGCGCCGATAATTCGGCGCAGAACTTCCGCACGGCCGCCTCGGCCTCAGCCAGTGGCGCGTCCAACGGATTGCGCAGGTCGAGCGTCATCACCACAGTCTCGGGCACGACGTTGACGTTGCCGGGCCGGACGCGGATCACGCCGGAATTGGCGAGCTGGCCCGGGATCGTCTTGGTCAGCTCGTTGGCGAAGATGTTGATTCGCGCCGCGGCGAGGCCGGGGTCCTTGCGATAGCGCATCGGCGTGGTGCCGGCATGGCTCGGCCGCCCCGTGAGAGTCAGCTCGAGCCAGCAGATCGCCTGGATGCCGGTGACTGCGCCGAGCCCGCCGCCCTCGCTCTCCAGCACCGGCCCCTGCTCGATATGCAGTTCGAGATAGGCATGCGCCGGCAGGAAGCCCGGTTGTTCCGCGCCGTGATAGCCGATGCGCTTCAGCTCGCTGCCGAGCACGGCGCCGTCAGCATCGAGTTCGACGTGAGCAGCCTCGACGCTCATCCCGCCGGCCCAGACATAGGAGCCGAGCATGTCGGGGTGGAAGCGCGCGCCCTCCTCATTGGTGAAGGCGATCACCGCCATGTCGCGTTTGGGGGTCACGCCGGCATCGCGCAGCGCCGCCAGCACCTCGACGCCGCCGATCACGCCCAGCGCTCCGTCGAAGCGCCCGCCGGTGCCAACCGTGTCGATATGCGAGCCCATGATCACCGCCGGCCCGTCTTCCTGGCCCTTGAGGATGCCGACGATATTGCCGATCGCATCGACACGGACATCGAGGCCGAGCGCCTTCAGCTCGCCGACCAGCCAGTCGCGCCCCGCTTTGTCCTCATCGGTCAGCGCCAATCGCCGGCAGCCGCCCTCCGGCGTCGCGCCGATTTTCGACAGGGCCGCCAGTCGCGATACCAGGCGCTCCCCATCGATCCGCAGGTTGGTGCTCATTTCGTCGGCTCTCCGCAGGCAGACATGGTTTGGTCGAGATGCGCAGCAGGCAGGAACCGGGCCGCACGCGCAAGAGGCAGAATCAGCGTTGCCGCGCGGACCGGCAGCGCGCCCCGCGCAGGGCGCGGCTCGCCCCGGCGCAACGAGGGCTGTGAAGGAGCAATTTGCCCAGATAAAAGGCAGCGATGTCGCAGATCGCCCTTCCCTACCGGTCGGCGAGCCCCTGGCTCACCGAGGTCAAGGCCATGCTGGCGCTGAGCTGGCCGATGGTGCTGACCAATGTCGCGCAGACGGCGATGACTGCGACCGACGTCGTGATGATGGGTCATCTCGGCCCGGATGCGCTGGCGGCCGGCGCGCTCGCCTCCAATCTCTATATGGCCTTCCTGATCTTCGGCATCGGCGTGATGGCAGCCGTCGCGCCGATGGTCGCGATCGAGCTCGGGCGGAACCGGCATTCGGTCCGCGACGTGCGCCGCACGGTGCGCCAGGGCTTCTGGGTGGCGGCGACCATGGCTGGGCCGATGTGGCTCTGCCTGTGGCAAGCCGAGGCGATCCTGACGGCGATGGGCCAGAATCCGGCGCTGGCGAAAGCTGCCGCTTCCTATCTACACACGCTACAATGGGGGCTCCTGCCCTTCTACTTCTATCTCGTCCTGCGCGGCTTCCTGGCGGCGCTGCAACGGCCGTTCTGGGTCTTCGTGACCGTGCTCTTCGCGGTCGTCTTCAACGCCTTCGCCAATTGGGTGCTGATGTTCGGACGACTCGGCTTCCCGGCGCTCGGCCTGCCCGGCTCGGGGATGGCGACGGCGCTGGCTTCGACCCTGATGTTCGCGGGTCTCGCCATGGTGGTCTCGCTCGACAGGCGCTTTCGGCGCTATCATCTGTTCGGCCGCTTCTGGCGACCGGACTGGAGCCGCTATCGCGCCTTCTGGCGGATGGGACTGCCGATCGGCACGACGGTCGGCTTCGAGGTCTGGATTTTCAACGGCGCCGCCTTCCTGATGGGTCTGCTCGGCCCGACCTCGCTCGCCGCCCATGCGATCGCGATCCAGATCGCCTCGCTGTGTTTCATGGTCCCGATGGGCATTGGCCAAGCCGGAACCGTCAGGGTCGGGCGTGCTTTCGGCGCCGGCGACAGCGAGGGCATCGCCCGTGCCGGTGCGACCGCGCTCGCGCTCGCCACCGCCTTCATGTGCTTCACAGCCCTGCTGATGCTTCTGATCCCGCATTGGCTGGTCGTGCCGTTCCTCGACGCCACCAAGCCGCGCGCCGCCGAAGTGGCGCAGCTTGCCATGCTGTTCCTGTTCTATGCCGCGATCTTTCAGATCGTCGACGGCGTGCAGGTGGTCGGCGTCTCGATCCTGCGCGGCCTGCGCGATACGCGGGTACCGATGCTGTTTGCCGGCCTGGGATATTGGGGAATCGGCCTGCCGCTCTCGGCCGCCCTCGGCTTCCTCACGCCACTCGCCGGCGTCGGCATCTGGATCGGGCTTGCGGTCGGGCTCGCGATCGTCGCGGTGCTGATGCTGGCGCGCTGGTTCGCCCGCGAGCGGCTCGGCTTGACCAAGCGCGCCAGCGAGCAAGCCTCATAGAGTTAACTGCTTCTTATTCGCAAGAATCCGCTAACTCTGGGTTGCACTTCCACGTGAATTGGCGGAGAATCTCCGGAACGATCCCTCATGCTGCAACGCTGAAGGGGGGAAGGTCGTGACGCCGCAGGATATCGCGCTCGTACGGTCGAGCTTTGCGCAGCTGCATCGGCGCAAGATCGAGACGGCATGCCTGTTCTATGAGCGACTGTTCACCACCGCGCCCAGCACACGGGCGCTCTTCAAGACGGATATCCAGGCGCAAGCGGCCAAGCTGATGGAAACGCTGACGGTCGCGCTCGCCATGCTCAACGACCCCGGCGGCCTCAATGTCCTGCTCGCGCGACTGGGCGAGCGCCATCGCAACTATGGCGTCCGGCCGGAGCATTACGAGGCTGTCGGCAGCGCCCTGCTCTGGACCCTGGAGACGTCGCTGGGGGCCGACTTCACCACACAGACGAGGGCAGCCTGGACCGAGCTCTACGGCCAGATGGCGAAGACAATGTTGTCTGCCGAAACACCAAGCCGACGTTCGGCCTAGCGCTTCCTAGAACTCTTCCCAGCCATCGTCTCCGGCGCGGCCATTGGCGGTTTTGCGAGCAGGCCCAGCTGCAACCGGCGTGGGCTCGCGGCGCGGCGCGGCGGCCTTGCTCTGGGCAAAGGCGGCCTCGGCGAGCTGGCGAAGCCGCTCCGGCTCGGAGCCATGGCCGCCGGCGCTGACGGTGGCAGGTTTGCGCTGCGGGGCGACTGCTGCGGGGCGCCCCGACGAACGTGGCGTCGAGCCAGCGACGGCTGAGCGCAGGCTCGGCAGGGCTGCGGCGATCGGCGCGGCCAAGCCAGTGCCGGTGTCCGTCCGGAAGCTCGCCACCAGCGTGTTGAGCTCGCCGATGCGGCCCGACAGCGCGCCGGCCGAGGCGGCGCTCTGTTCGGCAAGCGCCGCGTTCGCCTGCGTCATCTCGTCGAGATGGGCGACCGCCTGGCTCATCTCGTCGATGCCATGGGCCTGCTCGGCGGACGCTGCTGAAATCTCCTGGATCGTGCCGGTGACCTTCTGCGAGGCCGACAGGATCTTCTCCAGCGAGTCGCCGGCCCGGCGGACCAGCTTGACGCCGGTCTCGACCTCGCTGTTCGACGAGGAGATCAGGCCGGAAATGTCCTTGGCCGCCTCGCTGGAGCGCTGCGCCAGCGTACGAACCTCGCTCGCCACCACCGCGAAGCCCTTGCCGGCATCGCCGGCGCGGGCGGCTTCCACCGCTGCGTTCAGGGCGAGCAGGTTGGTCTGGAAAGCGATGTCGTCGATCACGCGGATGATGTCGGAGATCTTCTTCGAGGCCTCTTCGATCCTGGCCATGGCCGCGACGGCTTCACCGGCGATGGCGCCGCCATCCTGCGCTGCCTTCATCGCCTCCTCGGCGATCGCAGCGGCCTGGCGGGCGCCTTGGGCCGAGGCCTTCACCGAGGCGGCCAGCTCTTCCGTCGTCGCCGCGGTTTCCTCGAGCGACGAGGCCTGCTCCTCGGTACGCTTCGACAGGTCGTCGGCGCCCATGTTGATCTCGCGCGCCGCCATGCCGACCTCAGAAGACGTCAGCTGGATCGTCCGAACCGTCGTGGCCAGGCGCTCTATCGTCTCGTTGACCGCGCCCTTCAGCTCGGCAAAGCGTCCGTGGTAGGCCGTCGGCACCTGCCGGGTGAGGTCGCCCGTCGCCAGCGCCCGCAATACGTCGACGAACTCGGTCGTGGCATTGTCGACCACGGCGTTGATCTCGTTGATGCCGGCGACCAATTTCTGCATCTGCTCGTCGGCATCTTCGATCTGAAGCCTCGCGGAAAAATCGCCTGCCGCCGCAGCCGCGACAACCTCCCCGACATCGGAGACAACGGACGCCATCGCATCAGCCGAGCGGATCCGCGCCGCCGAGGCGGCACGCTCCTGCTCCTGCAGCAGCGCAACCTGCTCCGTGCTCTGCCTCAGCACGGCAACGGCGCGCGCCATCTCGCCGATCTCGTCCTGCCGCTTGGTGTGCGGGACCGCGATGTCAGTCTCGCCGGCGGTGAGGCGGCTCATGCTGCCACCAAGGTCGAGCAGCGGGCGGGTGATCGAGCGTTGCGCGAACAGCACCGCCGCGGCAATCGAGGCAATCAGCGTCGAAAGCAGTACCGAAGGCAGAATCCACTGGATCTGGCGCGTGAAATCGGCCGCCTCGGCGGCGAGCCTGCTGCCCACCTCCTCATTGCGCTTGCCGAAGGCGACCAGCTGGTCGTTCAGCGCCTTTCGGTTGGCCCGGTTCAGGTCGTTATTGCCCTGCTGGTTGGCGGCGGCCGTTGAGACCTCGCGACCGAGCCGGATCGTCTCGCTGCGGAAGGCAATGAATTCCTCGACCGATTTCTGCAGCTTGAGCGCGGTCTCGCGTTCTGCCGCCGGCACCAGCGCGACCAGATCGGCGGCGAGCTTGCGCATCACCGGGAAACGCGCCTCCTTCGGCTTGGCGAAGGCCTCGGCCTCCTTGGCATCCTTCGACATGTAGATGCCGCGGGAATCCATCACCACGGCGAAGACCTGCGTGTTGATCCGTTCGGTCACCAGCGCGATCTCGCCCTGGATGTCGGAGCGCGCGTTGAGGTCGCTGGAGCGCGAAAGAGCATAAAGGCTCAGGGCCGCCGAGAGGATCGCGCCCACGGCGACGATCGCAAGCATCGCCAAGACCTTGAAGCGGATCGATTTCATGTTCTTGCTCGTGCTTCCGCACGGTCGAAGACGTGACCGGCGCTTAAACTTTCGGCATGACCAGGCACCGAAGCCGATGGGGCTTAAAAAGCTTTGCCGCGAACGGTTAAGGGCCCTTTAAATTCCTTACCCACCCCTTTGCGCATCGATGAAAAACGCAGCAAAAGACTAACTTTTGCGCTCATATTTTTGTTTTATGCACGCACCGATAGCAATGCGCTGGTCATGCAGTGCCAGCATGTCGCACTGTGGCATTCGAGCCACGCTGCGCGCCGGCCATAATTCTGCCACATGCTTTTCACCCCGGCGCCACGCCCAGCCGTGAAGTGGAAAGGGTCAGCCGACGAGAACTCATTGGAACTTGTCGGCAATTCGCATGTTTCCGCTGCCAGCCGTCCCACAAAGAGCCGAGTAATGTCCTCCCCCCTGCCTGACGCTTCCGCCACCTGTTCCCGTCGCCGCTTCCTGACGATGGCTTCGGCCTTCGTCCCCGTCGGCTTGGCCGGCTGTGTCACCGGACCGCAGCAGCCCTTCGAGGCGCGCACGCCGACCCATCAGAACGCCGCCTTCCTGTCGATGTATGACGAGCGGCCGGACGAGAGGCATCCGCTGCCGGCGACCGACATCGATGACGTCGACACGCGCTTCCTGCGCCAGGAGGTCAACTACCGGACCTCGGAAGCGCCAGGCACGGTCGTGGTCGATACCTCGGCCCGCTTTCTCTATCTGGTCCGCGAGAACGGCCGCGCCATCCGCTACGGCATCGGCGTCGGCAAGCAGGGCATGTCCTGGCGCGGCCGCGCTACCGTCGCCCGCAAGGCGGAATGGCCGCGCTGGACCCCCACCGCCGCCATGATCGCCCGCGAGCCGGAGCGGAACGCGCGCTGGGCCGGCGGCATGGCGGGCGGGATCGAGAATCCGCTCGGCGCGCGCGCCCTCTACCTCTACCAGGGCAACCGCGACACGCTCTACCGCATCCACGGCACGAGTGAGCCCTGGTCGATCGGCAAGGCCGTGTCCTCGGGCTGCATCCGCCTGTTCAATCAGGACATCATCGACCTGCACAGCCGCGTTCCGACCGGCACCACAGTGGTCGTGCTGAACCGCAATCCGATCTCCGAGCCGGAGCTCGACGAGACCGACGCGCCGCTGCCGCCGGACGATATCTGAGATCTAGTCCCTCCCACCCGGTCTACCCCGAAGGCAGCTTTGCAGCTGCCTTCGGCCATGTCGTCACGACGGCGTTACCCACGATCCCCATATGGCGCGGAGAGCCGATGCGCGCGGCAGCGATTTGCCTCGGCGCAGTTTTGCGATACGCCCTGCGGGCCGGCAGGCCGCCGGCCGGATGGTGAGAACGCCAGATGCGCGTGACGATGATCGGTTCAGGCTATGTCGGCCTGGTCTCTGGAGCCTGCTTCGCCGATTTCGGCCATGAGGTGACCTGCGTCGACACCGATGCCAGCAAAATCGCGGCGCTGAAGCGCGGCGAAATCCCGATCTACGAGCCCGGCCTCGACGACCTTGTCGCCAACAATGTCCGCTCCGGACGGCTCTCCTTCACCACTGAACTCGCCGGTCCCGTCGCGGCTGCCGATGCCGTCTTCATCGCCGTCGGCACGCCGTCGCGCCGCGGTGACGGCCACGCCGACCTCTCCTATGTGCATCAGGCGGCGCGCGATGTCGTCGCGGCGATCGAGGGCTTCACCGTCGTCGTCACCAAGTCGACCGTTCCGGTCGGTACCGGCGACGAGGTCGAGCGGATCATGCGTGAGACCCGGCCGGACGCAGACTTCGCTGTCGTCTCCAATCCGGAATTCCTGCGCGAGGGCGCCGCGATCGCGGACTTCAAGCGACCGGACCGCATCGTGATCGGGACCGAGGACGATCGTGCCCGCAAGGTGATGGAGGACCTTTATCGGCCGCTCTATCTCAACGCCGCGCCGCTGTTGTTCACCACGCGGCGGACCTCCGAGCTGATCAAATACGCCGGCAACGCCTTCCTCGCCACCAAAATCACCTTCATCAACGAGATCGCCGATCTGTGCGAGCGGGTCGGCGCCAATGTCCAGGAGGTGGCGCGCGGCATCGGCCTCGACAACCGCATCGGCGGCAAGTTCCTGCATGCCGGCCCCGGCTATGGCGGCTCCTGCTTCCCGAAGGACACGCTCGCTTTGATCAAGACGGCGCAGGACATGGAGAGCCCCTTGCGCCTGGTCGAGACGGTGGTCGCGGTCAACGACCAGCGCAAACGGGCGATGGCGCGCAAGGTGATTGCCGCCTGCGGCGGCTCGGTCAGGGCCAAGCGGATCGCCATCCTCGGCCTCGCCTTCAAGCCCAACACCGACGACATGCGCGAGGCGCCGTCGCTGTCGATCGTGACGGCGCTGCTCGACGCCGGCGCCGAGGTCATCGCCTACGACCCCGAGGCGATGGCCAGCGCCAAGGCGCTGATGCCCGAGATCACCTACGCGCCCGACGCCTATTCCTGCCTCGATGGTGCCGATGCGCTGGTGATCGTGACCGAATGGGACGCCTTCCGCGCGCTCGATCTCGACCGCGTCAAGACAGCGCTGCGGCATCCCGTCGTGGTCGACCTGCGCAACATCTACCGCTCCGGCGAGATGCACGAGCGCGGCTTCACCTATGTCAACGTCGGCAACGCCTGAAGGCAGGTCTTTTTCGGCGCAACAGAAAGGCGCCGAGGCACCGCCTTGATAGCGTCATAAGCCGTCACCACCTTTCGATGCGACAGGGCGACCGCCTTGTCCAACATCGAGAGGAGATGACGATGACGCCGCAAGAACGCGACGTGATCGCCGGGATTTTCGACCGCCTGCGTCAGGCGGCCAACCAGCCCCGCGACCCCGAGGCTGAGCGTTTCATCGCTGACCGCCTCCGCGAGCAGCCCTATGCCGTCTATGCGATGGCGCAGTCGGTCTATGTGCAGGAGCAGGCGCTCACCAGCATGCAGGGCCAGATCGAGCAGTTGCAGGCCGAGGTCGAGCAGTTGCGCAATCAACCGCCTGCACCGGCTCCAGCCCAGCAATCCGGCGGCTTCCTGTCGGGCATCTTCGGTGGCGGCTCGAGCCAGCCGGCCCGCAGCGGCTCGGTGCCATCCTTCCCGCAGCGCGGCCAGCCGCAACCGGCCTCCCCGCCCTGGGGCGGCCAGCCGGGCAACCAGGGCATGGCGCCGCAGCAGGGCACGGCCGCTGCACCCGCACCCGGCACCTGGCAGAACCAGCCGGCGCAGCAGCCCCCGGCTCGCGGCGGCGGCGGCTTCATGGCGAGCGCGCTGACAACGGCGGCTGGCGTTGCCGGCGGTATGGTCGCCGGCAACATGCTGATGAACGCCCTCGGCGGCAACAAGAGCGCAGCGAGCGAGGCCAAGCCGGCCGAGGCGAGCACCGCGCAGAACAAGGACGCCTCGCAGAACAGCGATGCGGCCAAGGATACCCAGACGGCGGCCGACCAGCAGCCCGCGGCGGAGCCGCAGCAAGCCCAGCCGGAGCCCACCTATCAGGACGCCAGCTATGACGACGGCAGCTATGATGACAGCTCCGGCGGCGGGGACGACGACTGGGCCTGAGACCTAAGCACAGTTCAGAAATGACGAGACCCGCCTGGCGACAGGCGGGTCTTTTTCTTTGCGCGCCGTCTCGCGCTCCTCAGATCACAAGGACCTTCGCGCCGACGCGCACGCGCTCGTACAGGTCGACCACATCGTCGTTGTTCATGCGGATGCAGCCGGAGGAGACGGCCTGGCCGATGGTGTTCGGCTCGTTGGTGCCGTGGATGCGATAGAGGGTCGAGCCGAGATACATGGCGCGCGCCCCCATCGGATTCTCGGGGCCGCCGGCCATGAAGCGCGGCAAATCGGGCCGGCGCTTCAGCATCTCCGCCGGCGGTGTCCAGCTCGGCCATTCGGCCTTGCGTGTCACAGATTTCATGCCAGCCCATTCGAAGCCGGGACGGCCGACGCCGATGCCGTAGCGCAGGGCACGCCCGCCGGGCTGAACCAGGAAGAGGAAGCGGCGCGGCGTGTCGATGATGATGGTGCCCGGCTTGTGCGGGCCGTCATAGGCGACCTCCTGCTTCTGGAAGCGCGGATCGAGGGTGCGGGCGATCGGCCGATCGGCCGGCATCGGCTCGCCGAGCGCAGCGGAGCGACGCTCCCGGCGCGGCTCCATCGGGTCGCCCTGGATCGGAACCGGCGCCTCATAATCGGAGAGGCGACGCATCGCCGGCTGCTGGCCATAGGCGCCGCGCTGCGGCCGGTTGTAGACGGCGCCGCCCCGGCCATAGCTGGGGTCCTGCCCCGTCATCAGCATCTCGATGAAACCGCCACCATACTGGCCGCGGGCCGTAGAACTCGTGACCACCGGATCGGCCGGACGCCAATAGGTCTGAGCGTTGGCCTGCCCCGATAGCTGCAGGGCACCGCCAAGGGCGACGAGGGGAACGAAATAGAGCGGACGCATGACGCAACTCTCTCGACACAACAGGCGAGAAGCGTGAGGCGATGCGTTGAAATGAACGGTGAATCGTTGACTCTACCCGACTGGAAACCGGCTTAATCGCTCGAATTCCGCCGATTAACCTTAGCGATCCGCGAGCAAACAGAGTAAATGCTTGGTTCATGCTCTTCGCTTGCGCAGCACGAGCCAGAGCCTCAGCAATGTCCGGCAGCGCGCCACGTCGAAGGCCAGTATCAACCCGCCATAGATAGTGACGCCGAGCGCACCCTGCAGCAGCAATTCCGGCAAAGGCGGGAAGCGTCCGGAGAGCGGCCAGACCACCGCAACCATGACCGCGACCGCGGCAATGATGAAGCCGACATCGCGCAGCTTCGGCAGCACAGGCAAGGACCGTAAGGCGATCCAGCCGGTGATGGCGAGAACGATCAGGAAGCTCACCGTCTGGCCGAGCGCGAACCGCTCCGGCCCGGCCGCATCGGCACCGAAGACGAGCGCGAGATTGGCGGCCAGGCCCGCGCAAGCGGCCAGGGTCACCATGCCGGTGCGCTTGCCCAGCAGAAAGACAGGATAAAGTCCGCCGGCGAAGATCGTGAGCGCGACGAAGCCTGGCAGCAGCAGCAGCATGTAGGCGGCGAAGTGGCCGTGGAACGCTACCGGCACGAGCAGCTTCTCGAAAGCCGGCAGCACAAGGAAGAGGCCGGCCGCCACCGGCAGCGCCACCATCAGCACAATCACGAGATTCTCGGCGATGCGCTTTTGCGCTGCCCGGCGCCCCTTCGTTTCGTCGAGCCGCAGCACCTCGCGCAGCATGACGATCTCGAGCGTCGCGGCGAGCGTGCCGAACAGGCGCAGGCCCATATCGGCCGCGAGCGAGAAATAGCCGGCCTCGGCAAAGCCATAGGCGTCGGCGAGCAGCGAGCGGTTGAGCAAGGGGATCAGCGAATAGATCGCGTTGGCGCCGACGAGCGGCAGTGCGTAGCGCGCGAAATCGAGCGCGAGATCGCGCCGCGCGGCCGACCAGACCAGTGGTGCATCGGCAAGCGACCGGCGCACCGCCAGCAAGGCGGCCATCACGCTGATAACGCCGCCGAACATCACGATTGTCGGGTCGCGCGTCCACCAGGCGCCGCCAACCATCAAAAGCAGCGCTAGCACGTTCTTGACGATGACCAGGCGGGCATAGGCCGCATCGAGGAAACGGGCTCGGGCGATGGCGCCGTGATAGTCGAACAGGCCGGCGCAGATGCCGCCCAGCACCGACGCTGCGACCAGCATGGCCGGCAGGCCGAAATCCACCCCCGCGATGATTGCCGCGACGAGCAGCCCGGTGAGCGCGATGGTCATGCCTGCGCTCAGCACATCGAGAGTCGCCCTGATCTGCGGCTGTTCCTCGCGGCTCTTCTGCGAGTAGAAACGGACGGTGGAGAGCCTGATCCAGTCGAGCAGCGCGGTGTTGAGCACGACGATGATCGCAGCGCCGATGGCATAGCGGCCGAATTCGGCGGGGCCGAGGAAATAGGCGATGAGCAGCCCGAGGGCGAAGTTCAGCCCGGCATTGATCACGAAGGGCAGGAGAACGGTCATGACGCCATCGCGAAGGGGCAGACCAGCTCGGCACCGGCGACGCATGACTGCGCTGATTCCGCCTAATCGCCAAACCGCATGTTTCCAGACGGGCCAGACGTCGCCTTCCGCCATCGCGGCAGGCTAGGCCGATGCCGGGCGATCCGCTGTTCTATCTTGTCGGCTGGGCCACGACCCTGCTCGTCGGCATCGGCAAGGGCGCTTTCGGCGGCGGGCTCGCCATCCTCGGCATACCGCTGCTGGCGCTGGTGGTCGATCCGTTGCAGGCCGCGATCATGGTAGCGCTGCTGGTCGCGGCGATGGATCTTTTCGCCATCGGCAGCTTCGGCGCCTCGACCTGGTCGAAGAAGGACCTCATCTGGCTGATCCCAGGCCTGATCACCGGCATCGCGATCGGCTACGCGGTCTTCCTCATCGTCGATGCGCGCATCGTCACGCTGATCATCGGGCTCGTCACCCTCGCCTTCACGGGCCACTGGTTTTTGCGCGGCCGCGTCGCGCCGCCCGGCCAGCTGCCGGTCTCGCCGCCATTGGCGCTGCTCGCCGGCACGGCCTCCGGCTTCACCACCTTCGTCGCCCATGCGGGCGGGCCGCCGGTAGCCATGTACCTGCTGGCGCGCGGGCTCTCCAAGACCGCCTTCGTCGGCACGACCATCGCCTTTTTTATGCTCGGCAACCTCCTGAAGCTGCCGCCTTATCTGGCGCTGGGCTTAAAGCAGCCGCAGGCGCTCTGGGCCGCGCTCGCGCTTTTGCCGGCCGCGCCGATCGGCGTCTGGATCGGCCGCTGGCTGCACGATCGGCTCGACCAGAAGCGGCTGTTCTTCGCCTGCTACCTGCTGCTGGCGGTCGCGGCGCTGAAACTGACGGCGGACGCCGCGCTGGCATTGCTGCGGTAACGGCATGGCAGGAGCGCGAGCGGCCCATCTTTCCAGAGTCCCGGATTGGCCCTAAGCGATCCATCATGATCGCCCTGCCCATCCTTCGCGACGCCACCGACGCCGATTCGGAATCGCTCGCCGCGTTGATCGCGGCGACCTTCGCCGAATATCCGAACTGTTTCTTCGACTGGTCGGAATTCCCGGAGCTGCGCCGCCCCGCCAGCCACTATGCCGAGAAGGGCGGCAGGCACTGGGTCGCGGACGGGCCGGATGGCCGCATCGTCGGCTCGATCGCCGTCGTTCCGGTGCCCGACCAGAACGCAGTCGAGCTGTTCAAGGTCTATGCCGACCCGAGCCAGCGCGGCAGCGGCCTGGCACAGGCGCTGTTTGCCCAGACGCTCGCCTTCGCCGAGGCCGGTGGCTATGGCGAGATGATGCTGTGGTCCGACAGCAAGTTCACCCGTGGCCACCGCTTCTATGAGAAGCTCGGCTTCGTGCGCTGGCCGGGCGAGCGTTATCTCGCTGACATCTCCTCCACCTGGGAATACCATTTCCGCAAGCCGCTCACCGCAGCGCAGCCATGAATCCCAACACCGCGCTGCGGGCCGCATTCGGTATCGCACTGCTCACCGCGATGGATGCGGTGATCAAGGCGCAGATGCAGCAGCATCCGTTCCTGCTGGCGCTGTTCATGCGCTTTGCCATGGGCGGCCTCTGCGCAGTCGTGGTGCTGGCCTTCCTGCGCCCTGCCTTTCCGACGCGCGCCAGCCTGATCGGCAATATGGTGCGCGTGCCGGTGGTGATCCTGACCGCCGGCAGCTTCTTCTATTCGGTCTCGGTGCTGCCGCTCGCCGAGGCGCTGACGTTGTCCTTCCTCGCGCCTGTCTTCGTCGCCCTGCTCGGGGCACTGATCCTGAAGGAGCGGCTCGACGGGCGCATCCTGCAGGCGCTCGGCTTCGGCCTCGCCGGCATGCTGGTGATGGTCTGGCCGCGCCTGCAGGGCGGCGTCACCGGCGCCGAACTCGGCGTCGCTGCCGCGCTGTTCTCGGCGATCTCCTATGCTTTCAACCTGATCCTGCTGCGCCGGATCGCGGTGAAGGAGCATCCAGCGATCATCGTGCTGTTCCAGAATGCCGGGCCGGCGCTGTGCCTGGCGTGGCCGGCCTATTTCGTCTTCCTGCCGATGAGCGGCGGCGACCTCCTCGCCTATCTCTTTGCCGGCGCGCTCGGCGTCGCCGGGCATCTCTCGCTGACCTTGGCCTTCGCCCGCGCGCCCGCCTCGCGGCTGGCCCCGATCGAATACACGGCGCTGATCTGGGCGAGCCTGCTCGGTTGGTTCGTCTTCAGCGAGGCCCCGCTCTGGACCACCTATGCCGGCGCGCTCCTGATCGTCGCCGGCGCCTTCGCCGTCAGCCGGCGCTGACCCCGCCGCAAAATCGCCTGCTTGGTCGGACTTCTGCACGGAACGCCTTAAGGTAAGCGCCCGCCGCTCATGCCCTCCTTCCGCACCAACGGCGATTGATCAGGGCATGCAGCGCCCCGGCCCCGCTGTTCGCGTCCTTCGCGAACCCGGCCTCGCCGTCGCGCTCTGCCTGCATCTTGCCTTGCTCGGCGCCCTGCTCGCCGTCCAAGCCTTCAGCGGCTTTGTTCCGGTCAGCGAGGCGAGCATCGAGGTCGAGCTGGTCAGCCCGGAGGCGTTGACACCGGCTGCGCCACCGCAAGGCCCAATCCAGCCGCCCGCCCCTCCACAGGCAGCTGAGATCGTGCCACTCCCGCAAGCGGCACCCACCGCCCCGCCTCCGGAAAAGCCGGTCGCTCCGCCCGTTCCACCACCGGCCGAGCCACCAGCGATGATCACGGCCCGGGTGCTGCATTCCGAAAGCGTGCTGGCCAATCCGCGCAGCCGCGGGACGCGCGAAGCGCTGAAGACGCTCGACGCGGCCGAGCGCATCGAGCAGCTCTGCAATCTCGAGGCGATGAGCCAGATCCATGCCTGGAAGGCCGAGTTCGAGCCCGACCGTGTCGTCGCCTTCGCCATGGCCGGCACGAAGCTGACGAAGACCGCCCTGGAAGCGGAGGGCGCCGCCTTCCGCAGCCGCAAGCAATGGTACGGCTTGCGCTTCCGCTGCGAGATGGCAGCGACTGGCAAGGTCGCCGGCTTCCAGTTCCGCGTCGGCGAGGCGATCCCGCGCAGCGAATGGGCGGCGCATGATCTGCCGCCCGAGCATTAGCCCAGCCGCGACTGGTTCAGGCGGGCTTGCCGCAATAGACCTCCAGGCGGTAGCCGTCGGGATCGACGACGAAGGCAGCATAGTAATCGGGGCCGTAGGACTCGCGCAGGCCCGGCTTGCCATTGTCGGTGCCACCCGCCGCCAACGCCGCGGCATGGAAGGCATCGACGCTCTGGCGTGTCGGCGCGACGAAGCAGAAATGCAGGTTCGACTCGCGATCAGGCGGCACCGGCGGAGACGGCGCCGATCCAGAGGCCGACACTCCCCTTGCCATAGCCGAGCGAGCCCTCGTCGGCGCTGAGGCAGTCATAGCCGAGCGCACCAAGCGCTCGATCGTAGAAGCGCTTGGTGCGGGCAAGCTCGTGAACGCCGATTGAGATGTGATCGAACACGGCTCTCGTCTCCCTTTCAAATCTTGATGCGCTTGGCCCGGAAATCGGCCTGAATCTGCCAGCTTGCGCCACCATCGCGCGAGAGGTCGCCGATCCAATGAAACGAGTCCGGCGTGATCTCGGTGAAGCGCCAGCGGATCGCGGTGCCGTCCTCGAGCTTGCCGTGCTGGACGATGTCCTTGCCGTCGGCGCGGCCGACCTGGTGCGTGTAATACTGCTTGATCGGATCGTTCCAGCGGATGTGCCAGGCGTCCTGGCCGGGGTCATAGATGCGCAGCGTCGTACCGTGGAAGAAGCCCGGCAGGCTCCAGACGTCCTGCACGACGCGCCCACCAAGCACCCAGCCGAAACGAATCTCGCCGCTGGCCTCGTGACGTTGGCCATCGTCGGCATGCATCACCGCCTCCATGGTCCAGGCGCCGACGAACTGGCCGTAGAGGGCGAGCTTCTCCGCATATTCGGGCGCCGGCCCGGCGGCGATGAGGGCATCGGCCAGCGTCGATGGCGCTGCTGTCATGATCGGGCTCCGTCTTGATCAGATTGGCTCCAGCTAGACCCAGAGCCCCGGGCCTCGCTTGGGAAAAACTGCTAAACTCGGATCATGACCGCGACCGCTCATCTTCTGGCGTCAGGCCCCGGCTGGCGGGTCAGCGACATCGTCTGCACGGCCGGCCCCGACGACCGTGCCTTCGAGGAAGAGCACCCGCAGCACTGCATCGCCATCGTCCGCAGCGGCTCGTTCCGCTACCGCTCGACGCAAGGCGGCGCCATGCTGGCGCCGGGCTCGCTGCTGCTCGGCAATCGCGGCGCCTGCTTCGAATGCGGCCATGAGCATGCAGCGGGCGACCGCTGCCTCGCCTTCCAGTTCGAGCCGGCCTGGCTCGAAGGTATTGTCGCGGCCGTGCCGGGTGCACGGCAAATGGGCTTCGCGCAGGCGCATCTGCCGCCGCTTCCCGCACTCGCGAGCCTCGTCGCCGCGGCGGAGACCGCTGCGGATGACCCCGAGCGGCTCGAGGAAACCGCGTTGCGCCTCGCCGGCGCTGTGGCGAGCGTGCTGTCAGGTACAAAGCCCGGGGCCGAGGCGCCCAACGGCCGCGATCAGCGCCGGATCACGCGGGTGCTGCGCCATATCGAAGAGCGTTGCGAAGAGGCGCTCTCAATCGACGCCTTAGCCCGGCAGGCGGCGATGAGCCCGTATCATTTCCTGCGCACCTTCCGGGCGCTGATCGGGATGACGCCGCATCAATATGTGCTGCGCACCCGCCTGCACCGGGCAACATTGCTGCTGCGCCGGACCGAGCTGCCGGTCGCAGGCATCGCCTTCGATTGCGGCTTCGGCGATCTTTCGACCTTCAACCGCCGCTTCAAGCGGGTGATGGGCGCGAACCCGAGCGACTATCGCAGAACCTGAGCGGCGTGTGGCGCTCAGCGCCTTGCCCAGCGGTGATAGGTCAGCGCGAGCGCGATGCAGTGGGCCAGTGGCTCGGCCGGCGGCTCGCTCCCGGCAACAAAGATCAGCGCCCGGGTATCTTCGTAGCTGAACTGCACGGGATAGTGGCGCCTGAACGTCTCGATCAGGCTGGTCTGGCAATGGACGTAGAGCGCGTAATGCGTCGCCGAACCTTTGAGCACGTCCGCCCGCAAGGTCGTGCCAGTCCTCGGCCGCTTGGGCAGCCAGGCCGGCTCGCCCCATTTCAGCGTCTCAGTAAGCGGCCCGATGTCAGAATTCCCGGCGGCGACATCGAGGATCGTCTGGCGCAAGCGCAGCAAGGGCGGCCGAAGCGGCTCCGGCAGCGACCGGAATTTTGCCTCGACGGCCTCGTCGGCGAATGGTGCGAATGTCACGAGCCGCTCCTGTTCCGAAGCAGGGGCGGCCGGCCGTTCAGCGCCCCGCTCCTGCCCTCGCGCCAAAAATCATGCAGGTCTCGGTTCCGTGCGCCAACAGCTTGCCCTGCGCATCGACCAGCCTGCCCTCGCTTGTGGCGACCGAACCGCCGCGATGGATCAGCTTGCCCTCGCAGCGCACCGGACCGTTGCCGGGCATGACCGGGCGGACATAATTCAGCTTCATCTCCAACGTGGTGTAGCCCTCGCCGACGCGCAGCGTCGAATGCACGGCGCAGGCCATGGCGGAATCGAGGATGGTCGCTGTCCAGCCGCCATGGATCGTACCGAGCGGGTTGAAGAAGCGCGGCGACGGCTTGCCGACGAAGACCACCCTGCCCTCCTCGACTTCGGCGATATCGAAATCCATCGCATCGGCGAAGGGCGGGCCGGGATGGCGCCCCTCGATCATCCCGCGCAGGAAGGACGCGCCATCCTCCGCGAGCAGAACATCGCGGCTGACGACACCGATCTCACGGGACATATCCGACTCCATCTCTATCGTGCATCTACACGATAGAGATGGAGTCGGATCAAGGTCAAGCGCGCCAGTTCGGCTCAGCCGGCCTGGCGAGCCGCCCGCCTGATCGCTTTCAGATTGTCGCGCGTCTCGCTCCAGCGTTCCTGGCCAAGCCCACCCTCGATCCTGTCCTGCGCCGCGCGCCAATAGGGGATCGCAGCTTCGATCGCGGCGCGACCCTTCTCCGTGACCGCATAGGTCAGCGCCCGGCCCTTGCAATCGACCGGCTCGATCAGCTTCTCGGCTGCGAGGAGTTGCAGGTTGCGGGTCAGCGAGGTCCGTTCCAACGCGAAGCGGTCGGCTAGCTCGGTGACCGAGCGCCAGGCACCGGTCGAGAGTGCCGAGAGCAGCACGAACTGGGTGATTTTCAGGCCGCTCGGCCGCATCGCCTCGTCATAGGCCCGCGTCACGGCCCTTGCGGTCATGCGCACATGCAGCACGACACAGGAGCGGGCGATGTCGTCGAGGTGGAGATCGGGCGCTGGCGTCGTCATCTCGCCACGATAGCCGGTTTAAGGTGCCGCCGCAGCAGGCAGTTGGGCGGCCGGTTGCCGCGTTCACCTTTTGCGCAGCGGTTTCCTTGACTCCTGCAGGCCTCAGGCCTATCTCCGCGACGTCCGTTAGCACTCACTTGGTGAGACTGCTAACAGATCCCTTTCACGGGCCAAACTCGAGCCCGTCCAGAATACGACCGAGAGGAAGACAGAACCATGAAGTTCCGTCCGCTGCATGACCGCGTTGTGGTCCGTCGCCTTGATGGCGAAGAGAAGACCAAGGGTGGCATCATCATCCCTGACACCGCCAAGGAAAAGCCCCAAGAGGGCGAAGTCGTCTCCGTCGGCCCCGGCGCCCGCGACGAGGCCGGCAAGCTGGTTGCGCTCGATGTCAAGAAGGGCGATCGCGTCCTTTTCGGCAAGTGGAGCGGCACCGAAGTCAAGATCGACGGCCAGGATCTCCTGATCATGAAGGAATCCGACATCATGGGCGTCATCGGCTGAACAGCCTGACGTTCCTTCAAGCCCTCAATCAGGAGTAGTCTCATGGCTGCCAAAGAAGTCCGTTTTTCCACTGATGCCCGCGACAAGATGCTGCGCGGCGTCGAGATCCTGAACAACGCCGTCAAGGTCACGCTCGGTCCCAAGGGCCGCAACGTCGTGATCGAGAAGTCGTTCGGCGCCCCGCGCATCACCAAGGACGGCGTCACCGTCGCCAAGGAGATCGAGCTCGCCGACAAGTTCGAGAACATGGGCGCCCAGATGGTGCGCGAAGTGGCCTCGAAGCAGAACGACGCCGCCGGCGACGGCACCACGACCGCGACGGTTCTCGCCGCTGCGATCATGCGCGAAGGCCTGAAGTCGGTCGCGGCCGGCATGAACCCGATGGACCTGAAGCGCGGCATCGACCTGGCCGTCGACGCCATCGTCGCTGACCTCAAGAAGAACTCGAAGAAGGTCACCTCGAACGCGGAAGTCGCGCAGGTCGGCACCATCTCGGCGAACGGTGACGAGTCGGTCGGCAAGATGATCGCAACCGCGATGCAGAAGGTCGGCAACGAGGGTGTCATCACCGTCGAGGAAGCCAAGACCGCCGAGACCGAGCTCGACGTCGTCGAGGGCATGCAGTTCGACCGTGGCTATCTCTCGCCCTACTTCATCACCAACGCCGAGAAGATGGTCGCCGAGCTCGAGGACCCCTACATCCTCATCTTCGAGAAGAAGCTGTCGTCGCTGCAGGCGATGCTGCCGATCCTCGAGGCCGTCGTGCAGACCGGCAAGCCGCTGCTGATCATCGCCGAGGACGTCGAGGGCGAGGCTCTTGCCACGCTCGTCGTCAACAAGCTCCGTGGCGGCCTGAAGGTCGCGGCCGTCAAGGCTCCGGGCTTCGGTGACCGCCGCAAGGCCATGCTCGAGGACATCTCGATCCTGACCGCCGGCCAGATGATCTCGGAAGACCTCGGCATCAAGCTCGAGACCGTGACGCTCAACATGCTCGGCCGCGCCAAGAAGGTGCGCATCGAGAAGGAGAACACCACGATCATCGACGGCGCCGGCAAGAAGAAGGACATCGAGGGCCGCGTTTCGCAGATCAAGGCGCAGATCGAGGAGACCTCCTCGGACTACGACCGTGAGAAGCTCCAGGAGCGCCTGGCCAAGCTCGCCGGCGGCGTCGCGGTCATCCGCGTCGGCGGCGCGACCGAGGTCGAGGTCAAGGAGAAGAAGGACCGCGTCGACGACGCCCTTAACGCGACCCGCGCGGCTGTCGAAGAAGGCATCCTGCCGGGCGGCGGCGTCGCCCTCCTGCGCGCCCTGTCGACTGTCAAGGCGATCAAGACCCAGAACGACGACCAGAAGACCGGCGTCGAGATCGTCCGCAAGGCGATCACCGCTCCGGCGAAGCAGATTGTCGACAACGCTGGCGATGACGGCGCGGTCGTGGTCGGCAAGCTGCTCGAGTCGAAGGACTACGCCTACGGCTACAATGCCCAGACCGGCGAGTACGGCGATCTGGTCAAGGCCGGCATCATCGACCCGACCAAGGTCGTGCGTACGGCGATCCAGGACGCGGCTTCGATCGCCGGCCTGCTGATCACCACCGAGGCGATGATCGCCGAGGCGCCGAAGAAGGACGCCCCGATGCCCCCGATGGGCGGCGGCGGCATGGGCGGCATGGACTTCTGAGGAAGTCCGAGCTCTCAAGCTCGATCGTTACGGAAGGCCCGGCGCAAGCCGGGCCTTTTTCCGTTTGCCGGCGCGTCTTGCAAACGACATCGCTCCGTAAACGCCCTGACTCAGGCGCTGGGCAGAGTTCGGCTTTCTCATCGGAGTTCCGCCATGCTCACGCGCCGCCTGCTGCTTGCCGGACTTGGTTCGGTCGCCGCCTCGCCCACCCTTGCCCAGCAAGATGACTGGCGCCAGAGCATCCGGGAAGTTCGTTTCGGCGTCTCTTCGGCGGAGAACGAGGCGGCGGCGATCGCCCGCAACCAGCCGATGGTCGACTATCTGGCCAAGAAGCTCGGCGTCCCCGTGAAGATCTACCGGGTCAGCGACTATGCCGGCTTGGTCGAGGCGATGCGTGCCGACCAGCTCGAGTTCTCGCGCTTCGGTCCAGCAGTGTACTCACTCGGCCGGCGCGTGCTCGGCGACAAGCTCCAGCCGCTGTTCCGCGATGTCGATAACAATGGCCAGGAGGGCTATTATTCGGTCGTGGTCGTGCGTGCCGACAGCCCCTACCGCTCGATCGCCGATCTCAAGGGCAAGAGCTTTGCCTTCGCCGATCCGAACTCGACCTCCGGCTTCGCCTTCCCTGCCTACTTCCTGCGCAAGCAGGGCTTTGACCCGCAGACGCATTTCAGCGGTACCGTCTTCTCCGGCGGTCACGACAATTCGGTGCTGGCGCTGGTCCGAGGCCAGTTCGATGGCGTCGCGACCTATCAGGTCAACGAGAACTCCGGCGTGGTGCAGCGACTGGCGGCGCGCGGAATGATCCCGGCTGGCGCAACACGGGTGATCTGGACCTCGCCGCTCATTCCGGCGAGCCCGTTCTCGACACGCGCCAACCTGCCGCAAGGGCTCAAGGACGCGTTTGTCGCGGCAATGATGGCGATGAAGGACGAGGCGCCGGAGGTGTTCAAGACCTTCACCGACGGGCAAGTGTCGCGCTATGCGCCAGCGAAACATGAAGATTATCTCGACGTCATCGCTGTGACCGAGGAATTGGAAGCGCGTCGCAAGCAGAAGCCAGGCGGTTGAACAGCGGCGAAGCTTTGCACAAGGAAGAGGCGCCGCAGGCTTGCATCGACTTTGGTTGTAGGCCTTAGATCGCGATGGGTGCGGCATCCTGCCACGCCCGCGCTTTCGGGGGTCACTTCATGAACAACCCTGCCCTGGCCGACGCTGCCAAGCTCGTCGGTCGCATCCTGCTCGCCCTTATGTTCGTCCTCGGCGGCTGGTCCAAGATCAACGGCTATGCCGGCACGCAAGCATACATGGCCTCGGCCGGCGTTCCCGGCATCCTGTTGCCGCTGGTGATCGCGGTCGAACTGATCGGCGGCCTGATGATCATCGTCGGCTACAAGACCCGCCTCGCAGCACTCGCGCTGTTCGCCTTCACCATCGCCGCCTCCGTGCTGTTCCACATGAACTGGGCGCAGCCGATGCAGCAATTGCTGTTCATGAAGAACCTCGCGGTCGCCGGCGGCTTCCTCGTGCTGTTCACGGCTGGTGCTGGCGCCTATTCGGTCGACAAGGACTGAACCAGATCACAAAACGCTGAAAAAGCGCGGCCCGGTCTTGAGCCGGGCCTTTTTTGTGCGCAGGGCTGATCTACAACGCTCTCTCCTAAGCAGCGCGGCTCCCGCGCTGATTCCCCGACAAGGACGACGCCATGCGCCTGTTGAGTTTCGCCATCGCCGCGCTCGCCGTGATCGCGCTCGTAGTCGGCCAGCAAAGTGGGAGCACGGGCATTCTCGGCCTCGGCGTCGTCGGCTTGCTGCTGGCGTTCGCCGCGTTCCGCTCAACCAGCATCCCGTTCTTCCTGAAAATCTTCTCCGGCATCTTCGGCACGGAGTATGTGATTTTCGGCGCCGGCGCGCTGCTTGCCCAGCTCGGGCTCTGGCCCACCGCCTGGCAGGCGGCTGCCCCGCCGGCCAGCCTCGGCACGACGGTCGCTGTCTTCGGCATCCTGATCTACCTGGTCTCGTTCGTGCCGGTGGTGCAGCGCATTGCCCGCATCGCCTCGCCCTATTTCGAATCCTCCGAGCCGCAGATCGCCAATCTCGGACCACTTGGCCGCTACCGGATGCGGCTCGGCACCTTCGCGGTCGCGCTCGTCGTCTTCCTGATCGTGCTCAACCAGGCGCAGGTCGGCATCTCGCTGCGCATCAATTTCTTCTACCGCGACTTCTACAACGCCCTGCAGGAGAAGAACGCGCCGGCTTTCTGGGAACAGCTCATCAACGTCTTCTGCGTCTGGGCAGCGGTCTCCGTGATCAGTGTGTTGATCGAGACTGTCGCCAATTCGGTCCTGCTGATCCGCTGGCGCGAATGGATGGCCGCCGAATACAACAAGCGCTGGCTGGGCAACGGCAACCACTACCGTATCTCGCTCGCCGGCACGGCCGACAACCCCGACCAGCGCATCTCGGAAGACACGCGCGCTTTCCTGAACCAGACCTACAGCTTCTCACTGACGCTGATCACCCAGGTCTCAACGCTGGTCTCGTTCTCGATCATCCTCTGGTCGATCCCCGTAGCGATCACCGTGCCCGGCACCGACATCGTCATCCCCGGCTTCATCTTCTGGGCGACACTGATTTACGCCGCGATCGCAACCTGGATCACTCATCTGATCGGCAAGCCGCTGATCGGGCTCGAATTCGAGCAGGAGCGGCGCGAGGCGAACTTCCGCTTCGCTCTCGCTCGCCTGCGCGAATACTCCGAGCAGATCGCGTTGATGCGCGGCGAAGGGGCCGAGCGGCGCCATCTCGGCGAGACCTTCGGCGGCATCGTCGACAATTTCTACAACCTGCTCTGGCGCAGGCTGAAGCTGACGACCTTCACGCTCTCCTATAATCAGGCGAACGTCGTCATCCCCTTCGTCTTGCTGGCGCCCTACTACTTCGCCGGTGCGATCGCCTTCGGCGTTCTGACGCAGGTGTCCTCGGCCTTCGGCCGGGTCGAGACGGCGATGTCCTTCTTCATCAACAGCTACCAGTCGATCGCCTCCTATCTCGCCTCGATCAACCGACTGACCACCTTCGAGGCGGCGATCGCCAAGGCGGAGGCGCAGGGCGCTGGTGGAGAAGGCGCAGCGATCGATATCGTCGAGAAGCCGGTCAAGGACGCCACGATCGAGACGCTCGCTCTCAACCTGCCGAACGGCCAGCCGATCGTGCAGGCTTCCGGCCTCACTCTGCCCGGTGGGCATTCGACGCTGGTGGTCGGGCCATCCGGCTCAGGCAAGTCGACCTTGTTCCGCGCGCTCGCCGGCATCTGGCCGTTCGGCGAGGGCAAAGTCGTGACGCCGGAGGGGCAACGCATGCTCGTCCTGCCGCAGCGGCCTTATCTGCCGCAGGGCTCCCTGCGGGCTGCGCTCGCCTATCCGGCCGAGCCCGATGCGTTCGGTGACACGGAAATCCATGCGGCGATGGAGAAGGTCAAGCTCGGCCATCTCGCCGAGCGGCTCGACGAGGTCGATCTCTGGGGCCAGCGCCTCTCGGGCGGCGAGCAGCAGCGCCTCGCGGTGGCGCGCGCGCTGCTGGCGAAGCCCGACTGGCTCTTCCTCGACGAGGCGACCGCCTCGCTCGACGAGAAGCTGGAAGGCGAGATCTACGAGGTGATCCGGCGCGAGCTGCCACAGACCAGCATCGTCTCGATCGGTCATCGTTCGACGCTGCGCGCCATGCACGACGAGCTGATCGCGATGGAGAAGAATGCCGACGGCACCTTCAGCCCGAAGGCGAAGGCCATGGAAGCAGCGGGCTAGTCCAACAGCACTGCGAAACCCGGCACGTCATGCTCGCCCTTGTGGCGAGCATCCACGTCTTGAACACCGCGTCTGACCGAAAGGAAGACATGGTTGGTCGGGACAAGCCCGACCTTGACGAGAAGCGGCGGGGCCGCTTCGCGCCAGCTCAGATCCCGCGGTCGAAGCGGAGCTCGCCCGTGCCCGTCTTGATGACAAGGCGACCTTCGACCAGGTCCCATTTCTGGGCGGTGCGCAGCGCCGTCAGATAGCCGCGTTCGAAGTCGGAGGCGCCCTTGTCGCAGGCCAACTTGGTCACCGCGATCGGGCCGACGGCGAAAGCCTGCTGGCGCAGCGGATAGGCCGAGGCCGAGAAGGTATTGCAGCCGGCAAAGCCCGTGCCGCGCAGATTGGAATCGACCTTAAGCGTCGCGCGGTAGCCGGTATTCGGCTTGCCGTTCATCTGGTTCAGGGTCCAGGAGGCGTCGAGCGGGAAATTCTTCTCCTGCTGCCGCGGCGGCGGAGCGTCCTGCCCTGGCTGCGGAATCTGCGACGGCCGCTGGCGCCCCTGGGCGAGCGCATCGCTCACCAGAACAGGCGACAGGGAGAGTACGAAAGCGGCCAGGAGGCCAAGGCGCGACTGCGTATTCAACTGGTCCAGACCCCGATTGGAAAAAGCGACAGCTCGTAGGAGAACCCGACGCTTTCCACTGCACCGATCGCGGTGACGAGCGCAAGTCTCCATCGCACCGCTTTTGGTACGACTTGCACTGAAATCGCCTCGCCCGGGTGAATTACCCCGACATTGCGTCGGGAATCCGGCGCGTCAGATGCGGGCCAGCAGCCGCTCGATCAGGGGATTGGAGCGGCGGAAGACATAATCGAGCGTCCGCACGGTGATATCGTCGGCACCGGCCTTGCTCAGTTCCTCGACCAGCGGGAACACCGCCTTGCACGGGCAATGTAATGTGACGACGCCGTCGCTGCCGGCCGCACCGAAGGGCAGGCGCGCGCCGAGCCGATGCGCGATCTCGCCGAGCCGCTGCGGCGAAACGGCATTGAGCACGGCGCGGACTTCGCGCAGCGAGCGCGCCTCCTCCTCGGCCGCGATGCGCGAGAGGATGGCGGCCGCGGCATCCCGCGCCTGCTTGCTCCAGGGCGCACGCACCGAGGCGACGAGATTGGCTTCGGACGCCAGGATCACACCGTCGTCGAGCACTTTGAGCGCATTCGCCGACAGCGTCGCGCCGGTGGTGGTGATATCGACGACGATCTCGGCCGTGCCGGCTGCCGGCGCACCTTCGGTCGCGCCCAGGCTCTCGACGATGCGGTAGTCGGCGAGGCCGTGGCTGGCGAAGAAGCGGCGGGTCAGGTTCACGTACTTTGTGGCGACGCGGAGCTTGCGGCCATTGCGGGCGCGCATGCTCGCGGCGACGTCGTCGAGGTCGGCCATGGTGCGGACATCGATCCAGGCCTGCGGCACGGCGACGACGACATTGGCCTGGCCGAAACCGAGCGGCGCCAGCATCACCATGCTGGCATCCGCATCGGCGACCTGTTCGCGTACCAGGTCCTCGCCGGTGATGCCGAGATGGGCGGCGCCGGAGGAAAGCTGTGCGACGATCTCGGAGGCCGAGAGATAGGCGACCTCGGCGCCGCCGAGCCCGGCGATCTGGCCGCGATATTCACGCTGCCCGCGCGCCTGCACAAAGGAGAGGCCGGCGCGGCCAAAGAAGGCGGTAGCGTTCTCCTGCAGCCGGCCCTTGGAGGGCACGGCGAGGACCAGCGGCGCGTCGGTGGTCGTGTCGTGTGTCATCGTCCCGCTCATGCCTTGCCTCCCGCGAGACGATCGAGCCAGAGCGAGGCGCCGACGGCCGGCACCGGCGCAGGGGCGCCGAGGCGTTGCAGCACGCCATCATAGCGACCGCCGCCAGCGATCGGCTTCAGGTCCGGCCGAGCCGGGTCGTGCAATTCGAAGATGAAGCCGGTGTAGTAGTCGAGATTGCGGGCGAAGCCGGCCGAGAAAGAGATATTGGCGACGTCGACGCCGCGCGCAGCGAGGAAGCCGGTGCGCTCGTCGAAGGTATCGAGCGCAGCGGCAAGGTCGAGCCCGGACTCGCCGGCGAGCTTGCGCCAGGCGGCGGAGGCGCCGTCCGGGTCGCCGCCGATCGCCAGCGCATGCGCGATCAGGCCGCTTGCCTCGGCATTGACCGGATTGTCGCGCTCGGCCGCCCGCGCCAGGAAGCGCTCGGCGATGTCGCCGGCCGAGCGGCCGCCGACAGTCGAGATGCCGGCGATCGAGAGCACGTCCTCGACGAAGGCACGCGCCGCCTTGGGATCCTGGCCTTCGAGCGCCTTGAGCAGGCCGGCATGGGCGTGCTCGACCTCGTTGACCGGCGGTTCGAGCGCGGCGACAGCGTCGGCGCCCTTGCCCTGCGCGACCGCACGCATCAGCCGGCGGCGGGCCGCCTGCGGCACGCCGAGCCGGTCGAGCAACGCCGTCAACAGCGCGACATCGCCCATCAGCAGGCGCGGCCGGGTCAGGCCGAGCGAAGCAGCGGATTCGACGGTGAGCGCCATGATCTCGGCATCGGCGGCGGCAAAATCGGTCCGGCCGAAGGATTCGAGGCCCGCCTGCGCGAACTCGTTGGACTCGTTCGCACGCATGCGGAAGACCGGGCCGGCATAGGCGTAGGACGCCGGCTCGGTGGCATGGGCTGCGATATGCGCCAGCGCGACGGGGATGGTGTATTCGGGACGCAGGCACCATTCGCGCCCGTCATCGTCCTGGGTCAGGAAGATGCGGCGGCGGATATCCTCGCCGGAAAGATCGAGGAAGGGCTCGACCGGCTGCAGGATCGCCGGTTCGGCACGCCGGTAGCCCTCGCGCTCGAACGGCGCGATCACGGTCTCGAGCTTTGAGCGCATGGCCGGCACTTGGACACCCTGTTGCGGCGCCGTCCTAGCAGGGCCCGCTACGATTTTCGATGGTTTTTAGGGAATTGGGTTAGCGGGAATCCGGAGGCGCCCGTCATTCTCGGGCGGAGCGAAGCGCAGACCCGAGAATCTCAAGCCGAAAAGGGCTCCCATCGCGAGATGGCAAGCGCGCCGATCAAAGGATGTGCTCGAACAGATCGTTCCAATCCGGGTTGTCCTTCTCGATCAGCTCGATCTTCCAAGCGCGTCCGTAGCGCTTCAGGCTTGTCTCGCGCTGGATCGCGAGCTCAATTGTGTCGTGCGGCTCGTACCATACGAGCTTGTCGAGGTTGTACCGTGCCGTGAAGCTTCGCCCCTGGAGCAGGCGATGCTCAGACACGCGACGGGCAAGCTCCGCCGTCACACCGATGTAGAGCCTGCCGTGGGGCTTGTTCGTCATGATGTAGACGAAGGAAGGCTGGTGCATCAGCTGCCCCCACAGACGATCAAATCTGGAATGGGAGCTTTCTGGTCCTGAGATGCTCGGGTCAAGCCCGAGCATGACGCGCGTCAGTGTCGCGCCAGCACCCGCTTCACGCCCTCGACCAGTTCGCCCACCGGCACGGAGAACTGCGCCTGCGCCTGCCGCTCCTTGTGCTCGGCGGAATCCTTGACGTCGCGGCCCGCAGCCGCGAGTTCGGCGCCGAGGATCAGGTCCTTGATCACGACCGTGCCCGCCTCGCGCTCGGAGGAGCCCTGGATCACCGCGCAGGCTGCGCCGCGCCGGTCGGCATATTTCATCTGGGCGTTGAAGCCGGACGAGCCGAGGTAGAGATCGGCCCGGCAGAGCGGCTTGTCATCCTCACCCTTCGCCTGCCGGAGCTGCGAGACGAAAGCCTGATAGCCCGGCATGAACTCCGGCGACTTGTTGTCCATCGCCGTGACGACGACGAGCGGTAATTCGTTCTTCTGGTCGACGATCGGCGACTTCACCGCCTTCAGCGCCGAATAGAGCCGGGAGACGCCGATCGAGAAGCCGGTCGCCGGTACGGGCTCGGGCCGGAAGCGGCCGACGAGACCGTCATAGCGCCCGCCGCCGGCAACCGAGCCGAAGCGCACAACCTGGCCGTCCTCATTGGTGACCGGAAAAGTCAGCTCCACCTCGTAGACCGGACCGGTATAGTATTCGAGGCCACGGACGACGGAGGGATCGATTTTGATCCGATCTGCCCCATAACCGCCGGCGCGAACAAGCTTCTGAATTTCATCGAGTTCGCCAAAACCCACTTCGGTCAGCGCATTGCGCTTAATATTGGCGCTCCACTCCCGAGCCTGACCCGCTTCATTACCGGCAACTGCGATGCCCGGCTCATGTCGGACAACAGCTAGAATATAATCGGACTGCAAGGCCTCGAGCCCCGCGCCCTTGGTGAAATCCCCGCTCTCGTCCTTGCGGCCTTCACCGAGCAGCAGGCGCACGCCTTCAGGCCCGAACTTGTCGAGCTTGTCGATCGCGCGCAGCACCGTCAGCCGGCGGCCGGCATTCTCGTCGCCGCCGAGGCCGATCGCCTCCATCACGCCATCGAGCACCTTGCGGTTGTTGACCTTGACGACGTAGTCGCCACGCTTGATGCCGAGCTTCTCCATCGTGTCGGCAGCGAGCATGCAGATCTCGGCATCGGCGGCGACCGTGCCTGAGCCGACGATATCGGCGTCGAACTGCATGAACTGGCGGAAGCGCCCCGGCCCCGGCTTCTCGTTGCGGAAGACATAGCCGGCGCGGTAGCTGCGATAGGGTTTTGGCAGCGCGTCGAAATTCTCGGCGACATAGCGCGCGAGCGGCGCCGTCAGGTCATAGCGCAGCGAGAGCCACTGCTCGTCATCGTCCTGGAAGGAGAAGACGCCTTCGTTCGGCCGGTCCTGGTCCGGCAGGAATTTGCCGAGCGCGTCGGTGTACTCGACGAAGGGTGTCTCGACGGGATCGAAGCCATAGAGCGAGAAGCTCTCGCGGATCACGGCGAGCATGCGCTCGGTGGCGGCGACATCGGCCGGGCCGCGGTCGACGAAACCACGCGGCTGGCGGGCTTTCAGCTTGGCAGGGACGGACTTGTCGGCGGACATGGCAGAGGAACTCGGTCAGTAAACGCTTGTTGATGATCGAGCGGGTTAGCCCGCGAAGCCGCCAGGGGCAAGCTTCCCTTCTCCCCACCAATCTCGGGCCTGCCCGAGATTGGCACTTTTGGATGCGCATGTCGGAAACATCCGACATGCGTCGGGAGAAGGTGGCAGCGCGAAGCGCTGACGGATGAGGGGGCGCACAACGTTTTCTGTCATGCTTGCTAGGATGCGGCGGAAAGCGCAGCGCGACCCCTCATCCGCCTTCCGGCACCTTCTCCCGCAGGGGGAGAAGGGAGCTCCCCGGCTAGCCGCAGCCATAATCGCGCACTAATGTCCCGCCGCGGCGCGAGGAATGGATAAATGCAGGTCAGACTACGCAGCCTGCTGGCCGGCCTGTTCGCGGTGCTGCTGCTCGCCGCCTGCGGGCCGAGCGAGCCGGATCAGCGCAAGGCCTTCATCGGTTTCCTGCAGACGGATATCCTGGCGCGCCAGGGTGTGCGGCTGCCGCGGCCCGACGCCGAGAAACAGAAATCCTTCGGCGACTATGCCGGCCACTATGCCGTGATCCTGCGCTTCCACGAGCGCATGAACACGACGGTCGGCAAGCCGATGCAGGAAGCGACCGCCAAGGCCGCGCCGCGCTCGATCGAGGACATCGTCGCGCGCAAGAGCGAGATCGCTGCGGTTCGCGCCGGCTTCAGCCAGATGCGCCAGGCGCTCGATGCCGCGCTCGCCGCCGCCGAGAGCGAGCGCGCCGCGCTGAAGCAGCCGGAGGACCTGGCCAAGGTCTATGCCAGTGCCTACCAGAAACTGGTGACGGAGCCTGCGGCGACCGTCCGCGAGGTCTTCCCGGTGACGGACGAGACCTTCGCCGCGATCCTGGCGCTGGCGGATCTGATCGAGGCCAACAAGGCTGCGATCCGGGTCAGCGGCTCGCAGGTCGACATACGCAACACGGCGCTGCGCAACAGGGTGCAGGCAGCGATCACCGCGATGAACACCAAGCAATCGGCGATGACCGCGGCGCAGCAGAGAGTAAGGCAGATGGTCTACGGGAACTGAGGCGCTATTCCGCCGCGACGACTCCGGCCGGAACCGCCTCACCGATCCCCGCTTTCGCAAGCCTAACGGGCAACGGTCCGCCGGTCGCCCAGTCGAGCAGTTCGGCGGTGTGCAGGATCGGCGTGGTCGCGCCGCGATCGGCGAAGCCCTTCGCGATCTGGGTGATGCAGCCGATATTGCCGGTGGCGACGAGATCCGGCTTCGTGCGCTGGATGTTGCCGACCTTGCGCTCGCGCAATTGCCCGGCGATCTCCGGCTGGAGGATGTTGTAGACGCCGGCCGAGCCGCAGCAGATATGGCCTTCCGGCACCTCCTTTACGCGGAACCCGGCGCGTGCCAGCAGACGCTTCGGCCCGTCCTTGAGCTGCTGGCCGTGCTGCATCGAGCAGGCAGAGTGGTAGGCGACGATGAGGTCGAAGCTCCGAACCGGCGCGATCTCCAGCGTCTCGACGAACTCGGTCACGTCCTTGGCGAGCGCAGAGACCTTCGCCGCCTTCGCGGCATAGGCCGCATCGTCGCGGAACATGAAGCCGTAATCCTTGATCGTGGTGCCGCAGCCGGATGCCGTGATCAGGATGGCATCCAGTCCTTCGCCCTCAACCTCAGCCATCCAGGCGTCGATATTGGCGCGGGCGAAGGCGAGCGCGTCGTGCTCGCGGCCCATATGGTGGACGAGCGCGCCGCAGCAGCCCTCGCCCTTGGGCAGTACCACCTCGACACCGTGGCGGGTGAGCAGGCGGATCGTCGCCTCGTTGATGCCGGGGTCAAGCACCGGCTGGGCACAACCCGAGAGCATGGCGACGCGCCTTTGCCGCTCGCCCTCAGCCGGGAAGGACGCAGGCCCCTCCATCGCCGAGCGATCAGGCAGGCTCCAGGGCGCCAGCGCCAGCATCGCCTTCAGCCGCGCGCCGATGACGGGCAGCGCCCCGAGCGCCCCGGCCAATGGCTTACCGAGGCGCGCCGCCAGCATGGCGAGGCGGAAGCGGCCCGGATAGGGCAGGATCGCCGAGAGGACGCGCCGCAGCGTCCGGTCGGCGACCGGCCGCTCATAGGTCTCCTCGATATGGGCGCGGGCATGGTCGACCAGGTGCATGTAGTGCACGCCGGAGGGGCAGGTCGTCATGCAGGACAGGCAGGAGAGGCAACGGTCGACATGCTTGACCACGTCGGGGCTCGCCGGCCGGCCGCTCTCCAGCATGTCCTTGATCTGATAGATGCGCCCGCGCGGGGAATCGAGCTCGTCACCGAGCAGGAGATAGGTCGGGCAGGTTGCGGTGCAGAAGCCGCAATGCACGCAGGTGCGTAGGATTTTCTCGGAAACCGGCAGGCGCGGATCGGAGGCGAGGAGCTCGGGCGTGAAATTGGTCTGCATCGCTCAGGCTCCGCCCTGCCAGGCTTTGATCCAGTCCATCGGCCAGAGCAGCATGATGACGTTGAGGGTGAGATTGTCGCGGATCAGCCAGCCGACGAACAGCTCCATCGCCAGCGCGCCCGTCACGGTGATCCAGACCGGCGCAAACCGGGCGAACAGGAAGCCCAGGGCCATGGCGAGGATGTCACTGACCGAATTCAGGACGCTGTCGCCGTAATAGTCGAGCGAGATCGTGGCCGTGCGGTAGTGATTGATCACCGCGTCGGTGTTTTCGGTGATCTCCCAGGCGCTCTCCAGCACGATGGCGAGCAGCAATGCGAGGCCGACGGAGAGCGGCAGGCCGGTAGCGCGCCTGATCAGCCAGAACAGGCCGTAGAACAGGAAGCCGTGGATGATGTGCGAGAAGGTGTACCAGTCGGCGATGTGCTGGGAGTTCTCGGAGGACATCACCGTGCCCTGCCAGAGCTTGATGGTCCCGCATTTGCAGATCGGCTCGCGGCCCATCCAGAGCAGGATCGCCGCCGCGCCGGCGGTCAGCAGCACCGCCAGCACTGCGATGGCCACAGGGCCAAGGCGGCCGGGCGCCCAGTTCGCGCGCGCCACGGGCACCTCGGAGGAAAGCGGTTCAGCGAGCGCCATCAGATCCCCGCATACATTCGGCCGGGCTCGAACACGCCCTCCGGATCAAAGCTTTTCTTGATGCCCGCCGTCACCCGCATCAGCGGCTCGGAGAGCGGCTCGAACACGGGAACGGCGGCCCGCACCGCATCGGGTGCCCGCACCAAAGTGGCATGGCCGCCGAGCGGCTTCAGAGCCGCCCGGATCACGGCGGCGCCGGCATCTCCGTCCGACGGCGCTGCAAGCCAGACGAGGCCACCACCCCAATCGTAGAACCAGCGGGCGCCCGGCACGGCGCGCGCGATCGCGGCGATTGCCTTCGGCCCATTGGTCGGCGCGAGGGAGAGCCGCCAGACGGCCTCCTGCGTGCCGGCAAAAAAGGAGGCATCCCTGACCTCGCGCCAGAGCGTGTCGGATGCGCGCCCCTCGACCAGCGCGGGTCGCCCATGAGGCTTCAAGAGGCGGGCAAGCTCGGCAGCGCGGTAGCTCACCGAGGCCGAGAAATTCTCCAGCCTGAGCAGCGTGCGTGCCTGCTCCGCGCCGATTCCGGCCGGCAGGTGCGCTGCGGCCATGGGCTCGAAGGGCGAGCCGAGCGCGCCCGAGAGCAGCGCCACCGCCGCCTCGTCCGAGAGGCCCTCCCAGATCAGCGTCGCGACGCGTTCCGGCCGCGGCAGGACTCGGAAGGTCACTTCAGTCAGGAAGCCAAGCGTGCCGAAGCTGCCGGCGACGAGCTTCACCAGGTCGAGGCCCGTGACGTTCTTCATCACCCGGCCTCCGGACTTCACCAGCTCGCCGCGGCCATTGATCAGCTTGATGCCGATCAGCGAGTCGCGGGCGGCACCGGCATTGATCCGGCGCGGGCCGGAGATGTTGCCGGCCGCGATGGCGCCGATGGTCGGCTCGCCCTCCGTCCCGAGCAAGGCGCGATGATCCATCGGCTCGAAGGGCAGCATTTGGCCGCGCGCGGCCAGCGTCTCCTCTATCAGCTTCAGCGGCGTGCCGGCTTTTGCGCCGATCACCATCTCGGCCGGCTCGTAGAGGGTGATGCCGGTGAGCCCGACGCTTGAGATGGTGCTGACGGCGTTGTCCGGCCGGCCGAGGCCAGTGCGGGTGCCGCCGCCGCGAATGGCGAGCGGAACACGCGCCTCGACGATCGAGGCGACGACAGCGCAGGCCTGCGCATCGGTGGTGGGCGTGTGGAGCATCAGGCCGCGATCCGCCCTTCCAGCGGGAACACTTTCGCCGGGTTCATCAGCCAGCGCGGGTCGAACACCGCTCTCACCCGCTGCTGCTGGTGCAGGTCGGCCTCGTTGAACTGCACGCTCATCAGGTCGCGCTTCTCGATGCCGACGCCGTGCTCGCCGGTCAGGCAGCCGCCGACCTCGACGCAGAGCTTGAGGATGTCGTTGCCGGCGTCTTCCGCCTTCTGCGCCTCGATCGGATCGTTGCAGTTGTAAAGGATCAGCGGGTGGAGATTGCCGTCGCCGGCATGGAAGACATTGGCGACACGCAGGCCATAGCCCTTGATGATCTCGTCCATGCGCTCGAGCACGAAGGGCAATTGCCCGGTCGGGATGGTGCCATCCATGCAGATATAGTCGGCGATGCGACCGGTCGCGCCGAAGGCGGATTTGCGGCCCTTCCAGATCGCCGCCGTCTCCATTGCCGACTTGCTTTCCTTGACCGTGCCGACGCCGTGCTCCCTGGCGATTGCGACGATGCGGGCGAGCTGGGCATCCATCTCGGCCTCCGAGCCCTCGACCTCGATGATCAAGAGGGCCCCGCAATCCATCGGATAGCCGGCATGGGCGAAGGCCTCGCAAATCTCGATCGCCGGCTTGTCCATGAACTCCATTGCCACCGGGATGATGCCGGCGCCGATGATGGCGGCAACGGCAGCGCCGGCTTCGACACTGGTCGGGAAACCGAACAGGACGGGCCGCGCTCCTTCCGCCGAGCGCAGGATGCGCACAGTCGCCTCGGTGACGATGCCGAGCTGCCCTTCAGAGCCTACGATCAAGCCGAGCAGGTCGTAGCCGGCCGCATCGAGATGGCCGCCCCCGATCTCGACGATGCTCCCGTCCAACATGACCAGGGTGACGCCGAGGACATTGTTGGTGGTGACGCCGTATTTCAGGCAATGCGCGCCGCCGGAGTTCATGCCGATATTGCCGCCGATCGAGCAGGCGAGCTGCGAGGACGGGTCGGGCGCATAGAAGAAGCCGTCGGCCGAGACGGCGCCGGTGACGGCGAGGTTGGTGACGCCGGCTTCAACCCTGGCGGTGCGGTTGGCGTAATCGATCTCGAGGATGCGGTTCATCTTGGAGACACCGATCACCACCGCATCCTCCTGCGGGATCGCGCCGCCAGCGAGCGAGGTGCCAGCACCGCGCGGCACCACCGGCACGCCCTGCTCGCCGCAATATCGCAGCACGGCGGCGACCTCCTGCGTCGTCGACGGCAGCACGACGGCGAGCGGCATGCGGCGGTAGGCGGTCAGCGCATCGGTCTCATAGGGACGCCGCTCGTCCTCCGAGGTGATCAGAGCATCGGGCGCGACCAGCCGACTAAGGCCGGCGATGATGGCGTCGCGGCGGGCGAGGATGCCAGCATCGGGCACCGGAAAGGCGATCGCACTCATAGCAAATTCTCCACTCGCCTTCGGAGCCGTCAAGCGCTGTCGCTGCGCACACGCACCGAACGAGTCCGATGCGACTCTAGAATACTTCCACATGTGGCGCAGCGCGAGTAACGTGCATGATTATTTCCAAAACGGAAAAGATGGTGGACGCATGGATCGGTTTGGCGACCTCGACGTCTTCGCCCATGTCGTCACGGCCAAGAGCATGTCCGCCGCCGCCCGCGAGCTCAGCCTCTCGCCGGCCGTGATCTCCAAGCGTATCCGCCGGCTCGAAGATCGGCTCGGCGTGCGCCTGCTCCAGCGCACCACACGCCAGCTTTCGCTGACCGAGGCCGGCCAGGGCTTCTATGAGCGGGTCGTCTCGATCCTCGGTTCGATCGAGGAAGCCGAGGCTTGGGTCGCCAGCGGCGCCGGCCAGGCGCGCGGCACGTTGCGCGTCTCGGCGCCGACCTCATTCGGGCGGATGCATGTAGCTCCGCACCTCAAGCCCTTCCTCGACGCTAATCCGGCGGTGAATGTCGAGCTCATCCTCAGCGATGCCTTCGTCGACATCATCGCGGAGGGTTTCGATCTGGCGATACGGATCGCCGATCTCCGCGATTCGAGCCTGGTGGCGAAGCGGCTGGCGCCGAACCACCGCGTGCTCTGCGCGACGCCGGGCTATCTCGCCTCCAATGGCACCCTTGAGACCATCGAGGACCTGTCGCGCCATACGCTCGTCGCCCACAATGCCGATCAATGGCGCCTCGACGGGCCGGAAGGCCAGGTTTCGGTCCGCATCAACGGGCCGCTGCGCACGAATTCGAGCGAGGTGGTGCGCGAGGCGCTGCTGGCCGGCGTCGGCATCGCCCTGCGCTCGACTTGGGATGTCGGGCCGGAGTTGAAATCGGGAGCCTTGATCAGGGTGCTGCCGGACTATTCGGTCGGCAAGCGCGTCGCCGTCTACGCGGTCTATCCGAGCCGCCGGCACATGGAGCAGAAGGTGCGCGCCTTCGTCGATTATCTGGCGGAGCTCTACGGGGCGACTCCTTATTGGGATGAGGGATTGTCACTGTAAAATTCGCTTGCGCCAGGAGAACCACAACCGCCAGTATCCTTGCGAATATTGGCCTCGACGCCTTTATTCGCTCCCCTGCCGCAACGGATCTCATGCCTATGACGAATTGTTTCGGCTTGCGTTTCGTCACCATGGCATGTGCCATTCTGCTTTCTGCGGCCGCGGCGACACCGGCCGACGCCCAGATTCGGATCGACAGGGACCAGACTGGCCGCGTCGTCGCGATCTCCGGCCTGCCGACCGCATCCGGCTGTGTCCGGGGCACGGGCCTGGGCCAGGTTGTCGACCGCAAGCTCGAGAAGGGCGAGCTGCACGGCTTCACCTTCAACGAGCCGCCTTATGGCGACGGCTACATCAACCTGCCTGCGGCCTACGACATCAAGGACCGCGCGGCCTATGCCCGCCTCCGAGTCGCGCTCGACGACCTCCTGCGAAAGGGTGCCCGCCTCAAGATCAGATCCGTTGCATGCGGAGCGGCCGGCAGGATCGTCGAACTGGTGTCTGCCACGCTCGTCGACGACCCGCCGGCGCCGAAAGCAGCTCCGGCAGTGGCTCCGGCGCCAGCCCCGGTTCCAGCGCCTAAGCCCACACCTTACGATCAACCTGCCGCCACGCCGTCCGGCGACAGCGGCATCAAGATGGACGACGGCGATGATAGCCTGTTGCGGTCCCCTGACAGCACTCCGAAGCCGGCTGCCGCCGCGAAGATCGACGAGCCCCCGCCTCCCCCACCGGCTGCTGCCAGCGAGCCGAGGGCCGCGGCCGAGCCGCCGCCTTCCGCGCCGCGCAAACCCTCGCGCTGGCGCCTGAGCCAGCCGACGAAGGCTCAGATAGATCTCGCGATTGCCTCGAACGACCGGACTTTCGGCTTCTCGCTGAGCTGCTCCCGGACACCTAAGGGAGGTCTTGCCTTCGGCAACTGGTTCCTACCGCCGCGCAGCTGGAATATCGCAACCTCGGCAACACCAATCTCGATCGACGGGCGCCCACAACGCTGGGAAGTGGGAGGCGCCGATGAAGGCCTCATGTTCAGCGATGCTCAGGTCGACGGCACGGCCTCCCTTTCATCCGATGCGCTCGGCCAACTCGCGCGTGGCCAGCGTCTCACTGTCAACGGCCGAACAGACCGCGGCAGGCTGCGCGATGCAGTTTTCGATATTACCAGCGGCGAGGGATCATTTGCCGCCTTCGTCGAGCGATGCCAGAAACTGCCACGCGGCTGAAGCTGCGTTCGGTTCACAAGCAGGCGAGAGAAATCATGTTCGGCTTCATCGAGGGTTTTCGCGTCGAGGTGCTCGACCCGCGCTTCCATCGGATCGTGCCCGGCTCGGCCCGGATGGAGCGGTTGTGGACCGGGGCGCGCTGGTCGGAGGGGCCCGCCTGGTTCCCAGCGCACCAGACGCTGGTCTGGTCCGACATCCCCAACGACCGGATGATGCGCTATGACGCGCTCACCGGCCAGGTCGGCGTATTCCGCCAGCCGGCGCGAAACTCGAACGGCAACACGGTCGACCGCCAGGGCCGGCTCGTCACCTGCGAGCATGGCGGGCGGCAGGTGACGCGCACCGAGCATGACGGCTCCGTTACCGTGCTGGCGAGCCATTACCAGGGCAAGCGGCTGAACTCGCCGAACGATGTGGTGGTGAAGTCGGACGGCTCGATTTGGTTCACCGATCCCGACTACGGCATCCTCACCGATTACGAGGGCGACAAGGCCGAGAGCGAGATCGGCCGCTGCAATGTCTACCGCATCGATCCGCAAAGCGGTGAGGTGACCATCGCCTCCGACGATTTCATCAAGCCGAACGGGCTCGCCTTCTCGCCCGATGAGAGCGCGCTCTATATCGCCGACACCGGCGCGAGCCATGATCCGCAGAACGGGCCGCGCCATATCCGCAAAGTCGCGGTGGCCGGTGACGGCAGGACGCTCGGCGCCTCCTCGGTCTTCGCCACCTGCACGAACGGGCTGTTCGACGGCTTCCGCTTCGACGTCTCCGGCCGGCTCTGGACCAGCGCCGCCGACGGCGTCCATGTCTACGACCCCGACGGCACGCTGATCGGCAAGGTGCTGGTGCCGGAGGTGGTCGCCAATCTCTGCTTCGGCGGCCCGAAACGGAACCGGCTCTTCATCTGCGGCACGACCTCGCTCTATGCGCTGATGACGCACACCAACGGCGCGGCCTGAGCGCTGACGAGGGTGTAAGCCGCCCAGCCGAAGGTTCCGGATGGCACGGCTTTTGCCGAAGTGCCCGCACCATTCCTCACACTGGTGCGCGCAATGCTCAAACGCTTGGCGGGGTCCGCCCTCATCGCCTTTTTCCTGACCAGTCCGGCGCTGGCCGAGACGGTCGTCCGCTATGGCATCTCGATGGCGGACATACCGCTGACCTCTGGCCAGCCCGATCGTGGTGCGGGCGCCTATAAATTCACGGGCTATACGCTCTACGACCCGCTGGTCGCCTGGGAGATGGATATCGGCGACCGGCCCGGCAAGCTGGTTCCGGGGCTCTCCACGGGCTGGAGGGTCGATCCTGCCGATCCGAAGAAGTGGCTGTTCACGCTGCGCGAGGGCGTGAAGTTCCATGATGGCAGTGCCTTCGACGCCGACACCGTGGTCTGGAATCTGGACAAGGTGCTCGACGAGAAGGCGGCGCACTACGACCGGCGCCAGGCGGCGCAGGTCAAGCCCCGCCTTCCCTCGGTCGCGAGCTGGCGCAAGGTCGATACGAAGACGGTCGAGATCACGACCAAAGCGGTCGACTCCTTTTTCCCCTACCAGATGCTCTGGTTCCTGGTGTCGAGCCCGGCGCAATACGAGAAGCTCGGCCGCGACTGGGACAAGTTCGCCCGCGAGCCCTCCGGCACCGGCCCGTTCAGACTGACCAGGCTGGTGCCGCGCGAACTCGCCGAACTCAGCAAGAATGCGGATTACTGGAACAAGAACCGGCTGGCCAAGGTCGACAAGCTGGTGCTCGTGCCGATGCCGGAGGTGCTGGCGCGGACCAATGCGCTGATCGCCGGCCAGGTCGACCTGATCGAGACGCCGGCTCCCGATACCGTGCCTCAGCTCAAGCGAGCCGGCATGAAGATCGTCGAGAACGTCACGCCGCATGTCTGGAACTATCATCTCAGCGTGCTTCCCGGCTCGCCCTGGACCGATGTTCGCCTGCGCAAGGCGATGAACCTGGCGATCGACCGCAAGGGCGTGGTCGAGCTGATGAACGGCCTCGCCAAGCCTGCCGTCGGCCAGGTCGATCCGGCGAGCCCGTGGTTCGGCAAGCCCGGATTCGAGATCAAATACGACCCCGAGGCGGCGAAAAAGCTGCTGGCGGAGGCCGGCTATTCGCCTGCCAAACCGCTGAAGGCGACCTTCGTGATCGCGCAGGGCGGCACCGGCCAGATGCTGTCGCTGCCAATGAACGAGTTCATCCAGCAGAACCTGAAAGAGGTCGGTATCGAGATCGACTTCAAGGTGGTCGAGCTCGAACTGCTCTACACCCACTGGCGCAAGGGCGCGAAGGACGAGATCAACGCCGGCATCAGCTCCAACAACATCGCCTATGTCACCTCGGATCCGCTCTATGCGATCATCCGGTTCTTCCACTCGAACCAGGCCGCTCCGGTCGGCGTGAACTGGGGCGTCTACGCAAGCCCCGCGGTCGACGGGTTTCTCGACGAGGCGATGAAGACCTTCGACGTCGCCCGGCAGGACGAGCTGCTGGCCAAGGCGCATGCGCAGATCGTCGACGACGCGGTTCTGGTGTGGGTGGTGCACGACACCAACCCGCATGTCCTTTCGCCGAAGATCAAAAAGTTCGTGCTGGCCCAGCACTGGTTTCAGGACCTGACTACGATCGGCCTGGACTGATCCTTGCCCCGGGGGCCGGCCATGGCAGGCCCCCGTGCTGTTACTGCGGCGCGGGCGGCTTTTCGGACTTCAGCCGCCCGACAAGAAAGGGCATGGCGAACCCGAGCAGCATGAAGCGCACCAGATGGTGCGCGCCGACATAGAGCGGGTCGAGCCCCATGGCGAAGGCGAGCATCGCCATGGCCTCGAGCCCGCCGGGCGCGAAGGCTGCCATGGCGCTGGCATAGGGCACGCCGGCGAGCCAGGCCGCCGGCCAGGCAAAGGCGAAGGCAACCGCCATCGAGACGACGAAACCGCCGATCGCGAGCGGGAACAGTGCGGCGATCTCGTTGCGCTTGAGGTTCGAGACGCGCCCGCCCATGGCGGCGCCAAGCATGACCATCACCGCGATCGCGATCTCCGGCGGCATGGTGCCGTGGACGAGGCCGGTGCCGTGCAGCACGGCGCTCGCCAACGTGGCGCCGAGAATGAAGGGCGCGGTGATCCCGATCTTCTCGAAGATCAGTCCGGTGACCAGCCCGCTGCCGAGCAGCAAGGCCATGTCGCCGACGCTCGCGATCACGACTGGCGGCGGTAGACCGAGCGGCCCACCGCTGCTCAGCTTCATGATGCTGGGCAGGACCGCAACCAGAACGAGGATGCGGAAGAGCTGGATCGCGGCGATGCGGCCGATATTGGCGCCCTTGTCCTGCGCCACCGAGATCACGGCCGAGAGCGCACCGGGTGCGGCCGCCAGCAGCGAGTCGATCCAGCTCCAGCGCGCCACGAAACGTAGGTAAGCGCCGGTGGCCAGCATGATCGCGACGAGGCCGACCACCAGCACCAACAGCGAGCCGGGATAGCGCGCCGTCGCGGCGAGCGCCTCGGGCGTCGCGGCCGAGCCGATCAGCGCGCCGGACATCACCATGGTCGAATCGAACCAGGGACGGCGCAGATCAGGCAGAGGCCGGGTAATGCCGAGGACGGAGACCAGCAGCATCGAGCCCGAAAGCCAGGCCGCCGGGACGTCGAGCAGGGCGAAGAGCGTGCCGCCGAGCGCTGCGCAAGCGATTACCGCCGCTTCACGCGACAGGGTGCGCAGATGGTAGGGGACGTAGCTCGGGACAGGCATGATGCTCGCGATGCGCCATGCAAGCGCAACGCCGCATCAATGACGGCCACCAGCCTTCAGGTCAAACGCTCGGGGCGCAAGCGGGGCATGACACTGGCGTGTCAGCCGGCCAACGCCTTCTGCAGCCGCGCCACCGTCTCGACGAGGTCCGAAGCCTTGCGGGCGAAGCAGAGCCTGAGCCCCGTCTCGCCGCCCGGTCCGAAGGCGGTGCCGGGCGCCAGGCCGACATTGGCCTTGTCGACCAGCTCGATTGCCAGCGCGCGCGAATCGGTGCGGCCGTCGACGGCGAAGAACTGGTAGAAGGCGCCGTCCGGTGCCTGCAGCGTCACGCGGTTCGTCGCCTTCAGCCCTTCGGCGATGATGCGCCGGCCTTCGGTAGCGCGGGCGATCTGCTCGGCGACGAAGGGCTCGCCCTCCTCCAGCGCCGCGATCGCGGCGCGCTGGACGAAAACCGGCGAGCCGGAGGTCGAGTACTGGATCAGGTTCTCGACGATCTGGCCGAAGGCCGGCGGCACCTCGATCCAGCCGACGCGCCAGCCGGTCATCGCCCAGTTCTTCGAGAAGGTCTGGACAAAGAGGATGCGATCCTCCTGCTCCATCACGTCGTGGAAGGAGGCAGCGCGCGGCGAGCCATCATAGACGAAGCGGGCATAGATCTCGTCGGCGATGATCCAGATGCCATGTTTGCGGGCGATGGCGAGGATGGCGGCGAGCTCGTCACGCGTCGCGGTCCAGCCGGTCGGGTTGGCCGGCGAGTTGATGACGAAGGCGCGGGTGCGCGGCGAAATCGCCGCTTCCAGCTTCTCAAGGTCGAGCGTGAAGCGCCCGTCCTTGAACTGCATCGGCACGCAGACCGGATTCGCCCCGGCGACACCCATGGCGGCAGCGAAATTCGGCCAGGCCGGGGTCGGGATGATCAGCTCGTCGCCGATGCCGGCGATCAGGCGCACCGCGATCTGAACCGACTGCATGCCGGAGCCGGTGACGTAGAAGCGATCCATGGCGAAGGGGCGGCCATAGAGCGCGGTGTGGTAGCGCGCCAGCGCCTCGCGCAGCTCCGGAATGCCGCGCTGCCAGGTGTAGAAAGTCTCGCCCTCGGCCAGCGACTTGTTGGCGGCGCGGACGATGAACTCGGGCGTCGCGAGATCGCCCTCGCCGACCCAGAGCGGGATCAGCCCGGGCTTGAGGCGGCCATGGTTGACGACCTCGACGATGCCGCTCTCGGGCGCATTGCGCGCCTCGGGGCGCAGGTCGGCGATCAGACTGGTGCCGGCCGGTGCGTGCATGTTCATGGGCGGTCCTTCGGGCGATCTGTCGCGAGAAACATGCAAGCCAATCTAACGCAGATCGCGCCAGGGCGGCATGAATTGACGAGATCGACCCGATCGGTCGCAGTGATGGATCGCGGGGCGCGCTCGGACGTTCCGGCCCGCCCCGCGAAGACGTCAGGCCTTCTGCTTCAGCAGGTCACGGATCTCGCCGAGCAGCACGACATCTTGCGCAGGCGGCGCAGGCTCGGCCGGCTTGGCCGCTTCCTTGCGCTTGAGCCGGTTGATCCCCTTGACCACCATGAACAGCACGAAGGCGATGATCATAAAGTTGACCGCGATGGTGAGGAAGCTGCCATAGGCAAGCACGGCGCCCTGCTTCTTGGCATCGACGAGGACCGGCGCGGTGACGGCGCTGTTGAGGCCGATGAAGTAGTTGGAGAAGTCGACGCTGCCGATCGCGCCGATCAGCGGCATGATGATGTCGCCGACGAGCGATTCGACGATCTTGCCGAAAGCCGCGCCGATGATCACGCCGATGGCGAGATCGACGACATTGCCCTTCAGGGCAAATTCCTTGAATTCCTTGATCATGGCGCGCCTTTCCGAATGCCTGGCCAGTCTTCGGCATCGCGCTACGCAATGCCGCCCCCGCGGCAAGCTAGACCATCGACGGCGACGTAGGAAACCGCATTCGGGCTGTTCCCCTCGACCTTTCCCGAGACGAAAGCCGGCTTTGGGCTCCGATTGCCCACGAAGCGAAGTCGAGACGGCAACGAACACTGCGGCAGACATTCAAGCCGTGCTCGGGCTCAGTGCCCAATCCTGCCGGGCGCCAAAGGCTTGAAGCGGAAGATGTAGTAGGGCGCCTTGTTCAGGGCCTTACCGTCATTGAACAGGGCAGCCTGGGCGAGCTGCGCAGCCGAGACATACATGAAACCATCGGGCGAATAGCTGACGCCGTCGGGCCAATGCATCGCCTCGTTGACGGCGAAGCGCCGATACTGCCGGTCTTCGGCGGGAATGACGCCGACTGCTTTCGCCTCGACCTCGGTCAGGTAGAGATTGCCCCTGGCGTCGAGCGAGAAGCCGCCGTTGTTCGGCTTGGCGGCGTAGCGTTCGACCTTGCCACCGAGCTCGGCATCACCAAGCTTCTCGTCGATCAGATCGGCGATGCGCAGGCGGTAGACGCTCGTGCCACTGAGCGGCGCGTAATAGAGCCAGCGGAATTCCTTGTCCGCGGCGATGCCGTCGGCGCCGACCTTGATCACCGCAGGCTTGCCATCCTTGCCGGGCACGGTCAGGTCCTTGCCGTCGACCGTGATCGGTCGGTCCTCCGGCTTGGTGGTGGCGTGCCCCTGGAGCACCCGGCGCGCCGCGCCGGTATCCATGTCGACGACGACCAGCGCTGCCTTGCTGCCGTCGCCGCCCGGCCCGATGCCCTCATCGGCGATGTAGAACTTGCGGTTCTTCAGGTCGACAACGAAGTCGTTGTGCTGCGATTCCGGCAGCGAGGCCGGTGCCGGGATGTAGTAGATCCGGTGCAGCCGGTTGCGCTTGGCGTCCCAGCCGACGAGCTTCGGCGTCAGGGGCGTGCGCTGCCCCATATCCATCAGCCAGATGATGCCGTTCTCGTCGCCGCGCAGACCGAGCACGCTGTCGAGATAGCGGTCGGTGCCTGGCCGCGGCGTGTTCCAGCTCGCATCCGGGAACGGCTTGAACGATTTGCGGTCCGGGTTGAGCTCGGCGACGCGGATATCCGGCGCGAAGAACGGGTGATGGCTGAAGATCACGCGCTTGTCGGGCGTGAAGGTGATGTTGCCGACCGCCTGCGGCAATTCGGCGAAGATCTCGGCCTTCACCGGCTGTGCGGATTGCTGAGCTCGCGCGGCTTGAGGCGCCGCGAGAAGACCGGCTGCGATTGCGGCCGTGACGACGATACGCATGGTTTGCCCTCCCTTTTTTCAGAAGCCTTCGAGAACGATCTTGCCCTTGGCCGTGCCGCTTTCGAGCAGGGCATGGGCGCGCTTGAGATTGGCGGCATCGATCCTGCCGAAATGCTCGCCGAGCGTGGTCTTGAGCTTGCCGGCATCAACCATGGCGCTGACCTCGTTGAGCAATTCGTGCTGCGCGATCATGTCGGCGGTGCCGAAGAGCGAGCGCGTGAACATCAGCTCCCAATGCAGCGAGACGCTCTTGCGCTTGAGTTTCATCACGTCGATCGGCTCGGGATCGTCGATCAGGCCGAAGCGGCCCTGCGGCGCGACCAATTCGACGATCTCGTCGAAGTGCCGGTCGGTCTGGGTGGTCGAGAAGACGAAGGCCGGCGCGCCGATGCCGAGCGCGGCGACCTGAGCGGCCAGCGGTCTGGTGTGATCGACGACGTGGTCGGCGCCGAGTTCCTTGACCCAGGCCTGCGTTTCCGGCCGCGAGGCGGTCGCGATCACCGTGACGCCGCTGAGCTGCTTCGCGAGCTGGATCGCGATCGAACCGACGCCGCCCGCGCCGCCAATGATGAGCAGCGCGTTCGCTGCTCCCGGAACCGGCTTGCGGATGTCCAGTCGGTCGAACAGCGCCTCCCAAGCAGTGATCGCCGTCAAGGGCATCGCCGCCGCTTCCGCGACCGAGAGCGAAGCCGGCCGGCGCCCGACGATGCGCTCGTCGACGAGGTGATACTCGGCATTCGTGCCCGAGCGGCCGATCGCGCCGGCATAGAAGACCTTGTCGCCCGGCTTGAACAGTTCGGCATCGGGGCCGACCGCCTCGACCACGCCGGCGGCATCCCAGCCGAGTACCTTGACGCCACCAGCCTCGGGCTGTGCGCGCAGGCGCATCTTGGTGTCGACAGGATTGACCGAGACCGCCTCGACCCTGACCAGCAGGTCGCGGCCGGCAGCGGTTGGCTTGTCGAGCGCGAGGTCGAGCAGCGCCTCGGGATGCTCGATCGGATGGGATGCGCGATAGCCAACGGCCTTCATCGGAATATCTCCTGTTGAAGGCCAAGAAATACTGTTAGGCTCCATCGCCGCAATACGCACAAAACGGACCAGTAGTATCAAAATGGATACTGTCGGATGCTGAAGACAAAGAAGCGCTACGACTGCGCCGCCGGCTGCCCGGTCGAAGCGACGCTCGACCTGATCGACGGCAAATGGAAGGGCGTGATCGTCTATCACCTGCTGTCCGGCACGCTGCGCTTCAACGAGATCCGCCGGAAGCTGCCGAGCGCGACGCAGCGCATGCTCACCCGGCAATTGCGCGAGCTCGAGGAGTGCGGGCTCGTCCACCGCACGGTCTATGCGCAGGTTCCGCCGCGGGTGGATTACGCCCTGACGGAGGAAGGCCGCTCGCTCGAAGAGATCGTCCGCGCCATGCACGCGTGGGGGCAGCAGCGGATGGAGCGACTGGCGCAGGTACCGGCAGCAGCCTGAAACCGGCCTAAAGACCGATGGCGGCAATGGCGCGGCGGCGATAGGTTTGCCGGCGATCGCCGTTGCAGGAGCATGCTGCGAAAAAGTGGCAACGGTTTTTCGCGTAAAGCATGCTCCAAACTATTGGAATCGATCAGGCCATCCGCATTTGGACGGAATCGTCCAAATGCGGATGGCCTGATCTAGGGAGGCGCGATGCTACCGGCCTGGTCCGTCGTCCTGAGCGCGCTCGGCTATCTCTGCGTTCTGTTCGCGATCGCCCATCTCGCGGACACCACCGGACGTCGCCTGATGACCGGGCGGGCGCGCACAACGATCTATGCGCTTGCGCTCGGGGTCTACTGCACCTCCTGGACCTTCTACGGCTCGGTCGGCTTCGCCAACCGGGCGGGCTTCGACTTCCTCGGCATCTATGTCGGCCCGGCGCTGGTGATCGGGCTGGGGCACCGCTTCGTCGCCCGTATCGTCGATATCGCCAAGTCGCAGAACATCACCTCGATCGCCGACTTCGTCGGTGCGCGCTACGGCAAGAGCGAGCGCGTCGCGGCTCTGGTCTGCATCGTCGCGGTGGTCGGCGCCCTGCCCTACATCGCCCTGCAATTGAAGGCGGTGGCGAATTCGCTCTCGGTGTTCTTTGCCGCCGCTGGCGGTCCCCCGCCGATGACCGATATCCCGATCCTGAGCGACCTTGCCTTCCTGGTCGCCCTGGTGCTCGCCGGCTTCGCCTGCGCCTTCGGCACCCGCCATATCGACGCGACCGAGCACCAGGACGGACTGGTGCTGGCGATCGCGGCCGAGTCGCTGGTCAAGCTCGTCGCCTTCCTGGCTCTCGGTGTCTTCGTCGTCTACGGCCTGTTCGATGGAGCCGGCGACCTCTTCGCCCAGGCGGCGCGAGCCTCTGCGGACAAGCCGCCGATCTGGGAGCGGACGTCGAGCTGGCCGATGTTCCTGACGCTGACCGCCCTGTCCTCATGCGCCGCGCTGCTGCTGGCGCGGCAGTTCCACATGGCGATCGTCGAAAACCGCGATGTCCGGGATGTGCGCCGTGCCGCCTGGATGTTTCCGCTCTACCTCGTGCTGATCAACCTGTTCGTGCTGCCGCTGGCAGCGGCCGGCGAGGTCCTGCTGCCCGGCTCAGGCGTAGACCGCGACATGACCGTGCTGCTGCTGCCGCTGGAGAAGCAGGCCGGCTTCATCGCCCTCTTCGTCTTCATCGGCGGGCTTTCGGCTGGCACCGCCATGGTCATCGTCGCCTCTGTCGCGCTGGCGATCATGATCTCGAACCATCTCGTCACGCCGTTGCTGCTGCGCGGGCGCGGCGTCAGCGTCGACCCCGAGCGCGCGGCTGCGATGATCGAGCGCAAAGGCCGCAGTGGTCCCACCGGCGGCGACCTCGGCTCACAGGTCGTGCACATAAGGCGCGGCGCCATCGTCGTCGTCATCCTGCTCGGCTACGCCTATTACCGGGCCGCAGGCGAGGCGGCGCTGGTCTCGATCGGCCTGCTCTCCTTCGCCGCCACCGCCCAGATCGCGCCGGCGTTCTTCGGCGGGCTGATCTGGCGGCGCGGCACGGCACTCGGTGCTGCCGCCGGCCTCTCCGCCGGCCTGCTGACCTGGCTATACACGCTTCTGATCCCGAGCCTGGCCCTGCCCGGCGGCTACTGGGCGGAGATCGTCGCACACGGGCCGCTCGGCATCACCGCGCTGCGGCCGGAGGCTTTGTTTGGCCTGTCGTCGCTGCCGCCGCTGCCCCATGGCGTGCTCTGGAGCCTCGGCATCAACCTCGCCTGCTATGTCGGCTTCTCATTCATTCGCCCCGCGAGCGCAATGGAGCGGCTGCAGGCCAACGCCTTCGTCGAGTCGGACCGGGCGACCATGGCGCAATCCTTCTCGCTCTGGCGCTCCAGCGTCACCGAGGCGGAACTGCAGTCGACGATCGGCCGCTATCTCGGCCAGGAGCGGACGCAGCGCGCCTTCGAGGGCTTTGCCCATTCGCGCGGCGAGGTGCTGAACGGCACCCGCGAGGCCGATATCCACACGCTGCGCTTCGGCGAGCACCTGCTCTCCTCCGCGATCGGCGCCGCCTCCTCCCGCCTCGTGCTCTCGCTGCTGCTGAAACGGCGCAACCTCTCGACCGAAGCGGCCTTCAAGCTGCTCGACGACGCCTCGGCAGCTCTCCAGTACAATCGCGACATCCTTCAGAACGGCCTCGATCATGCCGGCCAGGGCATCACGGTGCTCGACCGCGACCTTCGGCTCCTCGCCTGGAACAAGGCCTTCATCCAGCTCTACGATCTGCCGCCGTCGCTGGTGCGCTTCGGCACCGGGCTCGACGAGATCGTGCGCTACAATGCCGAACGCGGTGCCTATGGCGCCGGCCCGCTCGACGAACTCATGGCGGCGCGACTGGAGAGCTTCATCAACGACCGCGAACCGGTCCGGCTCAGGCTCTATCCTTCGAAGAACGTGATCGAGATCCGCTCCAACCCGCTGCCCGATGGCGGCATCGTCACCACCTATACCGACATCACCGACTCGGTCGCGGCCGAGGAAGAACTCGAACGTACCAACGAGACCCTCGAAAAACGTGTCGCCGAGCGCACCGAGGAGATCCGCCACGTCAACACCGAGTTGCAGCGCGCCAAGGCCGAGGCTGACGACGCCAACGCCTCGAAGACACGCTTTCTTGCCGCAGCCAGCCACGACATCCTGCAGCCCCTGAACGCCGCCCGGCTTTACGCCTCCGCTCTGGTCGAACGCGACCGTGCCAGCACACAGCCCGACCTCGCCGAGAACATCGACGCCTCGCTCGATGCGGTCGAGGAGATCCTGACCGCACTGCTCGAAATCTCACGGCTCGACGGCGGCGCGCTCAAGCCCGAGATCAGCGCCTTCCGCCTCGACGAGCTGATGCGGCAGCTCCAGCGCGAATTTGAGCCGAGCGCCCAGGAGAAAGGTCTGAAGCTCGTCTTCGCGGCGACCGCGACGACCGTCCGCTCGGACCGGCGATTGCTGCGCCGCCTGCTGCAAAACCTGGTCTCGAACGCGATCAAATACACCCCGAATGGCAAGGTGCTGGTCGGCTGCCGCCAGCGTGGCGGGCAGGTTGCGATCGAAGTGCTCGACACCGGGCTCGGCATCCCGGCGAGCAAGCAGAAGACCGTGTTCCGCGAGTTCCAGCGCCTCGACCAGGGCGCCAGAGTGGCGCGCGGCCTCGGCCTCGGACTCTCGATCGTCGAGCGGATCGCGCGAACCCTCGACCACAAGCTCTTGCTCGCCTCGACACCGGGACGCGGCACGCGCTTCTCGATCCTGGTGCCACGCGCCGCGCCGCTGCCGGCGATGGCGACGGCAGCCGCTACGCGCAGCGCTCCACCCAGCAGCCAGCTCGCCGGCCTCAAGTTGCTCGCCATCGACAACGAGCCGACGATTCTCGACGGCATGCGGCTGTTGCTCGGCGGCTGGGGTTGCAAGGTCGAGACTGCGCGCGGGCTGGACGAGGCTTCCGCGCTCATCGCCGCGAATGGCGCCCCGGACGTGCTGATCGCCGACTACCATCTCGACCATGGCGAGAACGGCATCGCACTGATCTCGGCCCTGCGGCAGCAAGTCGGCGGACTGCCGGCGATCCTTCTTACGGCGGACCGCTCACCCGAAGTGCGCGAGGAAGCGGGCGCGCTCGATATCCACGTACTGAACAAGCCGCTGAAGCCCGGCGCGCTGCGGGCTCTGCTGGCGCAATGGCGCGCGACCCGGCTGGCTGCGGAGTAGCGCCGCTCCGGCTACTCCGGCACCGGCTCAGCCATGCCCTGCTCGACGGCTGCACCCGCCTGCCGCAACGCTTCTTCGGCTGCAAGGAAAGCCGCGACCTCGGGGCTGGGCTCCGGGCTTTCGACCGCGACACCCATCTCGGCGAAAAGGCGGGCAGCCGGCACATAGGCCCGGCCCTTGCGGTCGTAGAGCGCGGCGCGCACGAGCGCGACCGCAGCGACGATCTCCTGGCCGTCGCGCCCAGCCGCCAGGATGCGATGCTGCATCACGACCCAGCTCTCCCCCCAGCACAGCAGGCGCGTCTCCAGCCTGAGCGCGCGGAACAGGCGGACCTCGCGGCGGAAGCGGATCGTGCCGCAATTGACCACCGGAACCCAGCCATGGCGCAGGATCGCGCGCCAGAGACCGCTGCGCAGCATGAGGTCGGCGCGGCCGAGATCCATCAGCCCCCAATAGCGCGCATTGTTCATGTGCAGGCTGGTGTCGAGATCGTGGGGCCAGACCCGGAAGGGCAGGATCGAGGCCTCGAAAGGAGGCTTCAGCTTCGGCTGGAAGGGCCGCGTCAGCAGCAGCCAGATGAGGCGGAACCAGAGATTCATGGCGGCGTCCCGGAGAGAATAGTTTAGTTGTAAACGTTTTTGCTCACACGGCCAGACCCGCTTGGCGGGCGCCCGCGACGGCAAAGCCCGTCCGCCTCGATCTCGACTGGAAAAATCCGAATGTTGCGCTGCACGATCCTGCGGCACAGGGCGCAGGGACAGCGCCGCCATGCGGATAATGCGGGAGCACGCGCAAGATCATGCTTGCCAAGCGCGCTTTTTGCGCAGAAGCATCTGCGCTTTCCGGCGACCGCGCCAGACGGCACCGGCCCACGGGACGACGCCCCAGCGATGCAGATCGAACTCGATTCCCGCGACAAGACGATCCTGCGCATCCTCCAGAAGGATGGCCGGATTACCAATTCCGACCTGGCCGACAAGGTTCACCTCTCGCCCTCCGCCTGCCTGCGCCGTGTGCGCCAGCTCGAGGAGAGCGGGCTGATCCGCGGCTATGTGATGATGCTCGACGAGCGCATCGCCGGCTTCCCCGGTACCGCCTTCGTCTTCGTCACGCTCGACCAGCAGGGCCGCGCCTCGCTGGAGAGCTTCGAGAAGGCGGTGCAGGACCTGCCCGAGATCCTCGAATGCCACCTGCTCGCCGGCGCGCACGATTACCTGATGCGGGTGATCTATCGCGACAGCGCCGATTTCGAGCGCATCCACACCGACATCATCACGCAATTGCCGGGCGTCACCCGGGTGCAGTCGACGCTGACGCTGCGCACGATCAAGAAGACCTCGGCCCTGCCGATGTGAAAGCCGGGGTTGCGGGAGCGGGCATCAGAGCCGATAACGGCCGCCGAACAGGAATCACTCCCGTGACCGACGCCAAGACCAATGCCGATGTCGCCGGCCTGCCTTTCGAGGCGGCCCTGAAGGAACTCGAGGGCATCGTCGCCCGGCTTGAGCGCGGCGACGTGGCGCTGGAAGAATCGATCGACATCTACACCCGCGGCGAGGCGCTGAAGGCGCGCTGCGATGCGCTGCTGAAGCAGGCCGAGGCGCGCATCGAGAAGATCACGCTCGGGGCCGACGGCAAGCCGACCGGAACCCAGCCGCTCGACGTCGGGAACTAGGAACGCAGCCGGCGCGCCGCGGCATGCGCACCACGCCTTCCATATCGAGCAGGCCGCTCGCAGCTCCCCCGCCGCTCGACCTTGCGATCTCGCTCACCGGCGAAGACCGCATCGCCGGCATGCTGCACCTCTATCGCGACCTGATCGCGAGGCAGCGCCGGCGTATCCTGATCTTCACCGGCATCGCGCTCTTCCTCGTCATGCTCGGGCCGATCTCGATGATCTGGAGCGAGGGTGGACGCCGCAATCCGGGACTGCTCTGGCGTGGTTTCCTGGAGGCGCTTGCTGGCCCGTTCGGGATTTTCCTGGCAGCGCTCGTGCTGATCGGTGGCCTTGCCTATCTGCTGCACGGCCTGATGATGCGCAGCCGGATAAAGCGCTGGCTTCGTAATGAAGGCCTCACCACGCCGACGCCGTGCCAGTTCCGCCTGCACGAGGGCGGGCTCGACGGCAGCGAGCCCCACCACGCCAGCCATGTCGCGAGCTGGCGGCTGCGTGGGCTCGCCGAGGGGCCGGAGCACCTCTTCGTCGAGATCACCGGCATCGACGAGCTGGTCGCCCTGCCCCAACGCGAGCTGTCTGCTGCGCAGCAGGCGCAGGCGCGCGACTGGGCGGCGTTCTGCATCGGGCAGGCCAACAAGCCGGATCATAACGAGTCAGAGTTGCTCGCGGCCGAGCCGAGCGGCGAATCGGCCCTCGTACTGCGCTTTCACCTGACGCCGGAAGACAGGGTAGCGGCGATCCAGCGTCAGCAGATGCGGCTCTGGCCGCGCAGCCGCCATTTGCGCCGTCTTGCGATCGGGCTTGTCCTGGCACTCTTGCTGGTGCCGGCGGTGATGCTGTTCCTCTGGGTGATCGATCCCGATCGCGTGCCCTTCGAATTCGCCCTGCCGCTGTTCGCCGAGATGTGGGCGGTAACCTTCTGGCCGGTCACGGCGATCGTCGCTAGCTTCGTCCTGCTCGGTGCCGTGTTCAATCCCTGGGCGCTGCGCCAGCAGGCGAAGGGCCTCGGCAAGACCCTGCACCAGCGCGCCGAGGACGACGCGATCGAGGTCACGCTCTCGGCGGATGGTATCGCCAGCCGGCAGCGCGGCATCGCCCATCGCTATGACTGGGCCGCCTTCACCGGCATCGAGCGGCGCGGCGACCATATCTTCCTCGTCCTGCGTCATGGCGATCCCCTGCTGCTGCCGGTCCGCGTCCTCAATTCCGACCAGATGCAGCTATTCGATCGGCTGACGGCCACACATATCGGCCGTTCCGGAGAGGCTGCATGACCGGACGCCGTCAGTTCGCGCTTTGCATTGCCCTAATCGGCTACGCGCTTCTGGCCGGGCGAGTGAGTGCGGAGCCGCTTCCTCTACCCGATGGTCTCCTGCTCGATCTGCCTGAAGGCTGGCGGGTCGATGACCCCGCAGAGGGCGAAACTGGCAAAGATGGGCGGACCCGGATCCAGCTGGTCTGCGAAACACCGGCCTGCAAGCGCACGCAGGAGACCTGCACCATCCTGACGCGGACACAGCTTGTTGCCGGCGCGGATGACAATGCGCGACTGGCCTCGCTCTACGCTGCGCCGACCGACCGCTATTTCCGCATCCGCGCCGTGCTGCGCAGTACCAGCAAGGATGCGCAGGTGCTGCAGCCGCTGGCGCGCAGCGTTTGGGCCACGCGACTGGTGGACGATCGAGACCGACGCCCGCCATAACTACAAGTCCGGGCTGTTCGCCGAGACGGTGATCGACGGGCGCTATCTCGGCGTGATCTGCAAGACCTGCGAGACCGGCAGCGAGCGCCACCAAGCCGGCCGCGCTATCATGGCCAGCGTCAGGCCCGCGGACTGAGTGCGGCTGCTTCGCCGAGCACGGCTTCAATAAGGCGTGCGACATGCCGGACCGCCGGATCGCGCTCGCTGCGCCGGTGCCAGGCGAGATGCAGAGGGAAGCCCTCGACCGCGACCGGCGGCTCGAAGGTGGCGAAGCGATCAGCCTCATCGGGTGGCAAGGTCCGGCTCGGCAGGAGCGCGATCAAATCGGAACTCAGCAGCAAGGGCGGCACGCTGAGGAAGCTCGGCACGACCAGGCCGATATGGCGCTTGCGACCCAGCCGGGCGAGCGCCTCGTCGAGCGGACCATGGGTCTCACCGCGCCCGGAGACAAGCACATGCGGGAAGGCGAGCCAGCGATCGAGATCGAAGCCGGTCCGCGCCGGATGGTCCTTGCGCATCGCGACGACATAGCTTTCGCGCAGCAGTTCCCTTCGGGTGAAATCGGCGTCGATCGTCGGGAAGACCGAGATGGCGAGATCGGCCCGCCCCTGCGCCAGCGTGTCGAGCGTCGCCTGCGCGCCCTGCCAGGGCAGGATGGCGAGCGTCAGGCCCGGCGCAGTGCGCATCAGGCGCTCATAGACCCGGCCCGTCACCAGGGCCGGCGGCAATTCGGCCGTCATCACCCTGACGATCTGCACCAGGCTCTTCAGATCGGGCTCCGGCGCGTCGAGCAACCCGGTGACCTGGGCAAGGATGTCGCGCAGCGGCTGCCGTAGCGTCTGCGCCTTCGCGGTTAGGCGCATCCGCCCCCTGCCCCGCAGCAGCAATGGGTCGCCGAAGAGGTGGCGGCAGCGCTCCAGCGCGCTGGAGGCGGCCGGCTGCGACAGGCCGACCCGCTCGGCCGCGCGCGAGACATGCGCCTCGTCGAGCAGGACGTCGAGCACGACGAGCAGGTTGAGATCGACGATGCGTAAATTCATGAGATTGATAATATGATATATCGATCATCCATTGGAGTAATTTCTGAGCGCACCGCATCCTCCTGTCGAACCCAAGGAGGTCGCCATGACGCAGACGCTGATCCTGCTCTTCCATCCCGATTATCGCAGCTCGCGCGCCAACCGGGCGCTGGCGGAAGCCGCAAGCAGCCGGCCCGGCACGACCGTCGTCGATATGCAGGCGCTCTATCCGGATGGGCAGATCGACGGCGATGCGGAGGTCGCGCGGCTCCTTGCCGCCGGGCGCATCGTCCTGCAATTCCCGGTGCAATGGTATTCGACGCCGCCGCTGCTCAAGGCCTGGCAGGACGCGGTGCTGACCCGGATGTTCTACATCCACTACGCCGCGGAGGGCGCGAAGCTCGCCGGCCGGCCGATCCTTATCGCCGCCACCGCCGGCAACGTTCCCGAGGCCTACACGCCGAGCGGAGCCAATCTGTTCTCGCTGCGCGACCTGTTGAAACCGCTGCAGGCGACGGCACATCGCTGCGCCCTCGCCTGGCAGGAACCGTTCCTGGTCTATGACGTGCGCCGAGCTGATGCCGAAGCGCTGGCGGCAGCCGCCGACCACTATGTCGCGCGGCTCGCCCAGCTCGAAACCCGGCAAGCCGCCTGACCGGTACTCGTGGATAGGGCCGGCGCCGAGACGCCGGCCTGCTCCGACTCAAGCCTGTTCGGCCTTGTTCGTGCGGCGCACGAGCGCCATCAGGATCGCGGCACCAAGTCCCGACTTCACCAGCGAGCCGAGCAGGAAGGGCACGACACCGGCAAGCACGGCCTTTTCCGCGCCGATCAGCGTCGCAAGCCAGAGCCCGCCGAGCAGCAGGCAGAGAGCGTGGCCAAGCAGCATCGAAGCGAAGGCGAAAGCCGGCCGGCTGCCGTTCCAGCCACGCTCCGCCAGCAAGCCGACGAGCGCCGCGACGAGCGGGAATGAGAACAGGTAGCCAGAGGTCGGCCCCATGAACGGGGCGAGGCCGGCCTTGCCGCTCGCCAACACGGGCAGGCCGAGCGCCGCCTCGCCCAGCCAGGCGAGGATGGTGAGCGCGCCGAGCCGCCAGCCATAGAGCGCGCCGATCAGGATCACCGCCAGCGTCTGCATGGTCATCGGCACCGAGACCATCGGCACGCTGATCTGCGAAGCGATCGCCAGCACCAGAGTGCCGAGAACGACGGCCCCGAGCTGGACGAATGCCGGACGCGCCTGCAGATCGAGCGGGCTGAAGCGGGCGGGCGCGGCGTAGCTGAGATCGCTCATGGGTCTGCTCTCCATCGATTCCAAAATTATAGATAATTTAGCAAGCCGATCTATCTTAGAGTCCATAAGACCGATCGGATTGCAAGTCAGCAGCGCGTGGCTGTCCCGCGCGCGAAAATGCACAGCGGGGCTGCAGCCATGCCAACCGCGGCTCCGGCCCCGGCCTCAGCCCTGTATCGTGAAGACATCGCGGGTTCCGCCAGCGGCGGTCCGCACGGGTTTGGAACCGATCCACTGGACATGGCGGGCGAGAATCGCGGCCGCCTCATCGATTTGCCCAACACGCAACGCAGCGAGGATGGCGCGGTGGTCATGGTCGGTACGCGCCTCCCAGTCCGAGCGCCAAGCCGAGAACAGGAAACGGGCGCTGGCGGCATGGAGGTCGTCGATCGCCGCCAGCAGGCGCGGCATGGCGCAAGGCGTCACGATCAATCGGTGGAAGCGCCGATTCGCCTCCTCCCAAGCGCGGACATCGGGCGAGTTGTCGCCGGCGCGGGTCGCTTCCTCGGCCTCGTCGAGGATAGCGCGCGTCAGATGCGGCCCGGCATGGCGCAAAGCGAGCACCTCCAGCGCCGCGCGCATCTCGGCGACCTCGCGGACCTCGCGCAGGTCGAAGGCGGCGACGCGCACGCCGCGGCGCGGCTCGCTGACGGCCAACCCTTGCGCCTCCAGACGCTGGAAGGCTTCGCGCACCGGGACATGGCTCGCGCCGAACTCGGCTGCGACATGGTCCTGCCGCAACCTTGCGCCCGGCTCGAGCTGCCCGGAAATGATCCGTTCGGCGAGGACGCGACTGATGCGGACTGGAAGGGTCTCGGATTTCTCACTGGCCATGGATTATCGATAATTTCTCCGGCCGCCCGCGTCGAGCCCGCTGCGGCCGGTTGTACCCTTGTCGTGCACCGCGTCCGGGGCCAGTCTTCCCGAGCTCACAGGAGGACATCGCCATGTCGCAGCTGCCCGACCACGATCCGATCGCGGGCGACACCCGCTCCTGCGAGGCGCTCGAACAGGTGATCGTGCCGCGCGCGCATGATCTCGGCGGTTTCTCGGTGCGCCGCGCCCTGCCCTCGATCGGGCGCAAGATGGTCGGCCCCTTCATCTTCTTCGACCAGATGGGCCCGGCCGAGTTCCTGCTCGGCGAGGGCATCGATGTGCGCCCGCATCCGCATATCGGGCTCTCCACCGTCACCTATCTCTTCGACGGCGAGATCATGCACCGCGATTCGCTCGGCACGGCGCTGCCGATCCGACCGGGCGCGGTCAATCTGATGACGGCCGGGCGCGGCATCGTCCATTCCGAGCGCACCGCGCCGGAAGAGCGGCTGAAGGCGCCAAAGCTCTACGGCATCCAGACCTGGCTCGCCTTGCCGAAGACGCATGAGGAGGTCGCGCCGGAATTCATCCACCACGCCGCGCTGGAGCTGCCGCGCATCGTCGGCGAGGGTAAGCGCGTCAGCCTGATCATGGGCTCGGCCTTCGGCGAGACCTCGCCGGTGAAATTCCCCTGGGACACGCTCTATGCCGAAGCCGTGCTGGCGCCGGGCGCGATCCTGCCGCTCGACCCCGACTATCACGAGCGCGCCGTTTACATCGTCACCGGCAAGATCGACATCGCCGGCGACGAGTTCGGCGCCGGCCAATTGCTGATCTTCAAGCCGGACGACCGCATCTCGATCCTCGCCGTCGACCAGAGCCGGCTGATGCTGATCGGTGGCGAGCCGATGGACGGCCCGCGCCATATCTGGTGGAACTTCGTCTCATCCTCGAAGGAGCGGATCGACCAGGCCAAGCAGGAATGGAAGACCGGCCGATTCGACACCGTGCCCGGCGACGAGGAAGAGTTCATCCCGCTGCCGGAGCGCTGAGCTCGCCTGCCGGCATCGCCCGCAGCCGCGGCATCTGCGAGGCCAGGATCGCCAGCGTCGACAGTCCGAACAGGATAACCGGCAGCCACATCGCCGTCTCGACGCCGAACCATTCGCCGGCGAGGCCGCCGGCGAGCGCTCCCAACGGACGCATGCCGTACATGGCGGTGGTGATCGTCGCGCTGACGCGGCCGAGCAGCGGCTGCGGCGTCACCGCCTGACGCAAGGTCGTCTGGGTGATGAACCAGAGGATCGGGCCGAAGCCGAACAGGAAGAAGGCGAGTGCCAGCGCCGGCCAGCCCAGCGCCGGCGGCGCAAGCGCCAGCGCGGTTGCCCCGAAGAGCGAGACCGCCGGGCCGAAGACGAGCAGGAACCCGGTCGGCAGGCGCGCGATCAGCCAGGCGCCGGAGAGGGCGGCCGCGATCGCGCCCGCGCCATACACGGACGAGGCCAGGCCAACCGTCGCGGGATCGAGCGCCAGCACGCGCAGTGCATAGGGCGCGAGCAGCGCCATGAAGGCAAAGAAGGCGAGGTTCCAGCCGATGGCGCAGAGCGCGATCGGCCTGAGATAGGGATGGCGCGCGACGAAGGCGCCGCCCTCGGCGATGGCGCGATGCAAGGGCTGGCGCGGCTGCGCCGGCGGCTTCTCGGCGGGCAGGCGGGCGGCCGCAAGGATCACGACGACGCCGCAGGCAGCGCACAGCCCGAGGCCGAGCCAGCCCGAGGCGCGGGCCACAGCCCAGCCGGCGATCAGCGGCGCGATCAGGCTGAGGGCGGCGCGGCCGAGCTCGAGCCGGCTATTGGCGCGCGGCAGCTCGGCGAGCGTCACTGCTTTCGGCATCAGCACGAAGATCGAGAGCGCGATGGTGACCGGCCCCGCCGCCGCGATGAAAGTCGAGAGCGCCAATGAGGGCCCGATCGCGCCGCTTGCGAGCAGGACCGCACCGAGGCTGGAGCCCAGCGCCATCAAGGCACCGCCGGCGAGGATCAGCGTGCGCGGGGCCATGCGATCGGCGAGCACGCCGGCCGGCAGCGAGATCAGCAGCCAGGCGGCCGATTGCGCCGCGACGAGCAACCCGACGAAGCGCGGCGTCGCGCCGGCTTGAGTCGCAGCAAGTGTGATCGTGTCGAGCGCGAGCTTATCGGCGAACTGCGCCGTGACACCCGCGAGCAGCAGGGCGATGAAGAAGGGCGAGGTCATGGGAGGCGTCCAGCGAAGAGGATGGTCCCGATTTTCCAGATCGGGGCGGTTGCTCCCACCCGTTTCCTGCCCGGCTGCGACGACAAGCCGGTTTGCCAGCGTCGCCGTGAAAGACTATTTCGGAGGCACGATCCAGCAAGCTTCGGCCAGCCCTTGCCTCGCCCCCACACTCCGCTTCTCGACCAGACGCCCGATCCCGCCGCATTGCGCCGGCTCGACGATGCGCAGTTGCGCCAGCTCGCCGAGGAGCTCCGCGCCGAGACGATCGACGCCGTATCCGTCACCGGCGGCCATCTCGGCGCCGGGCTCGGCGTGGTCGAGCTCACCGTCGCGCTGCATCATGTCTTCGACACGCCGCGAGACCGGCTGATCTGGGATGTCGGTCACCAGGCCTATCCGCACAAGATCCTGACCGGTCGCCGCGGCGAGATCCGCACCCTGCGCCAGCCGGGCGGCCTCTCGGGCTTCACCAGGCGGGCGGAGAGCGAGTACGACCCATTCGGCGCCGCCCACTCCTCGACCTCGATCTCGGCTGGTCTCGGCATGGCCGTCGGGCGCGACCTTGCCGGCAGGCGCAACAACGTCATCGCCGTGATCGGTGACGGCGCCATGTCGGCTGGCATGGCCTATGAGGCGATGAACAATGCCGGGGCGACGGGCTCGCGGTTGATCGTCATCCTCAACGACAACGACATGTCGATCGCCCCGCCGGTCGGCGCGATGTCGGCCTATCTCGCCCGCCTCGTCTCGGGCCGGACCTATCGCTCGCTGCGCGAGGTCGCGAAGTACCTGGCCGAAAGGCTGCCGCGCTTCTTCCACGAGAAAGCGAAGCGGACCGAGGAATATGCCCGCGGCTTCTGGACCGGCGGCACCCTCTTCGAGGAGCTCGGCTTCTACTATGTCGGGCCGATCGACGGGCATAATCTCGACCATCTGCTGCCGGTGCTGCGCAATGTCCGCGATGCCGAGACCGGGCCGATCCTCGTCCATGTCGTGACGCAGAAGGGCAAGGGCTACGCGCCGGCCGAGGCCAGCGCCGACAAATACCATGGCGTCGTCAAATTCGATCCCGTCACCGGCCTTCAGGCCAAGGCGCCTGCGAACGCGCCGAGCTACACCAATGTCTTCGCCAACGCGCTGGTCAAGGCGGCGCGCGAGGACGAGAAGATCGTGGCGGTGACCGCCGCCATGCCGTCCGGCACCGGGCTCGACGCCTTCGGCAAGGAGTTCCCCGGGCGCACCTTCGATGTCGGTATCGCCGAGCAGCACGCGGTGACCTTCGCGGCCGGCCTTGCGACCGAAGGCTTCAAGCCGTTCTGCGCGATCTACTCGACCTTCCTGCAGCGCGCCTATGACCAGGTCGTGCACGACGTCGCCATCCAGAAACTGCCGGTGCGCTTTGCGCTCGACCGCGCTGGCCTCGTCGGCGCCGATGGCGCGACCCATGCCGGCGCCTTCGACGTCGCCTATCTCGCCTGCCTGCCAGACATGGTGGTGATGGCGGCTGCCGACGAGGCCGAACTCACCCATATGGTCGCGACAGCCGCCGCCTATGACGACGGGCCGATCGCCTTCCGTTATCCGCGTGGCGAGGGCGTCGGCGTCGAGATGCCCCAGCACGGCGTGCCGCTCGAAATCGGCAAGGGCCGGATCGTCAGGGAGGGCACGCAGGTCGCCCTGCTCTCGCTCGGCACGCGGCTGGCAGAATGCCTCGCGGCCGCCGAGCAGCTCGGCCAGCGTGGGCTATCGACCACCGTCGCCGACGCCCGCTTCGCCAAGCCGCTCGACGAGGCGCTGATTCTGCGCCTCGCCCGCGAGCATGAGGTGCTGGTCACGGTCGAGGAAGGCTCGGTCGGCGGCTTCGGCAGCCATGTCCTGCAATTGCTGGCGCGCGAAGGCGCGCTCGATCGCGGCCTGAAGATCCGCAGCCTGACGCTGCCCGACATCTTCCAGGAGCATAACAAGCCCGAGGCGATGTATGCGCAGGCCGGGCTCGACGCCGCCGGGATCGTGCGCACCGTCGAGACCGCGCTCGGCCCCGCCAGCGCCGCACGGCGCGCCTGAGCCCATGACCGCCGGCCTGCCGCGCCGGGTCCGCGCCGACCTGCTGCTGCTCGAGCGCGGCCTCTTCGAAAGCCGTGCGCGGGCGCAAGCCGCCATCGCCGCGGGCCTCGTCAGCGCCGATGGCATCGTGCTGCGCAAGGCGTCGGAGACGGTGCTCGCAGCGGCGAAGATCGAGGCGCAGGCGGCGCACCCTTACGTTTCGCGCGGCGGGGTGAAGCTCGCCGCCGCGCTCGACGCCTTCGGCTTCGATCCCAAGGGTCTGACCTGCCTCGATGTCGGCGCCTCGACCGGCGGCTTCAGCGACGTGCTGCTCCGGCGCGGCGCGGCGCATGTCTACGCCATCGATGTCGGCCAGGCGCAGTTGCATGAGAGCCTGCACGGCCATCCCCGCCTGACCAGCCTGGAGAGCCAGGACATCCGCACGCTCGATCCCGGCCTGTTTGCGGAGGCGCCGACACTCGCAGTGATCGACGTCAGCTTCATCTCGCTGAAGCTGGTGTTGCCGGCGGTGGCAAAGCTGCTGGCGCCGCAAGCCCGGCTGATCGCACTGGTGAAGCCGCAATTCGAGACCAGGCGCTCGGCGCTGAAGAAGGGCGTACTGCGCGACGAGGCGCTTCAGGAGCAGATCTGCGCGGAGATCGCGGACGCGGTCACCGCCCTCGGCTTCACCGTCAGTGGGCTCACCCCCTCGCCGATCGAGGGCGGCGACGGCAACCGTGAATTCCTGCTCGGCGGCGTGCGGAGCGTCTAGCTCGCCATTACGGCATCGATGTCGGCCTGCACGGCACCGGCATCGATATAGGCCGCCTGGCCCTGACCATTGGCATTGATGAAGGCGGTGGCGCGCGCGATGAGGCGGCGCAACGACAGGCTCGCGACATCGACGATCAGCGCTGGGTCTTCCTCTGCCGGCATCTCGTCGAGCAATGCCGTCGCGGTATAGACCAGCCGATCCATGGCCGCGCAGAGCTGCTCGAAACCTTCCGCCTCGCGCCTGCCGAGCGCGCGATAAGCCGCAGTGGCCTCGCCGGCACAGCGCAGCGGCGACACTGCGAAATGCTCGACATAACCGAGCCCGCGCCAGGCCTTGAGATCGCCGACGATCTCGCGGTCGAGCGGCACCATCTCCAGCAGCATCAGCGCCTCGCTGTGGCGGTTGAGATAGTCGGTCGAGAGTTGCGGTGTGGTTCCGCCCGCCGCGGTCGCTGATGTCTCGGTCGCGGAAGCAGACATGAAGAGGCCCCGGAAGCGGCGCGACTATGCTGTGCCAACAGCAAACAAAGTCTTGATCCGGTCGCGATAAGACGGAACTGATCGGGCGATGTGTGGTCGCTATGCCATTACCCTGCCGCCGGAGGCGATGCGCGAGGCCTTCGCCTATCGCGAGCAGCCGAACTTCCCGCCGCGCTACAACATCGCGCCGACGCAGCCGGTGCCTGTCGTCCGGCTCGACGAAGGCCGGCGCCAGTTCATCCTGATGCGCTGGGGTTTCATCCCGGGCTGGGTCAAGGATCCCAAGACCTTTCCTTTGGTCATCAATGTCCGAAGCGAGAGCGCCCGCGAAAAACCCTCCTTCCGCGCCGCTTTCATCCGCCGGCGCTGCCTGATGCCGGCTGATGGCTTCTACGAATGGCATCGCCTCGGCGAAGGCCGGCAGCAGGAGAACCGGCCTTACCTCTTCCGCAAGCCCGATCAGGGCTTCTTCGCCTTCGCGGCGCTGTGGGAGACCTGGCACAGTCCAGATGGCTCCGAGATCGACACGGTCGCGATGGTCACTGGATCGGCGAACGGGCAGATGGCGGCGATCCATCACCGCTCGCCTGTCATCGTGCCGCCCGAAGCTTTCGACACCTGGCTCGATCCGGCGGCCGAACCGGCCGATCTGCAGGCGCTGCTGCAGCCCTCGCCGGACGATCTTCTGGAGATGCTCCGGCTCGGCCCCGCGGTGAACAAGGTCGCCAATGACGGGCCGGAGGTGCAAGAGCCGTTCGATCCCGCTTCGGCGCCGGCGCCCCCCGCCAAGCCCGTCATGCGTCCTCGTCGGGGCAGCCCGGACGATGCACAGGGCAGCCTGTTCTAGCGCAGGCCATGACGACGCGCTTACTCTCGTCCCAAACGAGACCAACAGAGGAAACGCCCCAGATGGATGGCCGCCGCCCGACGATGAGCTCCCTGCACGGCATGGTCGCCGCCGCGCATCCGCTGGCGGCGCAGGCCGGTGCCCGCATCCTTAGCCAGGGCGGCAACGTCTTCGACGCGGTCGGCGCGGTCGCGGCGGCGCTCAATGTGGTCGAGCCGTTCATGTCGAGCCTTGCCGGCATGGGCTCGGCGACGATGTGGGTCGCGGCCGAGAAGCGCGTCCGCGTCCTCGATTTCGTGCCCCGCGTGCCCGAGAGCTTCCCAATCGAGCGCTTCAGCCAGCGCTCCGACCTCGAGCGCGGTGCGCTCGCAGTGGCTCCGCCCGGCAATCTCGCCGGCTGGTGCGAACTCAACCGCGCCTATGGCCGCCTCTCACTCGGCGAGATATTCGCACCGGCGATTGCTCTCGCCGAAGATGGTTTCCCGATCGCGGAGTTCGGCGTGACCGAGTTCAACGAGCAGGCGCCGCTATTGCGCGAGCGGCCCGAGCTCTACGAGAATTGGGCGCGGAACTATCTGCGCGAAGGCGGGACAAGCGTCGCGCTCGGCCAGATCCTGCACCAACCCGAGCTGGCGGCGACCCTGCGCGACATCGCCGTCAAGGGACCGGGTCATCTCTACCAGGGTCCGCTCGGCGAGACGATCGTCGCCCATCTCAAGGCGCAAGGCGGCACGCTGACCATGGCCGACCTCGCCAAGGTCGCCCCGCAATGGCGCGAGCCGCTCGCCGTCGCCTATCGCGATCGGCAGGTGCATGTGCCGCCGCCGGCCTGCGAAGGCTTCCAGTTCCTGCTGACCCTGCGCATCCTCGACGGCTTCGATCTCGGCAAGCTGGAGAGCAACGGCGCCGAGCATCTCGACATCGTTTATCGCGCCATCCGCCTCGCCGCCGGCGTCCGGATCGCGCACAATAATCCCAAGCCCGAGAAGCTTGCAGAGATCCTGTCCGAGCCGTTCGTCGAAAATCTGCGAGCGCGAGTCCGCGACGGCAAGCCAGTCGACGGCCCGACCGAACAATGGATGCCGCAGGCGCCAGCAGGCGAGGACCCAGGCCACACCACTTCGTTCTCGATCGCCGACCGCGACGGCAATCTGATCTGCGTGACGCAGAGCATCGGCAGCCCCTTCGGCAGCGGCGTCGTCGTGCCGGGCACGGGGGTCAGCCTCAACAACTTCCTCTACTGGGCCGATGTCCAGCCCGGCAGCCCGAACCGCTCGCTGCCGGGCTCGGAACTGCCGATGTGCATGTCGCCGACCCTCTCGACGCGGGATGGCACGCCGGTGCTCGCGCTCGGCACGCCCGGCAGCTACGGCATCCTGCAGACGCAGGTGCAGGCCATGGTCCAGCACGTCGATTTCGGGCTGCCCTTGCAGGACGCGATCGAGGCGCCACGCGCCCGGCTCTGGGATGGGCGCGAAGTCGAGGTCGAGAACCGGCTTCCCACAGAGACGATCGCCGCGCTGGCCGAGCGCGGACACGGCATCTTCGCGAACGAGGGCGGCTGGACCATGCGAGTCGGCGGCATGCAGGCGGTGTCGCGCGATCCGGCCACGGGCCGACTGACTGGCGCCTGCGACCCGCGCCGCGACGGCTATGTCGCGACGCCCTGAGCGGCCTTTGCGCTGGATCGAACCTGCCTCATGCGGGGCTCCATGGATGGAAGCATTTTGAGCACCGCCCCAGATGATCTGAAGGCCTGGCTGACGAATACATTGCTGCCGGGCTGGATCGCCCGCGCCTTCGACCCGGCCCAGCCCGGCTTCGTCGAATATCTCGGGCCGGACGGGACGCCCGAGGCCAGCGATCTGCGCACCACCTTGATCACGGCACGGCTGACCTATGTCTTCAGCCATGCGCATCTCCTCGGCGTGCCCGGAGCGTTGGCCGCCGCGCGGCACGGCTTCGCCTTCCTGACGAGCGTCTGCCGACGCGCCGACGGGCGCTTCGGCCATTCCTGCACGACGCGCGGAGAAGCGGTCGACGGCAGGTCCGATTTTTACGATCTCGCCTTCGTCCTGTTCGCGCTCGGCTGGTTCGCCAAGGCGACCGGCGAGACGGACGCGCTGGCAACCGCCGGAGAGGTGATGGACTTCCTCAATGGCGAGCTGGCGCATCCGGCCGGCGGCTATCGCGAGGATACGCTGGGCGCGCAACCCCGGCGCCAGAACCCGCATATGCACCTGCTCGAGGCCTGCCACGCTCTCGCGGCGGCATCGCCCGATCCGCGCTGGCTAGCGACGGCCGAAAGGCTCGTGCGGCTGATGCGGGAGCGGATGCTGGACGCCAATGGCACGCTCGGCGAGTTTTTCGATGAGAACTGGGCGACGTTCCCGGGCCCGCGCGGGCTGATCCGGGAGCCCGGTCATCATTTCGAGTGGACGTGGCTGCTTTATCACCACGAGCGGCTGACCGGTTCGAGCGAGGCTCGCGAGACTGCCCACAAGCTCCATGCGTTCGGGCAACGTCAGGTCGATGCGGCGGTCAATCCATCGCAGCTCGTCGTGAACGAGGTAGACCCGACAGGCCGCGTCCTCAACGGCGCAGCCTTGCTCTGGCCGCAGACGGAATATCTGAAGGCGCTCGCCGCACGGATCGAATTCGAGGGCGACGACGATGCCGCGATACGGCTCGGACAGCATCTGCGCCTGGTCTTCCGGCACTTCGTCGACGCCAAGAACGGGCTATGGGTCAACCAGCTCGACGACCAGGGGCAGCCGATGAGCGAGCGGGTCCCGGTTCGGGTGCTCTACCATCTGGTGCTGGCGCTCGCCGAAATCTGCCGCGTCACCAAGAGCGATATGGCTCTGTAGTGCTTCAGCGACCAGCGACCTCGCCCGTGGTCACCGCCTCCTCTGGAAGCGAGAAGGTGCCGCTGTAGCGGAACAGCTCGCCGAAGAGCGGATGCTTCAGCGTCATCCGCATGCTGAAGCTGCGCTCATCGATCGGCCGTTCCTCGATATAGCCCGTGCCGAGGAGAAGCCCGACCGGCAAAGGCAGGTCGAGGCCGAGAAGTCGCCAGACATAGCCCTCGTCGCGGAAGACCAGCGCCCCCTCCTCCGCCGTGACCCTGAGGCGCATGCCGACGCCGAAGCGGACGAATTCGATGACCTGGTTGGCGCCGGTCTGCTGCATGCGCGAGCGGAAATGGAACGGCTTGCGCCCGGCGAAATGGAACACCCGATCCCAATGCAGCGTCCCGTCTTCGGGCCGGGCAGCGTAGTGGACTTCGATCGGTACGTCGCGGCCGCGATAGGGCACCAGCGCTCCGACGATCCGGGCAAAGGGCAGCAGCAGCCTGGCGAAGGCGCTGTGCTCGACCTCGTGCATCACGCCTTTGACGCAGATGGTATCGTCGCTGAACGAGCGCAGGAAGTAGTGGCGCCGGATGACCTCGCCGAGCTGGTGCCAGTCCTCGCCGAGCACCTCCTGGAAGACCGGCCGGCGCTCGCTCATGCGCTACAGCACCGAGCCGGGATTGAGCACGCCCTTCGGGTCGAGCGCCGCCTTCACCGTCCGCATCAGGTCGAGCTCGACCGGGTCCTTGACGCCCGGCAACAACGAACGCTTGAGGCGGCCGATGCCGTGCTCGGCTGAGATCGAGCCCTTGAGCTCGGTGACGATGGCGTGCACCGCCTCGTTCATCGCGCTCCAGCCGGCGAGGTAGGCGGCCTTGTCGGCGCCGACCGGCTGGCTGACGTTGAAATGGATGTTGCCGTCGCCGAGATGGCCGAACGGCACCGGCCGGCAGCCCGGCACCATCGCCTCGACCCTGGCGGTAGCCCGCTTCAGGAACTCGGGCGTAGCGTGGAGCGGCACGGAGATGTCGTGCTTGATCGAGCCGCCCTCATGGGTCTGCACCTCGGACAGCATCTCGCGCAGCTTCCAGAGATCGGCGCGCTGGCCGAGCGAGCCGGCGAGCACGGCATCGGTGACGAGCCCCTCTTCCAGCGCCTCGCCGAGGAAGGCCTCGACCGCCTCGCTGAGCCCGGCTTCGGCCTGCGCCGAGACCTCCATCAGCACATACCAGGGCGACGGCTCCGACAGCGGATCGCGGGCGCCGCTGGCGTGGCGGACGACGAAGTCGAGGCCGATGCGCGGCATGATCTCGAAGGTGGTGAGCGTGCCGCCGGCGCTGGCCTTGGCCTTGTTGAGCAGGGACAGCGCCGCTTCCGGATCGGGCACAGCGAGGAAGGCGGTGGCGCGCGCCGTCGGCAGCGGGAACAACTTCAGCACGGCGGCGGTGATGATGCCGAGCGTGCCCTCCGAACCGATGAAGAGGTTCTTGAGGTCGTAGCCGGTATTGTCCTTGCGCAATTGGCGCAGGCCGTTCCAGACGCGGCCGTCGGCAAGCACGACCTCGAGGCCGAGGCAGAGTTCGCGGGCATTGCCATAGGCGATCACCGCGGTGCCGCCAGCATTGCTGGAGAGATTGCCACCGACCGTGCAGGAGCCTTCCGAGGCGAGCGAGAGCGGGAAGAGCCGCCCGGCGGCCTCGGCCGCCTCCTGCGCCTTCTGCAAGATGACACCGGCCTCGACGGTCATGGTGTCGCCATCGACATCGACCGAGCGGATCTTGTCGAGCCGCTGCAGCGACAGGATGATCTCCCGGCCCTCGGCGACCGGGGTCTGGCCCCCGACCATGCCGGTATTGCCGCCTTGTGGCACGATCGTCGCGCCGGTCTCGCTCGCCCACTTCATCAGGGCCGAAACTTCGGCGGCCGAGCCCGGCCGCACCACCGCCTGCGCCTTGCCGTGGAAGAGACCGCGCGGCTCCTTGAGATAGGGCACCATCGCATCAGCGTCGGTGATCACGTTCTTCGCGCCGACGATACCGGCCAGAGCTTCGATAGTAGGCGCGCTCATCCTGCCTCCGGAGACTTGATCACTTGCGGCCGGCAGCCTTGCGGAAAACGCCGACGAGTTCGATGTGGGCGGAATAGCGGAACTGGTCGACCGGTGTCACGCGCTCCAGCGCATAGCCGCCTGCGACCAAAAGCGCCGCGTCGCGGGCAAAGCTGCCGACATCGCAGGAGACATAGGCCACCAGCGGCACCTTGGAGGCGGCGAGCCGCCTGACCTGAGCCTCTGCCCCGGCCCGCGGCGGATCGAGCACGACGGCGTCGAAAGCGCTAAGCTCATGCTCCAGCAAGGGCCGGCGGAAGAGGTCGCGCGTCTCGGCTGCGACCGGCTTCAGGCCCTGCGCATGGTTGGCGGCCCGGCTCAGCGCCTGGACCGCCGCCTTGTCACTCTCGAAGGCCGAAACCTGCGCCTTTTCGGCGAGCCGGACACTGAACGGGCCGCAGCCGGCGAAGAGATCGGCGACGCGTTTTGCCTTGGGGATCGCATCGAGTGCGAGGCGCGACAGGACCGCCTCACCCTCAGCGGTGGCCTGCAGGAAGCCGCCGGGCGCCGGTGTCACCGAGGCCTTGCCCATCAGCTGGAAAGGCGCGCGCCGCTCGACGATGATCTCGCCATGCATGGCGAGGCGGGCGAGATCGAGCCGCTCGGCCACCTCGGTCAGCGCCCGGCGCAAGCTATCCCCGGCCGGGCCATGGCCGCGGATATCGACGTCAAGCCCGGCCTGCGACGCGGTGAGCTGGATGTCGAGCGGCTTGTTCGAAGCGCGCAGGCGATTGGCCAGGAGTTGCGCCACGACCGGCGCCCGCGCAAGGCTGGGGGCCAGCACCGGGCAGGCCTCGACCTCGATCAGGTCGTGGCTCCTCGCCGCCATGAAGCCGACGCGCATGCCGTTCTCGTCGCGGCGGGCATGAAAGGTGACGCGCCTGCGGCCGGCGCCATGGGCATCGACCAGTGCCGCGACCTCGGTTTCAAGTCCGGCACGGGACAGTGCCGTCACCACCTGCTGGCGCTTCCATTCGGCATAGAGGCCCTCGCCCATATGCTGCGCGGCGCAGCCGCCGCAGCGGGTGAAGAGCGGGCAGATCGCGGCGATGCGCGAGGCGGAGGGCGCGAGGATCTCGACCAGTTGCCCGCGATCGCCATCGCGCACCACCCGCGCTTTCTCTCCTGACAGCGCGAAGGGCACGAAGACCTGCCCCTCCGCCGTCTCGGCGACGCCGTCGCCGCGCTGGCCGAGCCGCGCGATCGTGAGCGTTTCATTCATGGCGAGGGCGGACATAGGGTGCTGGGCTCGTGACGTGATTGCGGGTTTGGCCTATCAGGTGACGGCAAGCAGGGAAATGGCTGGAGTTGCCTAATATGACTATCCGCAACGGCGTCGTCGAAGCGATCGGCAACACCCCCCTGATCAAGCTGAAGCGCGCCTCGCAAGAAACTGGCTGCGAGATCCTCGGCAAGGCCGAGTTCATGAACCCCGGCCAATCGGTCAAGGACCGCGCCGCGCTCGCCATCATCCGCCACGCCGAAAAAAGCGGCGCGCTCCGCCCCGGCGGCGTCATCGTCGAGGGCACGGCCGGCAATACCGGCATCGGCCTGGCGCTGGTCGGCAATGCGCTGGGCTATCGCAGCGTGATCGTCATCCCGGATACGCAGAGCCAGGAAAAGAAGGACATGCTGCGGCTCGCCGGCGCGACCCTGGTCGAGGTCCCGGCCGTCGGCTATGTCAACCCAAACAACTACGTGAAGGTCTCCGGCCGCCTCGCCGAGGAGCTGGCGAAGACTGAAGCGAACGGCGCGATCTGGGCCAACCAGTTCGACAATGTCGCCAATCGCCAGGGCCATATCGAGACGACCGGCCCGGAGATCTGGCAGCAGACGGACGGCAAGGTCGACGGCTTCACCTGCGCAGTCGGCACCGGCGGCACGCTCGCCGGCGTCGCGATCGCGCTGAAGGGCTACAACCCGAAGATCCGCATTGCCCTCGCCGACCCGATGGGCGCGGCGCTCTACGCCTACTACACCACCGGCGAGCTCAAGGCCGAGGGCTCCTCGATCACCGAGGGCATCGGCCAGGGCCGGATCACCAAGAACATCGAGGGCGCCCCGATCGACGTCGCCTTCCAGATCCCGGACGAGGAGGCGATCCCGCTCTGCTTCCAGCTGCTGGAGGAAGAAGGCCTCTGCCTCGGTGGCTCCTCCGGCATCAACGTCGCCGGCGCGATCCGGCTGGCGAAGGAGATGGGCCCCGGCCACACCATCGTGACCATCCTCTGCGACTACGGCACACGTTACCAGTCGAAGCTGTTCAACGCCGAGTTCCTGCGCTCGAAGAACCTGCCGGTGCCCGGCTGGCTCGAGCGCGATGGCGGGCTGAAGGACGTGATGACGAAGGTGATGGCCTGACGCCGTGCTGCTCGACCGGCGCGCGCTCCAGGGCATCGCCGAGGGCAGCATCACGCAGGTGCTGCGTCGGTGGCGCCGGCCGAGCGTCAGGAGCGGCGGCACCTTGCTGACCGCGATAGGTCAGCTCGCCGTCGACGCGATCGAGCCGATTTCCGAGGCTGAGATCGATGACGCCGTAGCAAAGGCCGCTGGCTTTGGCTCACGCGACGACGCGCTCGCTGCGTTGGCCGGCCGCGACGGCGAGCTCTATCGCATCCGCATTCGTCTCGCGGGCCCCGATCCGCGCGGAGCCTTGCGTGAAGCCGATGACCTGACGGACGCCGACGCGGAGCAGCTGGTTCAGCGCCTTGCCCGGCTTGATGCGCGCAAGGTTTGGACACACGCCACGCTAGAGCTAATCGCGACGCATCCCGGGCGGCGCGCCGCCGAACTCGCTGAGCTACTCGGGCGCGAGATGCTCCCATTCAAGCAGGATGTGCGCAAACTCAAAGCCCTCGGCCTGACCGAGAGCCTCGATGTCGGCTACCGACTGTCGCCGCGCGGCGAGGCCCTGCTCTCGAAGCTTCCGCCGCGCTGACGCCTCAAGCCGTCTGCGCGCCGGCGTCGATAGCCTCGATGTCGCCGGCACGGTCGTACTGCGCCTGATCGAGCATGCCTTGCCGCTTGGCGACGATGGTCGGCACCAGAGCTTGGCCGGCGACGTTCACCGCGGTGCGGCCCATGTCGAGGATTGGGTCGATTGCGAGCAACAGGCCGACGCCGGCGAGCGGCAGGCCAAGCGTCGACAAGGTCAGCGTCAACATCACCGTCGCGCCGGTGAGCCCGGCGGTCGCCGCCGAACCGATGACCGAGACGAAGGCGATCAGCACATATTCCTGCAGGCCGAGCGGGACACCGTAGAACTGCGCGACGAAGATCGCCGAGATCGCCGGGTAGATCGCGGCGCAGCCATCCATCTTGGTGGTCGCCCCGAGCGGAACCGCGAAGGCCGCATACTCACGCGGCACGCCGAGGCTTTTCTCGGTCACGGCCTCGGTCACCGGCAAGGTGCCGACCGAGGAGCGCGAGACGAAGGCGAGCTGGATCGCCGGCCAGGCGCCCGCGAAGAAGCGCAGCGGCGAGAGCCCGTGCAGGATCAGCAAGGCCGGGTAGACGATCAGCAGCACGATGGCGAGGCCGAGATAGATCGCGAAGGCGTACCAGGAGAGCTGCTGCAGGGTCTGCCAGCCATATTGCGCCACGGCATTGCCGAGCAGGCCGATGGTGCCGATCGGCGTCAGCCGGATCACCCACCACAGGATCTTGCGGACGATCGCCAGCAGCGACTCGTTGAAGGCGAGGAAGCTGTTGGCGCGTTCGCCGACCTTCAGCGCCGCGACGCCGACGACGATCGAGATGACCAGCAGCTGCAGCACGTTGAAGCCGAGCCTTGTGGTCGCCGCACCGCCGTCGATCCGGGTCGATGCCTGCAAGCCGAACACGTTGGCAGGGACGAGGCCCTTCAGGAAATCGAGCCAGGAGCCGACCGAGCCGGGCGCTTTGGCGCTGGCCGCGAGCACGCCCGAATTGATCCCCGGCTGGATGATCAAGCCGAGCGCGATGCCGATCAGCACGGCGATGAAGGCGGTGAGCGCAAACCAGAGCAGCGTCTGCCAGACCAGAGCGGCCGCGTTGGAGAGCTGGCGGAGATTGCTGATCGAGGCGACGATCGCGGTGAAGATCAGCGGCGGCACCAGAGCCTGCAGCAATTGCACGAAGATCGAGCCGGTCGTCGCCAGCGTCGTCGTCAGGGCGTTCGGCTGCCCGGCCGCATCGGGGCCGATATTGCGCGCGATCCAGCCGAGCACGAGCCCGATCACCATGGCCGCCAGAACCTGGAAGCCGAAGCTGGCATAAAATGGCTTGGTGCCGGCGGTCGCCGCGCCGGCTCGGGACGTCACTGTGGTCATGGCAGGAACTCATCAATCGCCGCAGCGCGGCTGAAGATTTATGCCCGTTTTATAGGCGCTGTCGCAGCTTCCGGGAAGCTGAAGACTGCCATTTTGAGCCAACTCAACAGTGAAAATATTCTACACTGCAAGGCACCACAGGAATTTTCTTCTCTCAAGCAGGTCAACCGCATGCAAGCGGCCCAAGTCAGCGCAGCGGCCAGACCCAGAGGATCAGCGGCACGGCGAGCAGGATCACCAGCAGCGACAATGGCGCGCCGAGCCTGGAATAGTCGCCGAAGCGGTAGCCGCCCGGCCCCATCACCAGCGTGTTGCACTGGTGTCCGATCGGCGTGAGGAAGTCGCAGGCGGCGCCGATTGCGACCGCCATCAGGAAGGCGTCGGGATTGTAGCCGAGCGTCTTGGCAAAGCCTGCGCCAATCGGCGCCATCACCAGCACGGTCGCGGCATTGTTGAGGAAGGGCGTCACGGCCATGGCGGCGACGAGCATCAGCCCGACAGCGCCCCAGCCCGGCAGGCCCGCACCGACCTGCGCCAGGAGCCCGGCGAAGACGTCGGTCGCGCCGGTGACGCGCAGGCTGTCGCTGACCGGGATCAGCGCCGCCAGCATGATCAGGATCGGCGCCTCGACAGAGTCGTAGGCGTCGCGCAGCGTCAGGGCGCGCGTCACCAGCAGGAGCACCGCGGCGGCAAAGAAGGCGATCGCCACCGGCAGCAGCCCGAGCGCGACCACGATGACCGTCGCGGCGACGATCGTTCCGGTGACGAAGCGGCGGCGCGTGCTACCCAGCGCCAAGCTACGGGCAGCGAGCGGCAGCAGGCCGAGCTCGCGCAGACGCTCGGGCAGCAGGTCCTCGTTGCCCTGCAGCAGCACGACGTCGCCAGCGCGCAGGCGGATATCGCGCAGGCGCTCGGTGAAGCGCTCGCCGGCGCGGCTGATCCCGAGCAGGTTGATGTGGAAGCGGGCATGCAAATCGATCTCAGCGGCGCTGACACCTTCGAGCAGCGAGCCCTGCGTCACGATCGCCTCACCGGTGCGAGCTGGATCGAGCGAGCCCTCGCGCTGGGTCGAGCGGTGCTGGCCAGCGAGCTCGAGTTCGCCTGCCGCAATGACGCGCTCCAGCGCCTTGGGTTCGCCGCGCAGCAGCAGGATGTCGCCGGCGCGCAGGCTGGCGTCGGGCAGCGGCGCCCGGCGGCGTTCGCCATCGCGCAGGATCGCGACGACCTCGACCTCGCCATCGCCCGGCCTTCTGAGATCGGCGACCGTCTTGCCGGTGAGCGGCCCCTTCTCGGGCAGGCGCGCCTCGGTGACGTAATCCTTGATGTCTACAGCCTGGTCGAGCGAGCGCGAACCCTGGCGATCCTTCGGCAGCAACCGGTAGGCGACGCTCAGGAAAGCGCAGCCGATGACCGCGATGCCGATGCCGACCGGCGTGAAGTCGAACATGGCGAAGGGCTCGCCACCGAGCTCCTGCCTGACGCGCGCGACGATGACATTGGGCGAGGTGCCGACCAGCGTGACGATGCCGCCGAGCAGGGAGGCGAAGGCCATCGGCATCAGGAAGACCGAGGGCGACTTCCCGTCCTTGCGGGCGAGTTGGTAGGCGATCGGCAGCATCATCGCGAGCGCGCCGATATTCTTGATGATCGCCGACATCGCGGCGACGACGAAGACGAGGACCGCGACCTGCGCCTGCGTCGAGCGCAGTGCGGGCGCGATGCGGGCAAGCGCAGTCTCGACGAGGCCGGAGCGCGCCACCGCGGCGCTGACGATCAGGGCGCTGGCGACGATGATGACGATGTCGTCGGAGAAGCCCTTGAAGGCCTCCTTGGCCGGGACGACGCCGAGCATGACGCCGGCGAGGAGAGCCAGAAGCGCGACGACATCATAGCGCAGCTTGCCCCAGACGAAGGCCGCCATCATCGCGGCAACCAGGGAGCAGGACAGAATCTGTGGCAGCGTCATCCGGTTAGGCTAGCGGAAGGCAGGCCACTCCGGCAGGGTCAGAGCCACTTCTTCCAGCGGAAGAATAGATAGGGCAGGATCGCCGCGACCACCATGATCAAGAGCGACATCGGATAGCCGAGTTCCCATTTCAACTCGGGCATCTTCTCGAAGTTCATGCCGTAGATCGAGGCGACGAGCGTCGGTGGCATGAAGACCACCGCGACGACCGAGAACAGCTTGATGATCTTGTTCTGCTCGATGCTGACCAGGCCGAGCGTCGCGTTCAGCATGAACTGCAGCTTGTTCGACAGGAAGGTGGCGTGCTCCTCGATCGCCTGGACGTCGCGGATCGCGGCGCGCCATTCCGGTGTGAAGCCGCTCGCCGCCTTCTTGGTGCGCTTGAAGTTGGCCGAGAGGTAGAGCAGCACGCGCTCGACCGAGACCATGCTCTCGCGCACATTCGAGATGATGTGCTCGTACTGGCCGATCTTGCGGACGACCGCCTGATAGACCCGGCCCTGCTCGACGCTGGCGCTGTTGCCGTCGAAGATCTGGCGCGAGCGCAGGTCGATGCGGTCGCCGACGCCGCGCAGCACTTCGGCGGCGCGATCGACGATCGCCTCGATCAGGCCCTCGATCACGCCAGCCGGTTCGAGTTCGCAACCTCCCGGCTTGGTGACGCGGTTGAGGAAGATGTTGAAGGCGCCCGGCTCGTCATAGCGCACCGTGACCAGCGCCTTCTCGGTCAGGATAAAGGTGACGTCGGCGAGCCTGGGAACGTTCGTTTCAGACTGGCAGATGACGCGCAGCGTCATGTAGTGCGCGCCGTCCTCGGCATAGATCGTCTCGGACGGTTCGAGATCGTGCATCTCCTCCTTGGTCGGGATCGAGATGCCGAGATGCTGCTCGACCTTGGCATCCTCGGCCGGCGTCGGATTGAACAGGTCGATCCAGATTGAGCCGGGTGGAATCTCCTCCTCGACGGCGAGAGTCCGATGCGCGAGCTTGTCGCCGTGCGTCTGGCAAATGCCGTGGATCAGGAGCATGGCCGGTCATCCGGAATCAGGCGCCTCGCGGCGCGATTTGCACTGCACCAACTCCAAACGTCCTGCAGTGTCAAACCGATGACGGGCCCGGGGCAACGGTAACCCCGAAGCGGGGAATCCCTCGCCCTGGCCAGCCGCCAAGCGCGGCAGCGTGGTTAGCATAAAATAAATCGCAGGATGAGACACTTAACGGATCAGTCTTCCATCCGGGTTTGCCATGTTCAACGCCGCGAAAAACCTCAGCATCAAGACCATGCTTCTGACCGTCCTCGGTCTTGCCAGCGCGGCGATCGTAACGCTCTCGACGCAATCGCTCTGGCAAGCCTGGACGCGCTACAACACGGCCGTCGAGGTTTCGGTTCTCGCCGATCTGAACAAGGCCTATTTCGCCGCGCTGCAGAATCTCCGCTACGAACGCGGCAACGGCGCGAGCGCGATGACGATGCCCACCGACAAGAACGGCGGGATGATCGAGGACGTGCTGACGCGGCGCAAGCGACTGGACGATGCGATCGCGACGGCGCAGGCGATCGTCCAGAAGAACGGCTACGGCACCGCAACGACCGTCTCGAACGAGATCGACGGCCATGTCGCGGCGCTGAAGCCGTTGCGGGCGAAGATCGACGCCAACTGGAAGCTCCCGGTGGAAGCGCGGGAGAAGGAACTGGTCGGGGCCAGCATGGCCCAGACCGGCAAATTCTTGACGGCGCTCGAGACCGCATCGGCTACGCTCGAAGAACGCATCCTCGTCCTCGACGCCAACTTCGCTAACCTCACCTCCATCCGCTCGATGGCCTGGGCAGCGCGCTCGTTCAGCGGATCGTCGACGATCGTCCTCAACAACGCCGTCGCCCAGGACCGGCCGCTCGACGCCAAGGAGAGCAATGCCGTCATCGTCAGCGATGCACGCATGGAGTTCGCCTGGGGCGTGGTGAAGCAGCTCATCGGCCAGGCGAGCACGCCGCAGGCACTGAAAGATGCGCTTGTAACTGCCGAAAACACCTATTTCGGCGGCAGCTTCAAGGCGACGCGAGCCGACCTGGTCGCCAATGCGACCGGCGGGCGCAAGCCTTCGATCAATCCCGACCAATGGCGCGACCAGATCGTCGCCGCCTCCGAGACCGTCGGCGCAGTGGCGAGCCGCGCTATCGACGTCCTATCGGATGCCGCCGATGCGAAGGCAGCCGCCGCAATGCGCTCGCTCGTCATGTACGGCCTCGTCCTCTCGGCCGCGCTCGTGCTGGCGCTGGTCGGGCTCTGGCTGGTGCAGAGCCGTGTGACGCGCCCGATCACCTCGTTGACCGCCTCGATGAAGCAGTTGGCGCAGGGCGATTTCTCGACCGAGATCATCGACAGCGGCCGCAATGACGAGATCGGCGGGATGGCTGCCGCTGTCCTTGTGTTCAAGGAGAACGGGCTGCGCGTCCAGGCATTGGAGGCGCAGGAACGCGCCGCTGCGGCAGACCGTGCTGCGCGGACAGAGTCCATGATCGCCGTCGTCAATGATGTCGGGACAGTCGTCGCCGCAGCGGCGGCAGGCGATTTCAGCGCGCGGCTGCAACTGGAGAATGCCGACGCGCAGATGCAGCAGCTGGTCAACGGCATCAACCAGATCAACGCCGTCGTCGACGGCGCCACGACGGAGTTCGCCGACATCCTGGCATCAGTCTCGCAGGGCGACCTGACCCGCCGGATCGCGACCGACTATCAGGGCCGCTTCGCCGAGCTGAAGCACTCGGTCAACGAGACGGTCGAGCGGCTCTCGGAGACGATCGGCGGCATCCAGGCGACGACATCGCAGGTCTCGGCCTCGGCCCGTGAGATCAAGGCAGGCGCCGACGATCTCGCCAAGCGGACCGAGGAGCAGGCTGCCTCGCTGGAAGAGACCGCAGCCACGACCGAGGAGCTCGCAGCGTCCGTCAAGGCGAGTGCCGGTTCCTCGAAGGTTGCGGCATCGGCTTCCGACGAGGCCACGAACGTGGCGCAGCAGGGCGGCACGATCGTGCAGAACGCCGTCGAGGCGATGGAGCGGATCGAGGCGGCCTCGCGCAAGATCACCGACATCACCTCGGTCATCGACGGCATCGCCTTCCAGACCAATCTGCTGGCGCTGAACGCCGCGGTCGAAGCCGCCCGCGCCGGCGACGCCGGCAAGGGCTTCGCCGTGGTCGCCTCGGAGGTCCGGACGCTGGCGCAGCGCTCGGCCGAAGCGTCGAAGGACATCACGACCCTGATCCAGTCCTCGACCATCGAGATCGAGGAAGGCGTCAAGCTGGTCCGCTCGGCGGGGACGGTTCTCGACAAGATCGTCTCGGCCTCCAGGCAGGTCGCTGCGACCGTGGTCGAGATTTCGGCAGCGGCGGGCGAACAGGCCAATGGCATCGACGAGATGAGCCAGACCGTCGCTCATATGGACGAGATAACTCAGCAGAACGCCGCCCTCGCCGAGGAAAGCGCTGCCTCCGCGGCCTCACTTGCTGACCAGATCCATAGCCTGGACCAGCTCGTCGCGGCTTTCCGCATCTCCGCCAGCGATGCGCGCTCGACCAGCGAGCCGGAGCGCCTGCGCAACTTCGCAGCAGCCGCGATGTCGGAAACGCGCGCTGCTCCGCGCGCGCCGGCACGGAAGGCGCCTGCGCCCCATACCGCCCCGACGCCCGCCCGCAAGGTCGCGGGCGGCGGCGCGCGCGACAACCACAGCTGGGAGGAGTTCTGAGTCCCTGGAGAATTTGCGCGCTTATCCGAAGCGCGCAAATTCTCCAGTCTTTTTGATGTGCCGCATTTTCTTGACGCGAACCGGTATCCACTTCGCTCGAAAATGCTCTGGCGGGCTCAGACGCCGCCCTTCACCCCCTGCGGCGGCTTGATCTCCACGGGCACGAAGAAATCCGGCATCAGTGGCACCGACGGATCGACGCGGTAGGGCGTGAAGTCGGTGACGCCCTCGCCGGCCATGAAGTTGTCGTCGATCAGGAACTGGCCCGAGAAGCTGCGCGAGGGCTTGTTGAAGACCATGTAGGCGGCATCGGCCAGCATCTCCGGCGTGCGGCTCGCCTGCACCATCTTGTCGCCGCCGAGCAGATTCTTCACCGCGGCGGTCGCGACCGTGGTGCGGGGCCAGAGCGCGTTGACGGCGATGCCCTTCGGCGCAAGCTCGCCGGCAAGGCCGAGCACGCACATGCTCATCCCGTATTTCGCCATGGTGTAGGCTAGGTGCGGGGCGAACCAGCGCATCTTCATGTCGAGCGGCGGCGACAGCATCAGGATGTGCGGGTTCTCCGCCTTCTCCAGATGGGGAATGGCGTATTTCGAGACCATGAAGGTGCCGCGCGTGTTGATCTGATGCATCAGATCGTAGCGCTTCATATCGGTCATCTGGGTGTTGCTCAGCGAGATCGCGCTGGCATTGTTCACGACGATGTCGATGCCGCCGAAGGTCTGCGCCGTCTTCGCGATCGCTTCCGCGACGCTGGCCTCGTCGCGGACGTCGACCATCAGCGGCAGGCATTTGCCGCCGGCTGCCTCGATCTCGGCGGCAGCCGTATAGATCGTGCCCTCAAGCTTGGGATGCGGCTCGGCCGTCTTGGCCGCGATCGTGACATTGGCGCCGTCGCGCGCCGCCTTGATCGCGATGGCGAGCCCAATGCCGCGCGACCCGCCGGTGATGAAGAGCGTCTTGCCCTTGAGCGACATGGTGTCCTCCCTCATGAATTCTGCAAGCTGAAACGATCCGGCTGCGTGCCGTCCGCATCGGTGAAACCGTAGGTGCGCGCCAGATCGGCGGCATGCAGCACCTGGCCGGCATGGCGGGCAACATCCGGATCGGCCGCCAGCGCCGCAACCGCACGGCCGGTATAGAGCGGAGTCTCGGTGGTCTCGGCTGCCATGCCGGCATCACGCACCCGTTCGGTCAGGACATGGCCGGGCGAAAGACCGAGCGCCGTGACACCATAAGGCTGGAGTTCCTGCGCCATCGCCAGCGTCAGCCGGTTCATCGCCGCCTTGGCGAGATCGTAGAAGACGTCGCCGAGATAACCGCTGGCGGTGTCGAAGCTCACCGTGACGATCAGGCCCTGGCGCATCTGCACCATGGCGGGAGCGACGGCGCGGGCCAGCAGCAATTGCGCATAGACGCCGCTCTCGAAGCTCTGGCCGAGCCGCGCCACCGGGCGGCGCCAGAACGGCGCACCGAAGGCCGAACCGTCCGGATAGCGCTCGCCATCATAGCCCTCATTGCCGCCCCAGACTGCGTCGACGACGCAATCGAGCCGACCGAAACGGCGGAGCGACCAGGCCACGAGTTGGTCGACCTCGCGCTCATTGGTGTGGTCGCAGCGATAGGGCTCGCCGCGGCCGCCGGCCGCCTCGACCTCGCGGGCGGTGTCCTCGAAGGTTTCCGAGCGTTGGTCGGTACGCGGCCCGGCCTCGCTGGAGCGGCCGGTGACGATCACGCTCGCGCCGGCCTGGCCGAGCGCCCGGGCAATGCCGCGCCCGAGGCCACGCGAGGCGCCGGCAACGAGGCACACCTTGCCGGCGAGCGGCTTTGGCAGGCCGTCTCCCGTCATGGCGACAGGCCTCGCGATCCGGCTGGCGCAACGCCTCCGGCTCCGATAGAAGCCCCCTCCCCCGAACGGCGAGGACGATCATGGAAGCGAGTGAGGTCGCGGCCTGCTGGGAGGCCAATGCCGAAACCTGGACCCGACATGCCCGGGCCGGATACGACCTCTACCGGGACGCCCAGAACACCCCGGCCTTCTTCGCGAACCTGCCCGACATCGACGGCCTGGACGGCCTCGACATCGGCTGCGGCGAGGGCTCGAACACGCGTAAGCTCGCCGAGGCCGGCGGGCGCATCACTGCGATCGACATCGCCCCGACTTTCATCCGCCATGCGCAGGAGAGGGAGACGGCAAATCCGCTCGGGATCGACTATCGCGCCGCCGACGGCATGGCGCTGCCCTTCGCCAATGCCAGCTTCGATTTCGCCACCGCGTTCATGTCGCTGATGGACATGCCGCACCAGGACCGCGTGCTGGCAGAAACGATGCGCGTCCTGAAACCCGGCGGCTTCCTGCAGTTCTCGATCCTGCATCCCTGCTTCGCGACACCGGGCCGCAAGGTGATGCGCGACGAGGCGGGCAATGTGCTCGGCATCGAGGTACGCGAATATTTCCGCGTCAGCGATGGCGAGATCGAGAGCTGGCGCTTCGGCGCGGCGCCAGCCGAGGAGAAGGCCAAGGTCGAGCCGTTCCGGGTGCCGCGCTTCCACCGCACGCTCAGCGACTGGGTCAATCTGCTGATCGCCACCGGCTTCCAGCTCGAGCACATGCACGAGCCGGGCGTCGATGCTGAGACGGCCAAGGCCGTGCCCTATCTTGCCGACACCTATATCGCGCCGCTGTTCCTGCACATGCGCGTGCGCAAGCAGGGCTGACGCTTCTGGCGCGGCGAGCGGCGTCACGCCGCGAAGACCGCAGCCGAATCCTCGACGGCGCCGGCGCCCTCCGTCACCGCGAGTTCCAGCGCGGTGGCTTCACCGACATGGTGCTCGGCATAGAAGCGGGCGGTGGCGAGCGCCGCGGCTCCCTGATCCTCGCCGCGCATCGCCAGCGCCTTCTTCGCCAGGCCGGTGCCACCCTGGGCGAGCGCGAAGAGCTTGAGATAGGGCGTGGCGCCGGCGAGCGCGCTCGCCTGGTCGATGCCCATGGTCGCCAGCATCCACTGTGTCGCCCGCTCGAGCGAGTCGACGGCGGCGCCAAGCCGCGCCGCGCTGTGGCCAAAGCCCGGCGTGTTGGCCTCGCGCACCTGTGCAACGACGTCGCGCATTTCGTCGATCAGTGCCTTGACCGCATCGCCATTGGAAAGCGGCAGCTTGCGCAGCACGAGATCAATCGCCTGGATGCCGTTGGTGCCCTCATAGATCGTCGCGATGCGGGCGTCGCGCAGATGCTGGGCGGCGCCGGTTTCCTCGACATAGCCCATGCCGCCATGGACCTGGACACCGGTGGAAGCGACCTCGACGCCGATATCGGTGGCGTAGGCCTTGGCGATGGGTGTGATGATCGCCGCCCGCTCGGCCGCCGCCTTGCGCTTGGCCTCGTCGGGCTCGCGATGCGAGCGGTCGAGCAAGGAGGCGAGCAGCAGCGAGAGCGCGCGGGCCGCCTGCGTCTTGGCGCGCATCTCCATCAGCATGCGGCGGATGTCGGGATGGACGATGATCGGGCTCATCGGAGCGCCCTTGGGCGCATCGAGCGCCGTGCCCTGCTTGCGCTCCTGCGCGAAGGCGAGCGCCTGCTGATAGGCGCGTTCGGCGATGGCGACGCCCTGCACCGCGACATTGAGGCGGGCATTGTTCATCATCGTGAACATGCAGGCGAGGCCGCGATTCTCCTCGCCGATCAGCCAGCCGATCGCACCGCCCTCGTCGCCATAGCTCATCGCGCAGGTCGGCGACGCGTGGATGCCAAGCTTGTGCTCGACGCCAGTGCAGCGGACATCGTTGCGCGGGCCGAGCGAGCCGTCTGCGTTGACGAGGTATTTTGGCACGAGGAAGAGCGAGATGCCGCGCGTGCCGGCAGGGGCGTCGGGCAGTCGGGCGAGGACGAGATGGACGATATTGTCCGTCATCTCGTGATCGCCATAGGTGATGAAGATCTTCTGGCCGCTGATGCGGTAGGTGCCGTCACCGACGCGTTCGGCCTTGGAGCGCAGCGCATTGAGGTCCGAGCCGGCTTGCGGCTCGGTCAGGTTCATCGTGCCCATCCACTCGCCGGAGACGAGCTTGGCGAGATAGGTTTCCTTCAGATAGTCGGAGCCGTGCGCGTGCAGCGCCTCGATCGCGCCGACCGTCAGCAGCGGGCCGAGCGCGAAGGCGAAGGCGGCCGAATTCCACATCTCGGTGCAGGCCGATTGCACCAGCGTCGGCAGGGCCTGGCCGCCATAGGCTTCGGGCCCCGGCAGCGCGTTCCAGCCGCCTTGCGCCCAGGCGTGATAGGCTTCCTTCCAGCCCGGCGGCGTGACGACGATGCCATCCTTGAGCCTGGAGCCGTGCCGATCGCCGACGATGTTCAGGGGAGCGAGCACGTCGCCGGCGAACCTTGCTGCCTCCTCCAGCACCGCCTCGGTGACGCCGTCGGCGAGTTCCGGAGCGAGTCCCTCGGCGATCAGGGCCTCGAGCCCGGCGACATGGCGCATCGTCGCCAGGATATCCTCGACCGGAGCACGGTACGACATCGCTTACCTCCCTCGGCGCCCGCGCATTCCCGACGGGCATTCTGCTCGTTGCGTTTGACGGCGATGTTAGCGACGAACTATGCCCGCCGCCACGCGCAAGCCGGCGCGGGTTCGCGCATGCCGCGTCGGCATTGTTATAGTTTACATATGAACTTTCAAGAGCACCCGTGACCGCCCCTCGCCAGACCCAGCGCCTTTTCGCCGATGATGCCGGCATCGCCGCCGCCGCGGAACTGCTGCGCGCCGGCAGGCTGGTCGCGCTGCCGACCGAGACGGTCTATGGGCTCGCCGCCGATGCCAGCGACGACCACGCGGTCGCCTCGATCTACGCCGCCAAAGAGCGGCCGAGCTTCAATCCTTTGATTTCGCATCTGCCGGATGTGGATGCCGCGCGACGCCAGGGCCTGTTCGATGCGCCGGCGCTGGCGCTGGCGAAGGCGTTCTGGCCGGGGCCGCTCACTTTGGTCGTGCCCGCCTCCAGCGCCTGCACGATCTGCAGCCTTGCCCGCGCCGGTCTCGACAGCGTCGCGCTCAGGGTGCCGTCGCATCCGGTCGCACGCGCCGTGCTGCGGGCGGCCGGTAAGCCGATCGCAGCTCCCTCAGCCAATCGCTCGGGACGGGTCAGCCCGACGCAAGCCGAGCATGTGTTCGTCGATCTCGATGGCCGCATCGATGCCGTGCTCGATGCCGGGCCGACTGCGGTCGGGGTCGAATCCAGCATCGTCGCCTGCCTCGGCGGCGCCCCGCGCCTGCTGCGGCCGGGCGGCGTGCCGCGCACGGCGCTGGAAGCGGCGATCGGGCAAGCCCTCGTCATCGTCGCGGAAGGCGGTGCTGCCCCGCTCGCTCCGGGGCTGCTTGCCTCCCATTATGCGCCGCGGGCCGCCGTCAGGCTCGATGCGCAAGCACCCCTCGCGGATGAGGCCTGGCTCGGCTTCGGTGCGGAGCCGAACAGCGGGCCACTGCCCGCACTCGCCTTCAACCTCAGCCCGACAGGCGATCTGACCGAAGCGGCCGCCAACCTTTTCGCCGCCTTGCGCCAGCTGGATGATCGCGGTCCGGCGACGATCGCGGTCGCCTCGATCCCGATGCATGGCCTTGGCGAAGCGATCAACGACCGGCTGCGCCGCGCCGCCGCGCCGCGCTGAGGCCCGGCGGGCTCGCACTCTCCTGCTTGCATTTCCGCAAGATCTGGCAATGCTGCGCGCGGACTTGCCGGAGAATGCCCGTTGTCGATATCGAAGCTCGCCTGGGATGACTTCCGCCTGATCAAGGCGATCGCCGATGCCCGCGGGCTAACGGGGGCGGCGGCTGCGCTCGGCGTCAATCATTCGACCGTGTTCCGCCGGCTCGGACAGATCGAGGAGCAGCTCGGCCACGCCCTCTTCGAGAGGCGCAAGACCGGCTATGTCGCGACCTCGGCCGGCGAGGAAATGACGACGCTCGCCTCGCGCATCGACGATGACGTTACGGCCTTCGGGCGCCGGCTCGCAGGACGCGACCTCGCCCCCTCCGGCGAATTGCGGGTCACGACCACCGATACGCTCTATCTGCATACGCTGCTGCCGATCTTCGCGGCGTTCCGGGCGGCGCATCCGCTGATCCGGCTCGATGTCGTCATGGCGAGCCAGACACTCAATCTCTCGCGCCGCGATGCCGACGTCGCAATCCGCGCCAGCGACTCGCCTGGCGAGACGCTGGTCGGCCGGCGCCTCGCCAACCTTAATTGGGCCGTCTATGCGCGCGCCGACGCGCCAGCGACAGAAGAGGAAACGGCCGATCCGAAGCTGTTCTTCCGGCGCGACTGGGTCGCGCTCGGTGACCCTCTCGGTTACGTCAAGGCGGCCCGCTATGTCCGCGACCATGTCCCGGCCGAGCGGATCGCACTGCGCTCCTCGGCCGTGCTTGGGCTGACGGAAGCGGTTGAGCAGGGAGTCGGCATTGGCCCCCTGCCCTGCTTCATCGCCGACCAGCGGCCAGGGCTGGTGCGGTTGCTGCCGCCAGATCCTGATTTCGCGACAGGTCTCTGGATTCTGACCCACCCCGACATCCGGCACGCTCCGCGCGTGCGCGCCTTCATGGATTTCGTCGGCGGCGAACTCGCCAAGCGCAAGGGGCTGCTCGAGGGAGCGGGCTGACGCCTCAGCCGATCTCGACGACGACCCGGCCGCGGACCTTGCCGTCGAGCAAGGCGCGGCCAGTCTCGACCACATCCGCCAGCGGGATCGTCGTGGTCATCGCCGCGAGCTTGTCGCGGTCGAGATCGCTGGCGAGGCGTTGCCACGCTTCGAGCCGGCGCGGCTTCGGGCACATCACCGAATCGATGCCGAGCAGCGCGACGCCACGCAGGATGAAGGGCGCGACCGAGGCCGGCAGGTCCATGCCCTGTGCCAGGCCGCAGGCGGCGACGGCGCCGCCATATTTCGTCATCGAGAGGACATTGGCGAGCGTGTGCGAGCCGACAGCATCGACACCGGCGATCCAGCGCTCCTTGCCGAGCGGGCGGCCGGGAGCGGAGAGCTCGTTCCGGTCGATGATCTCGGCCGCGCCGAGGCCCTTGAGGTAATCCGCCTCCTCCGGCCGGCCGGTCGAGGCGATCACATGCCAGCCGGCCTTGGCGAGCAGCGCGGTCGCGACCGAGCCGACGCCGCCGGCCGCGCCGGTGACGACGACCGGGCCATCTGCGGGCTTCACGCCGTATCGTTCCAACGCGAGCATGCTGAGCATGGCGGTGTAGCCGGCGGTGCCGATCGCCATCGCCTCGGCCGGCGTCATCCCATCCGGCAGCGGCACCAGCCAATCGCCCTTGACCCGGCTCTTCTGGGCATAGGCACCCAGATGGGTCTCGCCGGTGCCCCAGCCATTGAGGATGACGAGGTCGCCGGGCTTGAACTCGGGATGATCGGAGGTCTCGATTCTGCCGGCGAAATCGATGCCGGGGATCATCGGCCAGCGCCGCACGACCGGGGCTCGGCCGGTGATGGCAAGGCCGTCCTTGTAGTTCAGCGTCGAGTGGGTGACGCGGACGATGACGTCGCCTTCCATCAGGTCAGCCTCGGCGAACTCGCCGAAAGCGATGCTGGTGCCGGATTCGCCCTTACTGGCGATGAGGGCCTTGAAGGTCGACATGAACTCACTCCCGAAAAGCCATTCAACAGGCCTCTAGGAGTGGCCCGCCCGGCCACCGCCCGCAAGCGGCAAGCTCGTGCGGGTTTAGTCAGGCCGGCTGCGGCACGGCACGCGCGACCGGCTTTTCGACGATCGGCAGATTGATCAGCGCCGAGGCGACGCCGAGCGCGACCGAGAGCCACCAGACGATCGTATAGGAGCCGAACTGCTCGTAGAGGATGCCGCCGAGCAAGACGCCGAGGAAACCGCCGACCTGGTGCGAGAAGAAGGCGAAACCATAGAGCATCGCCATGTATTTGGTGCCGAACATCAGCATGACCAGCGCGGAGGTCGGCGGCACGGTCGAGAGCCAGAACACGCCGATAACGATGCCGAAGGCGATCGCGGTCATCGGGCTTGGCGGCAACAGGATGAAGGCGGCAATGGCGACGGCGCGGCCGAGATAGATCCAGGCGAGCAGATGGCGCTTGGGCATGCGCGCCGTCAGCCAGCCGGAGCCGAGCGAACCGACCGCATTGGCGAGACCGATCGCCGCCAGCGTCCAGCCGCCGACCCAGGCCGGCATCCCGGTGTCCTTGAGATAGGCCGGCATGTGCACGGTGATGAAGGCGAGCTGGAAGCCGCAGGTGAAGAAGCCGAGCACGAGCAGGACATAGGAGCGGTGCTTGAAGGCTTCGGCCAGCGCCTGCGCAATGCTCTGGTTGGGCGCGGCGACCGCGCCGGGAGCAGCCGCAGGCTGTTTCGTGCCCCGCATCGCCAGCATCACCGAGAGTGGCAGCACCGGCAGCAAGGTGAAGGCGAAGACGATCAGCGCCTGCTGCCAGCCCAGCGTCTCGATCAGGATGTTGCCGATCGGCGGAAAAAGGAACTGGCCGAAGGAGCCGGCCGCCGTGCCGGCGCCGAAGGCGAGCGGGCGCCATTGCTCGGGCAGGAGCTTGCCGAAGGCGGCGAGGATCAGGTTGAAGGAGCAGGCCGAGAGGCCAAAGCCGATCAGAACGCCGGCACCGAGATGCAATTGCAGCGGTGTTCCGGCATAGGCCATCGTCACGAGACCGGCAGCATAGAGCAGCGCGCCGACGCAGAGCACCCGCACCATGCCGAAGCGGTCGGCGATGGCGCCAGCGAACGGTGCGCCGAGGCCCCAGAGCAGGTTCTGGATCGCCAGCGCGAGGCTGAATGTGTCGCGGCCCCAGCCGAACTCGGACGTCATCGGGATCTGGAACAGGCCGGCGCTAGCACGCGGTCCGAAGCTGATCAGCGCGATCAGACAGCCGGCGGCTACGATGATCTCCGGCGCGTAGCCGCGCTTGGCGGTGGCGGTCATGACGGGCTCCGGAGCAGGAAACGTGTGTCTGCACGATAGGGTGTGCAACCCAAGCATGCCAACGCGATTTCGTTACATTGCGCATCACAGGATTGCATGGAGCTTGGCCCGCACGCGACGTCGCTGCAAGGCGTCAGCCAGGCGAAATCTGCAGGCAGGCTCCCGCCATACGCTGACCGCGTCCATGCGCCATAAGCGGTCCGACAGACTGATCGCGAGGAGCGAAACCATGCCCGCATCGAGCAACGACCGCCGCATCGATTATGTCGAATTCGTCGTCGCCGACATCCCGCGCGCCCGCAGCTTTTACGAGAAGGCCTTCGGCTGGACGATGACCAATTACGGTCCGGAGTACTGCGCCTTCGCCGATGGCCGGCTGGAGGGCGGCTTCACCACAATCGGGACGGTGAGGCCCGGGGGCCCATTGGTGATCCTCTACGCCGACGATCTCGCAGCCACGCAGAAGAGCATCGAGGAGGCCGGCGGCCAGATCGTCAAACCGGCCTTCGACTTCCCCGGCGGCCGCCGCTTCCACTTCGCCGACCCTGACGGCTACGAGCTGGCGGTCTGGACGAAGGCCTGAAGCTCAATCGATTTTGCCAGCAAAGCGTGCATTTTCTGCTATGATCGCCTCTGCAATCGTGGAGGCGTCTCATGCGTGCCGTCATTGAGTTGCTATCGGCCTACTCCTCCTGGCTGTCCCGGATGCTTCTGGTGACACCGGAGTTCATCACCAAAGATCGAAGAGGCAACTTGCCGCCACCATCCGGCGGCATCGGCGCCTATTGACGGTCGTTGCCCGCTTTTGACGGCGGGCAGCAGGAGCAGCTGGGCTACTTGCCCCAGCGCAGGGCCAGCGGATCGAGCTCGCGCGCAAGTTCGAGCAGGCCTTCGCGCGTCTTCGGGTGCAGCGGCGTCAGCGGATGGCGGACAGCGTCCGACTTGATCACCCCGCCCGCCTTCATCACCGCCTTGGCCGAGCGCAGGCCGCATTGCCGGTTCTCGTAGTTGATGATCGGCAGCACGCGGGCATAGAGCGCCGCCGCCTGCTTGCGGTCGCCCGAGGCATGGGCGGCGAGGATCGGCTTGATCAGGTCGGGGATCATCGCCGAGGTCATCGTGCCGGTGGCGCCGGCGTCGAGATCGGCCATCAGGGTGATCGCCTCCTCGCCGTCGAAGGGCCCGACGATGGCGTCGCCGCCCGCTTCGATCAGCGAGCGCAGCTTGCCCGCAGTGCCCGGCACCTCGATCTTGAAGTAACGGACGAGCGGCACTTCCTTGTTGAGCCGGACCATGAAGGGCACAGTCAGGGTCACGCCCGAGAGCGGCGCGTCCTGCAGGATGATAGGCAAGCCGCAGGTGTCGGCGACGATCTTGAAGTGCTCGATCATGCCCTGCTCGTCAGCCTTGAGCAGCGCGCCGTGATAGGGCGGCATCATCATCAGCATCTTGGCGCCGGCATCGGCCGCGGCCTTGGCGCGTTGAGCGGCGATGCGGGTCGAGAAATGCGAGGTGGTGACGCAGACCGGCACCCGGCCCGCGACTTGCTCGATCGAGAGCCGCATGACCTCGTCGCGCTCGGCATCAGTCAGCAGGAACTGCTCGGAGAAATTGGCGAGGATGCAGATGCCGTCGACGCCCTGGTCGACCATCAGGTCCATGACCCGGCGATTGCCGTCATGGTCGACGTCGCCATTCTCGTGGAAGATCGTCGGGGCGATCGGGATGATGCCCTTGTAGGGTTCGGTCATGGCATGGCCTCGGCTGTTCGTGGCTGAAAAAGGGCGGGAGCTACTGCACCTGCGGAAGGCCGGCCTCGGCAAGCTCGCCCTGGTAGATGGCGAGGTCCCCGGGCGAGAAGCAGCAGAGGATGATCGCGTCGAAAGCGGCCCCGTTCTTCAGGGCCGCCGCGACCGTCGCCACGGCGATCTTCGCCGCGGGTGCGACCGGATAGCCGTAGACGCCAGTGCTGATGCTCGGAAATGCGATGGTGCGGATGCCCGCCCCAGCTGCGACCGCAAGCGAGCGGCGATAACAGGACGCCAGCAGCTCCGCCTCGCTCTGCCCGCCGCCTTGCCAGACCGGCCCGACCGTGTGGATGACGAAGCGCGCCGGCAGGCGATAGCCCTGGGTCAGCTTGGCGTCGCCGGTCTGGCAGCCGCCGAGCTTGCGGCATTCCTGCAGGAGCTCCGGCCCCGCCGCGCGATGGATCGCGCCGTCGACCGCGCCTCCGCCCAGCAGCGAGTTGTTGGCCGCGTTGACGATGGCGTCGACCGTCAGCGTCGTGATGTCGGCCTGGATGGCGCGCAGTCTCGATTCCGTCATCGGCGATCCGCCCTCGGCTCGGTTCTGGACGGCTCACCATAGCGTCGGCATCCACGATCCGGCAGTGCGTCTGGCTCAGGCCTTGGCTGCGCGCGCGGTCACCAGCTTGCGGATGCCGCGCCGGGTTGAGCCGATGAGCGGGAAGAGCAGCAGCGCAAGGCCGATCGCCATGAGGCTCGCCACCAGCGCGTTCGACCAGAAGATCGAGAGCGAGCCCTGGCTGAAGATCATCGACTGGCGGAAGGCGTCCTCCGCCTTATCGCCGATGACCATTGCCAGCACGAGCGGCGCGATCGGGTAATCGAGCTTCTTGAAGAGGTAGCCGACGATGCCGAAGGCGAGCGCCAGCCAGATGTCGAACTGCTTGTTGCCGACGGTATAGGCGCCGATGAAGCAGACCACGACGATCACCGGGCCGATGATCGAGAACGGAATGCGCAGGATCGAGGCGAAGAGCGGCACGGTCGCGAGCACGACGATAACGGCAACGACATTACCGAGATACATCGAGGCGATCAGGCCCCAGACGAAATCGGGCCGCTCGACGAAGAGCATCGGGCCCGGGTTGAGGCCCCAGATCATCAGGCCGCCCATCATCACGGCGGCGGTCGCCGAACCCGGAATGCCGAGCGCCAGCATCGGTAGCATGGCGGCGGAGCCGGCGGCATGGTCGGCGGTCTCAGGCGAGATCACGCCCTCGGGCTCGCCCTTGCCAAACTTCTCCGGATTGCGCGAGGAGCGCTTGGCCATGGCGTAGCTCATGAAGGAGGCGGCGGTCGGCCCGCCCGGCGTGATGCCCATCCAGATGCCGATGATGCTGGAGCGCAGCAGAGCGAACCAGTAGCGCGGCAGCTTCAGCGCGGTGGCGAGCACGTCGCGCGGACGGACCTTGGCCTTCACCCCGTCGAAGCGTAAGCCCTCCTCCATGGTCTGCAGGAGTTCGCCGAGGCCGAACAGGCCGATCACCGCGATCAAGAAGCTGACGCCCGCGAGCAGCACGTCGAACTCATAGGTCAGGCGGACATTGCCCGAGACCGAATCCATGCCGATCGAGGCGAAGGCAAAGCCCATCGCCATCGAGACGATGGTCTTCAGCGGCGAGGCGCCGCCGAGCCCGACAAAGCTGGCGAAGGTCATGAAATAGACCGCGAAATACTCCGGCGAGGAGAATTTCAGCGCAAAGCGCGCGACCCAGCCCGAGAGCAGCGTGATCAGGATGACGCCGGCCATGGCGCCGATGCCAGCCGACAGGAAGGCGAAGGAGAGCGCCTCCGTCGCCCTGCCCTGCTTGGCCATCGGGTGGCCGTCGAAGGTGGTCGCGACCGAGGACGGCTCACCCGGGATGTTGAACAGGATCGAGGTTGTCGAACCGCCGAAGAGCGCGCCCCAATAGAGCGAGGTCAAAAGGATGATCGCCGAGACCGGGTCCATGCTGAAGGTCAGCGGCAGCATCAGCGAGACGCCGTTCGGAGCGCCAAGGCCCGGCAGCACGCCGACCAGGATGCCGAGCAGCACGCCGGCGAACATCAGCGCGATGTGATGGGTCGTCAGCGCGACCTCGAAGCCGTGGAGGAGCGAAGCGAAGTTTTCCATGGTGGGCTCCGGCTCGCTGTCTCTAAAGGCCGAGCATCGCTTCGACCGGCCCCTTGAGCAGGCCGACCTGGGCGAATTTCTCAAGGCCGAGATAGAAGAAGGCAGCGGTGCCGACCGCCGTCGCGAGCGAGGGCAGCCAGCCATAGCGGCCCTGGAAGCGCATCGCGAAGACGAGATAGAGCAGCATCGCGACATACATGCCGAGCGTCACGCTCAGCACGACGAAGGCGAGCATCGGCACGAAGAAGGAGAGGACGCGCTTGCCCTGCTCCTTATCGAGGATGATTCCGGCGAGCGCCGCCGAGCCACCCATCCTCCGGCCGATCGTGGTCGCGATCGTGCCGAGGCTGGCGAGTGCGATCAGCAAACCGCAATAGAACGGGAAGGCGCCGGGCTGCGGGCCGGAGGAATCCCAGCCGAGCCCGAATTCGCGAGCGCCATTGACGATGACGAGACCGAAGGCGAGCGTCGCCAGCGCTGTCGCGATCTCGGCCTGGAAGCGGCTGATCATCGGCGCTCTCCTGAATGCTGACGGTGTTCCGAACGATCATCCCGGGCCGAGCAGCGCTCGCCCAGGATGATCCGATTTCGACCTGTTCAGGTCAGTTCACGACCCAGCCTTCGTTCTTGAAGACCTTGGCGTTGGCGGCCTCGTCCTTGGCGACGAACTCGGTGAGTTCCTTGCCCTTCATGAAACGGGCGGTCTGCGCGGTGCGGGCGATGAACTCGGCCCATTCCGGCGTCTTGCTGACCTTCTCCATCACGTCGGCATAGTAGGCGACGGCGTCGGCCGGAACCTCGGCCGGCAGCCAGACGGTGCGCGGCATCTGGAAGGCTTCGAGCGGCAAGCCCGCTTCCTTGCAGGTCGGGATGTCGCCCCAGCCCTTGCCGTCATGGATCGGGTCGCTCTTGGCAAGACGCACCGGCGAAAAGACGCAAAGCGGCTTCACCTGGCCGGCCTTCCACTGGCCGATGTTCTCGTTCGGATTGTTGGTGTTGGAGTCGACATGGCCGCCGGCGAGCTGGGTCGCAGCCGCGCCACCACCCTGGAAGGGTACATAGATCCACTTGGCGCCGGTCGCCTCCTGGATCATCGCGGTCAGCGTCTGGTCGGTATCCTTGGACTGGCTGCCGGCCATCTTGAAGCTGCCGGGCTTGGCCTTGGCCGCCTCGATATAGGCCTTGGCGTCGTTGAAGGGCGCGTCGCCCTTCACCCAGATCAGGAACTCGTCGAGCGCCAGCGCCGAGACGGGCGTCAGGTCGGAGAGCTTGTAGCCGAGCTTCGCGACATAGGGCAGAAGATAGGCGTTATTGGTGCCGAAGACGACCTTATGGGGGTCGCCCTTGGCACCCTTGCCATAGATATAGCCCTCGGCGCCGCTGCCGCCGCCCTTGTTGAGCACCACGACCGGCTGCTCGATCAGCTTGTGCTTGGCGATGATCGACTGGACGATTCGGGCGAAGTTATCAGTGCCGCCGCCGGGACCCGAGGTCACGACGAACTCGATCGGCTTGGTCGGCTGCCAGGCCGCAGCCGGAGCCACGGCTGCGGCGAAGGACGCGACCGCGAGGCCGGCCACAATGCAGAAACGTTTCATGCTGTTTCTCCCTGGATGATTGTTTGGAAACGAGGCGCGGCTCTTCACGGCCGCTCTGCCGGGATTTTGGTTCAGGCGGCCTTGCGCGTCGCCTTGCCCTCGCTCGCCATCTTGATCGCGAGCGACAGCGCCGCGCGGGTCGCGCCGAGATTGGCGATACCCTTGCCGGCGATCTCGTAGGCGGTGCCGTGGGCCGGCGTGCAGATCGGGAACGGGAAGCCGCCGATCAGCGTGACACCGCGGTCGAAGCCCATCAGCTTCATCGCGATCTGACCCTGGTCATGATACATGGTTAGCACCGCGTCGAAATCGCCGTTCTTGGCGCGCAGGAACACGGTGTCGGACGGGAACGGGCCTTCGACCACATAGCCCTTGGCCTTGGCCGCCTTCACCGCCGGCTCGATCGTCTCGATCTCGTCGCGCCCGAAATTACCGCCATCGCCGGCATGCGGGTTGATGCCCGCGACAGCGATGCGCGGCGGGTTGAAGCCGGCGGCACGCAGGTTCCTATCGGCCAGATCGAGCGCCCGCAGGATACGCTCCTGGGTGATGTTCTTGGCCACCTCGGAGAGCGGGATATGCGAGGTGACGCGGGCATTCCAGAGCTTGTCCAGCACATTGAACTCGCTGGCCGGTCCTTCGAATGCAATCGCGTCCCGTACGAAGCGAATCTCGTCGTCGTAACCGGGATAAGCGAAGCGCATCGCCGCCTTGTTGAAGGGGGTGAAGAACACCGCATCGGCCTTGCCGGAGGCAGCGAGACGCAGCGCGCGGCGGAAATTGTCGGTCGCGGCCTGGCCGCCGGCGAGCGTCGCCTTGCCGCGCTGGAGATCGGCCGGATCATGATTCCTGAGGTCGACGAAGATCGGCTTGCCAGCATCGGCCGGCAGGGCATCGTCTTCGCCGACGACATGCAGATCGGGCTTCAGGCCGGCATCGTCCGCACCGAGCTGGAACAGGCGCAGATCGCCGAAGACGATGTAGCGGGCAGCTTTGCTCAGATCGGACTCGGCCAGGATGCGGGCGGTGAGTTCGGGGCTGATGCCGGAGGGGTCGCCCATGGCGACCGCGATCACCGGCAAGGAAGCGTGCGTGTCCATCTCGTCCTCCCGAGGCCGGCCGCAGCCGGTTGCTTGCCGCTGGCCTATCATGGGGGCCGCCGCGAGCGCAAGTATGCTGTATGCAGCATAACCTAACTGCACTACCCTGCTGCGAGCCCGTAGCGGCCTCACCTGTCCACAGGCGGGGCCGCATCCAGCCGGGAAGGCCACATCGCAGCCGGAGCGCTCGCGTTGACAGCGCGGAAGCACCATGCCGTACAGATACAAAGGAGAGCCGCGATGACGAACGAGGCCGGCATGTCGAGCGAGGCGCAGGACGCCTATCCGCGCATCACGCGGCGCACTTTGCACGAAGAGGTGCTCGAGCGACTGCGCGACATGATCATCGAGGGCAGGCTCGCGCCCGGGCAGCGCATCAACGAAGGCGCGGTGGGCGCGCAGCTCGGCGTCTCGCGCACACCGCTGCGCGAGGCGATCAAGACCCTGGCGAGCGAAGGCCTCGTCGAAATCCAGCCGGCGAAGGGCGCCGTCGTCCGCAAGTTCTCGGCGCACGATCTGCTGCAGATCCTCGAAGTGCTGAAGACGCTGGAGCAGCTCGGCGGCCGGATCGCCTGTGCCGAGGCGAGCGATGCGACCATCGCCGCGATCAAGGCGATGCATGACGAGATGATGGAGCTCTACCGGGTCCGCAACCGGCTCGACTATTTCAAGCTCAACCAGGCGATCCACAGCGCCATCGTCGCCGCTTCCGGCAACACTGTGCTGGTCGAGATGCACGGCACCCTGCAGGCCAGGATCAAGCGCCTGCGCTTCATTGGCAATGAGGGCCCGGAGAAATGGGCCGGCGCCGTGGCCGAGCACGAGGAGATGACCGAGGCCCTGCTGAAGCGCGACGGCGAGGCGCTCGCCGTCATCATCGGCAAGCACATGGATTCGACGCTGGTGCGCGTGCGCGACGTGCTGTGAGCTGACGCTACTTCCCGTTTCTGGCTACCCGGCCACCACGACAGGCGCCCCGGCGCGCTTGTCGCAAAAACACGTCAGAATTCGGCCGCCCAACCTACTGGACATCACACCCAATGGTTGAGTACTGTACGCTGAAGCAATCAAAGATATTATAATTTTACCAAATATTGCCTTCAGGCAACCTGGTTTCCAAAGACTTCGATGTCGAGGGAAGCGCTCATGTCCTGGCTGCACGGCCTGTTTGCTCAGTCGCCCGAGATCGCCCTGTTCCTGTCATTGGCGGGGGGCTACTGGATAGGCAAGTTCCAGTTCGGCAAGTTCCAGCTCGGCGGGGTCGCCGGCTCGCTCCTGGTCGCAGTGATCATCAGCCAGGTCGGCGTCTCGATCGACAACGGCATCAAATCCGTCCTCTTCGCCCTGTTCATCTATGCGGTCGGCTTCGAGAGCGGCCCGCAGTTCTTCCGCTCGCTCGGGCGCCAGTCGCTGCGCGAGATCGCGATGGCGACCGTGCTGGCGGTGAGCGGGCTCTTGACCGTCATCGTGTTGGCGCGCGCCTTCGGTCTCGACAAGGGTCTCGCGGCCGGCATCGCCGCCGGCGGCCTGACGCAATCGGCGATCATCGGCACCGCCAGCGCCGCGATCGGCAAGCTCGGCCTCGCTGCCGACGAGACCCAGCGCCTGCAGGCCAATGTCGCGATCGGCTACGCCGTCACCTACATTTTCGGCTCGTTCGGCGCGATCATCGTCTGCGTCAACATCCTGCCCTGGTTCATGCGGCGGAGCATTCGCGACGACGCGATCAAGGCTGAGGCGGAGATGCTGGCCGGGGCGCGCAGCTACGGTGTCGGCGAACATGCGGCCGCGCCCGATCTGGTGGGCCGCATCTATCGCATCGAGACCGCGGCCGGTCGCAGCGTCGCCGAGATCGAGGGCGCCAGCGCCCAGCCGATCAGCATCGAGCGCATCAAGCGCGGCGGCGCGCTGATCGGCACGGAACCGTCGCTCAAGCTCCAGGCCGGCGACATCGTCCTGCTGGTCGGGCGTCGCTCCGGTGTGGTTGGCCTGTCGCAGCAGCTCGGTCCGGAGCTCGAATCCTCTGAGGGCATGGACGTGGTCGTCGTCACCCGCGACGTCGCGATCACCGCGGCCACCTTCGTCAAGCGCACCGTCGCGGAGATCCGGACCTCGACGGCCGCGGATCTGCGCCACGGCGTCTATGTGATTGCGGTCAAGCGGGCCGGCACTCCGTTGCCGCTCGAAGGCGGGACGGTGATCGAACCGGGCGACGTCGCCACGCTCTACGGCACGGCCGAGGACGTGCAGCGCGTGGCGCGGCAGGTCGGCAGCGTCATCATCCCGAGCGACAAGACCGATTTCGTCTTCCACGGCTTCGGCCTGGTCGTCGGCCTGCTGATCGGGCTCCTGGTGGTCCGCTTCGGCGATATTCCGCTGACCCTGGGCAGCGGCGGCGGCGCACTCCTCTCCGGCCTCGCTTTCGGCTGGTATCGCAGCCGCAACATGGCGCTGGGCAATATGCCGAGCGCCGCCTCGACGCTGCTGCGCGACCTCGGCCTTGCAGGATTCGTCGCGGTGGTCGGCCTGCAATCCGGACTGCAGGCCGTCAGCACGATCGCCGACAAGGGCCTGTCGATCTTCCTGATCGGTGTCGTGGTGACCCTGCTGCCGCTGCTGATCACCATGCTCTTCGGGCGCTATGTCCTGCGCTACGACAACACCGCGATCTTCGCCGGCGCCCTGTCGGGCTCGCGCAGCGCCAACCCGGCTTTCGGCGAGATCCTCGACAAGGCCGGGAACTCGATCCCGACCACGCCCTTCGCCATCACCTATGCGCTCGCCAATGTCTTCCTGACCCTGCTCGGGCCGCTCGTCGTCGCCTTTGCCTGAACCGATCGGAGCCTGCCATGACCGCCGATTACTCGAAATACGCCAAGCTGAGCCCGTTCGAGCTGAAGGATGAGTTGATCAAGCTGGCATCGGGCAAGGCGAACCGCACGATGCTCAATGCCGGCCGCGGCAATCCCAATTTCCTGGCCACCCTGCCCCGCCGCGCCTTCTTCCGCCTCGGCCTCTTCGCCGTGGCCGAGGCCGAGCTCTCCTATTCCTACATGGAGAACGGCGTCGGCGGCCTGCCGAAGATCGAGGGCATCGAGGGCCGGTTCGAGCGCTTCACGGCCGAGCATCGCGACCAGCCGGGCGTCGTCTTCCTCGGCCGGGCGCTGAGCTATGTCCGCGACCAGCTCGGCTTGCCACCCTCGGACTTCCTGCACGAGATGGTCGAGGGCATCCTTGGCAGCAACTACCCCGTTCCACCCCGCATGCTCAGGCTCAGCGAAGAGGTCGTCAAACAATACATCGTCAAGGAGATGATCGGCGGCTTCCTGCCGGCCGGCAGCATCGACCTCTTCGCCACCGAGGGCGGCACGGCGGCGATGGCCTATATCTTCAACACGCTGAAGCAGAACGGCCTGCTCAAGCGTGGCGACAAGGTCGCGATCGGCCTGCCGGTGTTCACGCCCTATATCGAGATCCCCGAGCTCGACGAATACGGGCTCGAGGAGGTCGCGATCAACGCCGATCCCGCCAAGGGCTGGCAATTCCCGGACGAGGAGCTCGACAAGCTCAAGGATCCGGCGATCAAGATCTTCTTCTGCGTCAATCCGAGTAACCCGCCCTCCGTGAAGATGGACGACCGCAGCCTCGACCGCGTCGCGGCGATCGTGCGTGAGCATCGGCCGGACCTGTTCATCCTGACCGACGACGTCTACGGCACCTTCGCCGACGGGTTCCGCTCGCTGTTCGCGACCTGCCCGCAGAACACCATGCTGGTCTACTCGTTCTCGAAATATTTCGGCGCGACCGGCTGGCGCCTCGGTGTCATCGCCACGCACAAGCAGAATGTCTTCGACAGAGCGCTCGACGCCCTGCCCAAGGAGGCGAAGAAGGGTCTCGACCGCCGCTACGGCTCGCTCCTGCCGGATGTAAGGTCTCTGCGCTTCATCGACCGCATTGTCGCCGACAGCCGCGCAGTGGCGCTCAACCACACCGCCGGCCTGTCGACGCCGCAGCAGGTCCAGATGGTGCTGTTCTCGCTGTTCGCGCTGATGGACGAAAGCGACAGCTACAAGGCCGAGCTGAAGAAGCTGATCCGCCGGCGCGAGGCTGCGCTTTATCGCGAGCTCGGCATCGAGCAGGGCAGCGATCCGAACGCCGTCGACTACTACACCCTGCTCGACCTCGAGGAGATCTCGCGCAAGCTCTATGGCGACGCCTTCGCCAAATGGGTCACGAAGCGCTCGGCCACCGGCGATTTCCTGTTCCGTATCGCCGACGAGACCGGGATCGTGTTGCTGCCAGGGCGTGGCTTCGGCACGAAGCAAGCGGCGGGCCGCGCCTCGCTCGCCAATCTCAACGAGTATGAATACGCCAATATCGGCCGGGCGCTCCGCTCCATGGCGGACCAGCTCTACGCCGAATACGAGAAGAAGGGCCGGGGGTGAGGCGCCCGCGGCGTCGCGAATCTCCCTCGCCTGATGACTATGGAGAACGCCGATGATCCAACCGATCACCGCCGGCGCGCTCGCCGCGTCGGCCATCGTCGCCTTTTCTGCAAGCCTGCCCGCCGGCCCCGCGGCAGCCTGCAATCGGATGGATGGCTGCATCCATGATACTCAGCTTGAGAATTACGGCATGATGCATGACGGCCGCATGGGCACAGCGATGCGCAACGGCGCGGCGAACATCAAAGCGTTTCGATCGCTGGATACGACGGCCCGTTCGCAGGAGCAGCCCCGCCGGACCGCAGCATCGCGCCCAGCCAGCCGACGCTTCTGACCCCCGCGGGGGGCCAAGGAAGCGGCCGGCTCCCCTCAGTGCCCGCTGAGGACGAGCGTCTTGATCGGCAGCACTTGCGCCTGGATGCGCAGGAGCAGGGCATGCACCAGCCCGACCGCGTCCACCGCATGCAGGACGATGCGCCGGAAGGTGCTGGTATCCTTCGCGGCGATCACGTCGTGGTTGCTGGTATAGGCGTTGGCGATGCAGCTCGAGCCCGGCGTCACGCCGTCCATCCCGCCCGGGTGGAGCGGCTCTAGATAGGCCAGAAGCGTTCCCGGGCGCACCACCTGCTGCGCGTCGATCAGTTGCTCGCCGCTGCGGAGTTGGCCTGCGGCGATGAAGTCCTGCACTCCCGTCACCACCATCGGGATCACCGTCCACGGCTTCGAGACACAAGTGGCTTCGGCGACCATGCCGACCTTGATCACCTGCGCCTCGATCTGGTTGAAGCCGGCCTGCAATCCGACCCGGCCGGCCTCTGCCGGAATGATGGTCCCGGCCGGACGCATGAAGGGGTTGACGATATCGCCGACCCGCAGCGTGAATTGCTCGACATGCCCGGTGAAACCGGCCCGCACCACGGTCTTGCTCAATTCCACCTCGGCCTGCGCCAACGCCGCCTCAGCGCTGGCGCGCTCGGCCGGCAACAGCGTCGAGATCTTGGTCTGGGCGGCCGCCTGCGAGGCCGTTGCAGACGCCACCGCGGCTTCCCGGCCAGCCACGATATTCTCGAGCCGCTCGATCTCGCGGGTCGCGACGATATCGTCATTGCGCCGCTTCAACTCGCGCTTGGTCTGCAGTTCGTCGAGTGCCTGCTGCAGCGCGCTCCTCGCCTCCTGGATCTTGCCGTCAAAAGCGAGGATATCGGCCTTCGCGACCACCAGTGTCGCGTCCACCTCGGCGATCTTGCGCCGCGCCGCCTCGACGGCCGCCTCCTGGCTCTTGCTGTCGAGCGTGAAGATCGGCGCGCCCTTTTCGACCTTCGCGCTGTAACCGACATGGACCTGCGCCACGCGGCCATTGATCTCCGGCACGATCGGCACGCTCCGGAAGAACACCGTGGCGCTGCTCGTCGACGGATGGTTGTAGAAGATCACCGTGATCAGGCCGACCGTCAGCATGACGCAGGTGACGATGCCCCAACGCAGTTCGAACCAGACCGAATAGAGCGTGATCTCCTTGCCCAGCCGCTTGCCCTGGCCGTAGCGGCGGTAGAGGTAGTCCGGGACGAGGGTGAAGAGCGCGCAGACGAGAAGCTCAAGCATCGCTCACCCCTCGATGCTGGCCGGTGGGCGCGGCCGCGGCCGATACCTGCACCGGCTTGTCGTCCGGCGGAGCGATCCCATGCTCGACGTCCGAGGCGGCGTCGCCGCCATGATTTGGCGCAATGCCGGCGATCTTCTCGAGAGCGCCCGCCATCCGGCCGAACATCCCGGGAATGTCGGGGATGTCGATCAAAGCGAGGAACAGGCCGATCACCCAGAAGAGATGCACATGGGTGAACAGTGCGAGCAGACCGAGCACTGCGACGATCTCGAACTGCAGTTTATGGGTCTTGTGCGCAATGCGTTCGGGCAAGGTGTGCAGGCGCAGGAAGAGCAGGCCGATGCCCAGCACGGCGCCGATCAGGATGACCGCCGCGGCGACCATCAGATAATCCGTCCCGCCCGGGGCGGTGATGAACGCCGGCAGGTGATGCGGCGCCGCGGGATGAAGCTGGCCTGCCATAACAATCCCCCCGGATCGGTCGACGACCTAAGGGAAGCTGACCGGCAAACGGCGCAGGAGTCAACTTGCTCAAGCCGGACTACCGCCATCCCGCCTTGACAGCCCGACCGCCCTCGCCTCCGCTGCCGGCAAGAAGCCGACAGGGGAACGCCGGCCATGCTGACGCTGCGCCAGATCGAGGTGGTCCGGGCGATCATGATCACCGGCACGATCGCCGGCGCGGCCAAGCTGCTCAACGTCTCCGCGCCCGGCATCAGCCGACTGATGAAGCACACCGAGCGGACGCTCCGCCTCAAGCTGTTCGACCGCCGGCACGGCCGCTATGTGCCGACGCCGGAAGCCAAGGACATCTTCGAGCAGATCAACGGCGTGTACCGCAAGGTCGACGACCTGCATTCGATGCTGGCCCGGATCGAGCGCGGCGGCGATGTCGAGTTCAAGCTCGGCTCGGTGCCGAGCATCTGCCATGTCATGGTGCCGCGCGCGATCGAGCGCCTCAGGCGCAAGCATCCCGATCTGCGCATCGACATCAACATCCTGAAGATCGAGGAGGCGCTCGATTATCTCCTGCTTGGCAAGGGCGAGATCGTGGCGATGAGTTACAAGCTCGATCATCCCGGGCTCGATTTCATGCCCTTGGCGATGGGTGAGCTGCTCTGCATCGTCCCGCAAAGCCATCCGCTCGCCGGCCGCACCAGCATCTCGGCTCGCGAGATCGTCCAGCATCCGCTGATCGGTATCGACCCGACCGATCCATACGGCCGGATCATGAGCGAGATCTTCGAGCGCCAGAAGCTGCGCTATGAGATGGCGATCAAGGCCCGTTTCGGGACCACGGTCTGCTCGCTGGTCCGGGCCGGGCTCGGCATCGCCATCATCGACCAGTTCACCGTCGCGCACGGCTCGATGCAAGGCATCGCCACGATCCCGATCGAGGAGCCGACCCATTTCCAGACCTATGTCGCGATGAAGAACGACAAGGCTCTCTCGCTCTACGCCGAAACCTTCGTCCGCCTGCTGCGCGAGGAGATGACCGCCGTCATTTCACCGCGACTTGCCGCAGAAAGATAACATCAAGTTAGGCAGCAGCGACGAATTGGTTATCGCGTTACGGCTTCAAATCGGTTTAGCTGCGGGCTATTGCGCAAGCCCGCCCAGACGAGCGCGCCAAAGGGAATGGAATGTCGACCATCGTCACCGCCAAGAAGAGCAAACGCGTGCTGCTCGGCCTGCTCGGCTCGCCGATCGCGCATTCGGCAACGCCGGCGGCGCAGGAAGCGGCGGCGCGTGCGGCCGGCATCGAAGCGCATTACCATCTCATCGAGGTCGCCGGCGCAGGGCGCGACGATCTCGTCGCGATGCTCGACGGCATCCGCCGGCTCGGCTTCTCCGGCATCAATGTCACCTACCCCTACAAGGAAGCGGTCCTGCCGCTGCTCGACGGACTGTCCGAGCAGGCGGCTGCAATGGGCGCGGTCAACACCATCGTCGTCGACGGCGGAAAGCTGACCGGCCACAACACCGACGCCACCGGCTTCGCCACCGCCTATCGACGGCTCGGCCGCCAGGATGGCGACAAGCCGGTCGCGATCATCGGCGCGGGCGGCGTCGGCAAAGCGATCGCCTTCGCGCTCGCCGGCAGCGGTGTCAGCCGGCTCAGGCTCTACGACACCGATGGCAACAAGGCAGAAGCGCTCGCAGCCGCCCTCGTCGGGCGCGCGGAGACTGTGATCGCCGACAGCGCCGAGGCTGCGGCCGAGGGCGCCGCGGGTATCGTCAACGGCACGCCGATCGGCATGCTGCCGGACCGCGGCATCCCGATCGAAGCGGACGCGATTCACGCGTCGCAATGGGTTGGGGACGCGGTCTATCACCCGCTCTTTACTCCGCTGCTGAAAGCGGCGCAAAAGGCCGGCGCGACCGTGATGACCGGGCGCGAGCTTGCGGTCCACCAGGGCGTCGACGCCTTCCGGCTGTTCACCGGGCTGGAGGTTTCGGAGGCCGTGATCGGCGCCGCCTTCGACGCGGTGATCGCGGCGCGCGAGGGGGCCGAGCGCGCCGCCTGAGCAAGACGACCCGGCTCACCGGGCGGGGATCAAGAAACTTTAGGACGAGTGGAGGAAACGAAAATGAAGAAGCACTGGATCATCGCCGCCGCGCTCGGCATGGCCGTCAGCCTGCCCGCGCTGGCGCAGGACAAGGTCAAGCTGGTCGACGTCGTCGAGCTCTCGGGCGCAGGCGCGACCGCCGGCACCAACTGGAAGAACGGCATCGACCTCGCCGTCGCCGACATCAATGCCAAGGGCGGCATCCTCGGCAAGCAGATCGAGATCGTCCACTACGACACCCAGACCAATCCGGGTAACACCCGCGCCGCCGTGCAGCGCGCTATCGACGAGGGCACCTATGCCGTGCTCGGCCCGGTCTTCTCCGGCCCGATCGGCGCCTCCATGCAGATCGCCCAGCGCGCCGAGATCGCCCAGCTCGTCGGCGGCGAGGCGGCCGGCCTGACCAAGCAGGGCAACCAGTACCTGTTCCGGACCTCGCTCAGCCAGACGGCGGCGATGCCGAAGATCGCCAAATATCTGAAGGACACGATCAAGGCCGGCTCGGTCGCGGTCGTCTGGGTCAACAACGATTTCGGCAAGGGTGGCCGCGACGCGATCATCCCCGAGCTGGAAAAGGCCGGTATCAAGCTCGCCGTCGACGTCTCGACCGAGCAGGGCCAGGCCGACTTCGCCGCCGACGCGATCAAGGTCAAGAATTCGAACGCCGACGCGATCTTCGTCTATTTGAACGAGGAGGAGAGCGCCCGCTTCCTGCGCGCCGCCAAGCAGCAGGGCATCACCAAGCCGATGGTCGGCGAGACGACCCTGCTCGGCGCCAAGGTGATCGAGCTGGCCGGCGATGCAGCTAATGGTGTCAAAGGTCATGTCGGCCTCTCGATCGACGCGCCGATCCCGGCCTTCCAGGAGTTCGGCAAGAAGTTCCAGGCCAAGTACAACTATGCCTCCGACCATAACGGCCTGAAGGGCTACATGGCCGTCTACATGGTGAAGTGGGCGACCGAGAAGCAGAAGAAATTCGACAAGAAGGGCGTCGCCGACACGCTGCGCGGCGCGACCATCAAGACCTCGGAAGAGCCGGGCATCCTGATCGAGACCACCGTCGAGAAGAACGGCGACCTCGACCGCGAGAGCTTCCTCGCCGAGGTCAAGGACGGCAAGCAGGTGATCACGGCGACGCTGCCGAAGATCAACCCGTAACAGGCGCGTCATTCTCGGGCGGCGCGACGCGTCGACCCGAGAATCTCGATATCCAGAGATGGTCGGGTCAAGCCCGACCATGACGCTCAACACACCGAGCGAGCAAAGTCATGGCCGAATTCCTCGCCTATCTCATCGCCGGCATTGCCACGGGCGCGATCTATGCCCTGGCCGCGATCGGCTTCACTTTGGTCTGGCAGACCTCGCAGACGATCAACTTCGCCCAGGGCGAGTTCGTCATGCTGCCGGCGGTGCTGGTCCTGCTCGCGATCAAGCTCTTCGGCGCGCCGATCTGGCTCGGTGCCCTGATCGGCATCGCCGCCTTCATTCTGATCTTCGGCGTCGGCTTCAAGCTCGCTGTGGTCGACCCGATGATCCGGCACGGCGTTCTGCCACTCGCCATCGCCACCATGGCGCTGTCGATCATCATGAAGGAAGGCGCCAAGGACGGCTTCTCGGCCGAGGCGCAGAAATTCCCCTCCTTCGTGCCGACCGAGACGATCTCGGTGTTCGGCGCCGCGATCTCGCTGCAGCATGTCGCGATCATCGCGGTCGCCTTCGCCGTCATCGGCCTGCTGCAATGGTTCGTCGGCAGCACCCGCCTCGGCCGCCAGATGCAGGCGACGGCGCAGAATCCGACGGTGGCGCGCATCCTCGGCATCCCGGTCGAGCGCATGGTGCTGCTGACCTTCGTGATCAATGCGGCGCTCGCCGTCGTCGCCTCGGTGCTGATCTCGCCGATCTATCTGGCGAAGTTCTCGAATGGCGAGGTCATCGGCCTGTTCGCCTTCATCGCGGCGATCGTCGGCGGCTTCAACCAGGTCCGCGGCGCCCTCGTCGGCGGCCTGATCGTCGGCATCGTCGACAGCATGGCGGCGGCCTACATCTCGACCTCCTACCGGCTCGCCGTGCCGCTCGTGCTCCTGGTCGTCGTCATCCTCGTCAAGCCGGAAGGCCTGATGGGTCGCAAAGAGGAGCGCCGCGTATGACCGCGCCCGCAACCCACAGTGCCGCCCCGGCGGCACGCCGCCTGTCGCTGCCCGCCTTCATCGACGGCAGGCTGCTGACGCTGGTCGCCGCCGCGATCATCCTCTGGTTCGTCCCGTCCGGCATGGGCCGCTACGGCACCTACGTGCTCTCGCTTTGGCTGGTGATGAGCGTCGCGGTGATGGGCCTCAACCTGACGCTCGGCTATGCCGGCCTGAAGTCGCTGGCCCAGGCCGCCTTCATGGGCATCGGCGCCTATGCGACGGCGCTGCTCACCAGCAAGGTCGGGCTGAACTGGTACGCCTCCTTCGCGATCTCGGGCCTGCTCACCTTCGCGGTCGGGCTCGTGCTCGGCTTCCCGGCGCTGCGGGTCAAGGCGCACTATCTCGCCTTCGTGACGCTGGCCTTCTCGACGCTGATCTGGCTCGTCCTGCGCAATGAGCAATGGCTTACCGGCGGCGTCTTCGGCCTCTCCAACATCCCGCGGCCGAGCTTCTTCGGCCTCAAGCTCGACGGGGCGCTGGCCTTCCATCGCTTCGTCGTGGTCGTCACCTTCCTGCTCGCGGTCGTCCTCTGGTGGATGATCCGCTCGCCCTGGGGCCGGGCCTTCACGGCGCTGCGCGAGAACCCGATCCGGGCCGCGAGCCTCGGCATCGACACCCGCATGTACACGCTGCTCGCCTTCGCGATCGGCTCGGCCTATGCGGGCTTTGCCGGCGCGCTCTATGCACCGCTGGTCGAGTTCATCGACCCCTCGCCCTTCTCGCTGTCGCAGAGCTTCTTCCTGCTGCTGATGGTGGTCGCGGGCGGGGCCGGCTATCTGCTCGGCCCCTTCATCGGCGCACTGCTCGGCGTCGTGCTGCCGGAATGGCTGCGCTTTGCCGGCTCGCTCTACCTGATCATCTTCGCGGCAATCGTCATGCTCCTGCTGATCGCCTGCCCACAGGGCATGAGCGGCCTGCTCGAGCGCGGCTGGAACCGGCTTACCGGTAAGAAGGAGGGCTCCCGATGAACCAGGTCCTCGAAGTCTCGAACCTGCACAAGGCCTTCGGCGGCATCAAGGCGGTGAACGGCGTCTCCTTCTCGGTCAACGAAGGCGAGATTCTCGGCATCATCGGCCCCAATGGCTGCGGCAAGTCGACCCTGTTCAACTGCATCCTCGGCCAGCTCGAGCCGACCGAGGGCGCGGTGAAGCTCGACGGGCGCGACGTCACCAATATGCGCCCCTCCGAGCTCAACCGGCTCGGCGTCAGCCGCACCTTCCAGCTGCTGCAGGTCTTCCCCGAGCTCTCGGTGCGCGAGAACCTGATCCTCGCCGGCCAGGAGCATGAAGGCACGATGCTCTCGCGCTTCTTCGGGTCACGCGATGCCGGGCTGACGGCGAAAGCCGAGCAGATGATCGGCTTCTTCAAGCTCGGCCATCTCGCCGATGCCAAGGCCGGCGGGCTCTCCTATGGCCAGCAGAAGCTGCTGGACGCCGCCATGGCCTTCATGGCCGGCCCGCGCCTCGTCCTGCTCGACGAGCCGGCCGGCGGCGTGAATCTCACCATGCTGGGCGATCTCAAGGAGCGGCTGCGCGCCATCAACGCCGAGCAGGGCGCGACTTTCGTGGTGATCGAGCACAACATGGATTTCGTGATGTCGCTGTGCTCGCGCGTCATCGTGCTGGCCGAAGGCAAGGTGCTGGCCGAGGGTACACCGGCCGAGGTCCGCGCCAACCCCGCCGTGATCGAAGCTTATCTCGGGCATTGAGGAGCGACGCCATGACCACTCCCATCCTCGAACTCGACGGCGTGGTCGGCGGCTACGGCGCCATGACCATCCTCAACGGGACGACCTTCAAGGTGCCGCGCGCCGCGATCACCACGGTGATCGGCCCCAACGGCGCCGGCAAGTCGACCGTATTCAAGGCGATCTTCGGCCTGCTCAAGGTGCGCGAGGGCCATATCCGGCTGGAAGGCCGCGAGATCACCAACTGGAACCAGCGCAAGCTGCTCGAAGCCGGCATCTGCTATGTGCCGCAGGGCCGCAACATCTTCCCCGAGCTCTCGGTGCGCCACAATATCGAACTCGGCGCAGTCGCGGCCGGTAGCCACATCACCAACATGCCCAAGCGCATCGAAGCGGCGCTCGACCGCTTCCCGTCGCTGCGCGCCAAGGCCGATGTCCAGGCCTCGACGCTTTCGGGGGGCCAACAGAAGCAGCTCGAGATCGTGCGCGGGCTCCTGCTCGATCCCAAGCTCGTGCTGATCGACGAGCCTTCGATCGGGCTCTCGCCGATGCTGGTGCAGGAGACCTTCGACATCCTGAAGGAGTTGCGCGCCAAGGGCGTCACCATCCTGATGATCGAGCAGAACGCCCGCTCCGCTCTGGAAATCTCCGACGAAGGCCTGGTGCTGGAGCTCGGGCAGACCCGCATGCAGGGCCCGGCTGCCGACATCCTCGCCGACCCCCGCGTCGCCCAACTCTTCCTCGGTGGCGCGATGACGGAAGCGGCGTGAACTCATGAACCCGACCTCGATCGCCACCGTCTCGCTTTCCGGCGATCTCGCCGACAAGCTTCGCGCCATCGCCGCCGCCGGCTTCGACGGGGTCGAGGTCTTCGAGAACGACTTCCTGACCTTCGACGGCAACCCGCGCGATGTCGGCAAGATGATTGCCGATCTCGGCCTCGCCATTGTCGCCTTCCAGCCCTTCCGCGATTTCGAGGGCATGCCGGAGCCGCTGCGCGGGCGCACCTTCGAGCGGGCGCGGCGCAAGTTCGAATTGATGAACGAGCTCGGCGCCGGGCTGATGCTAATCTGCTCGAACGTCTCGCCACAATCGCTGGGGGGGATCGACCGCGCCGCCCATGACCTCAACGAGCTCGGCAATCTCGCTGCGAAGCATAACGTGCGCGTCGGCTTCGAGGCGCTGGCCTGGGGCCGCCACGTCAACGACTATCGCGACGCCTGGGAGATCGTGCGCCGGGCGAACCACGACCGCATCGGCCTGATCCTCGATTCCTTCCACACACTGGCGCGGCGCTCGCCGGTGGAGCCGATCGCCTCGATTCCCGGCGACCGGATCGAGCTGGTCCAGCTCGCCGACGCGCCGCAGCTCGACATGGACGTGCTGAGCTGGAGCCGGCATTTCCGCAACTTCCCCGGCCAGGGTGACCTCGCCGTCGCCGATTTCCTCCGGGCAGTCGAGGCGACCGGCTATGTGGGCCCGCTCTCGCTCGAAATCTTCAACGACCAGTTCCGCGCCGGCTCGGCCAAGCGCGTCGCGGTCGACGGCCTGCGCTCGCTGATCCAGCTCGCCGACCAGACGGCTCGGTTGAACGATCCGGCCAAGGCGGAGATGCCGGACCGGGCGCCATTGCTCGGCGTCGAGTTCATCGAATTCGCGCTCGACGAGGAGCCGGCGCAGGCACTGTCCAGCCTGTTCAGCGCGCTCGGCTTCCATAGGAGCGGCGAGCACCGCAGCAAGTCCGTGACGCGCTGGAGCCAGGGCGGCATCAACCTGATCGTCAACACCGAGAAGGACGGCTTTGCCCAGTCGCATGCGATCATGCACGGGCCCGGCGTCTGCGCGCTGGCGCTGCGCGTCGCCAATGTCGAAGCGACGATGGCGCGCGCCCGAGCGCTGAAGGACACGACCTTCGAGCAATCGGTCAGTGCGGGCGAGATGGAGATCCCGGCGATCCGCGGCGTCGGCGGCAGCCTGATCTACTTCACCGAACCGCGCGATGACGGTGCCCAGAGCTGGCATGACGACTTCATCGCCACCGGTGAAGGCGGCACCACCCCTGCCCTGCTCACCGAAGTCGATCACATCTCGCAGTCGATGGACTATGACGAGATGCTGTCCTGGCTGCTGTTCTACACATCGCTCTTCGCGCTCGACCGCATCCCGCAGCTCGCCATCGCCGATCCGGCCGGGCTGGTGCAGAGCCGGCCGCTGGTCAGTGGCGACGGCTCAGTCCGTATGATCCTCAATGGTTCGCAGGCGACACGGACCCTGTCCTCGCGCTTCGTCTCAGAGCATTTCGGCTCGGGCGTGCAGCACATCGCCTTCACCTCGCCGGATATCTTCGCGGCGGTGGCGGCGATGCGGGCGGCCGGGCTCGATGTCCTCGACATCCCCGAGAACTATTACGACGATCTCGAAGCCCGCTACGGGCTGGAGCCGGCCTTCCTCGACCGGCTGCGCGAGCACCACATCCTCTACGACCGCGACGGCGAGGCCGAGTTCCTGCAGGTCTACACCCACGTCTTCGCCCAGCGCTTCTTCTTCGAGATCGTCGAGCGGCGCGGCGGTTACGCCGGGTTCGGCGCGGTCAACGCGCCGGTCCGGCTGGCGGCGCAGGCACGCGAGGCGCGGCCCGTGACGGTGCCGCGCCCTCTGCACGAGGATTAGCTCATCCCGAGCTGATCTGACGCCGGTTGTCCGACGCCGTGGCGTCGAAAGAGTTGTGGCCATGGGTGCCCGGGGCCGCGCCCAGGCACCCATGGCCGCCGCACAGACTGAGCCTGGGGGAGGACCGGCTCAGCCGCGCAGCATCTGCATCGGCGCTGGGTAGTATCGGAAACCATCGCCGGCCTTGGCAAGGTTGCCGAAGCCCGGCCAGGCGAAGTGATAGGACATCACCGGCGTCTTCTGCTCGGCCAGCATGGTGAGCAGCTTCACCCGCGACTGCACCGACTGCTTGGGATCGTAGTCATAGGCGAATTCGACCCGCGGATTCTCGGTCAGCAGCACCGGGTGATGGGTCAAATCGCCGAGGAAGGTGAACGACTTTCCGCCCGAGGAGACGTTGAAGATGGTGTGGCCGGGGCTGTGCCCCGGCGCCGAGATCGCGGTGATGCCCGGCAGGAACTCCTGCCCGTCCTTGAAGAAGACGATGCGGTCGCGCACCGGCCTTAAGTTGGCGCGGGCATGCTCGCCGAAGGCCTTGAACGGTGTGCCGAGCCTGGCATCCTCGAGCCAGTAATCATGGTCGACCTGGCTGATATAGATCTGCGCGTTCGGGAAGTTCGGCTTGCCCTCGGCCGAGCAGATGCCGCCGGTATGGTCGATATGGGCGTGGCTGCAGACGATGGCGTCGATCGCGGCCGGGTCGATGCCGGCTTCCTGCATGCTCTTGAGCAGCCGACCGGTCGTCGGGCCAAAAGCCTTGGAGAAGCCCATGCCGGTGTCGAACATCACCAGCCGGTCGCCGAAATTGACGATCGGGATGTTCTGCTCGAGCACGACATTGTCCTTAGGCAGGAAGTTCGTCTCGAGCAGGCCGTAGACCTGTTCCTTCGGCAGGCCGAGGAAGCTGGAGCCGGGATCGCCGAGCGGCAGCGGCCCATCGGAAACGACCGTCACCTCGGCCTGGCCAAGCGCGAAACGGTAGTAATAGGGCACCTGGCTGTTCGCGAGTGGAGCCTTGGCGGAAGCGCTGCCCGGCAAGGCCGCACCGGCGGCGAGCGCTGCCGCGCCGGAGAGGAAGCTTCGGCGGCTGGTGGGTGGAATGAGCAGCTTCGACATGGCGTTCCTCCGGGACAAAAGGGAGCGGCGTCGGGCGCCGTCTTCTTCGCGCGGGAGGCCTGACGTTCCCGTCAGGCCTTGCCGGGAGGGGAAAGATGCACGCCTGCGGAGTGGACGGCCAATAAGGCTTAGCTCTAGTCTGCATAAGCGAAAGCTGCCGCCCTGCGGGACGGCGGCGAAACAGAAGAATCGGGGGATCAGGCGGCGATGGATCTGCGCCAGTTGCGCTATTTCACGGCCATCGTCGAACAGGGCTCGTTCTCCAAGGCAGCACTCAAGCTCAGGGTGGCGCAGCCGGCGCTGAGCCAGCATCTGCGCCATATGGAGGACGAGCTCGGCGTCGCCCTGCTGCACCGCGGCACCCGCGGCGTCCAGCCGACCGAGGCGGGCGAGCGCCTGCTCACGAAAGCCCGCATCATCCTCGCCGAGTTCGCCGAACTGCGCGACAGCGTGCGCGGCGAGCAGGCGGCGCCGGCCGGTGAGGTCCGCATCGGCCTGCCCGGCACGGTCAGCGAGCAGTTCAGCGTGCCGCTGATCGAGGCGACGCAGGAGCGCTATCCGGATGTGCGTATCCGCATCGCCGAGGCGATGAGCGGCTTCGTGCTCGACTGGCTGCGCAAGGGCGAGGTCGATCTTGCGGTGATCTACTCGACCTCGGACCCGAAGGGCCTCGGCATCCACCACATCCTGACCGAGGAGCTTTGCCTGTTCGGCGTGCCGGTGCTGACGGCGCTCGAAACTCCGCCCGGCAAGGCGGTGACGCTGACGCAAGCCGCCGGGCTCGACCTGATCCTGCCCGGGCCGGGCCATGGCCTGCGCGACCAGATCGACGAGGCTGCGGCCGGCATCAACGCCACCGTTCATGCCGCGGTCGAGATCGAATCCTATGCGCAGATCAAGCGCCTGGCCGAACGCGGCCTCGGTTATGGCATCCTGCCGCGCATGGCGGTCAGGGCACAGGAGAAGGCCGGGATCTTCCGGACCTGGCCGATCGAAGAGCCCTCGCTCTATCGCAAGGTCTATCTCGCCTATTCGACCGAGCGGCCGATGACGGCCGCGGCCCGCGCCATCGGCCAGCTCTCCTGGGAGATCCTGCGCGGCCTCGTCACCGAGGAGAGCTGGACCGCGACGCTTGGCGACGAGAGCGATCCGCCGGCCTTATACGGCTGATCGGGATTTCGTCTTTGACAGGCGGCGCGGCGAGCCGAACACTTGCCCGCAAATCAGCTCACGAGGATACGCCTTGAAGACCCGCGCCGCCGTCCTGCACGCCAGCCCCGTCACCGCGCCCTATGCGCAGTCGAAGCCGCTCCTGATCGAGGAGGTCGAGCTCGCGCCGCCCAGCATGGGCGAGGTGCTGGTCAGGGTCCGCGCCGCGGGTCTCTGCCATTCCGATCTTTCGGTGATCGACGGCAACCGGCCGCGCCCAGTGCCGATGGTGCTCGGCCATGAAGCCGCCGGCGAGGTCGAGGAGGTCGGCCCCGGCGTCACCGACCTCAGGAAGGGCGACCGCGTCGTCATGGTCTTCGTCCCTTCCTGCGGCCATTGCGCGCCGTGCAGCGAAGGGCGCCCTGCTTTGTGCGAGCCCGGCAATGCCGCCAATGGCGTCGGCGAGCTGATGGCGGGCGGGCGCCGGCTATCACAGAACGGCAAGCCGGTGCACCACCATGTCGGCGTCTCCGCCTTCGCCGAGCATGCGGTGATGTCGCGCCATTCGCTGGTGAAGATCGAGGCCGACATCCCGCACGAGATCGCGGCGCTGTTCGGCTGCGCTGTACTCACCGGCGTCGGTGCCGCGGTGAACACGGCGAAGGTGCGGGCTGGTGAAACAGTCGCTGTCGTCGGTCTCGGCGGCGTTGGCCTCTCCGCTTTGCTCGGGGCCGCCGCCTGTGGCGCCGCCCGTGTCATCGCGGTCGACCTGTCGGACGAGAAGCTCCGGATCGCTCGCGAGCTCGGCGCGACCGACACCTTCAACGCAGGCGCGCCCGATGTGGTCGAGGCGATCCGCGCCACGACCAAGGGCGGCGTCGACCACGGATTGGAGATGGCCGGCTCGGTGAAGGCGCTGGAGCTCGCCTATCAGGTTACGCGTCGCGGCGGCACGACGACCACCGCCGGCCTCGCCAACCCTGCCCACACCATGGCGCTGGCGCCGGTCCGCCTCGTCGGCGAGGAGCGGACGCTGAAGGGCTCCTATGTCGGCTCCTGCATCCCGGTGCGCGATATCCCGCGCTTCATCGACCTTTACCAACGCGGCCGGATGCCGGTCGACAAGCTCTGGACCAGCTCGAGCCCGCTCGAAGGCATCAATGAAGGCTTCGACGCGCTGAACGAGGGCCGGACGATCCGGCACGTCATCCAGATGTAGGGCTCAGGCTGCGGGCTGGTCGCTCACCACTGCAGCATGAGGCGCGAGCGCGGCGGCGAGCGCCGCCACCAGCATCAGCGCGACCGCCAATCCGGCAAGTGCCGGAAAGCCGGCGCTGGCATAGAGCGGCCCGAAGCCGGTCGTCCCGGCGAAGAGCGCGAGATAGGTCACGCTGCTGTTGAGGCCCATGATCGCGCCGCGGCGGGAGGGATCGAGCGCACCCAGCCGGAGGATCAGAACGTTCAGCCCGGCATGGTTGGCCATGCCCCAGAAGAACACCACGGCAAGCAGTGCGGGATAGGACGCAGCAACCAGGCTCATCACCAGGTAGACGCCGCCGACCACGGCGAAGAACACCGGCAGCAGGCGGGCCGGACCGAGGCGGTCGATCCAGCGGTCTAGGAAGGTCGTCGCCCCGAAGCCGAGGCCGTAACACAGAGCGAGCAAGCCACCGGCGCTGACCGGCAGGCCGAGCCCGCGATGCAGATGGTCGCCGACATAGGCGTAGACGCCATAGAACGAGGCCATGAAGGCAGCGCAGGCGAGCAGCAGCGGCGCGATGCCGGGAACGCGCAGGGCCGAGAGCGGCGACGGCGCGGCGCGGCCGGTCACGGTGCCGGCGGCGGTCAGCTTCGTGGTTCCGGCCATGGCGGCGAGACCAGCGACGACGACAATGGCGTAGACCATGCGCCAGCCCAGGAGGTCGGCGATCACAGCCGAGAGCGAGACGCCGGCGACCATGCTCAGCGTCCAGCCGAACAGGACGATGCCGAGCGTGTCACTCTCCCGGCCGGCAGGCGCCGCTAGCGCAGCGAGCGTATAGATCGACGGCAGTGCGAGACCCGCTGCAATCCCCGCCAGCAACTGCGCGCCGACGAAGGCCGGCAGAACCGGCGCCGCCCCGCTCGCCGCAAGCGCAGCGAGGAAAGCAAGCAGGGCATAGCGCAGCATGCGGCCCGCGCCGAAGCGGTCGATCAAGCCGGCGAGCAGCAAGGCGCTCGCTGCCGTGCCGATGCCGAAGGCGGCGGAGGCCATCATCACCGCCGGCACGCCGACGGCGAAGCTCTCCGCCACGCGCGGCGCGATCGGCCCCAGCGCTAAAGAGTTCGCCCCGACGAGCCCGATGCACAGGCAGAGCGCATAGGCTGCCGAGGGAATCCGGAGCGTTTCCGACATTGTTTGATTTTCATTCGTCATTTCGACAGAATGACCGAATGAAATTCTGGATCAATCGGAGATCAACGAATGCTTGAAAAAACAGATGGCGTTCGGCGCAGCCGCGGGTCCGAGCGTGAACTCGATGCGATGGACCGAAAGCTGTTAGGCGTTCTGGTCGAGGATGCGACGATCAGCTACGCCGATCTCGGCGAACGCGTCGGCCTGTCGCCGCCGGCGGCACATGAGCGGGTCAAGCGGCTGCGGCGCTGCGGCGCGATCAAACGGGTCGCGGCGCTGATCGAGCCGGAGGCGACCGGCAAGACATTGCTCGCCTTCGTCCATGTCGACACCACCGGCTGGGGCAAGACGACGACGCTGCTGGCGATCGAGGCCCATCCCGAAGTCGAGGAGATCCATTCGGTCGCCGGCGACACCTGCATGATGCTGAAGGTGCGCACGCAGAGCACCCATGCGCTCGAAGGCCTGCTGGCCAAGATCTACGATGTGCCCGGTGTCACGGCGACGCGCAGCTATGTCGTGCTCTCGACCTATCTGGAGCGGCCAGTCCAGCCGGGCATCACCGGCGAATGGCCGGGACGCGTCAAGGACCCGCGAACGCTGCCCGTCAGCCAAACAGCCCGGGATTGACAGATGGCTTCGGCCCGACCGGCACCTTGAGATGATGCAGCCTGATTGGCTGATGCAGGACGTAGCCACCGTCCTCATGCTCCGACAGCGCCTCGAAACGCGCCAGCAGCTTGCCGCGCGCCGCCTCTGCCCGCTCTTCCCGCGAGGGGTCGGCCGCGACGGCGCGCGCCATGAAGGCGGCCGCATCGGGAAACGTCTCGATGCGATCATATTCGATCCGCCGGCTCTCACTGACGATGCCGCGGCGCATCGCGCGGACGATCGCATCCTGTGCCGCGTGCCTCACCTCGGTCTCGTCCTCGATCAGGCGCAAGGCATCGAAGAAGGAGCCTTCCGACAAGGGCTCGATGACGACGACACTGCCGCCCCTGCCGACGACGCGTGCCGCCTCCTCCAGCGCCAGCAGCATGTCCGGCACCGGGACATGATGCAGGCTGTTAAGAAAGATCGCGGCGTGCATGCTGGCATCGCCCCAGGGCAAGAGCTGTGCGCAGCCGTGTTTCAGCGCCGCCTTGGGCACGCGTTGTTGTGCGACCTCCAGCATCGCCTCGTCCGGATCAAGGCCGACGACGCTGGCGCCACGCTCGGTCAGCGCCTGCAGCAGGTTGCCCCTGCCGCAGCCGATGTCGAGGATGCGCCGGCCCGGCAAGGGCGCGAGTAGCTTCTCCAGAATCTCGACGGTATCGCCTGCCGGCCGCATGCCCATGACAAATCATTGGTTGCGCCCGCTGCCGGGCGCAAGACCCATTCCCCTGCGATCCAAAGCTACTCCGTTCGAATAGCAACCTGGCCGCGATCTACTCGTTCCACTTCACCCGTGCTTGTGCACGATCGTCTTGGCGACGGCGAACTCCTCCAGCGCCATGAAGCCCTTCTCGCGGCCATGGCCGCTCCTGCCGGTGCCGCCGAAGGGCAGTTCGATGCCGCCGCCGGCGCCATAGCCGTTGATGAAGACCTGCCCGGCCCTGACCCGCTTGGCGACACGCTGCTGGCGCCCGCCATTGTTGGTCCAGACACCGGCGACGAGGCCGTAGGCGGTGGAATTGGCGAGCTTCACCGCATCCTCCTCATCATCGAAGGCGAAGGCGGCGAGCACCGGCCCGAACACCTCCTCCTGCTCCAGCCGGTTGCCGCGCGGCACCTGACCGAACAGGGTCGGCGTCACATAGAAGCCGCCATTGGGCACGCCCTGGGCGATCGCACCTTCGGCGAGGACCGGGATGCCCTGCTCGCGGGCCTGGTCGACGAAGCTCTGCACCCGGCCACGCTGCTTGGCGTTGATCACCGGGCCGCAGTCGAGGTCCATCTCGGGTGTGCCGGCGCGCAGCTTGGCGAACTGCCTGGCGACGGCGCCGACGAAGTCATCATAGATATTCTTCTGCACCAGCACGCGGCTGCCGGCCGAGCAGGTCTGGCCGGTGTTCTGGACGATCGCCTTGCAGACGATCGGCACGGCCGCGTCGAAATCGGCGTCGTCGAAGACGATCTGCGGCGACTTGCCGCCGAGTTCGAGCGTGCAGGTGATGAAGTTGTCGGCGCAGGCTTTCTGGATGATCTGGCCGACCTGGGGCGAGCCGGTGAAGGAGATGAAGCCGACGCCGGGATTGCGGCAGAGCGCTTCGCCCGCCTCATGGCCGCGGCCGGTGACGATGTTGATCGCGCCGTCGGGAAAGCCGACCTCGCTGGCGAGCTCGGCGAGGCGCAGCGCCGTCTGGCAGGCGTCCTCGGCCGGCTTCAGCACCACGGCATTGCCCATGGCCAGCGAAGCGGTGAGCGAGCGGCCGAACATCTGCGCCGGGTAGTTCCAGGGCAGGATATGGCCGGTGACGCCATAGGGCTCGTGCACGACGTTGACGCTGTAGCCGTTGAGAAACGGGATGATGTGGCCATGCACCTTGTCGGCGGCGCCACCATAGAACTCGAAATAGCGCACCGTCGCCTCGATATCGGCCCTGGCCTGCGCCATCGGCTTGCCGGTGTCCTGCGCCTCAATCCGCGCCAGCTCCTCGAAATGATCCTGGACCTTGAGGGCGAGCTTGGAGATCAGGCGACCGCGCTCGGCGGCGGTGAGCCTGCCCCAGGCGCCCTCATAAGCGGCGCGGGCCGCTCGCACTGCATCGTCGATATCCTCGGCAGTGCCGCAGGCGATCCGGGTGAACTCCTCGCCGGTCGCCGGTGCGAGCACCGCCATGGTCTCGCCGGTGCGGCCGGCGACATGCCGGCCGTTGATGAAGTGCTGGGTCATGATGGTCTCCGTCTACGGCGATGCCGTCTCGTCTTGTCTCAATGCAGCCCGGCCGCGGCGAGCGAGCTTTCGGCCAACTGCGTTTCGCTGACCTCGCCGCGCTCGATCGCATAAGCGCGGCCAGCGAAGTTGCGCAGCAGACTGGGGTTGGATTCGGTGATCAGCAAGGCGATGTCGGGATGGCTGTCGCGCAGGGCGCGCAGGGCAGCGGCATAGCGGTTAGCCAGGACCGGGGCGAGACCCTGGAAGGGCTCGTCGAGCAGGATGACGCGGCTGCCGACCATCAACGCCCGGGCGAGCGCCGCCATCTTGCCCTGCCCACCGGAGAGCCCCGCCGCCGGGCGCTGGCGCAGATCGGCGAGCTCGGGCAGCACGGCATAGATGCGCTCCAGCCGTCTTGCGATCTCGGCCTCGCCGAGCTTCATCACCTCGGCCGGCAGGCGGATATTCTCCTCGATGGTGAAGGTCGAGAACAGCCGGCGATCCTCCGGCGCATAGCCGATCCCAAGGCGCGGCCGCTCATGCGCCTTCACCGTATCGAGCGGCTTGCCGTCGAAGGCTATCGCGCCGCCGGTCACTGTCATGAAGCCCATGATGGCGCGCAGCAGGCTGGTCTTGCCGGCGCCGTTGCGGCCGATGAGAGCCACCGTCGCGCCTTCCTCCAGCGACAGCGTGGCCCGGCGCAGCACCTGCACGCCTTCGATCTGCGCCGAGAGCTCCCTGATTTCCAGCATGAGCTACACCCCCACCCCGATCACGGTCTCGCGCACCTGCGGATGGCTGAGAATCTCCTCCGGCGTGCCCTGATGGGCGATGCGCCCGCCGGTCCAGACCGCGACGCGATTGGCGTAGCGGGCGACCACATCCATGTCGTGCTCGACGAAGACCGCCGTGGTGGCGCGGGCATCGAGCACCCGGGTCAGCGTATCCATCACTTGGAATTTCTCGGTCGAGGACACCCCGCTGGTCGGCTCGTCCATGAAGATCAGCTTCGGTTCGAACGCCAGTGCGACGGCGATGTCGATGAGTTTGCGCATGCCTTCCGGCAGTTCGCGGACGACGCGGTTGCCGGTCTCCTTCAGCCCGACCAGGTCGAGCAGCGCCCACATCTCCTCGGCTTTGGGGTGGCGCTGCATGGCGAGGAAGGGCGACCAGGAGCCCTCGCGCGCCGAGAGCGCCAGCAGCAGGTTCTCGATCACGGTGTTGTCGAGGAAGAGCTGCGGGATCTGGAAGGAGCGGCCGATGCCGAGGCGGGTGATCGCCTGCGGCGAGAGGCGCGTCACGTCCTGCCCGTTGAAGACCACTCGCCCGGATTGCGGCTTGAGATAGCCGGTGCAGAGGTTGATGAAGGTGGTCTTGCCGGCGCCGTTCGGGCCGATGATGGCGATGCGCTCGTTCACCGCGACCTTGAGCGAGGCGCCGTTCGCCGCCTGCACGCCGCCGAAGCGCAAATGGAGGTCGTCCGCCTCGAGGATGACGTCGCTCATCGCCCGCCCTCCTCGCGCTGCGGCTTGCCGCCCTTGCCTGCGACGATGCCGTAGAGCCCGGCCGGCGCAAAGAAGATGATGACCAGCAGCATGACGCCGAGCACGGCATGCCAGGTCTCGGGCGCGTAGACCGCCGCATAGCCGCGGATGATCTGGAACATCAGCGCGCCCAGGAAAGGACCGGCGACGCCGCCGATGCCGCCCAGGATCGCGATGAAGACGAACTCGCCCGAGCGCACCCAATAGGCCAGTTCCGGCGTGACGTGGCCGGAGACCAGCGCGATGATCGCGCCCCCCAGTCCCGCCAGCAGGCCGGAGAGCAGATAGGCGCCATAGAGCACTTTTCTCGGGGATACGCCGAGATATTCGAGCCTGGTCTCGTTCGACTTGATCGCTTCCAGCGCCTTGCCGCCGGGCGAGAGCAAGTAGCGGGCGACGAAGAGCGCGGCGAGGATGCAAAGCACCAGCGTGACATAGAAGGTCGCGAGCTCGAACTGCTCGCGGCCGAATTCGATGCCGGCGAAGGTCGGCCGCGGCACGCGCTTGCCGTCGGCGCCGCCGGTGATCGAGAAGAGCTTTTCCAGCAGCGAGAAGAACACCATCGAGATCGCGAGGTTGAGCATGCCGAAGAAGATCGCGCGGTAACGCACGACGAAGAGGCCGACGATCGCCGCGAGCAGGCCCGACGCCGCCATGCCGACCGGGATCAGGATCAGAGCCTCGTGCCCGACCTTGGCCGCCGCCATGAAAGCGACCGCATAGGCGCTGAACGAGAAGAACAGACCGTGGCCGAAGGAGACCTGGCCGGCGCGCAGCAGCACCATGATGCCGAGCGCCGCCAGGCCTTCACAGAGCGCGACGGTCAGGATCACCGTCGACCAGGGCGAGAACAGCGGGAAGACCGCGAGCGCCGCGATCAGCGCGAGGCCGAAGACGAGCTGGCGCGCCATCACACCTTCCTCGTCTGCACGGTCGAGAACAGGCCCTGCGGACGGACCAGCAGCACGAGCATCATGATGAGATAGGGGATCAGCACGTCGAATTCCGGCGCGAAATAGACCGCGGCCGAGCGGCCGAGGCCGATCAGCAGCGCCGCCACCGCCGCGCCCTCGATCCGGCCGAGCCCGGCGGTCGCGGCGACCGCAAAGGAGAGGACGAGCGTGCCGGCGCCGATGCCCGGGGTCAGCGACGTCGTGGCCGAGGCGAGCGCGCCGCCGAGCGCGGCCAGGAAGGCGCCGATGATGAAGGTGATCAGGTAGACCCGCGCCGCGTCGATGCCCATCGCAGTCGCGGCTTCGCGATCCTGCGTCACCGCGACGATGGCGCGGCCGAAGCTGGTACGGCGCAGGAAGAATCGCAGGCCCAGAAGCACCGCGAGCGCGACAAGCGGCATCAGGACGAGCTGGTAGGTCGTGTAGAAGATGCCGAAGACCTCGACCGTGCCGAGCCAGTTCATCGGCGCGTTGGCGAAATAGGGCTGCACGCCGAAGACGACCTTCTGCGCGTCCTCGAGGATCATGAAGACGGCGAAGGTGACGATGAGCTGCAGCACCTCCTCCTTGCCATAGACGCGGCGCAGCAGCGCGACCTCCACGAGGCCGCCGACGAGGATGCCGACCAGCGCGGCCGCAATCAGCAAGGTCGGGAAGGCGAGCCAGGTCGGCAGCCCGGCCGTGCCGATGGCGAGCACGCCCGCCGCCGCGACATAGGCGCCGATCGCATAGAACGAGCCATGGGCGACGTTGACGATGCCGAGCACGCCAAAGATCAGCGACAGCCCGACCGCGACAAGGAAGATCAGCGAGCCATAGGCGAGGCCGTCGAGCGCGGCGAGGAGGAGCATTTCAGGAGGCATGCGTTCCGTTCTTCAGGTTTTGACCGAGGCGCGGCGCCGCCATTGCGAGGAGGCGAAGCCGACGAAGCAATCCAGGGCGGGCAGTGCGCGACGCTGGATTGCTTCGCTGCGCTCGCAATGACGCGAGCCTGAGCCGACTGCTCACTTCGCGTAGTCGAAGGTCTCGATCGACTTGTCGGTGACGAGGTCGGGCTTCACCTTGGCGAACCAGTCGAGCGATTTCTCGCCGAGCGGCGTGGTCACCAGCTTGCCGGGATAGAGCGCCATCTTGTCATAGACGGCGAAGGGATAGTCCGGCACGCGCTTGGTGGTGCCGAGCAGCTGGTCCTCCAGCCCCTGATGGTCCTGGCGGATGGTGATCGTGCCGGTCAGCGACTTGAACTCCAGCCCCTCGAAGGCGGCGATGACCTCTTCCTTGCTCGGCCATTTGCCGCCCGCGCCCGCCTTCTCATAGGCCTTCACCAGCCCGGTCAGGGCCTGCTGCATGTGGAAGGTCGGGTAGATCGGATAGACGCCGGTCTTGTCCTTGTAAGCCTTGACGAAGCCCTGCATCTCCGGCGTGTTCTTGTATTTCGGGTGCAGCCAGTAATGGTCGCCGCGCGAACCGACGATCACGCCCTCCGGCAGGACGTTGCCGAGCCGCTCCAGCGAGCTTTCCGCCAGCGGCAGCACGAAGGTTGACTGCTTCAGCAGGCCGCGCGCCGCCGCCTGCTGGACGAAGGTGTCGAGATCGCCACCCCAGGAGGTCGAGATCACCACGTCGGGCCGCAGCGCCGAAAGCCGCGTGATCTCGGTCGAGAAGTCAGGCGCGCCGAATTTCGGGAAGAGCTCGGCGACGACCTTGACGTCGGGCTTCAGCGCCTTGAGGCCGGCCTGCAGCAGGGCCCAGGATTCACGGCCCCAGGCATAGTCCTGGTTGACGACCGCGACCGATTTGAAGTCGGGCTTCACCTTCATCAGGTAGAGCAGCGTCGCCATCATCTCGGCGCCGGCATGGGCCTGGGTCCGGACCGAATACTTCCACTTGCCGTCCTCGAAGATGGTCTGCGTGCCGCAATCCCACATCACGTTGACGACCTTGAGGTCCTCTGCGACCGGCGCGAGCGCGTTGCAGGAGCCGGACGAGATCGCGCCCAGCATCACCTGCGCGCCCTGCTCCTGCACGACGCGGCGATACTCGGAAAGCAGCTGGTTGGTGCCGGCGCCCTCGTCGACATAGACCGGCTTCAGGGGCACGCCGAGCACACCACCCTTGGCGTTGATCTCCGCGATCAGGAGATCGGCGGCATTGCGGCCGGGCACGCCGAAGACCGACGCTGGACCCGAGAGGAAGGTCGCGATCCCGACGACCAGTTCCTTCGGCTTGTCCTGCGCCAGAGCCGAGCCTGCGAGCAGCGTTCCCGCCAGCGCGGCAATCGCCAGTTTCATCGTCTTCATGAGTGTCCTCCCTGAACCTCGCGCGACAGTGGGCGCTCTTGAACGGCGCCTCGTGTCCATCAAAGGGGCGCATAGCCGCCCCGGCCGGACAAGTAGGATAAAGCGATGAAGGCCAGACGCTTTTTCTATGGAGCCGCATCGGCTTAGCGAGCCGACGGCGCTATGGCGGCCATCGCAAAACGCTATTTGACTTCGAGGGCGCGACATCGGTGTCTCGCGCAAAATGAACGGCGCGTGGCGATCTGATGACGAATGCTCTCGATGGAATCCTGGTGGTGGCGCTGGAGCAGGCGGTGGCCGCTCCGATGGCGAGCTGCCGCCTCGCCGATGCCGGCGCGCGCGTCATCAAGCTCGAGCGCGAGGAAGGCGATTTCTCGCGTGGCTATGACGACTATGCGCAGGGCCTGTCGTCCTATTTCGTCTGGATCAATCGCGGCAAGGAATCCTGCCGGGTCGACCTCAAGGACAAGAAGGACCTCGCTCTGGTCGAGGCGATGCTCGCCGAGGCCGACGTCTTCATCCAGAACTTTGCCCCCGGCGCGACCGACCGTCTCGGCATCGGCAGCGAGGCTTTGCGCCAGCGACACCGCAAGCTGATCACCTGCGACATCTCCGGCTACGCACCCGGCACACCGCATTACACCCGCAAGGCCTATGACCTCCTGATCCAGGCGGAAGCGGGTCTTGCCGCCGTCACCGGCAGCCCTGACTCCGGTCCGACACGGATCGGCGTCTCGATCGCCGACATCGCCACCGGCAACGCCGCCTATGCCGCGATCCTTGAGGCGTTGATCCGGCGCGGACGCACCGGCGAAGGCTCGCGCATCCAGCTCTCACTGTTCGACACCATCGCCGACCTGATGAATGTGCCCTATCTGACCCGGCGCTATGGCGGCATCGAACCACCGCGGCTCGGCCTCGCCCATCCCTCGATCGCGCCCTATGGCGTCTTCCGGCTCGCCGATGCCGAGGTGCTGATCTCGATCCAGAGCGAGCGCGAATGGCAGATCCTGGCTCGCGACGTGCTCGGCGATGTCAGCCTCCTGGAAGACGCGCGCTTCGCCAGCAATGTGCTGCGCGTGCGCAACCGCCCTGCCCTCGATGCAGCGATCCAGGCGATCCTCGAAACCCGCCGCTATGCCGAGACAGCAGCGGGGCTCGATGCAGCCCGTATCGCGTTTGGCACGGTCTCGACGGTCGCCGATCTGATCGACCATCCAGCCGTAACGGCGTTGCCGGTTCCGACGCCGAATGGGCCTGTCGAGGTGCTGGCGCCGCCGACACTGGTGGACGGCAAGCGCGTGCCGATGCGCGCAATCCCGGGCCTCGGCGAGCATGACGAAGCGTTGCGCCGCGAGTTTACGGCGAAAGCGGCGCGATCAGCGTGAGATGAGCATGACGACACCCAACAATCACACCGACATCCGCGAGGCGGTCGCCAAGCTGTGCGCGGATTATCCGGGCGAGTACTGGCGCAAGCTCGATCGCGAGATGGCCTATCCGGCCGAGTTCGTGACGGCGCTCACCGAAAGCGGCTTCCTCTCGGCACTGATCCCGGAGGAGTATGGCGGCGCAGGCCTCACCCTCTCGGCCGCGGCGGCGATCATGGAGGAGATCCAGCGCCAGGGCTGCAATGGCGGCGCCTGCCACGCCCAGATGTATGTGATGGGCACGGTGCTGCGCCATGGCAGCGCCGAGCAGAAGCAGCGCTATCTGCCCAGGATCGCCTCGGGCGAGCTCAGGTTGCAGGCCTTCGGCGTCACCGAGCCGACCAGTGGCACCGACACCACCGCCTTGCGCACCACCGCTCGGCGCGAGGGCGACCACTACGTCGTCAACGGCCAGAAGATCTGGACCAGCCGGGCGGCGCAATCGGACCTGATGCTGCTGCTCGCCCGCACCACGCCGCGCGATCAGGTGCAAAAGCGCACCGATGGGCTCTCGGTCTTCATCCTCGACATGCGCGAGGCGCTGCAGGCCGGCCTCACCATCCGGCCGATCCGCACGATGATGAACCACGCCACCACCGAGGTCTTCTTCGACAACGTCAAGGTCCCGGCGGCCAACCTCGTCGGCGAGGAAGGCAAGGGCTTCCGCTATATCCTCTCCGGCATGAACGCCGAGCGTATCCTAATCGCGGCCGAATGCGTCGGCGACGCCAAATGGTTCATCGACAAGGCCTCGAACTACGCGAAAGAGCGCCAGGTCTTCGGCCGGCCGATCGGCCAGAACCAGGGCATCCAGTTCCCGATCGCGAGGGCCTACGCCAATATGCGCGCGGCCGAACTGATGGTGCGCGAGGCGATCAGGCTCTACGAGGCTGGCGCCAATCCCGGCGCCGAGGCCAACATGGCCAAGCTGCTCGCGGCGGATGCGTCCTTCGAGGCGGCCAATGCCTGTATCCAGACCCATGGCGGCTTCGGCTTCGCCGAGGAATACGACATCGAGCGCAAGTTCCGCGAGACGCGGCTCTACCAGGTCGCGCCGATCTCGACCAACCTGATCCTGTCCTATCTCGCCGAGCATGTGCTCGGCATGCCACGCAGCTATTGAGCCCAATGAACATCGACCATCTGAAATCCTGGATCGGCAAGACCGAAGCTGCCTCCGACCTGATCACGCCGCGGCTTGTCGCCAGCTATGAAGCAACCTTTGCACCGCATCTCGCACCCTATGCCGCAGGCGAAGCACCGCTCGCCTTGCATTGGTGCCTCGCCCCGCCGATCTCGCCGATGGCTGCGCTCGGCCGGGACGGACACGCCGCCAAGGGTGAGTTCCTGCCGCCGGTCGAGCTGCCGCGGCGGATGTGGGCCGGCGGGCGGATCGAGACCATCGCGCCCTTGCGGACCGGCGACGAGGTCACCCGCCGTTCGACCATCGGCGACGTCACCTGGAAGGAGGGCCGCACCGGTCCGCTCTGCTTCGTCGCGGTCGATCATGACCTCGTCACGGCCCGCGGCATCGCGCTGCGCGAGCGCCATAACATCGTCTATCGCGAGGCGGCCAAGCCGGGCGAAGAACCGCCGCCTGCTCCGGTCCCGGTCGAACCGCGTCCGGCCGACCTGACCTGGACGGTCGAGGCGAACCCGGTACTGCTGTTCCGCTATTCGGCGATCACCTTCAACAGCCACCGCATCCATTACGACCAGCCCTATGTCACCGGCGTCGAGGGCTATGGCGGGCTCGTCGTGCACGGGCCGATCCAGGCGACGCTGATCATGAACATCATCGCGACGCTGTCGGGCGGTGAGCCGGTCCGGCTCGACTATCGCGGACTCGCACCGCTGATCGCGGGCGAGGCCTTCCAGGTGAAGGCGAAGCGGCTGAAGGACGGCGCGATAGCTGCCTGGACCGAAGGTGCCGACGGGCGGGTAAGGATGGAGGGCGTGAGCCGCTAGGCTCATCTTCCCCCGTGTCACGGTCCTGCCATGGTGCTAGCGTCTGTCGCAGCACCTTGCTTCAGGAGCCGATGATGGACCGCGCCCCCCGTTTCAGCCGCCGTGACACGCTCAAGGCCGGGGCCGCCATCGCCGCAGCCGGCGCGCTTTCTACCCCGCTCGCAGCGCAGGCTCCGACCAAGCTCAAGCTGCGGCTGCTGGAGACCAGCGACCTCCATGTCAATGTCGTGCCTTACGATTATTTCCGCGACGCACCCGACGACACGGTCGGCCTCGCCAAGACGGCGAACCTGATCAAGGCGGCGCAAGCGGAGACGAAGAACAGCCTGCTCTTCGACAATGGCGACTTCCTGCAGGGCTCCTCGCTCGGCGATTTCGTCGCCTACAAGAAGGGGCTGAAGGCCGGCGAGACCCATCCGATGATCGCCGCGATGAACGCCCTGCCCTATCAATGCGGCACGCTTGGCAACCACGAGTTCAATTACGGGCTGGAGTTCCTCGAGCACGGCCTCGCCCGCGCCGAATTCCCGATCATCTGCGCCAATGTCGATCGCGTTGGCGGCGGCACGCTGGTCGAGCCCTGGCGCATCTTCGAGCAGAGCTTCGAGGACGAGGCCGGGACGAGGCATGTCCTCAACATCGCGGTGATCGGCTTCGTGCCGCCGCAGATCATGCAGTGGGACAAGGGCAATCTCGACCGCAAGGTGACGGCGACCGACATCGTCGACGCCGCGCAAAAGTACCTGCCGGAGATCGCGCTGGCCCATCCCGACCTCACCATCGCACTCTGCCATTCCGGCATCGCCGGCGGCGAGCGCAAGGGCGGCGAGGAGAACGCGGCGCTGCATCTCGCCAAGCTCGACGGCATCGACGTCGTCCTGACCGGCCACCAGCATCTCGTCTTCCCCGGCGGCAAGGCCTTCGACGGCATTCCCGGCGTCGACAACAAGAAGGGCTCGCTGCACGGCAAGCCGGCCTGCCAGCCCGGTTTCTGGGGCTCGCATGTCGGCATCGTCGATCTCGAACTCGAAAAGCGCGACGGGCGCTGGCGCATCGCCGACTTCAAGGTCGATCCCAAGCCGATCTATGAGCGCACGCCTGATCGCAAGATCGTGCCGAAGGCGGAGGTCGAAGCGGCCGTGCTCGCCACGGTGAAGGCCGACCACGAGGCGACGCTGAGCTATATGCGCGAGCCGGTCGGCACCACGAGCGCCCCGATCAACAGCTATTTCGCCCTCGTCGCCGACGACCCGTCGGTGCAGATCGTGGCGGAGGCGCAGATCGCCTACGCCAGGCCGCTGCTGGCGCAGACGCCGCACAAGGACCTGCCCATCCTCTCGGCCGCAGCGCCGTTCAAATCGGGCGGGCGCGCCGGGCCGGCCTTCTTCACCGACATCCCGGCCGGGCCGATCGCGATCAAGAACGTCGCCGACATCTATCTTTACCCGAACACGGTGCAGATCGTGAAAGTCACCGGCGCGCAATTGCGCGAATGGCTGGAGCGATCGGCCGGCATCTTCAATCGCATCGATCTCGCCAAGACCGACGAGCAGCCGCTGATCAACCAGGGCTTCCCGGCCTTCAATTTCGACGTGATCGACGGCGTCACCTACCAGATCGATGTGACGCAAGCCTCCCGTTACGACGGCGACGGCAAGCTGGTGGCGCCCGACGCGCACCGCATCGTCGACCTTGCCTACCAGGGCAAGCCGGTGGACGAAAAAGCCGAGTTCATCGTCGTCACCAATAATTACCGCGCTTCCGGCGGCGGCAATTTCCCGGGAACCAAGACGACCGTGGTGCTGGAGGCGCCCGACCTCAACCGCGACGTCATCGTGCGCTTCATCATCGAGAAGAAGACGATCAACCCGGCCGCCGACAACAACTGGTCGCTGAAGCCCCTGCCGGCGAACGTCAACGTCACCTTCCCGACCTCGCCTGCCGCAGCCGGCAAGAAGCCCGACGCGCTGAAAGCCGAGGCGGTCGGCGATGCCGGCGAAGGTTTTGTGAAGTACCGGCTGGGCGGATAGGTTTCCGTTCGAGGCGGAGGCCCGGTCAGATCAGGACTTGTTCTTGGTCGCCCAGCAGGCCGACCCGCCCTGGACGCTGCGCCAGACGCCGTTCGACTTGCAGCCGGCAAGCGGTGGCGTGCAGACGCGGGCGATGCAGGCCGAGGGGTTGCTGCCGACCTTGTTGCAGTTCTGCTCGCAGCTCCTGAACAGAGCCGAGCAGGAACTGGTGACCTGCTTGCAGCCCTCCTGCGCGGATGCCGAACCGATGAAGGGCATAGCGAACGAGGCTGCCAAGCCTGCGATGAGCGCCAATCTGACCATGCCCGCCCCTCTGCAAATAAAGGAGCGATCGTGACGCCCTCGGCAGGCGCGTCAACGACGCAAGGTCGGTACCTCCGCTACGCCCAAGATGGAGATGACCAGCTTCGTCAGAACTTCATTTCGACCCTGCCCTTGAGGGCGTGATCGCGGGAGCGGTCGCCCACTGCTGCCGAGTAGGTCAGGCCCAGTGCGGTGGCAGATGAGATGCGCCAGTCGAGCCCGGCTTCGGCGACAACAGCCTCGCGATCGATTTGAGCCGCGAACACGCGGGCCGGGGTGGTGCCGAGGGCGAAGGCGGTCTTTGCCTGCGGGGTGAGCTCGCCAAAGCCGTGGCGCCAGCCGAGCATGGCGCGGGCGAAGAGCGGCATCGTCCCGAGCTGCGCCTCGGCGCGCAGGCCGAGCGTGGTGAAGCCGAGGGTCTGGTCGCTGGAGAGGACGCGCAGCGCCGCGGCGCCGCCCTGCTCGGTGCCGGCGTCGGTGCTGACCCGGATCAAGGCGAGCTGGGCGAAGGGTTCGAGCGCGAAACCATTGAAGGCGAAGCCATAGCCGAGTTCGGCAAAACCTTGCGCCACCGCGCCCGGGCGCTGCAGCCGCAGGCTGTCGCCGAAGCCACGGATCTGAACCTGGCGGCGGATGTCGCTCTCGCTCCAGCTATAGGCCAGGCCCGCATCCAGACGCAGATTGCCGAAGCGGGCGCCGGCATAGAGCGCGGCATGGCCGCTCTCGAGCTTGCCGGTGGAGAAGCGGGCATCGAGGTCGAAGCGCGACTGGCTGTAGCCACCGGCGACGCCGACCCTGAGCGACGAGCCGGGAGTGTCGTAGAGCATCACATCGGCGCCGAGCAGCGCCCCACCGCTGCGGCGGGACAGGCTCGCGGCATTGCCGTCGGCGTCGCTGTTGCCGGCGCTGCCAAAGGCCTCGCCCCAGAGGGCATAGCGCGGCTGCGGGACCGGAGCGGCCATCAGCACCGCGCCCTTGCGGCCGGGCAGGTCGGCGCTGAAGGCGGCCGCGACCTGGCCGCCCTGTTGCGTCAGCAGCGGCCCGCGCAGGCGGCTGAGGATGGTGTCGCGCACCAGCCGGCTCTCGTCGATCATGACGCTGACGGCCTGCGCATGCGCTTCGCCCGAGAGCAGATCAAAGCCGGCGCGGGCCTCGGCCACCGTGCTAGAGAGCAGCGCGTCGTAGACCGGATTGCCGACGCCGAGCCGCTCGGCCGCCACTGCGATGAAGCCCTGATTGCGGGTCGAAGCGACATAGGGGCGCTGCGACCCGCCTGAGGTTCCGCCGCCGCCCGAGCTCCCACCATCGGACGTGCCGCCACCACCGGTGTTCGTGTCGCCGCCGCCGCTCGTGCCACCGCTGCCACCACCGGAACTGCCGCCATCGCCCGGGCCGAAGCCGGTATCGTTGCGCGTCATGGTCAGGGTGACGTTGCGGCTGTCATAGCCCAGCGACGGCGTCAGGAAGGCGAGGTTCGAGGTGACTGTGCTGAACCGGCCGCTGACCCCGCCCGTGGCGGTCAGGATAGTGTAGCTCGTCGCCGCCGCATAGTTGCCGGCGTCGGCCAGGACCTGGACCGTGCCGCCGGACAGCGTCGCGATCCCCGTCGCCACGATCCGGTCGCTCTGGCCAGCGGCGTTGATCTCGACCTGATAGGTCGAGCCCGTCGCGAAGGCGACATTGCCGGAGACGGTCAGCGTGCCGATCGAGTTGCCCGGAGCGACGGTGCCGCCGCTCGCGACGCTCACCCCGCCGATCGTGCCCGAGCCGCCGAGCGAGCCGCCGTCGAGTGTGACGCTGCTCGCCAGCGAGCCGTTCACGACGAGCTTGCCGCCCGAGACCTTGGTCGCGCCATTATAGGTGTTCGCACCGGTCAGGGTCAGCGTGCCGGTGCCGGTCTTGGTGACCCCGCCCGTGCCGGTGATCGATCCCGAGAAGCTGGTCGAGCTGTTGTCGGAGCCGGCCGTCAACGTGCCGCTGCCCAGCGTGACCGTGCCGGCGCCGGCGAGCGAGCCGATGCTCTGATTGAAGCCGGCGAGGTCGAGCCGCGCGCCGCTCGCCACCGTGAACGCCGAGCTCGACGAGAACGCCCCGGCAACGCCGGCCCGCAAGGTGCCGCCCGAGACCGTGGTCGCACCGGAATAGCTGCTCGTGCCCTTGAGCAGCAGTGTGCCGGCGCCGGCCTTCGAGAGCGCGCCCGTGCCCGTCAGCGACTGGTTCACGATGAAGCTGTTGCCGGCCTCGACAATGTCGAAGCCGCCGCCATTGCTGCCGAGGACAATGCTGCGGGTCAGCCCGTTCAGCGTCGTGCCGGTCACCTGCAGCACGCCGCCATCCAGCGTCAACGCGCCGGCGAACGCGCCGAGATTGACCTCCCGGTCGATGCTGATCGCCCCGCCCGCGATCGTCGTGCCGCCCGAGTAAGTGTTCTCCTGCGTCAGCGTCAGCGTGCCAGTGCCGACCTTCCTGATGCTGCCATCGCCAGAGATCATGCCGGTGAACGTCGTCGAGGCGTTGGTCGCGCCCGTCTCCAGCGTCGAGCGGCTCTCGATCTCGATCTGGCCGGCACCGGCGATCGAGCCCGCAGTTACTGTGCCGAGCGTATCGTTGAGGCCGAGCAGCGCGCCGGCCGCGATGGTGTAGTCCGACGCCGCCGACATGGCGCCGGAACCGCTGATGCCGAGCGTCCCAGCCGACACCGTGGTCGCGCCCGAATAGGTGTTCGTGCCCGAGAGCACGAGCCGGCCGGTGCCGGTCTTGGTCAGCCCGCCCGTGCCCGAGATCGTGCCGGAGAACGCCGTCGAAGCATTGTTGCCGCCCGCGGTCAGCGTGCCAGCACCGAGCGTGACGGCGCCGGCGCCGGCGAGCGAGCCGATCGTCTGGTCAAAGCCGGCCAGGTCGAGCGTTGCGCCCGAGATGATCATGACCGTGGAGCCCGCCGAGAAGGCGCCCACCTGCCCGGCCCGCAGGATGCCGTTCGAGACCGTCGTCGTGCCGGTATAGGTGTTGGCGCCGGACAGGACGAGCGTGCCCGCGCCGGCCTTGGTGAATCCGCCCAAGCCGGAGAAGGATTGCGTCACCGTGAAGGTATTGCCGGCGTCGGCAATATCGAAGCCGCCGCCAGTGCTGCCGAGGACGATGTTGCGCGTCAGCCCGGTCAGCGTCGTGCCGGTCACCTTCAGCATGCCGCCGTCCAGCGTCAGCGTGCCGGAGGTCGCGCCGAGATTGCCCTCGGCGCTGATGCTGATCGCCCCGTCCGAGATCGTCGTCCCCCCGGTATAGGTGTTTTCGCCGGTTAAGGTCAGCGTGCCCGAGCCCTCCTTGACCACGCTGCCGGCGCCGCTGACTACGCTGCTGATCGTCGCGGCGATCGTCTGGTCGAAGGTCAGCGTGCCGGTGTCGATGACGATGCCGCCATTGATGGTGGCCGAGGCGGAGCCGATGGTGAGCTTGTTGCTGCCACCGGTGAAATGGATCGCCGCGGCGCGCGTCGTGCCGTCGCCCGAGAGGCCGCCCTCGATCGTGCCGTTATTGGTGATGATCAGGTCGGCGCCGATGATGGCATCGCCGCCGGCAGCGCCGACGCCGTTCGCCTCTTCGCCTGGATTAGGGGTACGACCAAAAGAAGCCGGCAAATTCGAGCCGCCGCGCCCGCCATCGCCACCGCGGATCGTGCCGTTGACGGTCAGCGTCGTCGTCGCGCCGCCATTGGTGAAGACCAGGCCGGCGCCGCCAACGCCGGCCGCGCCGGCGGCGCCAGTGCCATCCGACACATACGAGCCGCCGTTTCCGCCCTTGCCGCCCTGGATCGTGCCATCGATGAACAGGGTCTGCGCGGCACTGCCATCGGTGAAGAGCAGGCCGATGCCGCCGGAACCGCCTCCGCCGCCGAAGCCATAAAAGCTACCACCGCCATGGCCGCCATTGCCGCCGGTGAGCGTGCCGGCGATCGCTCCCGTCGCACCCGCGCCCGTGACCACGGCACCAAAGCCGCCCGCGCCACCGCCGCCGCCCGAGTAGAAATAGCCGGAGGTACCGTCGCCGCCATTGCTGCCGGTATTGGCACCGACCGGCAGGGCCGCGCCGACGGCGCCATGCACGCCGCCATCGCCGCCTCGGCCCTCGCTGGGGTTGCCATCGCCAGCGAGCCCGCCAGTTCCGCCGGTAACAGCGCCGGCGCCACCGCCGCCACCGCCCGCGTTGCCTCCTGGCGCTATTTGCCCCCTGGCGCCCGCACCACCGGCACCCGTCGGGTTGTCGATGCCGCCCGCGCCGCCGGAGCCGGGTTGCGCGCTGCTTCGGTCGCCGCCGCGCCCACCATTAGCGAGCGCCTGCCCGGCGGACAGGAGCAGCACGAGCGCCGTGCCCGCGAGCAGGCGCGAGGCGAGCCGCGTGCGAGATGTTCCGCTGTTCGCAGTAGTGATGACGGATATCATGAGAGTGCCCAACCCAACCGTGGACGCAGGCTTAGGCGGGCGCGGGCAGGAGGCAATGAACAGCCATTCACAACCCGCCAAATTGATAAACTGTGGCAGATTTGCCGGCGACGCGGCCCCCGCCCCGCCTCCAGCTCATGGCTCCGCGCCGAGCGGCGTGCTAAAGCCCCGCCCGCCATGCTCAAGCGCTTCTTCGCCTATTACCGCCCCCATCGCGGGCTGTTCCTGCTCGATTTCGGCTGCGCCGTGATCTCCGGCCTGCTCGAGCTCGGTTTCCCGATCGCGGTGAAGCTCTTCGTCGACCAGTTGCTGCCGAGCGGGAACTGGAGCCTGATCGTCATCGCCTCGCTCGGCCTGCTAGCAATCTATCTGGTCAATGCCGTACTAATGGTGGTGGTGACCTATTGGGGTCACATGCTCGGCATCAATATCGAGACCGAGATGCGCCGCAAGGCGTTCGACCATCTGCAAAAACTCTCTTTCGGCTGGTTCGACAACCAGAAGACCGGCCATCTCGTCGGACGACTGACCAAGGACCTGGAAGAGATCGGCGAGGTCGCCCATCACGGGCCGGAGGATTTGTTCATCGCGGTGATGACCTTCATCGGCGCCTTTGCGCTGATGCTGAGCGTGCATCCGCAGCTCGCCCTGATCACCGCGACGATCGTGCCGCTGATCGCCTGGCTGACCAGCCGCTATGGCAGCCGGATGACGGCGAACTGGCAGAAGCTGTTCGGCAGCGTCGGCTCGTTCAACGCAAGGATCGAGGAGAATGTCGGCGGCATCCGCGTCGTCCAGGCCTTCGCCAACGAGGAGCATGAGCGCAGCCTGTTCGCGGTCGACAACCAGCGCTATCGCCGCACCAAGCTCGACGCCTACAGGCTGATGGCGGCCTCGACCTCGCTCAGCTATTTCGGCATGCGGCTGACTCAGATGGCGGTGATGATCGCCGGCGCCTATTACGTGCTGATCGGCGACCTCAGCGCCGGCGGCTTCGTCGGCTTCTTGCTGCTGGTCACGGTGTTCTTCCGGCCGATCGAGAAGATCAACTCGGTGATCGAGACCTACCCGAAGGGGATCGCCGGCTTCCGGCGCTATACCGATTTCCTCGACACGCGGCCGGATATCGCCGACCTGCCCGGCGCCATCACCGTCTCCGGCCTCAAGGGCGACATCGCCTATGAGAACGTCAGCTTCGGCTATACGGCCGACCGCAAGATCCTGAAGGGGATCGACCTTACGATCCGCGCCGGTGAGACCATCGCCTTCGTCGGCCCGTCAGGCGCCGGCAAGACGACGATCTGCTCGCTCCTGCCGCGCTTCTACGATGTCGAAGGCGGGCGCATCACCATCGACGGCATCGATATCCGCCAGATGACGCTGGCCTCGCTGCGCGGACAGATCGGCATCGTGCAGCAGGACGTCTTCCTCTTCGCCGGCACGCTTCGCGAGAACATCGCCTATGGCAAGCTGACCGCGAGCGAGGAGGAGATCATCGAGGCCGCCAGGCGCGCCCGACTCGACGAGATGATCGCGCGGCTGCCTGACGGCCTCGACACGGTGATCGGCGAGCGCGGTGTCAAGCTCTCAGGCGGGCAGAAGCAGCGCCTCGCCATCGCCCGCATGTTCCTGAAGAACCCGCCGATCCTGATCTTGGACGAAGCGACCTCGGCGCTCGACACCGAGACCGAGCGCGCGATCCAGGCTTCCCTTGCCGAACTGTCCAAGGGCCGGACCACGCTGGTGATCGCGCATCGCCTCGCGACGATCCAGGACGCCGACCGCATCATCGTCATCGACGAGAGCGGCGTCGCCGAGCAGGGCCGGCATCAGGAACTGGTGCAGCGAGCGGGCATCTACCGGCGCCTGCACGAGGCACAGTATGGCGGGCGGGCGAGCTGACAAGAGCTTGCTGCCGACTCAGGCCAGCGCCGCCGCGATCGCCGCCGTATCGTAGTAGAACGGCGTGCCCTCGATCAGGCGCCCGCCCTCGAAGCGCAGCATTTCCGCGAAAGGCTGCGTGATCGTCCTGCCACTGCCTCGGGCCGTGAGGTGCAGGCTGCAGGTCATGAAGACGGTATCGCCGGTCTTCGCCGCCTGCAGGCCATCGACCGAGAGATCGCTCCATGTGTCGCGCATCGTCCGGAATAGGTGGCCGATCCCGTCGAGCCCGCGCCAATCACCGGCATAAGGCAGCGAGGCCGGCTCGTGCACGACGACATCGGGATGGAAGGCGGTCGCGAGCAGGCCAAGATCGGCCTCGTCCTGCTGCAGGAAGCGCAGCTCGACCGCGAACATGCGTTCGAGCAGCTCCATGGCGGACGGACCGCCGACATCTGCATTCATCGGGAACCTCGGAGTCAGCGCGGCTCAAGCGGCCGCCATGGCTCCGAGGAAGCCTTTATCACCCGTCAGCCGCCACCCGCTTCCTGTGCAGGTGGCGATCGGGCTCAGCCGCGGGCTTCGAGCGCCTTGACGATGGCGTCGCCCATCTCGGTGGTCGAGACGGCGTTGGCGCCGGGCGCGGCGATGTCCTTGGTGCGGGTGCCGGCGCCGAGCACGTCGGCGATCGCGCCTTCGAGCCGGTCAGCCGCTTCGCCGGCGCCGAAAGAATAGCGCAGCGCCATGGCGAAGGAGCCGATCATCGCGATCGGGTTGGCGAGACCCTTGCCGGCGATGTCCGGGGCCGAGCCATGCACGGGCTCGTAGAGCGCCTTGCGCTTGCCGGTGGCCGGGTCCTCGGCGCCGAGCGAGGCAGAGGGCAGCATGCCGAGCGAGCCGGTCAGCATCGCCGCAACGTCGGAGAGGATGTCGCCGAACAGGTTGTCGGTGACGATGACATCGTATTGCTTGGGCCAGCGCACCAGCTGCATGGCGCAGTTGTCGGCGAGGACATGCTCGAGCTCGACGTCCTTGTAGTCCCTGGCGTGCTGGGCGGTAACGGTCTGCTTCCAGAGCACGCCGGTCTTCATGACGTTGTGCTTCTCGGCCGAGGAGACCTTGTTGCGGCGGGTGCGCGCCAGCTCGAAAGCGACGGCGCAGATGCGCTCGATCTCACCCGTCGTGTAGAGCTGCGTGTCGACGCCGCGCTTGGAGCCGTCCTCCAGCGTGACGATCTCCTTGGGCTCGCCGAAATAGACGCCGCCGGTGAGCTCGCGCACGATCAGGATGTCGAGCCCCTCGACCACTTCGGGCTTCAGCGACGAGGCCGAGGCCAGCGCCGGATAGCAGATCGCCGGACGCAAGTTGGCGAACAGGCCGAGATCCTTGCGCAGGCGCAGCAGGCCGGCCTCGGGACGGTGCTGATAGGGCACATCGGCCCATTTCGGACCGCCGACCGCGCCGAAGAGCACGGCGTCGGCGTCCTGGGCGAGCTTCATGTCGCCTTCCGAGATCGCCTGCTTGTGGGCGTCATAGGCGACGCCGCCGACGAGGCCGCGCTCGAGCGAGAACGAGCCGAGGCCCTGCTTCTCGAACCAGGAGACGATCTTCTCGACCTGCCCCATCACCTCGGGGCCGATGCCGTCGCCGGGGAGCAGCAGGAGCTTGTGGTTCGCCATCGATTGAGCCTCGCGCAACAGAAATGCGCTGGCTGCTTACGGGGCGCAGCGTTCGTGCGCAAGCATCGGGGCGCTGCGCCTCAGACGCGCCCGCCCTTCAGCGCGCGCAGGACCTTCTCGCCCGGCCGCCCGGTCTGCGGCATGCCGATCTTGCTCTCGATTTCCTTGATCGCGGCGCGCGTCAGCGCGCCGACGGCGCCATCGGGCTCGCCGACATTGTAGCCGCGCTGCGTCAGCAGACGCTGCAATTCGCGGCGCTGCTCGCGCGAGAGCGGCAAGTCGTCGGTCGGCCAGTCGCCCTGCACGCCCGGCCGGCCGCGCAGGCGGTCGGAGAGCAGCGAGATGGCGAGGGCGTAGGAATCGGCGCCGTTGTAGCTGTAGGCGGCGTCGTAGTTCTTGAAGACAAGGAAGGCCGGACCATTGCGGCCGGCCGGCATCAAGAGCCCAGCATTGCCGGAGCCGGAGAGCGCCGAGCCGTCGAACTTGACGACGCCGCGCGCCGCCCAGGACGAGACCGGCTGCTTCGGGTTGCGCCCGGTCGGGCCGGAATAGCCACCGGGCACACGGACCTCGTAGCCCCAGCCTGCGCCGGTGACCCAGCCGGCCTTGGCCATGAAATTGGCGGTCGAATGCAACGCATCGGGGATCGAATCGACGAGATCGCGCCGGCCGTCGCCGTCGCCGTCGACCGCAAGCCGCAGATAGGTCGAGGGGATGAACTGGGTATGGCCGAAGGCGCCGGCCCAGGAGCCGAACAGCCGGTCGGCTCGGACGTCGCCGCGCTCGATGATCTGAAGGGTGGCGATCAACTCGCCCTTGAAGAAGGCGTTGCGGCGCGGCGCCAGACAGGCGCCGGTGGAGAGTGCCTGGACCAGCGGCATCTTGCCCCGCGCCTTACCGAAATCGCTCTCAACGCCCCAGACCGCCGCGATGGTATGGCGGTCGACGCCGAAGCGCTGTTCGGCGGCGGCCAGCGTCGAGGCGTGCTGGCGCATCATCGAGCGCCCTTCCGCGACCTTCTCGTCGTCGACCAGCGTGCCGAGATAATCCCAGATCGGCGTCTTGAATTCGGGCTGGTTGTTCATCGCCTCGATCACCTTCATGTCGGGCGTGACGCCCGACATGGCGCGATCGAAGGTGGCGCCGGAGACGCCCTTCGCTGCCGCGGCCGAACGCAGGCCGGCGACGCAGGAGTCGAAATCGGCCCGGGCCGCGGTCGCGGCTGCGAGGACGAGAGGCAAGGCCAGGATCAATGCGCGCATGGGTCCACCGAATCGCAGGATTGGCGCGAATCTAGGGCGCTGCGGTTAACGGAGGTTAACCATGCAAGTCCCGAGGGCGCGCGGAACGCCGAAACCGGCTATGTCTGCGCAACCCCCGCGCGAATCGTCGACAGCCCCTATGTCCACCGCCGCCACCGAAGCGCTCGGCTTCTGCGCCGCCCTGCTCACCACCTTCTGCTGGCTGCCGCAGGCCTGGCAGACGATCAAGACGCGCGACACCAGCGGCATCTCGCTGTGGACGCAGGCGCTGTTCGCCACCGGCATCGTGCTATGGCTGCTCTATGGCGTGCTGATCGCCTCCTGGCCGCTGATCGGCGCCAATACGGTCACGCTGGCGCTCGTCCTGGTTATCCTGACGATGAAGTTGCGCTACGGCTGATCCCTCCGCCCCGCCCAACACACGATCCCGGATTCCACCATGCCAGCTCTCAGCACCGCCCATCTCTTGCCGATCGGCATGCTGATCGGCTCGAACGTGTTCATGACCTTCGCCTGGTATGGCCACCTCTCCTACAAGAGCACGGCGATCTGGCTGGCGATCCTGGCGAGTTGGATGATCGCCCTGCCGGAATACATGCTCGCCGTGCCGGCCAACCGCATCGGCTCCGCCGTCTATTCGGCGGCCGAGCTGAAGACGATGCAGGAGGTGATCACGCTCTGCGTCTTCGCCGGCTTCTCGGTGTTCTGGCTGAAGGAGCAGCTGACCTGGAGCCATGCGATCGGCTTTGCGCTGATCGCGGCCGGCGCGTTCTTCATCTTCCACGCCAAGGCCTGAGCGATGGCTCCCGTCCCACATTCCGGCCACCCCGCCGTCGAGACCTATCTCGCTGACGGCTATGATCGCGTCGTCGGCATGTCCTCGCGATTCGCCGCAGCGGTTTGTGCGCGGCTGCTGCGGCTGCAGACCGAAAACGGTGTGAGCGGGCCGATCGCCGAGATCGGCGCCTTCGAGGGCCGCTTCTTCATCGCACTGGCGCATGCGCTCGAGCCCGGCGAGATCGCTCTCGGCATCGACATCTTCGAGTGGCCGAATCCCGAGGTGAAGGATCGCTTCGAGGCGAACTGCCTGAAGCACGGTATCGCACCCGAGCGCCGCGTCACGATCAAGGCCGATGCCGGCGCGATGTCTCCGGCCGAGCTGATCGGCCATGCCCGCGGGAGCAAGCTGCGCTTCATCCATATCGATGGCGAGCATTCGCGCGCGGCCCTGAGCAAGGATCTTGCGCTCGCCACCGCCTGCCTCACTGAGGGCGGGCTGATCGTGCTCGACGACATGCTGCACCCCGGCTACCCGACGCTGATGGTCGCGGTGCAGGAGTATCTCGCCGCCAATCCCGGCATCGTTCCGTTGTGCATCATTGACCGGGAGACCATTGTCGGCGCGACCAAGTTCGTGCTTTGCCGGCGCGACTGGTTCGAGCGTTATCAGGCGGTCATGCTGACGATCTTCAAGGAGCAGATCTGGCCGCTGGGAGCCGACTTCGAGCCACATTGGTGCCTCGTTCTGTCGCTCGATACGCGGCTCGCCGAGATCACCTGATTCTCCCCGGATTGCCTCGAAGGATGCCTGCCTTGCTCAAGCCGATGACGCTCGCCCTGTGCCTCGCCACCCTGTCCGGCGCGGCTCTTGCCGGACCGACCTGCTCGCCGAGCGACGAGCGCGCCCGCATCCTCGCCTCGGCCTCTACAGGCAATCTGCATCGCGACTGGAAGGGCGGAAACCGGGTCGGCTATGGCTGGTCGCTGCAGGTCGACCGCAGCGTGCGCGACGCCACCGGCACCGAATACTATGTCGGCGACCTCTACGACACGAACGGGCATCTCGCGACCCGCAAGGTCTTCGTCGTCGAGCGCGAATGGGATTGCGGACCGTGAGCCTCAGCGCGTTGCCGGCCTGACCCGCAACACCTTGCCGTTCGAATCGTCGCTGAGCAGATAGAGAAAACCATCCGGCCCCTGCCGGACATCGCGGATGCGCTCGCCGAGATTGCTCAGCAGGCGCTCCTCGCCGGTGACCTTCTCGCCATCGGTCGAGAGCCGCGACAACAATTGGCCGGCGAGCGCGCCGACGAAGAGCGAGTTCTTCCAGGCCGGCCATTTGTCGCCGGTGTAGAAGGCGGCACCCGAGGGCGCGATCGACGGGTCCCAGTAGAATTGCGGCTGCTCCATGCCGGGCTTTGACGTGCCCTCGCCGATCTTCACGCCGGAATAGTCGATGCCGTAGGTGATGACCGGCCAGCCATAGTTCAGGCCGGCCTTCGGCGTATTGATCTCGTCGCCGCCGCGCGCGCCATGCTCGGCAGTCCAGAGCTGGCCGGTCTGGGGGTGGAGCGCCGCGCCCTGCACATTGCGGTGGCCTATCGACCAGATCTCCGGCTGCCAGCCCGGCTTCTTCGGATTGCCCTCCGCTGCGCCGCCCTCGGGCTTGATGCGAATGACCTTGCCGATATGGTTCTCCGGGTTCTGCGCCTGGTCGCGCTGGCTATAGCGGTCGCCGACGGTGACGAAGAGCGCGCCGGTTCGGTCGAAGACCAGCCGCGAGCCGAAATGCATGTTGCTGGCGATCGTCGGCATCTGCCGGAAGATCACGCTCAGGCCCTCCAGCGCATTACCATTGGCGCTGAGCCGGGCGCGGGCGACGCTGGTGCCATTGCCGTTGGCGCGGGGCTCGGCGAAGGAAAGATAGAGGTAGCGGTTCTGCGCGAAATTCGGGTCGAGCACGACATCGAGCAGGCCGCCCTGCCCGCGCGCCACGACATTGGGCACGCCGGAAATCGGCGCCGAAAGCTTGCCGTCGCTGCCGACCAGCCGAAGCCGCCCCGGCCGCTCGGTCACCAGCATGCGCCCGTCGGGCAGGAAGGCGAGGCCCCAAGGGTTCTCCAGCCCGCTCGCGACCGTCTCGACCAAAAGTTCGCCGGCGCTGGATGGGTAGCGCTGCTGGGCCGCGGCAGGTGCTACCGCAAGGATGAGAGCAAGGGCGGCAGCAAGAACGGGACGCATAGACATCTCCTGATGGTGGCCAGGCTTTGGACACCAATACGGTGTCGTCCCGGACAAGCCGCGAAGCGGCGCCGATCCGGGACCCATTCCTGAGCCTTTCCGATTAGGGCTCAGGCATGGGTCCCGGGTCTACGCTTCGCTTCGCCCGGGACGACCAGCCCAGGAACAATGCACGATTCAGCCGCTGGTTGCTTCGAGCTCACGCCGAAGTGAGACGATCTGCGAGGTTTCGTCGAGCGCGACGTCGGCGCTGGTGACTACCGAGCCGGCGGCAACGTCGCGCTTCAATGTCACGCCATGCGCCAGCCCGATCGGCAGCGCCCTCGCCATGCGGCTGGAAGCGGCCGGCATCAGCTTGCCATAGACGGTGTAGCCGCCCTCCCCGTCCAGCATCTCGCCGACCTTGAGATCGCGCTTGGCGGTGGCGACCGCATCGCCGCGCCAGAAGCGGGTCGCGCCGGTTGCCTCGCCGCGCAGCGCCGCATTCAGCACCGAGATCGAGAGTTCGAGCCCGATCAGGTGGAAGGGCTTGTACATCGCCGCATAGAGGCCGGTGGAATCGGTCGGCAGGCCATACTGCTTGAAGCAGGCGGCGGCGTAGGGATTCGGCGCCTTGAGCACGACATAGACGCCCCAACGCAGGTCGCGGAAGACGGGCCGCCCGTCGCGCTCCAGCGAGGAGACGACCTCGACCATGCCATCACGCTCGAGCTGGCCACCCGCCGCCTTCGGCCGCAGCACATGGGCGAGATCGTCGACGCCACAAGGCGGAAACGAGAGCCCGCCCTCCGGCACGTCGAGCCCGCAGGCATTGGCGATCGCCGCCATCTCGATCGCCGATTTGGTGCCATCGAGGAAGGAGTTGAACATTTGCGGGTTCATGCCCGCCGCCTTCGCCGCCTCCGGCGTCAGCCCGTAATGGCTCCAGACCTCGTCCGGCGTGACGCGGTGATAGGCTGGCAGGTATTTGGTGCCCTTGCCGGCGGCCGCGACGATGAAGCCTGCCGCGCGCGCCCAGTCGACCATCTCGGCGACGAGCGCCGGCTGGTCGCCATAGGCCATCGAATAGACCACGCCGGCCGCCCTGGCCTTCGCCGCCAGGACGGGACCGACCAGCACATCGGCCTCGACATTGACCATCACGACATGGCGCCCGGTCGCGATCGCAGCGAGCGCATGCCGGGCCCCGGCGGACGGATGGCCGGTCGCCTCGATCACCACCTCGACGCCGTCCATCTCCGCTGCTGCGACGCCGCTATCGACGAAGCGGGTGGCGGCGATACGGGCCTCGTCCCAGCCGACGGTGCGACAGGCCTGGCGCGCCCGCTCGAGATCGAGATCGGCGATCGCCGCGACCTCGAGCCCCTCGATATGCGGAACCTGGGCGAGGAACATCGAGCCGAACTTGCCGGCGCCAATCAAAGCGCAGCGAACGGGGCGGCCGGCCTCGCGGCGGGCGGCGAGCTTGGGCATGAGGTTCATGGGCAGCGCTCCGTTAGCGTCGATCCTGACGGGCACGCCCTACCCGTCATGCTCGCCCTTGTGGCGAGCATCCACATCCTGAACTCAGGTCTCGACCAGCGAAGACGTGGATGGTCGGGACAAGCCCGACCATGACGGAAGGGCGGTGCGCAGCGTTTGAAGATCACTCCGGCTTGACGCCGGCCTCCTTGATGATCTTCTCCCAGGTCGCGATTTCCTGCTGGTGATAGGGCTTGAACGCGGCCGGGTCGCGGACCTTCAGCGTGAAACCGAGCTTGAGGATCTGCTCGGTCACGGCCGGCTTGGCGATCGAGGCGATCACTGCCTTCGACAGAGTCTCCAGGACCGGGGCCGGCGTCGCGGCCGGGGCGAAGAAGGCGGCCCAGCTATCGGCGTCGGCATCGGTCACGCCCTGCTCGCGCAAGGTCGGGATGTCCTTGGCGCGCGGATTGCGCTCCGGGCTCGCCAGCGCGATCGCCCGCAGATTGCCGGCGGTGATCTGCTCCAGCACCGAAGGCAGCGTCGAATTGGCGATGTCGATGCGCCCGCCGATGATCTCCTGCACCAGCGGCGCGGCACCCCTGAACGGCACATGCGTCATCTTGATGCCGGTGCGCTGCATGAACAGCTCCATGGCGAGATGCGAGCCGGAGCCGACGCCGGTCGAGCCGTAATTGAGCTTGCCCGGATCGGCCTTGGCCAGCGCGATCAGCTCCTTGATGGTCTTGGCCGGCAGGTCGTTGCGCACGACGAAGGCATGTTCGAAGGCACCGACGCCGGCGACCGGCGCGAAATCCTTGACCGCGTCATAGCCCGGCTCCTTCAGCAGGAACATGTTGTTCCCATGCGTCTGGTTGTTGCCGAAGATGAAGGTGTGGCCGTCCGCCTCGCCCTTGGCGACCGCGCGCGTGCCGACCGCGCCCGAGGCGCCGGCCCGGTTGTCGACGACGACGTTCTGGCCGATCGAAGTGGAAAGATCCTGCGCGACGAAGCGCGCGATCGCATCGGTCGGCCCGCCCGCCGGATAGGGCACGACCAGGGTGATCGTCTTCGAGGGATAGCCCTGCGCCCGGACGATGGCCGGAGCGAAGACGGCGCCGGCAACGAGGCCGAGCGTGGAACGGCGGGTCAGCGACATGAATATCCTCCCGGGAGCCCGATTGAGAGACGGGCTTTCGCCGCAGGATTAGGGGCAACGTCCCAATTCGTCCAGCCGCCCGCAGTTTACCACACGCATAGCATGGCGATGTTGCACCGCTGCTGCTAGGCTGACGCCGATAGCCGTGCCTCGAGCGAGAATTTTTCCGCTCCAATCTGCTCCCAAAGCGCAGGTGACCAAATGGCGATCCGGCCCTTCATCCTCGAGCCAAATTATGACTCGTTTTTCGACCGCGCACGAACAGGGCAACCTGCGCAGCTTCGCATCAGGTTGAAAGTGACGCTTGTCCCGCTCGATCCCTCCACGGCGTGGGCAAGAAGCTCCCATACCGCCAAAGTTCCGGGATCGCATCCGGGGCCGCTCCCCCCGTCTCATCTGGCCGCAAGCGAGGCCGACTTCAAACGCGGCAGTGTCGTTGACGCCGGCGGCCAACCCGTCCCCTGCCACAGCTGGCTCGTCAGCGAATGGCAGGATTTCACCCGACGCTTCAAAAGCATCGTCGAGACCGTCTGGAACAACCAAATGGTGTTCCTCCCGACCGAAAGCGGAGACAGCTTGAGTGACGCCGACTTCCGGCAGTTGATCGGCAATCCAAGAGTGCCGGCGCATGTCGTCGGAGTGCTCGAAATCGATTTGCAGCCAACCGGTGCAGATAGCCATGCCATCATCGAAGTCGCGCATTTGGCCAATCCAGGCACGACCTTCCGAGACCGGATGACCCGCATCACGGATGAAAGCGTCCAATACGGAGAACACAACTTCACCGCCGGCCGGGCACGCGGGATCGGTGGAAAAACCGGTCAATTCGCTGCCGCGCACGAGGTTGGCCACTGGCTCCGCAATCCCGGATCGAAAGTGTTTGACCACATTGATCGGTCCTATGCGCTCACCCTCCCCAGGGCCCAGCAAGACAACGCGCAATATGGCCGCAGGCTCGGACGATACTATTCGATCATGGGCGGCGGGACCGTCGTGACGGAACATGACGCCACGCCATGGATTTCGCGCCTGCGCCGGCAGACACCGATGAAACTCGGGTGGATGTATGTGCACAGGATCGACTTCCGCCGCAGCCTGAACGAGGTGTCTGCGCGTCAGAAGCGGCTGCTGCTGGCTGCGGGATTCCTGCCCAAGCTTCTGCAGCCGGGGCAGGCCCCCTAGCTAGGCTAGGCGGAGAATCCTGCCCGCTTCAGGCGCTGCACCGCAACGTCGAGCGCTTGCAGGAAAGCCGAGCGGTCCTTAGGCGAAAACGGCTTCGGGCCGCCGCTGACACTGCCCATGGCGCGCAGATCCTCCATCATGTCGCGCGTCGCCAGCGCCATCCCGATCGAGGCTTCGGTGAACGGCTTTCCGGTCGGGCCGATCACGTCGGCGCCGGCCTTGATGCAGCGATCGGCGAGGGGGATGTCGGAGGTGATGACGATCGCGCCGCGGCCGGCGCGTTCGGCGATCCAGTCATCGGCTGCATCGAAGTTTCCGGGCACGACGACGCGCTCGATCCAGGGCTCGCGCGGCACCTGCATGAAGCTGTTGGCGACGACGAAGACCCTGAGCTTGTGCCGTTCGGCGACGCGATAGATCTCCGGCTTCACCGGGCAAGCGTCGGCGTCGATATAGATCGCGATCGTGGCGGGAGCATCCATGGCGCCCGCATCGCAGCCGGGAGGGCACTGCGCAAGCCTTTATGCCGGCCTTATGTGCCGGAACACCTTCCGCATGGCGGCTTTATCGGGGCCAGACCTACATCATCGGCATCGATGGAGGTCGATATGTCGATGAACAACGCCTTGTTTCGCACCACCCAGCAGCGCCGCGCCCGCGCCGTCTATGACAGCGTCGCCAGCCGCCGCCCGGTCGTTGGAATCCTCTGTGCCGAGATGGTCGCGCTCGCCGTGTTCGCATTGGCAGCCGCAGCCTTCATCGGCCTGCGCGCCTGGTTCGCCTTGCCGAACTGAGAGCGCCGACATGGGACAATCCAAGCCGCTACAGCCGCTCAACGGCGAGAGCCACCTCTTCCTGGTCGGCCAATCGAGCCACGGCTTCTGGGTCGCGCGCGACCTGGAAGGCCGCAGCGAAGGCATCTTCCGCAACCAGAAGGAGGCGGTTCGCTTCGCCCTCTCCGAGGGCGGCCACCCCAATGCCGTGCTGATCTCGCCGAACGAGGTCGAGCCAAGCTATGGCCTGGGCATCCATTGACGGAATGCCCGCCGCCGACAAGGCGAGCCGCGACCTCGACAGGGCGCTGCTCGCCATCTTCCTTGAGGCAGCCGGCGCGCTGATCGACCAACTCGTCGAAGCCGGCATTAGCGATCCCGCCGACATCGCCCGCCGCCTCAACCGCCGCGGCTTCCCCTGCTTCGGCCGCTCGCGCTGGGGCGCAAGCACCGTCTCCATGGTGAGGCGCCGGTGGGCGCTCCGGCACTGTGTTGATGAAGCGCTTTCCCGCCAAGAAAGCGCGTGCTCTCCACCCGACTCTGCCCTACGCTCCGCACCTGCTTCGACTTGACGGCCCGGTTTCCGCGAGCCGGCCGTGGCAGCCGGACACCGGCCGCCACGGCCTAGGTTCGCAGCCGTCCCGACCAGCACAAGTTCAAGGCGCTCCGCTCCGAAGCAGCGGCGCCCGTTATCCCACCGAAGGAGACGAGACATGGCAAAAGGCGAGCAGCGCAGCAATCGCGAGGCCAAGAAGCCGAAGAAGGACAAGCCGAAGGCGAGCGCGACCCCTCCGGCAGGCTTCTCCGCGGTCGTCGCCAAGGCGGCGGCACCGAAGAAGAAATGATCCGGTTCCGTACGATCGACCCAACCCAGCCCGAGAAGCCGGCAGTGCAGCCGGCTCTCGTGCAGGCTGTCGCGGCCGTTCCGGCAGAACCGCTGCCGGAGGACACGAGCGTCGCTCCGGCAACCCGCAAGGGCCTGGTCCGCAAGGCACCGCTGCGGGCGAAGGCGACCAAGACCGCCCCGCTCTTCGAGAAGTAGAGGTCCCCGCCAACCAGCCTTAAGCCGCCTCACTGACCTCGTCTGTCCAGACCCTGAAGCCGGTCAGCGTGTTCGGTCCGAAGGTGGTGGCGATCGCAACATCGGCGGCATCGCGCCCACGTGCGATCAGCACCCGGCCGATGCGCGGGACATTGTTGCGCGGATCGAACATCTGCCAGCCGCCATCGAGAAACGCCTCGAAGGAGGCGGCGAAATCGCCCGGCGGCCAGGGCGGCGGCGTGCCGACATCGCCGAGATAACAAGTGCAATAGCGCGCCGGAATGTTCATCGCCCGGCAGAAGGCGATGGCGAGATGGGCATAGTCGCGGCAGACGCCGCGGCCTTCGCGATAGGCCTCGGAGGCGCTGCGGGTCACGCTAGCGTCCATATAGTCGAAGGCTATGCGCTGGTTGACGAAGTCGCAGATCGCCTGCACCCGCGCCGCGCCCGGCGGCGTATGGCCGAAGAGCTCCCAGGCGAGATCGAGCAGCCGATCACTGTCACAGAAGCGGCTGGCGAGCAGGAAGACCAGGCATTCCTCCGGCAGGCGCTCCACCGGCACCTGCCCGGCCGTACGGTCGAACGCCTCTGGCAGGCCGCTATCGCTGATCACTGCATCGGCGGAGATGCGCATCGCGCCCTGCGGCGCCACCAGGCGGCTGCACCAATTGCCGAAGGCGTCGCGATAGGCGGTGACCGGTGTCGGCGGCTGGATGCGCATATGGTCCGGCGCCGCGAGGTCGGAGACACGGCTGAAATGCACATGCAGCATCAGGATCATCGGGGTCGGCTGTGGAAAGACGTAGTCGAGCTCGTAGCCGATCCGGAGTTTCATGCATGAGCCTTCTGCGCGTCAGCGCGCTGTTGTCCGTCGGCTCCCCAGCTTCCTCCACCAAGCACGTTTCAGGCCACGACGATATGGCTCCGGGCGTCAGCAGGGGAGATGCCATCCTTTCCGTAAGTCCGCGGCCATGCCCAGCTGCCATTCCTGTCGTTTCTGGCCGATATCAAGCACTGTCGCTTGCAGTGCATGCGCTGGGGTCCTAAACCACGCCCGCGCCCGTGACCGGCGCCTTTGTCCTCCCGGAGACCTGGACCATGGCTTTCCTTGCCGACGCCCTTAAGCGCGTGAAGCCGTCTGCGACCATCACCATCACGCAGAAGGCGCGCGATCTGAAAGCGCAGGGCAAGGACGTGATCTCGCTCTCGGTCGGCGAGCCCGATTTCGACACGCCGGACAATATCAAGGAGGCGGCGATCGCCGCCATCCGCCGCGGCGAGACCAAGTACACGCCGGTCCCCGGCATTCCGCAGCTGCGCGAGGCGATCACCCGCAAACTGAAGCGCGAGAACGGCCTCGACTACAAGGCCTCGCAGACCATCGTCGGGACCGGCGGCAAGCACGTCATCTACAATGCGCTCCTCGCCACGCTGAACCCGGGCGACGAGGTGATCTGCGTCGCGCCGTACTGGGTCAGCTATCCCGAGATGGTCGCGCTCTGCGGGGGCACGCCGACCTTCTGCGAGGCCACCATCCAGAACAACTTCAAGCTCCAGCCGGCCGATCTCGAAGCCGCGATCACGCCGAAGACCAAGTGGCTGATCCTGAACTCGCCCTCGAACCCGTCGGGCGCCGCCTATACCCATGCCGAGATGAAGGCGCTCACCGACGTGCTGATGCGTCATCCGCATGTCTGGGTGCTGACCGACGACATGTACGAGCACCTGGTCTATGGCGACTTCAAGTTCGTCACCCCGGCGCAGGTAGAGCCGGCGCTCTACGAGCGCACCCTGACCATGAACGGCGTCTCGAAGTCCTACGCCATGACCGGTTGGCGCATCGGCTACGCGGCTGGCCCGCAGCACCTGATCAACGCCATGGACCTGGTCCAGGGTCAGCAGACCTCGGGCACTTCGGCGATCTCGCAATGGGCCGCGGTCGAGGCGCTCGACGGCACGCAGGAGCACATTCCGGTCTTCCGCAAGGCGTTCGAGCGCCGGCGCGACCTCGTCGTCTCGATGCTGAACCAGACCCGCGGCCTGAAGTGCCCGACGCCGGAGGGCGCCTTCTACGTCTATCCGGACTGCTCGGAGTTGATCGGCAAGACGCTGCCGAACGGCAAAAAGATCGAGACCGATGAGGATCTGGTCATGGGCCTCCTGGAGAACGAGGCGGTTGCCGCCGTGCACGGCTCCTCCTTCGGCCTCGGCCCGAACTTCCGCATCTCCTACGCCACCTCGGACGAGAAGCTGGAAGAGGCCTGCCGCCGCATCCAGCGCTTCTGCGCCGAGCTGCGCTGAGATTGGACAGAAGCCGGCGGCTCGACCGCCGGCTTCACCCTGATCCGCAATGACTCTCGAGGACCAGCGCGCCCTGATGCTGTCGGGGCAGATGTATGACGACCTCGCGCCCGAGCTGATCGCAGCCCGGGCGCGGGCCGTCGGCCTGACCGACGCCTACAACCGTAGCTTCGGCCAGCCGCCGGCTGAGCGGGAGGCGCTGCTGCGTGCTTTCCTGCGCGATGTCGGCACGGGCGCGTACTTCGAGCCGAATTTCCGCTGCGAACTCGGCTTCAACATCAGCATCGGCCGCAGCTTCTACGCCAATTTCGACTGCGTCATGCTGGACGGCGCCGAGATCACGATCGGCGACCATGTCCTGCTCGGGCCGCGCGTCGGCATCTATACGGCGAACCACGCCTTCGATCCGGCCGAGCGGGTGGCCGGCGGCTGCTATGTCAAGCCGATCACGATCGGTAACCGCGTCTGGGTCGGCGGCGGCGTCCAGATCACGCAGGGCGTCAGCATCGGCGACGATGCGATCATCGGGGCCGGCAGTGTCGTGACCCGCGACATTCCGGCCGGGGTGATCGCAGCCGGCGTCCCCTGCAGAGTGCTGCGCGCGATCACCGAGGCGGACAGGACCGGCTTCCGTTCATCGCGTCCCTGAGCAGACACCGGCTGTTTCCGGGCTTCGTGAATTGCGGTCGCCCGTGCCTTTGGATAACGCTCCGGCATGAACCGCCGTGCGCTACTGCTGCTCGCCGCCCTCTGCTCGCTCCCGGCCGACGCCGAGGCGCAGACAACCCTGCCTTCGCTCTCCGTCCGCGAGGCGCATGAGGCGGCCAAGGCCGGCAAGCTCGTTCTCGTCGACATCCGCACGCCCGAGGAATGGGCCGATACCGGCGTGCCGGTGGACGCAATCAAGCTCGATATGACCGGCAGCGCGTTCGAGGTCAGGCTGGCGGCGCTTAAGCTCGACCACCCCGGCAAGCCGATCGCGCTGATCTGCCGGACCGGCAACCGGACCTCGACCTTGCAGAAGACGCTCGCGGCGCGCGGCTGGAAGGAGCTGATCGACGTCCGCGGCGGCCTGCTCGGCAACCCAAAGGACAAGGGCTGGCTGGCTGAACGCCTGCCGGTGACGAGCTATCCGTGAAGCGAATCCTTCTCCCCTCGGGGGAGAAGGTCCCGGCAGGGGGATGAGGGAAGGTCGACCGGGTGCGCTGCTTCTAAGCGCAGCGTCACACTTCCCTCATCCGTCAGCGCTTCGCGCTGCCACCTTCTCCCCCGAGGGGAGAAGGAAGGTCCAGCAGATCCGGCCTCCGCTCCCGTGTGATCCTCTCCGCCTGCTCGCGTCGCCAGCGGGCGATGCGGGCATGGTCGCCGGAGAGCAGCGCCTCGGGCAGGCCCCTGCCCTCCCATTCGCGCGGGCGGGTGTAGTGCGGGTATTCGAGCAGGCCGTTCTCGAAGCTCTCCTCGGTGCCGGAAGCTTCCTTGCCCATCACGCCGGGGATCAGGCGCACGCAGGCGTCGAGCAGCACCATGGCCGCCATCTCGCCTCCGGAGAGGATGTAGTCGCCGACCGAGACCTCGGTCAGGCCCCGCCCCTCAATGACGCGCTCGTCGACGCCCTCGAAGCGGCCGCAGACGATGACGACGCCATCGCCTGCAACGTAGTCCCGCACCATGCGCTGGCTGAGCGGCCGGCCGCGCGGCGACATCAGGAGGCGCGGCCGGGCATCATCGGCCGAAACCGCGGCATCGATCGCCGCCGCCAGGACGTCGCAGCGCAACACCATGCCGGCGCCGCCGCCGGCCGGCGTGTCGTCGACATTGCGGTGGCGTCCGATACCGTGGTCGCGAATCTGGTGCGTCTCCAGCGACCAGAGCCCGGTGCGCAGGCCCTCGCCCGCCAGCGAAGCGCCGAGCGGGCCGGGGAACATTTCGGGGTAGAGGGTGAGGACGCTGGCGCGGAAAGTCATGGCCTCTGCTGGCATGAAATGGCGGCCGCGTCACCAGTCGAACGCGGCCGCCAACACAAGCCTCAGGCCTGCAGGGCCGGCCGGACGCTGTCGCTCCAGTAGGTGTGGAGCGCTTCGATATCGCCGCTGGTCAGGAGCGGCATTGCCTCGCGCAATTGCGCCTCGCTCCAGTCCCACCAGGCCAGTTCCAGTAGCAAGGCGATCCGCGCCTCGTCGAAGCGCTTGCGGATCAACTTCGCCGGGTTGCCGCCGACGATGGCATAGGGCTCGACATCGCGCGTGACGAGCGCCCGCGTCCCGATCACCGCGCCATGGCCGAGCGTGACGCCGGGCATGACGATGGCTTCCGACCCGATCCAGACATCGTTGCCAACAACCGTGTCGCCGGCCGGCAGATAGCCGTCGCGCGCGCCACCAAAGTGCGGCTCATCCGGAACGTAGTGGAACGGGAAGGTGCTGACCCAGTCGTTCCGATGGCCCTGGTTACCAGCCATGATGAAGGCGGCACCGGAGCCGATCGAGCAGAAGCTGCCGATGATCAGCCGATCGGCGTTCTCATGCGGCAGCAGGAAGCGGGCGCAGTCGTCGAAGCTGTGGCCGTGATAGTAGCCGGAATAATAGCTGTAGCGCCCGGTGACGATATTGGGATGGCGCACCTGCTCGGTGAGCGGAATGCCCTTGAAAGGGCCCTCGAAAAAATTGGTCATGTGTTCAGCTCACAAGGGCTAGCGCTCTCAGGGGAGCCGCTTGCCAAAAGACACAGGGAAACGCGGCGATCGGCCTTGCCGATGCCCGTCCGGTCTTGCGTTCCTTGCCTCAGACGAGGGGGAACGCGATGGAGCTGGTACAGTGAGCCTGTTTCATGGAGTGGGTAGGCTAGAAGGCCGTATGGCTGCCGGCAACCGCCCGGTCAGGCGAACGCAAGCGCCGGGTTGCCGTTCAGAGCGGCATAGTCGCTCACGCTGGCGATGACATTGTCGAAGATGGTGAAGGCCTCGGCCGGCAGCATGGTCAGCACCGCGACAGCGCGCATGCCGGCGCGGCGAGCCGCCTCGACGCCGTTCGGCGCATCCTCGAAGACGATGCAGTCGGCCGGCGCGACGCCCATGCGCTCGGCGGCGGCCAGGAACATGTCGGGATGCGGCTTGCCGGGAAAACCCTGGCTCGGCGAAACGATGGTGGCGAAGCGCTCGCGCAGGGAGAGCGTGTCGAGGATCAGCGCGATGTTCGGGGGCGCCGCGGCGGTGCCGACCGCCATCGGCACGGCATGGCTGCGGGCCCGGTCGAGCAGGTCGACGAGGCCGCCCAGCGGCGCGACAAGCGGGCCGTAGGTCTCGCGGTAGAGCCCTTCCTTCTCCTCGGCGAGTCGGTCGAGCTCGGCCGCGTCGGCGCCGGGGAAATGCGGGCCGATGATGTCGGAGATCGCCATGCCGGCGGTGCGTGCCGAGAAGGTCGCGCGCTCGAAAGGCAGGCCGTATTTGCGGTACCAGGCCTCCCAGGCATCGTCATGGTAGCGCATATTGTCGACGATGGTGCCGTCCATGTCGAAGATCAGGGCCTTGGCCGGCGTCTCAGGCAGCATCGTCATCCTCGAACAAACCGGCCGGAGGCAGGGCCTCGATGCGCTTGGCCGCGATGTCGATGCGCGGCGCATAGGCCTTGGTGAAGGGCATCAGCACCGACCGGCCATCCGGCGTCTCGATGTCGATAAGGTCGCCTGCGCCGTAGTTGGCGACGGCGCTGACGGTCCCGAGGATGGCTCCATCAGGCCCGATGACGCTGCAGCCGACGAGGTCCGCCTGCAGGAACTCGTCCTCGTCTTCGGGCGCCGGCAGGCGCGAGCGCTCGATATGGAGCTTCACGCCGTTGAGGAGCTCGGCCCCCTCGCGGCTGGTCACGCCCTTGAGCCGGGCGACGACCACTTCCTTGGCGGGACGGGCGTCGGCGATCTCGAAGCGGCGGCCCTTCTCGTCGACGAGCGGGCCGTATTCGGCCAGTGCCATCGGATCAGCTGTGAAGGTCTTGATCCGGACCTCACCGCGCACGCCATGCGGCGCGCCGATGATGCCGAGCAGAACGAGTTCGTCGCTCATCAGTGACCCTTCCGGGACGGACCGTCAGACCGCGCGACGCTTCTCCAGCTCGTCATGCTCGCCCTTGTGGCGAGCATCCATGTCTTCAGCACCGCATTGCATCGGGGAAGACGTGGATGGCCGGGACAAGCCCGACCATGACGGGAGAAGCTCACACAGCTCACTCAGCCGCAGCTTCGGCCGGGGCGGCGCTCTTGGCGGCCTTCTTCTCGGCACGTTCCTTGGCCTTGTCGCCGGGAACGGCCTTGTCCGGGTTGTTGCGGGCCGGACGCTTCAGAACGCCGGCGGCGTCGAGGAAGCGCAGGACGCGATCGGTCGGCTGGGCGCCCTTGGCGATCCAGGCCTTGGCCTTCTCGAGGTCGAGCACGACGCGCTCCGGCGAATCCTTGGCCTTCATCGGGTCATAGGCGCCGATCTTCTCGATGAAGCGGCCATCGCGCGGCGAGCGGGCGTCGGCGACGACGATGCGGTAGTAAGGGCGCTTCTTGGCGCCGCCACGGGTCAGGCGAATCTTCAGGGACATTGCTCTTCTTCCTTTGGGTTGAGCGGTAAAACTACTTCTTCTTGAACGGGTTGTTGCCGAGGCCTGGCAGACCGCCGAGGCCCGGCAACTTCGGCATCATGCCGGCGGGCGGGGTGACGCCCTTGGGCAGGCCGGGGAAGCCGCCCGGCGGCAGCGAGGGCATGCCGCCGCCGGCGCCAAGCTGCTTCTGGAGCTCGGCGAGCTGGGCCGGATCCATCTTCGAGGGGTCGGGCATGCCGGCCGGCAGGCCGCCCATGCCGCCGCCGAGCCCGAACATGCTGCCGAGCTTGCCGAGCATGCCGCCCTTCTGGCGGGCCATCTGCTTCATCATGTCCGCCATCTGGCGGTGCATCTTGAGCAGCTTGTTGATCGCCTCGGGCGAGGTGCCGGAGCCGGCGGCGATGCGCTTCTTGCGGCTATTCTTGAGCAGATCGGGGTTCTTGCGCTCGGCTGATGTCATCGAATTGATGATCGCGATCTGCCGGGCGATGACCTTGTCATCCATCTTCGAGCTGGCGATCTGGTTCTTCATCTGCGCCATGCCGGGCAGCATGCCCATCAGCCCGCCGAGCCCGCCCATCTTCTCCATCTGCTGGAGCTGGGTACGCAGGTCGCCGAGATCGAAATTGCCCTTGGCGAGGCGCTGCGCCAGTTCCTGCGCCTTGTCGGCATCGACGGTCGCGGCTGCCTTCTCGACCAGGCCGACGATGTCGCCCATGCCGAGGATGCGGTTGGCGACGCGCGAAGGATGGAAGTCCTCGAGCGCATCGGTCTTCTCGCCGGTGCCGACGAGCTTGATCGGCTTGCCGGTGACGGCACGCATCGAAAGCGCCGCGCCGCCGCGGCCATCGCCGTCCATGCGGGTCAGCACGATGCCGGTCAGCCCGACGCGGCCGTCGAAGGCGCGGGCGGTGTTGACCGCGTCCTGGCCGGTCAGCGCGTCGGCGACGAGCAGGACTTCATGAGGATTGGTCGCCGCCTTGACCTCGGCGACCTCGGCCATCAACGCCTCGTCGAGCGTGACGCGGCCGGCGGTGTCGAGCATGACGACGTCATAGCCGCCGAGCTTGCCGGCCTCGATCGCGCGCCTGGCGATCTGCACGGCGCTCTGGCCGGCGACGATCGGCAGCGTCTCGACGCCGACCTGCTTGCCGAGGATGGCGAGCTGCTCCATCGCGGCCGGGCGGCGCGTATCGAGCGACGCCATCAGGACCTTTTTCTTGTCCCGATCGGTCAGGCGCTTGGCGATCTTCGCGGTCGACGTCGTCTTGCCGGAGCCCTGCAGACCCACCATCAGGATCGGCACCGGCGGCACGGCGTCGAAGGTGATGCCCTCGCCCTCGCCGCCGAGCGTATCGATCAAGACGTCGTTGACGATCTTGATGACCTGCTGGCCGGGCGTGACCGACTTCAGCACCTCGGCGCCGACGGCGCGCTCTCTGACCTTGTCGGTGAAGCTGCGCACGACCTCGAGCGCGACGTCGGCCTCGAGCAACGCGCGGCGCACCTCGCGCAGCGCGGCGTTGACGTCGTCCTCGGTCAGCGAGCCCCTGCGGGTCAGGCCCGAGAGGATGCCGGAAAGTCTGTCGCTCAGCGTGCCGAACATGCGGTCCTGCTTTGCCTGGCCTCAAGAAACCGATATCGCACGAGCCATCCGCCAAACGGTTTCGCGCCCGAGGGCGCAGACGCGCTGTCGGGCGTTGACCTCCGGGCTCTCGGCGGTTCCATTGGAACGGCCCGGTCGGCGGATGAGGTTTCGGCGATGTCGGCGAAACGAATGGGCGCGTTAAAGCGGACAAATGCGGCGAAAGTCAAGCTGAAGCGCGCAACAGGCCTTCCGCCGGCTCTTCCGAGCCGACCCTTTCCATGGAGATGACATGAAGCTTCCGGTCCTTGCCGCCGCGCTGTTCGCGCTCGGCCTCACCCAGGCGCAGGCCCAGTCCTGCGAAGGCAATTTCTCCGTGGTCGGCACGCCGATGCTGACCGGATTGACCTACAAGACCTGGGACATCGTGCCGAAACGGGCGCCGGCGCGGGTGCTGAAGGACCTCGGCGCCTCGGTTTCGGCCGAAGGCTTCGCCGACATGCGCATCGACAATGCCACGAGCTCGGTCCTGGCCATCCAGGAAACCTCCGGCTCCGGCCGGCCGCAGAGCTTGCGCATCACGGCGCGCAAGAGCGGCGGGGGCACGCGGGTCGATGCGGTCTTCGTCGTCCAGCAGGGCCAGGTCGCGCCCGAGGGCTATGTTCGCGACGCGCTCTGCCGCGTCATCTCCGGCGCGCAGGGGTAAGGCGGCGCGACATTCCTGCCCCAATCTGTCGCTAGGCCCCTGCCGCAGGCATCCGTCGGCAGGGACCTAGATCGATGACGGTGACAAGACATTCGGGCGCAGCACTCCTGATCGCCCTGCTTCTGGCCGGTTGCGCCGGCACGCAGCGCGACACCGCGCCGCCAAGCCCACGCAAGCAGGAGCGGCTCGCGGCCGTGAAGGCCGATCCGGCCGAGGCGGTGCGCATCCTCAACGCCTACCGCGCCGGCAAGGGCCTCGGCCCGGTCCGGCTCGACTCGACCCTGACCGCGATGGCCCAGCGCCAGTCCGACGCGATGGCGGCCAGCGACGATCTTTCCCATAGCGCTGCCGGCAGCTTCAATTCCCGCGTCAATGCCGCTGGCCTCGACACGGTGCGCGCCGCGGAGAATCTCGGTGCCGGCTACTACTCGACGCAGGAAGCCTTCGACGGCTGGAAGAAATCGTCAGGCCACGAGGCCAACCTCTCCATGCCGCAAGCGACGCGCATCGGCCTCGCCCTCGCAAAGAACCCGCAGACCCGCTACGGCGCCTGGTGGACGCTGGTGCTGGCGGGCGATCCGGAGAAGCGCCGGGAGATGTCCGCGGGGCCGCTCGTGCCGGTGCTCGGTGGGACGACCTTCCGCTGGGGTGCGCCACTTTGAGCCCGAACCTGCGCCGAGCGCGTTGTGGCATCTGATCAGGCCACCCGTCAGATCGCTGCGGCGCTCGTCACTGGAGTTGTCTTTTCGATCGCCGCATCCCAGCGTTGCGCCGTCAGCGGCGCCGACGATTCGAGAGGGGTTTGGCAGCGATGAAAACCGACATGACCCGTGCCGGCGTAGCGCTGGCCCTGATTCTATTCGGCGCGACCGGCGCAATCGCCCAGAGCTGCGAGAAGACCTTCACGGCGGGTGGCGAGCCCTTCCTGACCGGCATCCGCTATCGCAGCTCCGGGATCGTCAAGGTCACTCCGGCCAAAGCCTTGAGCAACCTGCCACGCAGCATCAGCGCGGAAGGGTTCTCCGGCATCCGGACCGATCAAGCCTCCGGTACTGTCACCGGCCTGAAGGATGGCGCCGGCACCGGCCGGCCACAGCGCATGCAGGTCACGGCCAGCAAGGCCGGGAGTGCGACGGTGATCGAAGCCGTCTACGAACTGCAATCCGGGCAGGTGGCAGACGATGCGCAGGTCCGTGCGGGGCTTTGCCGGATCATTGCCGGCGCGGCCGGCTGATCGCGCAATACCCCCTTTACAAACACCCCGGTCTGGTGATGGCTCTGGTTTTTAGCGGAGCCTCTACGTCATGACCTTCGAAAGCTGGGCGGCCTTCGCCGCCGCCACCGCCATCCTCCTCGTCATTCCCGGCCCAACCATCCTGCTGGTGATCTCCTATGCGCTCGGCCAGGGCTGGCGCACCGCCTTCCCGATGGCGGTCGGTGTCGCGCTCGGCGATTTCACTGCGATGACGCTGTCCATGCTCGGCGTCGGCGCGCTGCTGGCGACCTCGGCGACGATCTTCACCGTGCTGAAATGGGCCGGCGCTGCCTATCTGATCTATCTTGGCGTCAAGCTCTTCCGGGCGGGCGGCAGCCTCAACGCCGAGCCGCGCCAGGACGCGACCTCCGCGCTGAAGATGCTCGGCCATGCCTGGCTGGTGACGGCGCTCAACCCGAAGAGCATCACCTTCTTCGTCGCCTTCCTGCCGCAGTTCCTCGATGCCAAGGCGGATTTCTGGACGCAGATGCTGATCTTCGAGGCGACCTTCATCACCCTCGCCTTCGCCAACGCCTTCGGCTACGCGCTGATCGCCTCGCGTGCCCGGGCCGTCGTCAGCAATCCGCGCGCGATCGGCCTGTTCAACAAGGCCGGCGGCACGCTGCTGATCGGCGCAGGGATCGCCACCGTCGCGGTGCGCTCCGGCAGTAACTGAGGCCGCCCTCAGTTCGCCGCCGGCCGGGCTTTCAAGCGCGCCTCGAACCAGTGGCGCGCCAGTTCGGCCCATTCCTTCGGCGGGTCCTCATGCCCGCCGGCATGCAGCATCAGCGAGACTTGGCGGCCGCTCTCGCAATTCGTCCATGAGCGCTGCCAGACCGGCCCGCGTACCTCGATCGCATCGGGGCGCGTGGTCTTGCAGCCATCGGTCGCGCGCCAGAGCTGCAGCCCCTCGAACACATCGCCTTGCGCATGGTTGGGGCCGAGCTGGCGGCCTTCGAGCGGGAAGACCTCGTCGCGCCAGCCATGGGTCTGCAGGATATCGACCGGCCCGGCGCATTTGGTCGGGTGCGGCCGCCAGAAATTCCCGGCGAGCGGCGCATAGGCTGCGCCGAGATCCGACTGCCGACAGGCGAGATACCAGGTCAGCGAAGCGCCGATCGAGAAACCACCGACGAGAACGCGCTTGCGATCGACGTCGAAGCGGGTGACGGCATCGTCGAGCACCTGCTGGGCGAAAGCGAGTTCGTCGCGCTGCTGCGGCGCATCCGGCAGGAAGGACCAGCCACGGCCATAGCGGCTGCCCTGCATGACGAGCCCGTTCGGGCCAAGCACGACATAGCCTGCCTCGACGAAGGGCTTCAGAACGGAATCCGCGGCGAGGACCGCATCGCCTCCTCCGCCGGCGCCGTGAAAGAACAGGACAGCCGGGCGCTTCTCTCCGGGTGGCAGTGCAGTTGCGGGCACAGCAGCGTGATAGTCGCCGAGCGGAACCTTGCAGGGTTCGGCCTGCGAGCCGCAGGCCTGCGCCGCCGTGCTGGCAAGCCCTAAGAGAAGCGTGGAGAACAGGAAAAGCCTTGCCATTGCTACCTCGCGAAGCGAGGCGGGACTATGCCTTGCTGCCTTGAGCGATCAAGCCTTGATGCTGACCAAATCTGGCAGCGATCTGCAGCATCGACCGACGATTCCTGCCCACGGAGATCACAATGTCCGGCGATGACCGCGCAACGCTCGATTTCTATGCCACCGAGGCGCAAATCTACGCCGGCCGCGCCCGCGAGCTCGGCCAGGCGCGGTTGCAGCGCTTCGCCGAATTGGTGCCCGCCCGCGGCAAGGTGCTGGAACTCGGCTGTGGCGGCGGGCAGGACAGTGAGGCCCTGCTCGCGCTCGGCCTCGACGTCAGCCCGACCGACGGCTCGCCCGAACTCGCCGCACAGGCGGCAAAGCGGCTTGGCAGGCCGGTCTCGGTGCTGCTCTTCGAGGACCTCACGGCGGATGCGGTCTATGACGGCATCTGGGCCAATGCCTGCCTGCTGCATGTCCCGCGCCCGGCCTTGCCCGGCATCCTCGCCAGGATTCACCGGGCACTGCGGCCGGGCGGCGTCTTCTACGCCAGCTACAAGGCCGGCGAAGCGGAAGGGCGCGATCGTTTCGGCCGGTTCTACAATTATCCGGACACCGAATGGCTGCGCGCGGCCTATGGCGATCTCGGCTGGACCCGCATCGATATCGAAGAGGATATGGGCGGCGGCTACGATCAGGAGCCGACCCGCTGGCTGCACGCGACAGCGATCAAGTTGTCTTGAAACGGGTGGCACGGTCTTGACGGTGCGCGACCTGAGCACGACTTGTCGATGTCATGACACGCCGCAAACTCCTGCGCCTCCTCGGCATCCCCGCTTTGCTCGGGTCCACGGGCTTCGCCTGGGCCTCCTATGCGCGCTCGCGCAATCCCTATTACCAGGGCCCCGTCAGCGACCACTTCGACGGTCTGATCTTCAGCGACGGGCGGCCGGTCACGAAGGGGCTGGCCGATGTGCTGCGCTGGCAATTCTCGAAGCGCGAACGCGAGGTCTTTCCGGCCCAGTACGCAGCGCCGCCACAGGACAAGCCGCCGGCGCGCGTCGAGTCCTTACGCGTCGTCCATCTCGGCCATGCCTCGTTCCTGTACCAGATCGCCGGCCTCAACATCCTGATCGACCCGGTCTATTCCGAGCGCGCCAGCCCGTTCTCCTTCTTCGGGCCAAAGCGGGTGAACGCGCCAGGCGTCGCCTTCACCGATCTGCCGAAGATCGATATCGTGCTGGTCACGCACAACCATTACGACCATCTCGACGTCGAGACGCTGGCGCTGATCCATGCGCGCGACAATCCGCGCATGATCATGCCGCTCGGCAACGACGCGATCGTCAAGGCGCGCGACGGCTCGATTCGGGCTGAGGCGCATGACTGGGGCGCGCGGCTTGAGCTGTCGGACAAGGTCGCGCTCACATTGGTGCCGAGTTATCACTGGTCGGCCCGCGGCGCCTTCGACCGGCGCATGGCGCTGTGGTGCTCCTTCGTGATCGAGACGCCGGCGGGGAAGCTCTTCCATATCGGCGACACCGGCTATCATGATGGCTCGCTCTATGAGCGGCTTGGCAGGGAGTACGGACCGTTCCGCCTCGCGGCGCTGCCGATCGGCGCCTATGAGCCGCGCTGGTTCATGAGCGACAACCACATGAATCCGGAAGAGGCGGTGGCGGTGATGCGCTCGCTGCGCGCCGAGCAGGCGCTCGGCCACCATTGGGGCACGTTCCAGCTCACCGACGAAGGCGTCGGCCGCCCGCCCGAGGCGCTCAAGGTCGCGCTGGAAAAAGCGGGCTTGCCGGAGGAACGCTTCCGGCCGATGCAGCCCGGGCTGGTGTGGCAGGCTTGAGACGAACCCGTCGGTGCGCCGATCAGCCTAAGCCTTCCATGCCTCGCGGCCCCTTCCGACGGCGCAGATCGGGATAGGTCACGATATCGCTGTCCGGCCTGCGGCTTCCGACCTCAAGCACCCGAGCCAGGGTAGCCGACCGGTTCTGCAAATGATGGCCATCGGGAATGCCGGCTTTGAAACCGGCGCTATCGCCCGCGCGCAGAACGGTCTCACCGCCCTCCGCAACAAGGACGACCTCCCCTTCCAAGACATGGATGAATTCATCCTCGTCGCTGTGCCAGTGGCGATCGGCAGACCACGCACCGGGCTGAAGCTCGAGAATGTTCACGCCAAACTGGGAGAGATCGACGGCATCGCTGATCGCGATGCGCTTCCAGCGGCCGGATGGCGGAGCATCACTCGCTCCGCTGCCGATCGTAACTCTGGCCCTGCCGCTGTCGATCCGCCCCATCGGCTCATCGCCGTCATTTCGGTTGGACGTAGACGTTGATCTCGAGATTCGGGTCGCCGGGATCCTTGAGATCGCTGACATATTCCTCGAGGAACGCGTCCTTCACGATGATGTTCTTGGCCTCGAGATAGGCGGTGATGGTCTCATAGGTCGAATCGATGTCGTCATAGGGCGCCGTGTGGACGAAGCGCAGCGAGCGCCCGACGGGCGACTGGCCGTTGCGCACGCCGGTCGCCAGCGGCTTGGCAGCGTCCGCAGGCCGGTCGACCGGCAGCATCGCCTCGAATTTGAAGCCGTTGTCGTCGGTCTCGACGAACAGGCTCAGCGGCCGGCCGGCGACCTTGAGGCCGGCCTTGTCGGCCTCAGCCCGCAGGAGTGCGATGGTCTCCGACAGCTTCTGGAAACCCTGATCCCAGCTCGCCTGCCCGGCCAGCAGCAGCACAGGCTTGGCCGACAACTGAATCTCGTCGACATCGGACGGATCGCCCTGCTTGCCGGCAAGCGTCGCGTTCGGGTTCGGCGCGCCGGTCTGCTGTTGCTGGACGGGCGGGGCCGGCTGCGGAGCGGGCAAGGTCGGCGGCGGCTGGACAGGTTGCGGCTCGATCGGCGTCTGCGGCGCCGGCGCGGGCTGGACAGGCTGCGGCACGACCTGCCCTTGCGGCGCCGGCGGCGGCTGCACCGGCTGCGGCTCAGCCGGGACCGGCGGATTGGCCTGAGTCTGGGTCGGGGCCTGCTGGGCAGGCTGCGCGTTCTGCGCGGGCGTTGCCGCTCCAGGCGGCGCCGCGAGCGGCGTGCTCTCCACGGCGGTGGGCGGCGCCACACGCGTCTGCGCGGCAGCTGGGTGGACGAAGGCGAGCGCCAGGAGGAGCGCGCTAAATCTCGACTGCCGCATACCCGAACATCCCGAGCTGACACGACCGATTCGCGCCGCGCCGCAAACTACGACTATCCCGTTACGGCAGGAAGATCGCGAAGGGTGGCATTTTTTCGGCGTCGCGCTCATATACCGCCATGATCATGGACATGTGACGATATGAACGCCCTCGCCAATCGCCGGTTCCTCAAGATGAACGGACTCGGCAACGAGATCACCGTGCTCGATCTGCGCGGGACGAAGCATCTCGTCTCCAAAGCCGAGGCGCGCGCGATCGCGAGTCAGGAGCACACCCGCTTCGACCAGCTCATGGTGCTGCATGACGCGAAGGTGGCGGGCACCGATGCCTATGTCCGCATCTACAACACCGACGGATCGGAAGCGGGTGCATGCGGCAACGGCACCCGCTGCGTCGCCTGGGCGATGACCGCGGACCCGCAGATGGGGCAAGCCGGCCGCGATGGTCTCCTGCTGCAGACCAAGGCCGGCCTCCTGCCGGTGGCGTGCCGGTCGGAGACCGTCTTCACTGTCGACATGGGCGCACCGCGCCTTGCCTGGGACGAGATCCCGCTGGCCGAGCCCTTCGAGGACACCAGCCGCTTCGAATTGCAGATCGGCCCGATCGACGATCCGATCCTACACACGCCCTGCGCCGTCAGCATGGGCAATCCGCACGCGGTCTTCTTCGTCGACGATCCCTATCGCTTCAACCTCGAGCAGATCGGCCCGCTGCTGGAGAACCATCCGATCTTTCCGGACCGCGCCAATATCGGCCTCGCCGCCGTCAAGGCGCCCGACCATATCGTGCTGCGGGTCTGGGAGCGCGGCGCCGGCATCACCCGCGCCTGCGGCTCGGGCGCCTGCGCGGCGCTGGTCGCGGCGGTGCGGCGCGAGCTCTCCAATCGCAAGGCGACCGTCAGCCTGCCCGGCGGCGATCTCATCATCGAATGGCGCGAGAGCGATGGCCATGTACTGATGACCGGGCCGGCGGCGCTCGACTGGGACGGCGTGCTGGAGCCCGAGCTCTTCGCCGCCGTCGCCTGATGGTGGTCGAGCTCGTCACCTTCGGCTGCCGGCTCAATCTGGTCGAGAGCGAGACGATCGAACGGCAGGCGCTGGCCGCCGGCCTCTCCGACCTTGCCGTGATCAATACCTGCGCCGTCACAACGGAAGCGGTGCGCCAGGCCGGCCAGGCGATCCGCCGGCTCGCTCGCGAAAAACCCGAGCGCCCGATCGTGGTCACCGGCTGTGCCGCGCAGATCGAGCCCGCGCGTTTCGCCGCCATGCCGCAGGTGGCGCGGGTGCTCGGCAATGCCGAGAAGCTCGACATGGCGAGCTGGCGAGGCCTCGCAAGCTCGAACAGCCTGCGCACGACGAGCCCGGATGGCGACCCCGCTGGCAAGATCGCAGTCGGTGACATCATGCAAGCCCGCGACGCCACCCCTCACCGCACGCGGGCGCTGGGCCAGCACACGCGTGGCTTCCTGCAGGTGCAGAACGGCTGCGACCATCGCTGCACCTTCTGCGTCATCCCACTCGGGCGCGGCAATGCGCGCTCGGCTGGGGTCGCCGAGGTCGTCGCGCAAGCGCGCCGCCTTGTCGAGGATGGCGCCAGCGAGATCGTGCTGACCGGGGTCGATCTGACCAGCTATGGCCGGGAGAGATCCGAGGGGCCGACGCTCGGCGCGCTCGTCGCCGCGATCCTCGCCGCGCTGCCCGAGCTGAAGCGGCTGCGGCTGTCTTCGCTCGATGCGGTCGAGGTCGACGACGACCTGCGCAGCCTGATCGCCGAAGAGCCTCGGCTGATGCCGCATCTGCATCTGTCGCTGCAGGCCGGCGACGACCTCGTCCTGAAGCGGATGAAGCGCCGTCACAGCCGCGCCGACGCAGTCCGGTTCTGCGACGAGATGCGCGGGTTGCGCCCAGAGATCGTCTTCGGCGCCGACTTGATCGCAGGGTTCCCGACCGAGGATGAAACGATGTTTTCCCGCACGCTCGGCCTGATCGAAGAGTGTGGGCTGTCCTATGTCCATGGCTTCCCGTTCTCACCCCGGCCCGGCACGCCGGCGGCGCGCATGCCCCAGGTCGCGGGTGGCGAGATCAAGGAGCGGGCAGCTCGGTTGCGCGAAGCGGCGGAGGCCGCCCATGTCCGGCATCTTGCCGCTCGCATCGGCCGGCCACTCTCGGTCCTGACCGAACGCGGCGACACCGGCCGAGCCGAGGACTTCACTCTGGTGCACTTCGGCCGCAGCGTCGCGCCCGGCCAGATCCTGCCGGTGACCGCCCATGCCCAGGCCGGGAAATCCCTGCTCGCGGCTTGACGTGAAGCCTGTGCGACGCCCATAGCCGCAACGAACCATCCGTCTCCTCGCTGTCGCAATCGGGAACTAGCTCGTGGCCATGATCCGACCGCTCTATCTTTCCGCCGCCCTCGCCGCCCTGTTCGCCGGAGGCGCCGCCGCACAGTCCTATGGCGATGCCGCGACCAGCCTTTCAGTCGCGCCGCCCGCCGGCTTCAAGGCGGAGGCCGGCAAGCCGCATCCGCAGTTCGAAGTGACGATCGACATCAGCTCGAAGACCGGCACGCCGAAGGCGGTGAACAGCACCGGCCAGCTCTGCACGCTCGGCTTCAAGAGCGCGGCGCAGAACGCCAAGCTGACGCGCGAGATCGTCAACGAGCAAATGGCCAAGCCGGAATGGCAGCAGCTCTACCGCGATATGTTCGAGACGATCGGCACCGTGTCCGACCTCAAGCTGTTCGAGCACCAGGGCTTCAACGGCATCGAGCTGATCGTCACGCCCAAGGCCGGTCCGAACGCGCTGAGCGTACGCATGTTCACCTCGACCCTGGAGACGGCGAAGGGCCGCACAGCGCTGATCTGCGCCACGGACCAAGCGGGGCTCGCTGCCGCGCTGCCGCAGTTCAGGGCGCTGCGCGCGACGATCCACGCGCCAGAATAAGTTGCGCTCGGGCTCAGACTTTGAGCCCGGCTGCGACCTCTTCGCGTAATGCCCGGCGCAAGACCTTGCCGACATTGGTCTTCGGCAAGGCGTCGCGGAAGATGATCTGCTTGGGCACCTTGTAGCCGGTCAGGTTCTCCTTGCAGAAGGCGCGCAGCTCATCGGCCGTGACGGCAGGGTCGCGCTTGACCACGAAAGCGGTCACCGCCTCGCCGGAATGCTCGTCCGGCAGGCCGATGACAGCCGATTCCAGCACTCCCGGGTGCTTGGCGAGAACGTCCTCGACCTCGTTCGGATAGACGTTGAAACCGGAGACGATGACCATGTCCTTCATCCGGTCGACGACCTTGATCTGCCCGTCCGGCAGGAGGACGCCGACGTCGCCCGTGCGGAAAAAGCCGTCTGCTGTCATCACCTTGGCGGTCTCGTCCGGCCGGTTCCAATAGCCGGCCATCACCTGCGGTCCGCGGATGCAGATCTCGCCGGCTTCGCCAGCCGGCATGTCATTACCCTCGGCATCGCGAATGGCGAAGTCGGTCGAAGACAGTGGGTAGCCGATCGTGCCGGTGAATTCGGCGATGTCGGTGCGGTTGACCGAGGCAACCGGCGAGGTCTCCGACAGGCCGTAGCCTTCGATGATTGGCCGGCCGGTGGCGTCTTTCCAGCGCTTGGCGACGGCGGCCTGCGTCGCCATGCCGCCGGCGATGGCGAAGCGCAGCTCGGAGAAGTTCACATCCTTGATGTCGGGATGGCTGGCGAGCGCATTGTAGAGTGTGTTGACGCCGGAAAAGAGCGTGAACCGGCTTCCCTTGAGGATCTTGATGAAGCCGGCGATGTCGCGCGGATTGGCGATCAGCAGGCTCTTGGCGCCGATGCGCAGCATGAACATGCAGCAGCAGGTCAGCGCAAAGATGTGGTAGAGTGGCAGTGCCGTCACCATGACGTGCTGGTAGTCGCTGCGGCCATGCGGCGGTTCAAGCTGCCAGCCGAGCCAGAGTGCACATTGCGCGACATTGGAGGCGACGTTGCGGTGGGTCAGCGTCGCGCCTTTGGCAACGCCGGTCGTGCCGCCGGTATATTGCAGGAAGGCGACATCCTCAGGCGTGATCGTGACCGGGCTCATGGCCCCTGGCTGAGCGAGGATCGTCTTGAGCGGCACCGCGCCCGGCAGGTTGTAGGGCTTCACCACCTTCTTGATCTTGCGGGCGACGAAATTGACGATCGCCCCCTTGAATCCCATCAGATCGCCGGCCGTCGCGATGACGATCGACTCCAGCTTGAGATTGGGCCGAGCTTCCTCGACGACATGGGCGAAATTCTCGATCACGACCAGAGCGCGCGCGCCGGAGTCGTTGAGCTGATGCGTCAGCTCGCGGGCGGTATAGAGCGGATTGACGTTGACCACGGTGAAGCCACCGAGCAGCGTGCCGAAGATCGTCGCCGGATTGGCCAGGATGTTCGGCATCATCAGCGCAATGCGGTCACCCTTCTTGAAGCCCTGCGCCTGCAGCCAGGCAGCGAAGGCGCGCGCTGCGCGGCCGACCTCAGAAAAAGTGATCGACTTGCCGAAGCTCTCGAACGCCTCGCGATCAGGATAAGTCTCGTAAGCGTTACGGATCAGATCCGCCAGCGTACCGACCTGGGCCTCATCGATCGTGGGCGGCACTGCCGGCGGATAATGCGCCAGCCAGGGACGTGCATCCGGCGCCGACTGAACCGCTGAAACTGCCGTCATCGTCATCCTCCCCTCAGCGGCCCGCCCTGTTACCGGGTGTGGGTACCGCGCCGCGGACGCCCGGCTGCTGGCCGGTCGCGTTCCGCACCTTCTGATTGTCTCACGCTACACTGCGCAAGCCTAGCGGCGGGCGCAAGCACCCACTACGCAAAAGTTTACATATAAACCTTTGCGCTGCAACAGGCCGAAGCCGACGCCTTATCCAATCCCAGCCAAAGCACAAAAACCGAGGCCGGAGCCGAATCCGGTCGGGTCTAGACAACCCGACCGATGAATCCGTCCTTCACCTTTTGTTCGTAGACTTTAGTCTAAATATCGTTCCTTCGGTCAGCCTACTGTGCAATCGGACCGGAACAGGTTCTAGCGCGCCTGCGCCATCGCCTGGGCCGCGACCACCGCGTCAGCCGGCTTGCCGGCGAGCTCGGCGAGATGGTCGAAGCGGGCGCTGAACGAGCCGACGCCGGCCGTCGCCGAGCGCAATTCGACGATCAGCCCAGCCATCTCGGCCTCCGGCATCAGTGCGTTGATCTGGTCCCAGCCGCGCCAGCCGGGGCGCGCGTCATAGCCGAGGATCTGGCCGCGCCTTGCCGAGACGATCGCCGAGGCGCGCGACATCGCGTCCGATGGAATCACGATCTCGACCGCCAGGATCGGCTCCAGCAGGACCGGCTTCGCCTGCGGACAGGCTTCGCCCATCGCGATCCGCGCCGCCTGCCGGAAGGCCATGTCGGAGGAATCGACCGTGTGATAGGAGCCGTCCGTCAGCGTCACCTCGATGTCGACGAGCGGAAAACCGAGTGGCCCGCGTTGGCAGTAGTCGCGCGCACCGGCCTCGACCGAGCTGATATACTGTCTGGGCACGACGCCACCGGTGATACGGTCGACGAAGCGGATGCCCTCGCCACGCTGAAGCGGCGCGATCTCCAGCACGACATCGCCGAACTGGCCGTGGCCGCCGCTCTGCTTGCGGTGTCGGCCGCGGGCGCTGGCCTTGCCGCGCAGGGTCTCGCGATAACCGATCTGCGTCGCGCCGCTGTCGACATTGACGCTGTAGCGCCCGGCCAGTCGCTCGAGCGCGACACGCAAATGCATCTCGCCCTGACCCGACAGGCGCATCTCGCCGAACTCGGCGCGATGCTCGAGGGCAAGTGCCGGGTCCTCCTCGATCAGCTTGGCGAGGCCGGCGGTCAGCCTGACATCGTCCTTGCGATCCTTGACGCCGACCGAAAGCGCATGAACCGGCTCCGGCGGCGCCACGGCGCTGACGATATCCGGCCGGGACTTGCCAACCGCGACGGTGTCTCCAGTGCGGATGCCTTCGAGCCGCGAGAAGGCGACGACCTCGCCTTCATCCGCCGCAGGGCGGCGCTGTTGCTCGGCCCCCTTGAGCTCGAGCACGCCGCCGATACGAGCCTCGACGCCTCCGGACGATGTGAGCACATCGCCCTCGGCCATGCGCCCGCGCAGGATGCGCGCCAGCGAAAGCTTGCCGCCCTGGCCCGACTGCCAGGTCTTCAGCACCAGCGCCAGCGGCGCGCCGCTATCAACGACGCCCACTCGCCCGCGCGTCACCGCCAGTGTCGGCGCCTCGTGCCTGAGCGCCTTGAGTAGCCGGGTCACGCCGTTGCCGCGCTCGGCAGCGCCGATCAGCACGGGCACGACATGGCGCTCCTTGAGCTCGCGGGCGAGGTCGTCGAAGACGAGATCCCGCGGCGGCTCGATGTCGCCGAGCAATCCTTCCATCAGCTCGTCGTCATAGTCGGCGAGCTTTTCCAGCATCGAGAATCTGGCGTCGCGCTCGCGCTCGACCTCTTCGGGAGCGAGCGGCACGATCTCGCTGGGCGCATGCTCGCGATAGATGAAGGCGCGCTCGAGCGCGAGGTCGATGAAGCCGACGGCGATGCCGTTGCGCCAGATCGGAATCTGCCGGAGCAGAAGCGGGGTGCGCGAGGCGCGCTGCAATAGCGCCAGTGTTTCACGCACGCGTCGCGAGGCGGAATCGATCTTGTTCAGGAAGAGGAAGCGCGGAATATCGGCCTCCTCGAGCTCGCGCAGCACGAGTTCCAGCGCCGGCGCCTTGCGGTCATCGGCCTCGCAGACCACGACCGCGGCGTCGACAGCCGGCAGGACATGGCGCATCTCGTGCAGGAATTCGACGGAGCCGGGGCAGTCGATGAAGGTGTAGCGCTCGCCCATGAAATCGACGCTGGCGACGTTGGGCTCGGTGCTCATCTGATGGGAGCGCGCCTCGGGCGAGGCGTCACCGACACTGTTCTTCGTCTTGACGGAGCCGGCACGCGAGACGGCGCCGCAACGCTCCAGAATGCTTTCGAACAAGCTGGTCTTGCCGCTCTGGAAGGGACCGACGATCGCGATGCATCGCGGGCCCCTACCTCTGACGCCGGACGGGTTTCCTCCATTGCCGGAAGTCACAGCCATGCCGTCCTCCTTCGGTTTGGCCGCGCGCGGACGGTGGCCTTGAAGCCTCATGTCCGGAACGGCGGTTGACCGGCGGGAACGAGAATGGAGCGCCCACGCCGGAAAGGCGGCGGTCGCTCTGGCCCGACAGGGTCGGGCGGCCGTCGAAGTGGGATGTCGAAAGACAGGTTTGCGCCGTTCCGGAGCAGGCGCAAGCGGAATGTTGCCGCTGGCTCAGGCCGGCTCCGACCGGCGTGTGCCATGCGCCTGCCCCCAATGCGCCATTCCCTCGAAGATCGGCGCCAGCGCCCAGCCGCGTTCGGTCAGCGCGTATTCGACCTTGGGCGGCACCGTCTCCTGCACGCTGCGGGAGATGACTCCATCCTCTTCGAGCGCCCGCAGCTGCAGGGTCATCATTCGCTGTGTCACATGCGGGAGAAGTCGGCGCAGCGCGTTGAACCGGCACGGGCCGCGCGTCAGCTGGAACAGGATCAGCGCCTTCCACTTGCCACCGATCACGTCGATCGTCGCCTCTACCGGGCACCAGACATAGGGGATGTCCTTGAGCGACGGGCGCATCGGCTGCTCCAATCCAGTATAAAAATTGTGCGTACTTACGCTTCTGATACTGCCCTGTTATCTCGCCTCCATCAACCGATGGAGGACACGATGTTTGCGATCATGGGAGCGACGGGACAGACGGGCGGCGCGGCTTTGGCGGCTGCCCTCGCTGCAGGTCATGCGGTCAGGGCGATCGTCCGGGAGCCGAACCGCACCGCAGCGCTTGCCGACAAAGGCGCGGTTCTGGCCAAGGCCGACCTCGACGATGTCGAGGCGCTGACGGCAGCCTTAACCGGCGCAGAGGCAGTCTATGTGCTCAATCCGGTGCCGCACGCAGCCGAGGATGTTTTCGCTGCGGCTGCGAAGAACGGAGCGGCGATCGCTGAGGCAATCCGCCGCGCCGGCGTGCGGCATGTGGTGGCGCTGTCGTCGAGCGGCGCCCATCGCAGTGAAGGCACCGGCATCGTCCGCGCGCTGTACGATTTCGAGCAAGCCTTGCGCGGCGCAGCGCCCTCGCTGACCTTCATCCGCGCTACCGAATTCATGGAGAACTGGGGCAGCGTCGTCGGTGTCGCCGCCGAGCACGGCATCCTGCCGAGCATGCGCCAGCCGCTCGACACCGCGGGCGAGACCGTCTCCGCTAGCGATGTCGGCAGGCAGGCCGCTATCGAACTCGACCGCCCGCATGCCGGCGAGCGCATCGTCAACCTGAAAGGGCCGGCAGAGTATTCGCCTGAAGACGCCGCGCAGGCGCTTGGCGAGTTGCTCGGCAAGCCGATCGCGGCCGTGCCGACGCCGCGGGCGGAGTGGGAACCGGGGCTCGTCGCCGCGGGCTTGAGCGCGAGCCATGCGCGCGAGCTGGCTGAACTCTACGACGCCATGAATGCCGGCCGGATCGCCTTCGAGGAGGTCGGCGAGACGCGTCGCGGCAGCGTCACGCTGAAAAAGGCGCTGGCCGGGCTTCTGGGCTAGCGATTACGGCGCTGCCCGCGCAGCGTCGGCAGGCCGATGCCGACCGCGTCGAAGCCGCCATCGACGGCGAGAACCTGGCCGGTGATGTAGCTCGACCGGTCGCTGCACAGGAAGAAGATCGCCTCGGCCAGCTCCTCTTCCGCGCCATAGCGGGCGAGCGGGATCGCATCATGATAATCGGCGCGGATCTCGGGCGAGTGCACCGCCTTCGCCATGGCAGTCTCGACCGGCCCGGGCGCGACCGCGTTGACGCGGATGCCGAGCCCGGCGAGTTCGGCCGCCTGCTGCTTGGTGAGGTGGGCAAGCGCCGCCTTGCTGGTCCCGTAGGCGACGCGCAGCGTCGAGGCACGCAGGCCCGAGATCGAGGTGATGTTGACGATGGCGCCGCCGCCATTATCCGCCATCACCGGTGCCGCAGCCTGCGTGGTCAGGAACGGGCCGTCGAGATTGACCGCAAGCACACGCTGCCATTCGGCGTAGCTCGTCTCCAGCAACGGCTTGAAGACGGCCGTTCCGGCATTGTTGACGAGCGCATCGAGCCGGCCGAAGCGCTCGACCACCGCATCGACCGCCTCCGAAACCTGCTCCGGCATGGCGACATCGCAGGCGATCGTCATCGTCACGGTCGGCGCATCGAGCTCGGCCATCGCCTTGGCGAGTTCCGGCGCGTCGATGTCGAGCAGGACGACGCGCCAATTGTCAGCGAGAAAACGCTTGGCGGTCGCGAGCCCGATCCCGCGCGCGGCCCCGGTGATGAGGGCGACCTTGGCGATGTCCTGAGGCATGACGGCTGTCCGAAGCGAGGCTGGCGATGGCCGCGACCATAGGCAGGCCGACCAGGCAAGGCAAAACCCTTCACACAGCTTATCTCGCGCTCGACAAACCCAGCGCTCTCCTGTAAGGCCCGGCACTCAACTTAAAACAGCGAGCCGAAAGCCCGCGCTTCCGCGCGAACACGGCCATGGAGAGACCCATGAATATCATCGAGCAGATCGACCAAGAGCAGATCGCCAAGCTCGCCGACGGCAAGGAAATCCCGCATTTCCAGCCCGGCGACACCGTGCAGGTCAACGTCAAGGTCAAGGAAGGCGAGCGCAGCCGCGTTCAGGCCTATGAGGGCGTCTGCATCGCCCGCAATGGCGGCGGGCTGAACCAGAGCTTCACCGTCCGCAAGATTTCGTATGGCGAGGGCGTCGAGCGCGTCTTCCCGCTGTATTCGCCGAACCTCGACTCGATCAAGGTCGTCCGCAAGGGCAAGGTTCGCCGCGCTAAGCTGTATTACCTGCGCGATCGTCGCGGCAAGTCGGCCCGTATCGCCGAGCGCGTCGATGCCAAGCCGGCCAAGGGCGAGAGCAAGGGCAAGTAAGCCGCTCTTCCTTTTTGAGGTTTCAGAAACGCGGTCTTCGGGCCGCGTTTTTTGTTGTCGGCGCTCGACGAAGGCGCAGGGCGAAACATTCCCATTACGCATATCGAAGTCGACGAATAGCGATTGAAATGCGCTTGCCGCATTGATATGTAGGCATATCATTAGCAAGCTATCTATGTGAACGCTATGGACTCCCCGGAGCTTCAGGCCGCCTTCACCGCCGAGCTGGCTTCGGCCAACCGCAAGCTGAGGGCGCTAGTCGACGAGCGCGCCCGCGACATGGGGCTGACGCTGTCGCGGGCCCGACTTTTGATGCAGCTCGCCAAGGCCGACGGGCCGATCCAGTCCGATCTCGCCGGCCTGCTCGACATTGAGCAGCCAACGCTCGTGCGCCTGCTCGACGGGCTCGAACGCAACGGCATGATCGAGCGGCGCGCCGCCCCGGGCGACAGGCGCGCCCGCCGGGTCTTCCTGACACCGGTCGCGCGGGCCCAGGCCGAGGATATTCTCGCCTTCCTGGCCGAGCTGCGCGCCGATGTCCTTGAGGGAATCGATCCGGGCGAGCTGGAGGTCGCCTTGCGCGTCCTCACCCGGATGTCGGAGAACATCGTTGCCAGCCGGGGCACCGCCCGATGAACACGCCCGCTCCTGCACCCCGGACCGCGTCGCAGCCGGCGGCACCCGCCGCAGCCGGCATGAGCCGCGCTCGTGCGCTGGGCTACATGCTGGCTTCGACGGTGCTCGCGCTGACGCAGCAGGTCGGCGCCAATCTCGTGGCGACCAATGTCTACCAGATCCAGGGCGATCTCGGCGCTACCGTCGCCGAGACCAACTGGCTGATCGCCGCCTATATGGCGCCGAACGTCTCGCTCTCGATCGCCCTGATCAAGATCAGGATGCAGTACGGGCTACGCAACTTCGCCGAGATCAGCATCGCCGGCTTCGTGATCGCCGCCATGCTCAATTTCTTCGTGCACGACCTGCAATCGGCCGTGGTCGTCCGCTTCATGAGCGGCATCGCAGCCGCGCCGCTGTCCTCGCTCGCCTTTCTCTATATGATCGAGCCGCTGCAGCCGCGCCAAAAGCTCACCGTCGGCCTGTCGCTGGCGCTGACCAACACCACGCTCGGCATTCCCGTCACACGGCTGCTCTCGCCGAGCCTGCTCGAGATCGGCGGCTTCCACGGTCTGACCCTGTTCGAGATGGGGCTGGCGCTGGTCGCCTTCGGCCTGGTCTATGCACTGCCGCTGACGCCGCCGCCGCGGGTCAAGGTAACCGGGCCGCTCGACGGCGTGAGCTATCTCCTGATCGCCGTCGGCTTCGGCGCCATCGCCGTCGCGCTCTCGCTCGGCCGCATCTACTGGTGGCTGGAAGCCCCTTGGCTCGGCTGGCTTTTCGCCGGCGCGATCCTCTGCCTGACGCTGGCGGCAATCATCGAACTGCACCGGCAGAGCCCACTCATCGACATACGCTGGCTGACCAGCCCGGCGACGCTGCACTATGCCACGGTGCTGCTGCTCTTCCGCGTCGTGCTGGCGGAGCAGACGGTCGGCGCCTCCAATTTCTTCCAGGCGCTCGGCTTCCAGAACGAGCAGACCATGCCGCTCTATGGCGTGATCCTCACGGCGATCCTCGCCGGCGGCTTCACCTGCGCGGCACTGCTGCGGCCCGGGCGGGAGAGCGCCTTCTACGCGGCGGCGCTGATCTGCATCATGACCGGCGCGCTGCTCGACAGCAGCGCCACCAGCCTGACCCGCCCGCACGACATTCATCTCAGCCAGGCGCTGGTGGCCTATGGCTCCGCCCTGTTCCTGCCGGCTGCGATGGGACAAGGGCTCGCCCCGGCGCTGGCACGCGGGCCGGTCTACATACTCAGCTTCTTCGTGATCTTCCTGTTCACCCAGAGCCTCGGCGGCCTGCTCGGCTCGGCGCTGTTCGGCAGCTTCATCACGCTCAGGACCAGCTTCCACTACAGCCAGCTGGCCGAGCACTTTTCATTGGCCGATCCGCTCGTCGCCCAGCGCATCCAGGAGCTCGCCGGCACCTATGGCCATATGCTGACCGATGCCGGACTGACGCGAGCCGAGGGCGTCACCCTGCTCGCCCAGCAGGCGATCCGGGAAGCGACCGTGCTCGCCTATAACGACGCCTTCCTGCTCATCGCTCTGATCGCCGGCAGCGCCCTCGTCGGCCTGCTCGCCCATCTCGCCGTCCTGCGCATGCGGGAAGGCTTCCCCGCTCCTTCACCTGCACCCCAGCCATGACCCGCATCTTCCGCTCCATCTCGACCTATATCGCGCTCGCCATCGGCCTCGCCGGGCTCACCGTCATCCTCTACGCATGGCGGCTGCCGCCCTTCGCCAGCGCGATCGAGACCACCGAGAACGCCTATGTTCGCGGCCAGGTCACCGTGATCGCGCCGCAGCTCGCCGGCTATATCGCCGAGGTCGCAGTTCAGGATTTCGCAGGGGTGAAGCAGGGCCAGCTCCTCGTCCGTATCGACGAGCGCATCTTCCAGCAGCGACTGGAGCAGGCACGCGCCAGTCTTGCAGCCCAGCGCGCCGCGCTCGCCAATTCCGAGCAGTCCCGCCACGCCGCCGAGGCGCGCCAACGGGCCAGCGAGGCCAATGTCGCCAGCGCTGAGGCGGCCCTACGCACTGCAGATGCCAATTGGGGGCGGATCGAGCCTTTGCGCGAGCGCGGCGTCGTCAACCAGACCAATGCCGACCAGAGCCTGCAGGCGCTCGACCAGGCTCGCGCCGGGTTGACCGCGAGCAACGCCGCCGTCGACGTCGCCCGGCAGGACGTGCAGAGCGCCATCGTCAATCGGCAATCGCTGGAGGCGGCGGTCCAGGGCGCAGAGGCAGCCGTGCATCTCGCCGAGATCGACCTGCAGAACACCCGCATCACCGCGCCGCAGGACGGGCGCCTCGGAGAGGTCTCGGCGCGGCTCGGGCAGTACGTCTCGGCTGGCACGCAGTTGATGGCTCTGGTGCCGAGCCAGGTTTGGGTGGTCGCCAATTTCAAGGAGACGCAGTTGCCGGGCATGAGGGTCGGCCAGAGCGTCGGCTTCACGGTCGATGCGTTACGCCACGCCAGGCTGACCGGCACGATCGAGCGCTTCTCGCCGGCGGCCGGCTCGGAGTTCAGCGTGATCCGGCCGGAGAATGCCACCGGCAACTTCGTCAAGATCGCCCAGCGCGTGCCGGTGCGCATCGCGATCGATCCCGGTCAGGCGCTGGCAGAGCGGCTGTCACCAGGGATGTCGGTGGTGGTCAGCGTCGATACCGCGCAGCGCTGACCAGCCGTACCGCCGGTCAATCGGCGACATCGACATCCGTGAGCAGGAACCCGGCCGGCGTCTTGGTGAAGGTGAAGAGGTCGCCGCCGCAGACGATGGCGTAGATCTCGTTCTTGGCGCCGTCGCGGTCGTAGACCGGCTTGCTGCGTTGAAGGCAGGTGCGGTTCTTCGCGGTGAATTCGCGTGGATAGACCTTGGCACGGAATTGCGCAGCGTCGCTGATGGAGGCGTCGCCCATATAGGGCAGCCGCGTCAGACCGGCGACGGCTGCTGGGTCGTTGGCCTTCAGCGCCGCGCGGAACTTTCCGATGAAATCAGCGAACTCCTTCTGCACAGCAGGAGAGGCCGTGGCCGGCTTGGGAGCCTGGGCGAAAGCAGGGGCGAAAGTGGCGAGAGCGGCGGCAATCACAAGGCTCGGCAGAGTCTTCATGGGTAAGCTCCGTCCGCTTCATCGATCAGCGCAGGGCGCGGCCGACCAAGCGGGATGCTACCCCAACGTCACTCGCGGCTCCAGCCGCGAGCACCGTTTTGGATGCGCATCACGGATTGACGCATCGGCTTCGATCCCACCATGTTAGGTTGACCGGTCGGCGAAATTCGCCTTGGCGATGCAGGCTGGCGACTGATCGCCTCGCCATGGCGAGACCAGCAGGAACGTTGAAACCGAGCGGGGTGAAGCGGACCGGCGACGATAATTTCTTCACCGACGGCGAGTGAACTCGCCTGCATCGAAATGGCAGCGATCGGCCAAGAGCCGACGCAAGAACCAGCAATTCTCCAGGGAGTGGACAACGATGAGAATCCGGAAGCTCGCATTCGTTCTGACCGCTGGCGTGCTCGGCCTCGCCCCCGCCAAAGCCCAGGAGCAGGTCGAGGTCCTGCATTGGTGGACAGCCGGGGGCGAAGCGGCTGCCCTCAGCGTGCTCAAGGACAACCTCGCCAAGCAGGGCGTAACCTGGAAGGACATGCCGGTCGCCGGTGGCTCCGGCGTGCAGGCCATGACGGCGCTGCGCGCCCGCGTCACCGCCGGTACCCCGCCGACCGCGGCGCAATTGCTCGGCTTCAACCTGCGCGATTGGGGCTCGCAAGGCTTCGCCGCCAATCTCGACGACGTCGCCAAGGCGAATGACTGGGAGAAACTGGTCCCCGAGCCGCTCAAGGCGTTCTCGAAGGATGCCGGCCATTGGGTCGCCGTGCCCGTCAATATCCATTCGACCAACTGGCTCTGGATCAACAAGGCAGCCCTCGACAAGGCCGGCCTGCAGCCGCCCAAGACCCTCGACGAGTTCATCGCCATGCTCGACGCCTTCAAGGCGCAAGGCATTACCGCCCTCGCGCATGGTGGCTCGCCCTGGCAGGACACCACGCTGTGGGAGGCGGTGGTACTCTCGATCGGCGGCATGGATTTCTACAAGAAGGCCGTGCTCCAGCTCGATCCGGCGGCGCTGAAATCTGACAAGATGCGCAAGGCCTTCGACACGATGACCAAGCTGCGCGGCTATTTCGACAAAGGCTTTTCCGGCCGCGACTGGAACCTCTCCACCGCCATGGTGATCAAGGGCGAGGCCGGCGCGCAGGAAATGGGCGACTGGGCCAAGGGCGAGTTCATCGGCGCCAAGAAGGTACCGGATCAGGATTTCGTCTGCATCCGCTTCCCCGGCACGCAGGGCAATGTGCTGTTCAACGCCGACCAGTTCATGATGTTCAAGCTCGGCGCCAAGGACATTCCGGCGCAGCACAAGATGGCGGCGGCGGTGCTGGATACGAGCTTCCAGATCGCCTTCAACAAGGTGAAGGGCTCGGCCCCGGCGCGGCTTGGCGTCTCCGACGCCGAGTTCGATGCCTGCGGCAAGAAGGGCATCAAGGATGTCGCCGAGGCGATGGCCGCCGGCACCATGGTCGGCTCGCTCGCGCATGGCTACGCCCAGCCCGACTCGATCAAGAATGCCTTCTTCGACGTCGTGACCCAGCACCTGAACGGCCAGCTCACCACCGACCAGGCCTTGACCCGTCTGCCGGCGGCAATCGCTGCCGCGAAATAACCCTGCCCTCCCCGATGCCGGCGCCAGGCGCGTCGGCATCGGCCGGATCCCATCGCCATGTCTGCTGTTCCCTTGACCGACCCCGCCGGGGGCTCGTCGAGCTCCCGGGCCGAGCGGCTGCGGCACGCCTTGCCGAAGCTGGTGCTGGCGCCGAGCTTCGCGCTCGTACTCGTCTTCGTCTACGGCTTCATCCTGTGGACGATCTATCTGTCGTTCACCCCGTCGCGCATGCTGCCGGTCTATCAATTGATCGGTTTCGACGCTTATCAACGGCTCTGGTCGCAGCCGAACTGGTACGTGGCGCTGCAGAATCTCGCGATCTTCGGCTCGCTCTACCTTTTGCTGTGCACGGCGATCGGCCTGACCCTGGCAATCCTGCTCGACCAGCGTATCCGCTTCGAAGGGGTGCTGCGGCCGATCTTCCTCTACCCGATGGCGCTGTCCTTCATCGTCACGGGCACCGCCTGGCAATGGTTCCTCAATCCGACGCTCGGCCTCGGGCGCACCATGCAGGCGCTCGGCTGGCCGACATGGGCGCCGGTGCGCTGGCTCGGCTGGGAAAACGCGCAGTTCGACTGGCTGGTCAATACCGAGACCGCGATCTACACCGTCGTCATCGCCGGCGTCTGGCAGGCCTCCGGCTTCGTCATGGCGATGTTCTTGGCCGGCTTGCGCGGCATCGACGGCGAGATCATCAAGGCGGCCGAGATCGACGGCGCCTCGAGCTTCACCATCTATCGCCGCATCATCATCCCGCTGCTGCGGCCGGTGTTTCTCTCCGTCTTCATCGTGCTCGCGCACATGGCGATCAAGTCCTACGACCTGGTCAAGGCACTCACCGGCGGCGGCCCAGGCAACGCCACCGAGCTGCCCTCGACCTTCATGTATTCCTTCACCTATGAGCGCAGTCAGATGGCGGTCGGCGCCGCGAGCGCAGTGATCATGCTGATGACGATCACCGCGATCATCGTGCCCTACCTCTACTCCGAACTCAGGGAGCGGCGCGGATGAGCAGCAGCGTCGGCTCGATGCGCCCCCGCAATATCACCTCGCGGATCGTGATCTATGGCCTCCTGGCGATCTTCGCGGCGATGTTCCTGCTGCCATTATTCGTCATGGTGGTCACCTCGCTGAAATCGCTAGACGAGCTGCGCAACGGCACCATGCTGGCCCTGCCGCAGGAGGTGACCTTCGAGGCCTGGCACAAGGCCTGGAGCGAGGCGCGGATCGGCGTCGGCAGCGTCAATGGCGACGGCATCCGCGGCTTCTTCTGGAACTCCTTCCGCATGGTCGTGCCGGCGGTGATCATCTCGACCATGCTGGGCGCGCTGAACGGCTACGTCCTGACCAAATGGCGCTTTGCCGGCCACAAGCTGATCTTCGGCCTGATGCTGTTCGCCTGCTTCATCCCGTTCCAGATCGTGCTGATCCCGATGGCGCGGCTGCTCGGCATCATGGGTCTGGCCAACTCCACTGCCGGGCTGGTGCTGGTGCATGTCGTCTACGGGCTCGGCTTCACCACCCTGTTCTTCCGGAACTTCTACGAGGCCTTTCCGGATGAGCTGGTCAAGGCGGCCCAGATCGACGGGGCCGGCTTCTTCCAGATCTTCTGGCGGATCCTGCTGCCCTCGTCCGGGCCGATCATCGTGGTGACGGTGATCTACCAGTTCACCAATATCTGGAACGACTTCCTGTTCGGCGTCTCCTTCTCCTCCGGCGATCAGGCGCCGATCACGGTGGCGCTGAACAACCTGGTCAACTCCTCCACCGGGGTGAAGGAATACAACGTCCACATGGCGGCGGCGATGATCGCCGCCCTGCCGACATTGCTCGTCTATGTCGTCGCCGGCCGCTATTTCGTGCGCGGGCTGATGGCCGGAGCGGTCAAGGGGTGAGCATGAGCGCAGCATTCCTCGAAATTCGCGACGTACACGAGCGCATCGGCGCCACGCCGGTGCTCAAGGGCATCAACCTCACTCTGGAAAAGGGCGGTTTCCTCGTGCTGGTCGGTCCGTCCGGCTGCGGCAAGTCGACCCTGCTCAACACCATCGCCGGGCTTCTGCCGGTGACCAGCGGCGATATCCTGATCGACGGCCAGACGGTGACGCATCTGGCGCCGTCCAAGCGTGACATCGCGATGGTTTTCCAGTCCTACGCGCTCTATCCGAACATGACCGTGGCGCAGAACATCGCCTTCGCCCTGGAAATGCGCAACGTGCCCAAGCCGGAGCGGGAAGCGGCGGTGCGTGCCGTCGCGCAGACGCTGCAGATCGAGCACCTGCTCGGCCGGCGCCCGGCTCAGCTTTCGGGAGGCCAGCGCCAGCGCGTCGCCATGGGCCGCGCCTTGGTCCGCAAGCCGCGAGTGTTCCTGTTCGACGAACCCTTGTCCAATCTTGACGCCAAGCTGCGCGTCGAGATGCGGCACGAGATCAAGCGCCTGCATCAGCGCACCGGCAACACCATCGTCTACGTCACGCACGACCAGATCGAGGCGATGACGCTCGCCACCAAGATCGCAGTGATGCGCGATGGCGAGTTGCAGCAAGTCGGCACGCCGGACGAGATCTACAACCGGCCGGCCAACCTCTTCGTCGCCGATTTCATGGGCTCGCCGGCGATGAACCTGCTGACGCTGCGCCATGTCGCCGGCAAGGGCCTGGTCAGCAAGAACGGCGAGGACATCGCGATCGCGCTGCCGCACAGCGCCCGCGGCGCCGCCTTGAGCGATGGTCAGGAGGTCATCCTCGGCATCCGGCCGGAGGCAGTGACCGACACTGTCATCACCGACCAATCAGCCGGTACGCTCGCCCCGCTCGACGTGCAGATCGAGGTAGTCGAGCCGACCGGCTCCGACCTCTACGCCATCGCCCGCCGCGGCGAGATCACACTGACCGCGCGCCTGCGCGCCGATGCTCCCGCCAAACCCGGCGAGACTTTCAGACTGGCGCTCGATCTGGACAAGGCGGTGCTGTTCGACCCCGTCAGCAAGGCGCGGATCTAGGTCCCTCAGGCGAGTTCAGCCAAACGCTTCAGCAGCGTCTCCGCGTCGGCGGCGTTCTGATAGAGCCCGAAGCCGAGGCGCAGGCGGTCGCCGCGCAGATCGACAGTGATGCCGGCCTGCTTCAGCTTCTCGTGCCAAAGGGCCGCATCCGCATGGCGGAAGGTCAGGAAGTTGCCGCGCGCCGGTTCGGAGAGCGGAACGACAAGGTTCTCCGGCGCAAGTACGCCGCAAGGCCGCTGCGCCAGCCCGGCCATAACGATCTCCTGCAGGGCATGGGCGTGGGCGTGGATCGCGGCGGCGTCGAGCCCTTTCGCATCGAGCCAGCCGAACATAGCGCCCATCCGATAGAGACCGGAGGGATCGAAGGTCGCGCCCATGAAGCGCCAACCGTTCTCGGCATAGCCGATGCTGTCTTGCGGGCCAGCGAGCGCGCCAAAGGAGGCATACCAGCCGGTATCGCGCGGGCGCATGGCGAAACCGGGCGGGCAATGCATGAAGCAAGCGCCTTCGCCCGACATGGCGTATTTGTAGCCGCCGGCGATGTAGAAGGCCTTGTCGGCAATGGCCGAGAGATCGGTCGGCCGCGCCAGGAAGCCGTGATAGCCGTCGATGACGACGAGCCGGCCCGGTGCCGAGACGCCATCGACCAGCGTCTCCAGATCGGTCAGAGCATAGCCGGAGTTGAAATGGACCTGGCTGACGAAGACCAGGTCAGGACCGGAACCTTGTTTCGCCGCCACGACCAGCCGCTCCGTCAGGTCGGCGAAAGGCTCGGCCGGCACGACGGTGAGCTCGATCAAGCCGTCCTCCGCCAGCCGCTCGATCTGGCGGCGGAAGGAGTGGAACTCAGCATCGCTAGTCAGGATGCGCGGCTTGCGCTCGCTCGGCAGGCAGGACAGCAGCCGGTTGACGAATTCATGGGTGTTGTTGGCGGGGACGAGACCCTCGATCCCGGGCAGATTGAGGTGCTTGGCAACACCTTGCGCGACCTTCTGCCAGACCGGGCCGAGCACCTCCTGCCACTTGCCGTCGACGAGGCGAGCAGCATCGTCCCAGGCGCACAGGTGTGCTTCGCGGGTCGCATCCGGCCAGAAATGATGGCTGTGGGCGGCAAAATGCAGCTTGTCCGGCCAGTTCTGGCGGAAGCGCGAGAACTCGGCGGAAAGGTCGAAGGGCGGACGGCCGAGCGTCGCGGGAGCATTCGTCATCTGGTCCATCATCGTGCTCCGCTACCTTGCCGATCCGGCAAAATACTTTAAGCTTAAAATATCTTGCGCCTCTCCTCAGTCAAGGCGCGAGTCCAGCGAGGACGGCGCGATGACCACCGGGACAGGCGATCACAAGAGCCGGATCGAACCCGGCATCCAGACCGATTTCAAGGAGCGGATGGATTACGGCTCCTATCTCGGCCTCGACCTGCTGCTCGCGGCGCAAAAGCCGCTGAGCGATGCGCCCGACGAGCTGTTGTTCATCACCATCCACCAGGTCCAGGAGCTCTGGCTGAAGCTGGCGGCACATGAGCTCGATGGCGCCATCGCCGCGATCAAGGCCGACGAGTTGCAGCCGGCCTTCAAGTCTCTGGCGCGGGTCTCGCGCATCCAGGCGCAGTTGATCAGCGCCTGGGACGTGCTCTCGACCATGACCCCGGCCGATTATCTCGCCTTCCGCGATGCGCTCGGCCAGTCCTCTGGCTTCCAGTCGCACCAGTACCGTGCCTTCGAATTCCGTCTCGGCGCCAAGGATCCGCGCATGCTGGCGATGCACCGGCATCATTCCGAGCATTACGCCCATCTCAAGGAATTGCTGGAGGCACCGAGCCTCTATGACGAGGCCTTGCGCCTGCTGGCGCGGCGCGGCCTGCCGGTCCCGGCCTACTGCATCGAGCGCGACTGGAGCCAGCCGCATGTCGCGAACGAGGGCGTGAAGGCGGTGTGGCTGACGATCTACCGCGACACGCACAGCTATTTCGATCTCTACGAGCTCGCCGAGGAGCTGGTCGATGTCGAGGACCAGTTCCAGCAATGGCGCTTCCGCCACATGAAGACGGTCGAGCGCATCATCGGCTTCAAGCAGGGCACCGGCGGCTCCAGCGGCGTGAAGTTCCTGCGGACGGCGCTGGAGCGCTCGTTCTTCCCGGAGCTGTGGCAGCTGCGGAGTGAGCTTTAGCGCCGCCGTCTTTCCGGGGCGCTGCGCAGCGGCGAGCCCGGCACCCATGAACACAACGCTGCTCCAGTTCGTCATGCTCGCCCCTGTGGCGAGCATCCACGTCTTGAACACCGCCTCGCCGGAAGGAAGACGTGGATGGTCGGGACAAGCCCGACCATGACGGAAAGGGCGGTGTTCATGGGTTCCAGGCTCAGGCCTACGGCCTGCCCCGGAATGACGGCGACTTACTCGTTATTCCCGAAGGTCATATCCCGCCGCGCTGTCAGGATGCTGATCGAATAACCCGCGATCACGTCGACCAGTGCCATCAGCGTGATGATCACGAAGGTGCCGGTGCCGAAGCCGGGGACGAACAGAAAGATCAGCCCGCAGGCGATGAAGACCACCATGGACAGGCCGTGGTTCAGGATCGAGCTCGACTTGGCGCTGGTCGCGTTCATGATCTCGAAGAACAGCACGACCGTCGAGATCGCGAGCAGGAGCTCGCTGACAGTGAGGACGAAGGCGGTGCCGGACGGCAGGCCGATATTGAGAAGCTCGCGCGAGAGCGGCACGCCCAACGCCGCGACAGTGACGCCATAGGCGATGACCGCCAGCAGCATGAAGGGGAAGAAGCGCGCCATCGCATCACCGTTCCGTTTGCCGGCGCAACCTGCTCTTTCGCGGCGCGCCGGGAGCCGCTAGATAACAGCCCTGCACTGAACGCGCTACGCGGCTGCCGCTGCGACAGTCTCACCGCGTTGCCCGTGCAGTTTGGAACTGGTAGAAGCACGTCATGACGGTGAAACGGCAGAACAGGAGCGAAGTCCGGCGCGTAGTGCGCCGCACGTTGAACCTGCGCCGTTTTCCGACCACCCAGGGCTTCGCTGCGCTGCATGACCATGCCCGCCTGCCCTGGCGCTTCTTCGGCCGCTTCACGGCCTCGCTCGCAGCCGGCCTTAGCTGCGCCTGAGACCGGCCGTCCGGCCGGCGACAGGCCGTTGCGATGCGCGCTGGCCCTTTGGGCCGCCACCGATTTCCATACCGAAGGCAATTGAAGCCATGACTGCGACCAAGGCCCCCACCACCCTCTACGACAAGATCTTCGAGGACCACGTCGTCGACCGTCAGGACGACGGCACCTGCCTACTCTATATCGACCGCCACCTCGTCCACGAGGTCACCAGCCCGCAGGCCTTCGAGGGCCTGCGCATGACTGGCCGCAAGGTCCATGCGCCGCACAAGACGCTGGCCGTCGTCGACCACAACATCCCGACGACCGACCGCAGCAAGGGCATCGCCGAGGAAGAGAGCCGCATCCAGGTCGAGGCGCTGGCCAGGAACGCCAAGGAATTCGGCGTCGAGTATTTCAACGAGCTCGATATCCGCCAGGGCATCGTCCACATCGTCGGCCCCGAGCAGGGCTTCACCCTGCCCGGCACCACCATCGTCTGCGGCGACAGCCACACCTCGACGCATGGCGCCTTCGGCGCGCTGGCCCATGGCATCGGCACCTCGGAGGTCGAGCATGTGCTCGCCACCCAGACGCTGATCCAGAAGAAGGCCAGGAACATGCTGGTCCAGGTCGACGGCACACCCGCTCCGGGCGTCGGCGCCAAGGACATCACGCTCGCCATCATCGGCGAGATCGGCACCGCCGGCGGCACCGGCTCGGTGATCGAATATGCCGGCGAGGCCATTCGGGGCCTCTCGATGGAAGGCCGCATGACGGTCTGCAACATGTCGATCGAGGGCGGCGCCCGCGCCGGCATGGTCGCGCCGGACGAGAAGGCCTACGCATATCTGAAAGGCCGGCCGAAGGCGCCGCAGGGCGCCGCCTGGGACGAGGCGCTGCGCTACTGGGAGACGCTGCGGACCGACGAGGGCGCGCATTTCGACCGCATCGTCAGGCTCGATGCCGCCAACCTGCCGCCGATCGTATCCTGGGGCACCAGCCCAGAGGACGTGATCTCGGTGACCGGCGCCGTGCCCGATCCTGCGCTGATCGAGGACGAGACCAAGCGCAGCTCGAAGCAGCGCGCGCTCGACTATATGGGTCTGACTGCCGGCACCAAGATGACCGAGATCCCGCTCGACGTGATCTGGATCGGCTCCTGCACCAATGGCCGCATCGAGGATCTGCGTACGGTCGCCAAGATCGTCGAGGGCAAGAAGATCCATGAGAGCCTGGACTACGCCATGATCGTGCCGGGCTCGGGCCTGGTGAAGCAGCAGGCCGAGGCCGAGGGGCTCGACAAGATCTTCCTCGCCGCCGGTTTCGAATGGCGCGAGCCGGGCTGCTCGATGTGCCTCGGCATGAACCCGGACCAGCTCAAGCCGGGCCAGCGCGCCGCCTCGACCTCGAACCGCAATTTCGAGGGCCGCCAGGGCTTCAAGGGCCGCACCCACCTGGTCTCGCCGGCGATGGCGGCGGCGGCGTCCCTGATCGGCCACTTTGTCGACGTGCGGACGCTGGGCTGAAGCGGGTCGTTTCGCGGGAGGACGTCATGAGCACCGATCCCCGCGAAGCCGCCCGCGCCAAGGAGGCCAAGGAAGCGCTCGATCGCGTCAGGCGCGACGATGAGAGCTTCCTCGGCTCATCCATGGGGCGCGCGGCCGACCACTTCTCCGGCAAGGACGCGCCGGAAGGCGATCAAATCGAGATCTGGGGCCGGCGTATCGGCCGCGGTCTCTCGCTGATCGCCTTCATCGGCCTGTCATGGTGGCTCGGGCATCAATTGAAGATCTGGTGATGGGCAGCGTTCCCTCGATCAAGACAAGCGCCTCGATTGAAGGCTCGCAGGGTCTCGACTGGGATGGCGTGCGTGCGCCGTCCAGCGCTGAGTTCGAAGTGCTGGCGCAGGCGGCCTATGACCGCCTGCCCAATGATTTCCGCAAGCTCTGCGCCGACCTCGTCATCAACGTCACCGAGTTCCCCGAGGACGACGTGCTGAAGGAGCTCGAAGCCGAGAGCCCCTTCGACCTGCTCGGCCTGTTCTCAGGGATCGGCCTGCCGCAGCAGGGCTATGCCCCGCAGACCGGGCAGATGCCCAACACCATCCATCTCTACCGGCGGCCGATCCTCGACTACTGGGCCGAGCATGACGAGAGCCTGGGCGCCATCGTCACCCATGTGCTCGTCCACGAGATCGGCCACCATTTCGGCTTCGACGACGACGATATGGACGCAATCGAGAAGGCGGCGGGATAGAGACGATGCTGGACGAACTGATCCGCCACTTGCCCGACCTCGCCTTGGTCTTCTCGGCGTTCTTCATCGCTGTCGCCAGCCCCGGACCGAGCAATCTCCAGGTGATGGCGACCTCGATGGAGCATGGCAGACGGGCCGGGATGACGCTCGCGCTCGGCGTCACCACGGGATCGCTGACCTGGGGCATCCTCGCCGCGGTCGGCGTCACCGCCCTGATCGTCGCCCATCCCGGCGCGCTCTACGCCATCAAGATCGTCGGCGGGCTCTATCTGCTGTTCCTGGCCTGGCGCTCGGCCCGCTCGGCCATGCAGGCGGAGATGCCGCCGCCGAAAGCCAGTGGCTCGGGCCGCCGCCTCTATCTGCGCGGCTACCTGATGCACCTCACCAACCCGAAGGCGATCCTGAGCTGGACGGCGATCATCGCGCTCGGCCTCAGGCCCGAAACGCCAGCGGTGGTGCTCTACGCCATCATCCTCGGCTGCCTGACGATCTCGCTCGCGATCAACCAGACCTATGCCTACCTGTTCTCGACGGCGTCGATGGTGGCGGGCTACCGCAGGATCCGCCGCCGCGCCGAAGCTTGCCTCGCCGCCTTCTTCACCTTCGCCAGCTTCAAGCTCCTGACGGCGCAGCTCTGACGCGCCGCCTCGCCCACATCACGAAAGACCTGCCGGAGTACCCGCCATGCAGCCCTTCACCACCCTGACCTCGACCCCTGCCCCGCTGAAGGTGATCAATGTCGACACCGACATGATCATCCCCAAGCAGTACCTGAAGACGATCAAGCGCACCGGGCTGGGCACCGCGCTGTTCTCGGAGATGCGCTACAAGGACGACGGCTCGGAGAATCCCGATTTCGTCCTGAACCAGCCGGCCTATCGCAAGTCGGAGATCCTGGTCGCCGGCGACAATTTCGGTTGCGGCTCGTCGCGCGAGCACGCGCCCTGGGCGCTGCTCGACTTCGGCATCCGCTGCGTGATCTCCACGAGCTTCGCCGACATCTTCTACAATAACTGCTTCAAGAACGGCATCCTGCCGATCGTGGTCAGCCAGGAAGATCTCGACAAGCTGTTCGACGACGCCGATCGCGGCTCGAACGCGACGCTGACCGTCGACCTTCAGAACCAGAGCATCAAGGGCCCGGATGGCGGCACGGTGACCTTCGAGATCGACCCGTTCCGCAAGCACTGCCTGCTCAACGGCCTCGACGATATCGGCCTCACTATGGAGAAGTCGACCAAGATCGACGCCTATGAAGAAAAGCTGAAGGGCCGCGCCTGGGCTTGAGCGCTGACGCGTGAACCGCAACCTGCCCCCTCTCCCCTTGCGGGAGAGGGCTGGGGTGAGGGGTCGCGCCGTCACTAGTCGTTTGCGCCTGACGGCGACGAAACATGAGAGGTCTCGCGACCCCTCATCCGTCTCGGCTTCGCCGAGCCACCTTCTCCCGCAGGGGGAGAAGGGAGGGCTACACCACCAACCCCTGCATCGGCTTGAGATCACCGCTGCCGGGAAAGACCTTCTCGGCCAGCACCGGGCCAGACAATCCGAAGAGATCGGCGACGACGCCCTTGGCGACGGCACGGATGTCGGTGGTCGGCCTGAGGTCGCGCTGCTCATGCAATTGCTCCGGCTTGAGGCCGGGCCAGTCGACGATCATCCGCTTGCCCCTGACCGCACCTCCGACCAGGAAGGCGACCGTGCCGGTGCCGTGATCGGTGCCGACCGTGCCGTTGACGCGGGCGGTACGGCCGAACTCGGTGACCACCATCACCACCGTGTCCTTCCAGACCGGCCTGAGACCGCTCTCGAAGGTCGCAAGCGCGCCGTCGAGCCCACCGAGCAAGGTGGCGAGCCGCCCCTTGGCTCCGCCTTCGTTCGCATGCGTATCCCAACCCTCGAAAGCCAATGCAGCGATGCGCGGGCCGTCCTCGGCGCCGACCAGCCGGGCGGCTCCCTCGGCGATGCGCTTCATCCCCTCGGCACTATCCGGCCCGCCGCCGCCACGCGGCTGTTCGGCACCTTGCCGGGACGCGATCAATTCGGTCTCGATCGCCCGCTTCAGCACGAGCGCCAGAGCGGGATCGCGCTCGCCATAGAGATCGCCGAGACGCTGGACGAGATCGGCGCCGGCCCGTGCCATGCGCGGCGGCGCCCAGCCGAGCACCGGCGCCTCGCCCCGCACGACCAAAGGCGGCACCACGCCGACGCCGAGCGCGCCATGGCGCGAGACTGCTTCGCCCGGCGGCAGGCTGGCGATCAGCCGGTTGAGCCAGCCTGAATCGGTCTTGCCCGGACCACCCTGCCCGCTCTCCAGCACATCTTGCCCATCGAAATGCGAGCGCTCGCGATAGCCGGTGGCACTGGCATGGACGATCGCCGCCTGCCCGCCGGCATAGAGCCGCGCCAGGTTGGGCATCGCCGGATGCAGATAGAAGAAGCCGTCGAGCGGCAGCGCCGCCTCAGGCCCGTCCTTCGCCAACGCGATCCCCTCGCGCAGATCGGCGTAGTTGGGATCGCCGAGCGGCGGCACGGCCGAGAGCCCATCGAGTGCACCGCGCAGCACCACCAGCAGGAAACGGGAATCGCGCGAGCCGGCCGCTGCATGGGCGAATTTCGGCATGTAGGACCAGGCGAAGAGTGCGCTGGCCGCCCCCAATACGGCGCGGCGTGAGGGCGTCATCCGTTCGCAATCGTCATCGTCGGCGGCCATGCTCACCTCCGCTGGAATTCGGGCGACATCAGCAGCAGCGCGATCGCCTGCTGCTTGCTTTCGGCGCGCGCTACCGCCTGCCTGGTCTGGGGCGAGGCGAGCGGGCCGAGCACCTCCTCGACCAGCGCACGCGGATCGGCGACCGAGCCCGCCGCCTGCCGGCCGAGTTGGGCTGCGACATCGATGCGGGTCTTGATCCCCTCCGGCGTCGCCCAGGCCGCGTTCGTGTCGGGATAGCCGTCGGGCCCTGAAGGCTGCCAGAGCGGCTGGCCCATCACGCCGAGCGGCCCCGCGATCTGGCCGAAATCCGGCTTGCGGCCGAGCGCCCGGAACGTCGCGACCAGGAATTCCTGCGGCGTGCGCAGCTTGGTCGCCGGCGCAGTCCAGGCGAGTTCCGACGTGACCAGTGCCCGCGAGAGCGCGGCGAGGTCGCCACCCGTCTCGCGGAAGACGCGGGTGAGATCGGCGATCAGCGCCTGCGGCGGCTCGTCGGCGACGAAGTGGCGGACGAGCTTGCGGGCGATGAAGACTGCCGTGCTCGGATGGCGGGCGAGGTCGGCGAGCGCCGCCATGCCCTTCTCCTTGCCCTCCTGCCGATAGACCTTGCCGAGCAGCCTCTGCCCACCGGGATCATGCAGGCCGGGATTGAAGGCAAAGGAGCCGGGGAAGCCGAGGCGGGCATCACGCCCGACAACGGTCCAGCCGGTGATGATCCGCGCCAGCGAGGTGACGTCTCCTTGTGTATAGCCACCGGAAACGCCGAGCGTGTGCAGCTCCATGATCTCGCGGGCGAGGTTCTCGTTGAGGCCGCGGCCACGGCGCTTGCCGGCGCGCGAATCCGGGCCGATCGAGAGCTGGTTGTCGAGGAAGTTGAGCATCGCCGGGTGGCTCTCTACCGCGATCAGCAGGTCCTCGAAGCGGCCGAAGATATTGGGGCGAATCGCCTCGCGCTCGAAGGCGCCAGCCATGGCGCGCACGAAATTGCCCTTGGCGACCGAGACGCAGAAATGGTTCGACCAGAACTTGACAAGCCGCTCGGCGAAGCCTGTCTCGGCCTCCAGAGCGATCTGGATGCGCGCGACAGCTTCCTCGCGGTAGATCGTCTGCGGAAACTGGGGAACCGGCTGTGCCGGCGCCGTCATCTGGCCTTGCGGCTGGCCAGGGGCCGGCGGCGCGGCGGCGACCTGCACGCCCTGCCCCATGCCCTGCCCGGCTACCCGACGTGCTTCACGCGCCGCCCGCTCCTCATCCTCGAACGCGTAGAGCCCCCGTCCGATCGGAGCGGCGCCGGAAAAGCTGACGTTCGGCTGCGGCGCGCCTTCGCTGCGGATATCCACAAGCAGGCGCTCGCGCGCATCCGCCATGCCAGCAGCCTGCCCCGGCTTCAGGCCTAGGCCGAAGCGCTGCAGCGCCAGTGCCTGCTGACTTGGCTCGGAGCGATCCGCCATGCTGTCGTCTCCGCTATCCGCGTTGCCGATTGCAAGCTCCACTGCAACTATGGCGAAAGCCCGGTCAACTCCTCAATCATCTCCCGAGACGAGAAAGGCCGCCGTCCCTCGCGGAACGGCGGCCTCCCGCTGATCGGAAGATCAGTAGAGGTCACATCGCCGGCAACGCCGCGACATCACGCACCGGTGCGGTGAGCCCGCCGATCTTGCCAACCATCGCGGCCTTGCCCGAGGTCAGATCGACCTTGTAGAGCCCGCCATCGGCGACGAGCCATCCGGTATTCGTGCCGTCGGCTGCCGTCTCGATGTCGAAAGCGATCGCCTTGGGCGTGACGCCAAGCTTGCCGATGGCGCCGAGCACGCCGTCATTCGGCGGCGCCTGCTTCAGCAGCCCGCCGATCTTGCCGTCGATGTCGTAGAGCGCCGTCTCCTTGGTGCCCTTGACCGAGTTGCTGTAGGCGCCGGCGACGATCATCGGCGCTTCGCCCTTGTGCATGTCGGTCTCGGCGAACTTCAGCTTGCCGTCGACCGTGGTCTTGCCGTCGTCGACGTTGACGCGCAGGTTGGTGCCGTCCGAGCCGATCACGCGCAAGCGATCGGCCGCCGGGTTGAAGTCGACGGACGCCATGGCGCTGGCAGCGAGGACCGTGTCCATCTTCGACTTCATCGTCGCCTTGCCGGCCTGGTCGATCGTGTAGATCGTGCCGTCGACGCCAAGGGCATAGAGCATGCCGTCGGCGGGGCGGACGTCGATGCCGGCTATCTTGCCGTTGATGCCGGTGACCTTCATCGACTTGCCGGCCTTCTGGGTCGCGGTGTCGACCATGGTGAGCGTGTCGTCGCCGGTCAGCGCGGCGAGCATGCCGGCCTGGGCTGCGGTCGCCGCAGCGAAGGTCGTGGCGAGAATGGTGGATGCGAGAAGCAGGTTGCGAGCCTTGGTCATTGGATGTCCTCCGGTTCGTGTCGCAATCTCAAAAGAGGGGCGGCCTGCGCCTGCTTTGGCGCGGCACCCATGGCGGATAGCGACGGGATCGCAGGCCGGATGCGGACGAAAAAATAAAAGCCCCGGACGCATCCAAGACGGCTGCTATCGCGTAACAATGAGCTCGCCGCTTCCGTAGGGACGGCCGGATACCGGGGAGACGGATGGCGACTGACGCTACGCAGCCGCGACAGACCGGCGAGATCGAAAACGCGCTGCTCGCCTGTGCCGCCGGCGATAAATCAGCGCTCAGGCGCATCTACGAGGCGGAGTCGCCGCGTATGCTCGGTGTGGCGCAACGTCTGCTGAAGCGCCGGGCCCTGGCGGAGGAAGCGGTGCAGGACGCGTTCGTGCTGGTCTGGAGACATGCGGCCCGCTTCGATCCCGAGCGCGGCGCCGGCCTGACCTGGATCTACGCCATCCTGCGCAACCGCTCGCTCTCGATCCTGCGCGACGAGAAGCGGACCGAGACCAGCGACACACCGATCGCCGAGGAGACGGCGAGCGAGGAGGATGATCCGGAGACCGTGATGTCAAAACTCTCCGACGCCACGGCGCTGCGCGCCTGTCTCGAGATGCTGCCGCCGCAACGGCGCGGCCTGGTGCTGCTCGCCTTCGTCCAGGGGCTGACGCATGGCGAGATCGCCGGGCGCCTCAAGCTGCCGCTCGGCACGGTCAAGTCGTGGATCCGCCGCTCGCTGCTCTCGCTGAAGGAGTGCCTCGGATGAGCCCCGTCGCCGACGCAGCCTCGCCCGAGTATAATGCGCTCGCGGGCGAATATGTCCTCGGCCTGCTCGAAGGCCAGGAGCGCGACGCCGCCGAGCATCGCCTGGAGCAGGACACCGCTTTCGCGACCGCCGTCGAGCGCTGGCGCCGCCATTTCGCCGCGCTCGACGCGACAGCCACTCCGATCGCGCCTCCCGCCGATCTCTGGTCCCGGATCGAGGCCGGAATAGCGGGCCTGATCCAGCCTGCGACCTCCGCGGCAGCAGCGGCACCGCGACAGGCAGCGGCCGGCTCCGGCCGCCTTGCCGACTGGTGGAACAGCTTGTTCGTCTGGCGCGGTGCTGCCTTCGCCGGCGCGCTGGCGACCGTGCTGCTGGCGGTCGGCCTCATCGGCGCGCTCGACCGTGCCGGGCGCCAGCCGCTGATGGTTGCGGTGCTGCTGACCGACAGCAATGCCGCCGCCGCCGTGGTGCATACCTTCGCCGACGGCCGCGTCGAGATGCTGCCCTTGCAGAGCATCGACGTGCCGGCCGGCAAGGCGCTGGAAATCTGGACGCTGTGGGATCGCGCCGTCGGACCGCGCTCGGTCGGCCTGATCGACCGCGCCCGCTCGACGCCGCTCAGGCTCGACAACCTGCCGCTCGGCAAGGATCAGCTCTTCGAGATCACGCTGGAACCGGCGACCGGCTCCCCGACCGGTCGGCCGACCGGCCCGATCATCGCCAAGGGAACGACCTCGCAGAGGCTGTGAGGCAGTAACTGGCGGCGAGCCTCACAACTCGCCGCAGCCCTTACTGCATGTCGGCGAACGCCTTCTTCAACCGCTCTGCGGCCTCGACCACCACAGAGCGCTGGGTCGCAAGGTTGAAGCGCAGGAAGCTGTCGCCGCCAGCGCCGAAGCTCGTACCGTGGTTCACCGCGATCTTCGCCTGCTTCTCGACGCGGGCGATGAACTCCTTGGCTTCCATCCCGGTGCCGGCGAAATCGACCCAGGCGAGATAGGTCGCCTCCAACGGCATCGAGCGCATACCGGGAATACTGCCGACCGCCTCGTCGAAGAGCCGGCGGTTGCCGTCGAGATAGGCGACCAGGGAGTCGACCCAGGCTGCGCCTTGCGGGCTGTAGGCAGCCGTCGACATCTCCATGCCGAAAGAGTTGGGGGATATGCCGAGCGCATTCATCCGGGCGCGGAAGGGCGCGCGCAGCGTTTCGTCGGGGATGATGACGTTGCCGACATGGGCGCCGGCGATGTTGAAGGTCTTGGTCGTCGCGGTCATCATCACCAGACGACCCATGATCTCCGGCGCGGCATTGGCCATGACCGTGTGCTTGTATCCCGGCATGACCAGATCGTGATGGATCTCGTCCGAGACCAGGATCAGGTCGTGGCGGACGCAGAAATCGGCGATCTGCCTGAGCTCGTCACGGCTCCAGACCCGCCCACCGGGATTGTGCGGCGAGCACAGGATCAGCATCCGCTCCTTGCCGGTCATCTGCGCATCCCAGGCGGGGATGTCGAGGACGTAGCGGCCGTCATCGAGCGCGAGCTTGCATTCGACGACATCGCGGCCCGCCGCCTTAATGACACGGGCGAAGGCATGGTAGACCGGCGTCATCAGGACGACGCCATCGCCCGGCTTGGTATAGACGTCGACGCAGAGCGCGGTGCCGTTCACCAGTCCATGCGTGGTGAAGATCGCCTGCGGCTCGACCGCCCAGCCATGGCGCTCCTTCATCCACCAGCGGATGGCGTCGCTGTTGGTGCGCTCGTCGCCGAAATAGCCGTAAACGCCATGAGCGGCCATCGCCTCGATCGCGGCTTGGACACAAGCCGGCGGCCGAAAGTCCATATCGGCGACCCACATGGCGATGCCGTCGGAGACCGGCACGCCGTAGATCGCCTCCATCTTGTCCCATTTGGCGCAGTTGCTGCCGCGGCGGTCGATCCACAGGTCGAAGTTCTGGGCGAAGTTCATGATGGCTCTCGATGCGTCGCCGGGCAGGCCGACACTATCGCATACCAAGAAAATTCTTCTCCGCCAGCATCGCTTCGCGCAATTCCAATCTACCGTGGCGGTCTGGCGCGGGCTCGCCGCAGCCACCTCGGGGCTGCTATAGGCCGCTCATGAGCCTGCCAGCGCCCCTGATCGAAACCCTCGGTTCCGTCGCTGCGATCATGGAGAACGCCCGCGGGCCCTGGTGGATCATCGCGAGCGCCGCGGCCGCCCTTCATGGCGCCAGGCCGATCACCGTCGCCGATGTCGATGTCCTGCTTAGCGTCGAGGATATCAGCCGCATCCTGCCGGCGCTCGACATCGAGTCCTATCAGGGGCTGCCGAACCCACTATTTCGCTCGACGGTGCTGGCCAAATGGTCGGCGCCGCCCGTGCCGGTCGATCTCATGGCCGGCTTCGAGCATCGCGTCGGCGAGACGTGGCACCCGGTCCAGCCGACGACGCGCCAGACGATCACGATCGGCAGGGCAACCGTCTACGTCCCCGAACGGGATGAGCTCAGGCGCATCATCGCTGGCTTCGGGCGCCCCAAGGACATCGAGCGCGCCCGCTTGCTCGCAGCGCTCACATCACCACGGTGATCGTCTCGGCCGCACGCGTCAGGCCGGTATAGAGCCAGCGCGCCCGGTGCTCGCGGAAGGCGAAGGCCTCGTCGAACATGACGATGTTGTCCCATTGCGAGCCCTGCGCCTTATGCACGGTCAGCGCATAGCCGAAGGTGAACTCGTCGGTGTGGCGGCGCAGTTCCCAGGGTACCTCATCCTCGGTGCCATCGAAGAAGTTCGGCATGACCGAGACCTTGACCGGCTTACCCCCGGTGTCGTCCTCCGGCGTCACCCGCATGGTGATGAGGCCTTTCTTAGAGGTCTTCAGCTCCTGCACGATCCAGGCGCCGCCATTGAGCAGGCCCTTGCTCTTGTCGTTGCGCAGGCAGACCAGCTTCTCGCCGACCGCAGGGACATTGGCGACATGGCCCATGAGCTGGCGCATGCGGGCATTGTATTGCCGGCGCGTCTTGTTGAGGCCGACCAGCACCTGATCGGCCGACAGCACGATCTCAGGCGTGATCTCGGCGCGCCGGATGATCCGGCTGGCACCGTAATCGCCAACCTCGAGCCGCCCGCCCTCGCGCACGATCATCGACATGCGCACGATCGGGTTGTCCGCCGCCTGGCGGTGGACCTCGGTCAGCATCACGTCCGGCTCGGCTTCGGTGAAGAAGCCGCCGCCCTTGACCGGCGGCAGCTGCGCCGGGTCGCCCAGCACCAGCACCGGCGTGCCGAAGGACAGCAGGTCGCGGCCGAGATCCTCGTCGACCATCGAGCACTCGTCGATGATGATCAGCTTGGCCTTGGCGGCCGTACTCTCGCGATTGAGCACGAAGGTCGGGCTCTCCTCGTCGACGCCGCGCGAGCGGTAGATCAGCGAATGGATGGTCTGCGCGCCCTCGCAGCCCTTGTTGCGCAGGACGAGCGCGGCCTTGCCGGTGAAAGCGGCGAACACGACCGTGCCGTCGACGCCCTCGGCGATATGGCGGGCGAGCGTGGTCTTGCCCGTGCCGGCATAACCGAACAGGCGGAAGAGCTGCGGCGAGCCGACCCTGAGCCAATCGGCCACGGCGGCGAGCGCCGCGTCCTGCTGCGGTGACCAGCTCATGGGAAGATGCACATGCTTTCGGGCATGGCGCACAAGGCCGCGAGTCGGCCGGCCAAGGCAAGCCGGTTCAGGCGGCGCGCAGGCGCCTGGCGAACTCGTCGGCTTCAGCCTGCAGGGCCGAGATCCGCTCGTCGAGCTGGCGAGCCCCGCTCGCGCCCTGCTCGGCATGGACAGTGGTCTGGACGCCGGCACCCGCGATCGTCGTCACCGCGACGGCGGCCTGCCCGGTGACCACCGAGATGCGCGCGATGGTCTCGCCCAGGCCCTGCAGCAGGCCGGTATGCGAGGCAACCATGGTCGAGATCTCGGTGCTCGCCTGCTCGACCGCGCCGGCGCGGCTGGCGATGCCGATGATCGCCTGAGCCGCCTGCGACAGTGCCGCGTCCACGGTCGCGATCCGGGCCGAGATCTGTGCCGTCGCGTCCGCAGTCTGCGTCGCCAGCGCCTTCACCTCGCTAGCGACGACGGCAAAGCCGCGGCCCTGTGCGCCCGCCCGCGCCGCCTCAATCGTGGCGTTGAGCGCGAGCAGGTTGGTCTGCCGGGCGATCGCCTCGATCAGCTGGACGACGTCGCGGATCTTGCCGGCATTCTCGGTCAGCCGGCCGACCAGACCGACCGTGCCGGCCGCGTCGCGGGTCGCCAGACTCGCGGTCTCCGAGACACGCCTGACCTCGCGATTGATCTGCTCGACGACCTCCTCCAGCCGCACCGCGGCATCGGCGATGCGCTCGGCCTCCTCGCCCGCCCCGGCGACGGCCTGCGCAGCAGCACTGCCGCTATGCGAGATCTGTCCGGCACGCGCGGCAGATTCGCCGAGCGCTGCGCGCAGGCCCTCGCTCAGCCGGCCGATATCGGCGAGCAGGCGGCCGATCCGCGCCTCGAACTCCTGCGCGATCCTGTGCAACTCGTCGGTGCGCCGCTGCTGATGCTGTTGCGACAGGTCGGCCTCGGCATCGCGCGTGACAAGGGTGGCGCGGACCTCGCTCAGCGTGCGCACCGTGCGGGCAAGCTCACCGATCTCGTCGCGGCGCTTGCAGTGCGGCACGTCGACGACCCGATCCGACGATGTCGCCAGCTTGATCGTATCCATCAATTCGCGCAGCGGCCGGGTCAGATGTGCCCTGAGCAGGAAGATCGCCAGCAACCCGCCGGCGAGCGGCAGGCCGGCAGCAATCACGATGACCCGCAACCTCACGCGCGAGGCGAGGTCCTGCGCGCGCGCCGCAGCGATCCCGGCCTGCCGGTCGAGCTCGTCGCGCATGGCCGAGGTCACCAGCATGATCTGGCGGACATTCTCCTTGGCGGCTTCGGCCGAGGCCTCGATCAATGCCGCCTTCGGCGAGACCCTGCGGCCGATCTCGACGATGTCGCGCTGGAAATCGATGAAGGTCCGGATGCGCGCCCCCAGAGTCGCGTTGGATTGCAGTACATTTGCCGGCAAGGAAGACATCAGATTGGCGCGGGCCGCGTCCACAAGCTCAACGGCCGCATCGAGCTGATCGAGTGCCTGCTCGACCGCGCGCGGTTCGGTCGCGTCCTCGAAGCGGCTGAGCAGCGAAGCCTGCGCGACGCGGCTCGAGAGCAGCGCCGCCTTGTTGGCGAGCTGCTGCCCGCCGAAGGCCTCGCGGTCGATCTCATGGACGGAATCGAGGCCGCGCACGGCGCTGGCGAGACCGAGCGCCGCCGCGATGCCGAAGATCGCGAAAAGCACCGTGATCTTCGCCGTCAACCCGAACCGCCGCATCACATCCACCGCCAAAGCCGAGCGGCCGACTTCTCGCAGCTGCGAAGCAAACAGATGCTTAACGGAGCCAGCTAACCAACTCAAATATTTGAAACTTTTAGCTTGACAGCCTTTTATGCATCAACCTTCGGCGTCCTGTCGTCAGAGCATGAATCTCATCAGCGGCCGGCCGAGTTTCTGCCGGGCGACCTCGACAAAACCGGCGCGCCGAAACACGCTTTCTGGACCGACATAGAGCCCGTCGGCGCTGCGCTTGCCCTCATTGTCCATCGGCGCGGCCTCGACGAGGCGCGCGCCGCTCGCCCGTGCAAATTCCACCCCGCCGGAGAGCAACGCAGCCGTAACGCCTTTGCCGCGAAAGCCCTTGCGGACGAAGAAGCAGGAGGCGGCCCAGTTGCGCTCGTCCTCTGCAGAAGCGTCCGGCAAAGGCGTCGAGGCACGGCGTGGGTTGTTCCACTCGGGCACATGCGCCCGAGGCCCGATCTGCAGCCAACCGACCGGGACATCACCGGCGAAAGCGAGCACGCCCGGCGGCGGGCCTGTCCTCACCCGCTCCTCGAAGAGCTGCCGTGCGCCCTCGCCGAGCAATGGCTTGCGCAGCTTCGGCGACATGCGGAAATGATTGCACCAGCAGCCATAGCAAGGCCCTTGCGGCCCGAAGAGACCCTCCAGCGCCGGCCAATGCTGCGGTGTCAGCGGGACGACCCGAAACCCGATGTTGGCCACGCTCCCCTCCTCTCTCGACAGGTCGGCGCAAACAGGCGAGGAATGACGCGCCGCCTTGAAGGCGGCCGCCAAGCCGCCGGGAGGCTATCCCATGTCATTCGAGCTGTTCGCCGCCTACCTTGTCGCCTGCTTCGTCATCGTGATCGTGCCCGGCCCGACCGTGACGCTGATCATCGCCAACAGCCTGAAGCATGGTAGCCGCGCCGGGCTTCTCAACATGGCAGGAACGCAGGCCGGGCTGGTGATCATGATCGCCATCGTCGGCATCGGCCTGAGCTCGGTGATCGCCGCAATGGGCCACTGGTTCGACTGGGTCAGGCTCGCCGGCGCCGCCTATCTGATCTGGCTGGGATGGAAGATGTATCGCAGCGCCGGCGAGATCGCCGATGGCGCGGCCGAGGCGCGCCCGCCGCGCGGCGGCTTCTTCCTGCAGGGACTGCTGGTCGCGCTGAGCAATCCGAAGACGCTGGTCTTCTTCGGCGCCTTCTTCCCGCAATTCCTCGATCCGGCGCGCGACTACGCCACCCAGATCGCGATCATGGGCGCGACCGCCATGCTGTTCGCCGCAGTCAGCGACAGCGCCTATGCGATCCTCTCCGGCCGGGCCGGCCGTTTCCTGTCGCAGCGGCGCGTCCTGTTGATGTCGAAGTTCAGCGGCGGCTTCCTGATCGGCGGCGGGCTCTGGCTGGCGTCGACCCGCGGCAACTGAGCTTCAGCGCGAGGCGATCACCACGGAATCGCCTCGCCCTTCCAGTTGCGGAAGCTGTTGGTCTGGGCCATGCCCGAGGCGTCGATCGTCGCGATCAATCCGGCGGCGCTCTCGGTCGGCGGGATATCGGCACCGCCGCCGCCCATATCGGTGCGCACCCAGCCGGGATGGAAGAGCAGCACCGCGACCTCGCTGTCGCGCACCGCGTTGCCGAAAGCGACCATGACCATGTTCACCGCGGCCTTCGAGGAGCGATAGGCAACGGCGCCGGACGGGTTTGAGCCGATCGAGCCCATGCGGCTGCTGATCGTTACGATCTTGCGGCCCGAACCCGCCTCGACATTCGGCAGGAAAGCCTGCGCCACCCGCAGCGGCGCGTAGACATTGACCTCGAACACCTCGCGCCAGGCCCTGAAGTCCATGTCGAGCGCCGTTTGCCGGTCGCGCGGGCCATAGACGCCGGCATTGTTGACGAGCACGTCGATCGGCCGGCCATCGAGCGCCTGCTTGGCCGCGGCGATGCTCCTGTCGGAGGTGACGTCGAGCTCGAGCGGGGTCAGCGTTCCGGCTTGCCCGCCGGCGACCTCCGCCAGAGCCCCACCCCAGGGATCGCGCGCCGCGGCGACGACATGGTCGCCCCGTCGCAGCAATTCCATCGTCAGCGCCAAGCCGATACCGCGATTGGCACCGGTGATCATCCAGGTCTGGGGCATGGTCGGTCTCCACCTTAGAGACCAGACCTAAGCCTCGGGCCCTATCCTTTCCAGAGCGGCGGCGCATGCCGTCGTCTTTGCGGCAGAGGCGATATGCGAGCGCCACCGCTCATATGAATATTCACTTGCCTAATGTGAATATTCATATGAAGATCAACCTATGTCCCTCTACATCCGAGACCGCACCGTCGACGAACTCGCGGCCCGCCTGCAGAAGGCAATGGGCGCGCGGACAAAGACGGAAGTCGTGCGTCGAGCCCTCGAACAGGAGCTTGAACGGGTGGAGAGCGCCCGTCCGCTGCGCGAACGGATAGCGCCCAGCCTCGCCCTCGCCGACGCGATGGGACAGGGCAAAAGCGATTTTGACCTCAAGGCCTTTCTCGACGAGATGTGGGACGAAGCGTGACCTATCTGGACGCGTCCGTGATCGTCGCAATCCTTGGACGGGAGGACGACGCCGAGCTCCTGCTCAACAGACTCGAAGCTGCCCAAGCTCCGTTTCTTATCTCGCTGCCGGGACTGTTCGAGGCCGTGATGTCTCTGGCTGCGAAAAAGGCGCGCGATACGGGCCGTGAACTGGATTCCTCTCTGATCGACCAAGCCCAAAACAGCGTTTCTTTGTTCGCCGCAAATATCAAGGCGCGCGAAATCGAGATCTCGCCCGCAATCGGCCGGGCCGCGATCGAGGCGGCGAAGCGCTATGGGCGAGCGGTCGGCAGCCCGGCCAAGCTCAACTTCGGCGATTGCTTCGCCTATGCCTGCGCCAAGGAACACGGCGCGATCCTGCTCTACAAAGGCAACGATTTCGCAAAGACCGATATGGCTTAAGCGGAACCGCCGCCGTCATTCCGAAGCGTGCGAAGCAACAAGCCCGGAATGACGAAGACGCAAGCCTAAGCCTCAGCCCTTCGACTTTCCATAGCCCCCCGCCGTCGGCGTGATCACGGTGACCGCCTCGCCGGCCTGGAGAAGGGTCTGGTCTGATGGCTTCAGCTCCTCGACCTCCCCGGAAAGCCGCCGGACCAACGTCCTGCCGAGCTCGCCCGGTTCGCCGCCCTTCATGCCGAAGGGCCTTACCTTGCGGTGTGAGGCGAGGATCGCGCAGTCCATCGTCTTGAGGAAGCGGATGGTGCGGCTGGTGCCGTCGCCGGCATTCCACTCGCCCTTGCCGCCCGAGCCGGCGCGGATGTGGAAATCCTCCAGCACGACCGGGAAGCGCGTCTCCAGGATCTCCGGGTCGGTCAGGCGCGAATTGGTCATGTGGACGTGGACGCCCGAGGTGCCGTTGAAGCCCGGCCCGGCCGGCGAGCCCGAGCAGATCGTCTCGTAATACTGGTACTGGTCGTTGCCGAAGGTCAGGTTGTTCATCGTGCCCTGCGAGGACGACATCGCCTCCAGCGCGCCGAACAGCGTGTTGGTCACGGCTTGGCTGACCTCGACATTGCCGGCGACGACGGCAGCCGGATAGCGCGGCGCCAGCATCGACCCCTCAGGCACGATCACCTTGATCGGGCGCAGGCAACCGGCGTTCATCGGGATCGCATCGTCGACCATGACGCGGAAGACATAGAGCACGGCGGCGCGGGTGACGGGCGCCGGCGCGTTGAAATTGTCCGGCCGCTGCGGCGAGGTGCCGGTGAAGTCGACTGTGGCCTCGCGCTTGTCGCGGTCGATGGTGATCTTAACCTTGATCGCGCAGCCCTGGTCCATCGGATAGGTGAACTCGGCGTCGTGCAGCTTCGCCAGCAGGCGCGCCACGCTTTCGGCGGCATTGTCCTGGACATGGCCCATATAGGCCTGGACGACATCAAGGCCGAAGGAGCGGATCATCTTTTTAAGCTCAGCCACACCCTTTTCGTTGGCCGCGATCTGCGCCTTCAGGTCGTTGACGTTTTGGACGACGTTGCGGACCGGATAGCGCGCGCCGGTCAGGAGCTTGACCAGATCCTCCTCGCAAAAGCGGCCCTGATCGACGATCTTGAAATTGTCGATGTAGACGCCCTCTTCCTCGATATTCGTCGCGAGCGGCGACATCGAGCCCGGGGCGGTACCGCCGACATCGGCATGGTGCCCGCGGCTCGCGACCCAGAACAGGATCTGCTTGTCCTCATTGTCGAAGACCGGCGTGCAGACGGTGATGTCGGGCAGGTGCGTGCCGCCATTATAGGGCGCGTTCAGGCAGTAGACGTCGCCGGGCTTGATCACCGGGTTGTTCTTGATGACGGTCTCGACCGACTTGTCCATCGAGCCGAGATGGACCGGCATATGCGGCGCGTTCGCGACCAGCGAGGCGTCCGAGGCGAAGACGGCACAGGAGAAGTCGAGCCGCTCCTTGATGTTCACCGAATAGGCGGTGTTCTGCAGCGTCACGCCCATCTGCTCGGCGATCGACATGAACAGGTTGTTGAAGATCTCGAGCATGACCGGGTCGGCCTTGGTGCCGATCGCGGCATTCTGGACCAGCGCCTTGCTGCGGGTCAGGACGAGATGGTCCTTGGCGGTGAGCTTGGCGCTCCAGCCATCCTCGACGACCACGGTCTGGTTCGGCTCGATCACGATCGCCGGGCCGGCGATGCCCTCTCCCCGCGCCATCGCCTCGCGCCGGACGATCGCCGCCTCGTGCCACTGTCCCTTCGAGAAGAAGCGGGTGCGTTCGGCGATTCCGGGCTCGCCGGTGTTCTCGGCCGCTGCCGCCTCCTCGAAGCGGGCCCCGCCACCGACGGCCTCGACCTCGACGGCTTCGACCACCAGCGCCTTGGTCTCGTCCATGAAGCCGAAGCGGGCCTTGTGGGCTGCCTGGAAGGCCTCCTGCATCTCGGCGCGGCTGCCGAAGGGCGTCGCGATCGCGGTGTCGGTGCCGGCATAGCGGATATGGGCGCGGACATGGATGGCAATGTCGACCTCGGCGACGCCCTGCCCTGCAACCTCGCCCTTCGCCTCGGCGCCCAGCCTGTAGGCGACCACGCCGATCGCAGCCTTGGCCTCGGCGTCGAGCGGCACATCGAGCGCTGCCGTACGGGTGGCACGGATCTCGGCGAGCCCCATGCCATAAGCCGAGAGCAGCCCGGAGAACGGGTGCAGCAGCACGGTCTTGATGCCGAGCGCATCGGCGACGAGGCAGGCGTGCTGGCCGCCTGCGCCGCCGAAGGAGTTCAGTGCGTAGCGGGTGATGTCATAGCCACGCTGGACCGAGATCTTCTTGATCGCCTCGGCCATGTTGGCGACGGCGATCTGGACGAAGCCGTCGGCGACCTCCTCTGGCGAGCGACCATCACCAACTTCGGCTGCGAGTGATGCGAACTTCTCGCGCACGGCCGCGACATCGAGCGGCTGGTCCTGGCCCGGGCCGAAGATCGCCGGGAAATAGGATGGGATCAGCTTGCCGACCATGACGTTGGCGTCGGTCACGGCCAGCGGGCCGCCACGGCGATAGGCGGCCGGGCCCGGATTGGCGCCGGCGGAATCGGGGCCGACGCGGAAACGCGAGCCATCGAAATGGAGAATCGAGCCGCCGCCTGCCGCGACCGTATGGATCAGCATCATTGGCGCGCGCATCCGTACGCCGGCGACCTCGGTCTCGAAAGCGCGCTCATACTCGCCGTCGAAATGGGCGACGTCGGTCGAGGTGCCCCCCATGTCGAAGCCGATGACCTTGTCGAAACCGGCCGAGCGGCCGGTCTCGGCGAGGCCGACGACGCCGCCGGCCGGGCCGGAGAGGATCGCGTCCTTGCCCTGGAACAATTCAGCGGCGGTGAGCCCGCCCGAGGACATCATGAACATCAGCCGCGCGCCGGTGCGGGCGATGTCGAGCTCTTCGGAGACCTGCGCGACATAGCGGGCGAGGATCGGCGAGAGGTAGGCATCGACCACGGCGGTATCGCCGCGCCCGACCAGCTTGATCAGGGGCGAGACCTCATAGCTGACGGAGACCTGCGGGAAGCCGATCTCGCGAGCGATCCTGGCGGCGAGCTCTTCATGCGCCGGATAGCGATAGCCGTGCATGAAGGCGATCGCGACTGCGCGGAAACCGGCATCGAACTGCGCCTGCAATGCCGCGCGGATCGCGGCCTCATCGGCAGCCTTCTCGACCGAGCCATCGGCGAGGACGCGCTCCTCGACCTCGACGACGGCGTCATAGAGCTGCTCGGGCTTGATGATCTCCTTGGCGAAGATATCGGGCCGGGCCTGGTAGCCGATGCGCAGCGCGTCGCGGAAGCCCTTGGTGGTGACGAGCAGGGTGCGGTCGCCCTTGCGTTCGAGCAGCGCGTTGGTCGCGACCGTCGTGCCCATGCGGACTTCGCCGACCGTGCCGGCCGGGATCGGCTCGCCGGCCTTCAGCCGCAGATGGTCGCGGATGCCCTGGACGGCGGCGTCGCGATAGGCGCCGGGATTCTCGGAGAGCAGCTTGCGGGCATGCAACTTGCCTGCAGGATCGCGGCCGATCACATCGGTGAAGGTGCCGCCACGGTCGATCCAGAAGTCCCAACGGCCGCTCGTCATCTGATCCCCCGATTATTGGCCATAGTGGCTCTTTGACGTTTCATCGATAAATCGTCGATGAAACGTTGACAAGCTCATTTCGCCGATTAGGATCGGCATTAGCGATCGGGACATGGCTGAGGGGCCGGACCGATCTTAGGGGAGGCTTTCATGGCAGGACCAGTCCTGGCAACCGCCGCTTTGCGCATGGCCGAGCGGCCGCGCGCGACGACGTATCGCCACGAGGCGCGCGCATGATCCGCCGCTTCCTCGACGCGCTCTACCTCTTCGCCGGCTACGCCGCCGGCCTCTTCCTGATCGCGATCCTCGTCCTGATGATGGGGCTGTCGATCGGCCGCGAGGTCGGCTTCAACATCCCGGCAGGCGACGATTTCGCGTCCTGGTGCATGGCGGCGATGGCCTTCCTCGGCCTCGCCCACACCTTCAAATCCGGCGAGATGATCCGGGTCGGCCTGCTGATCGATCACTTCCAGGGCCGCAAGCGCTGGCTCTTCGAGTGCTTTTCGCTGATCCTCGGCCTCGGCTTCGCCGGCTTCTTCGCCTGGCACGCCGTGGTGATGACCTGGCAGTCCTACGAGTTCAACGACGTCGCCGGCGGTGTCGTCGCCATGCCGATGTGGATCCCGCAGCTCGGCTATTCCGGCGGCCTCGTCATCCTGTTCATCGCCATGTTCGACGAGTTCGTCCATGTCGTGCTGCGTGGCCAGCCGCCGCGCTACGAGAAGCCGCCGCCGCAAACCGACGAGGAAATCGTCGAGCGTGCCATGGCGAGCGGGGTCTGACACCATGGCTATGATTGAAATCTCCGCGCTGCTGCTCGTCTTGCTCGTCGTCCTGCTCGCCGGCGGCGTCTGGATCGCAATCTCTCTGATGGCCTGTGGCTGGGTCGCGATGCAGTTCGTCGCCGGTGGCATCCCGGCAGGCTCGGTGCTCGCGACGACAATCTGGGGCAACAGCGCCTCGTGGACACTCGCTGCGCTGCCGCTCTTCATCTGGATGGGCGAGATACTCTATCGAACACGGCTGTCGGAGGAGATGTTCCGCGGCCTCGCGCCCTGGCTGAACTGGCTGCCGGGCCGGCTGATGCACGTCAACGTGCTGGCCTGCGGCATCTTCGGCTCGGTCTCCGGCTCCTCGGCGGCAACCTGCGCCACCGTCGCCAAGATCGCGCTGCCGGAGCTGAAGCGTCGCGGCTATGACGAGAAGCTCGCACTCGGCTCGCTCGCCGGCGCCGGCACGCTCGGCATCCTGATCCCACCCTCGATCACCATGGTGGTCTATGCGGTGGCGGCCAATGTCTCGATCATCCAGATCTTCCTCGCCGGCTTCCTGCCCGGCCTGCTCGTGATGGCGCTCTATTCCGGCTACATCGTGGTCTGGCACCTCATGAACCCCGACAAGGCGCCGCCGGCCGAACCGAAGATGGCGCTGCGCGAGAAGCTCAGGGAATCGGCCAATCTCATCCCCTGCATGCTGCTGATCGCGCTGGTCTTCCTGTCGCTAATGCTCGGCTGGGCGACGGCGACGGAATGCGCCGCCTGGGGTGTGCTCGGCTCCTTCGGCATCGCCTGGTGGTCGGGCTCGCTGACCAAGGAAGCCTTCTGGCTGAGCGTGATGGGCACGACGCGAATCACCTGCATGATCATGCTGATCCTCGCCGGCGCCTCCTTCATGTCGACCTCGATGGCCTATACCGGCATCCCGGCGGCGCTCGCCGCCTGGGTCGACTCGCTGCACCTCTCGCCCTACGCGTTGATCGCCGCGCTCACCGTGATGTACATCATCCTCGGCGCCGCGCTCGACGGCATCTCGATGATCGTGCTGACCACCGCGATCGTGCTGCCGATGATCAAGGCCGCCGGCTTCGACCTGGTCTGGTTCGGCATCTTCCTGGTGCTGATCGTCGAGATGGCGGAGGTCTCGCCGCCGGTCGGCTTCAACCTGTTCGTGCTGCAGACCATGTCGGGCAAGGATTCGAACACAGTCGCGCTCGCGGCGCTGCCCTTCTTTTTCCTGCTCGTCGCTGCGGTCGCGATCATCACGATCTTCCCGCAGATCGTGATGGTCTTGCCCCAGCTCGCCTTTCCGCAATGATGCATAATCACCAAGAGGGAACGGAGAACACCATGAAGCGCAGCGATTTCATCAAGGGAATGCTCGTCGCCGGCGTCGCCGCCGCGAGCCTCTCACTCGCCGCCCCGGCGGCATTCGCCCAGGCAAAGTGGAACCTGCCGGCGGCCTACCCGTCGGACAACCCGCACAGCGAGAACCTCGCCATCTTTGCCAAGGATGTCGAGACGGCGACATCAGGCAAGCTCTCGATCACCGTCCACGCCAACGCCTCCCTGTTCAAGGCGCCGGAGATCAAGCGCGCCGTCCAGACCGGCCAGGCCCAGATGGGCGAGGTGCTGATGTCGCTGCACGAGAACGAGGACCCGATCTTCGGCATCGACGTCGTGCCGTTCCTGGCGACCTCCTTCGTCGAATCGAAGAAGCTCTATGCGGCCTCGAAGGCGGCGGTCGAGAAGAAGCTCGACAGTCAGGGCATCAAGCTCCTGTTCATGGTTCCCTGGGCGCCGCAGGGCGTCTACGCCAAAAAGGAGATCAACACGATCGAGGACATGAAGGGCCTGAAATGGCGGGCCTATAATGTCGGCACGACCCGCCTCGGCGAAATCCTCGGCATGCAGTCGGTGACGATCCAGGCGGCGGAACTGCCGCAGGCGCTGGCGACCGGCGTGGTCAACTCCTTCATGTCGTCGGGCGGCACCGGCTATGACTCGAAGGCCTGGGAGACGCTGACGCATTTCTACGACGTCCAGGCCTGGATCCCGAAGAACGCGACCTTCGTCAACAAGGCGGCCTTCGCCGCGCTCGACAAGCCGACGCAGGACGCGATCCTCAAGGCCTCGGCCGAGGCCGAAGCCCGCGGCTGGAAGACCTGGGAAGAGAAGACCAACTGGTATCTCGACCAGCTCAAGGCCAAGGGCATGAAGGTCAACGCCCCCTCGCCCGCCCTCAAGGACGGTTTCAAGAAGGCCGGCGAGACCCTGACCGCCGACTGGCTGAAGAAGGCCGGCGCCGACGGCCAGGCCATCGTCGACGCCTACAAGAAGATGTGACGACGGACACCCGCGCCTGGCGCGGGAACCACGACAGAACCCCTCTCCTGTAAGGAGAGGGGCAGGGGTGAGGTGTAGGCCCCTGAACCAGTTCCGTGTCGACCCGGCCGCGGCTGCGATGGCCACAGTCTGTCCGTTGAATGGCCGACACCTCACCCTGCCCTCTCCTTACAGGAGAGGGTTCCCCGCGCCCTTTCCGGCAGGCTACGGATGCCTACTCCTCCCTTCACCGACGACCTCGGCCCGATCGTCTCCTCCGGTCATCTCGCCTCCGGCGCGATGCCGGCGCTGTCGGAGTTCGAGTTCGCGCTGACGATGACCGTCAACGCCTTCCATCGCTGGATGCTGCGCGCCATGACGGCGGGCGGCGTGCCGGAGCTGACGCCGATGGACGTGCTCGTCCTGCACAACGTCAACCATCGCGGCAAGCCCAAGCGCCTCGCCGACATCTGCCTCGTCCTCAATATCGAGGACACGCATCTGGTGAACTATTCGCTGAAGAAGCTCGAGCGCCTGAAGCTCCTGAAGAGCGGGCGCAAGGGCAAGGAGAAGACCGTCGCGGTAACGCCGGCGGGCGAGGAAGCCTGCAAGCGCTACGCCCAGATCCGCGAGCAACTGCTGGTCAAATCGGTGCTGGCGACCGGCATCGACCCGGCCCGCCTGTCCGAGATCGCCGCGGCGATGCGCTCGCTCTCCGGCCAGTACGACCAGGCGGCACGGGCAGCGGCGAGCCTGTGACGTCGGACTACGGCTCGATCATTTAACGCCATACACGAAGCGCCACCGACTAATCTCTCGGCTCGTCGGTTTGATCGGCCGTGCAAAAAAACTTATCCCCGGTGCGATAGCCGTGCTTAATATCCGTGTCCGTCGCGGAGGTCAGCGCACGGATGCTCAGCAGTCGATCGGTCACCGAAAGAAGTCGCACCGAAAGGCTGCGACGCAACGTCCTTGCGAGCTACACCGCCGGTGAGCGGATGATGGCGGCGTTCGAGCGGCTACGGGCGCTCGCGGAGAAAGCTGGCTTCAACCCGGACCAGCCACGGATACCCGCAAACCAGTTCGGTGGTGGCCGATGGACAGACGGCAGCGGGAGCGGCGACGGCGCCATTCCGCTTCTACCGGATCTGCTCTCGATCTTTCCAGAAGCGATCGAGGGCATAGCGACCGATTTCGACAGGACGACGATCGGCGAATCGCCGGCAATTCCGGCAGAGCGTCCATCCAATCCGTTCAGAGTGACTGAGGTTACAAAGAACTCGGCCCGCTGGTTGCAGCAGGCCAAAACGGCGGGTGCATCCACCCAGGCGCGCGGCTTCATCGGGAAGCTGATGGAGACCGATTGGTTGCGAGGCTACCTGCCGCGGATCACCTCCTATCTGGACGAGCCCAAGACCTTGCAGGAGCTTGAGGCCGGCGTATCGTCCCCACGCGCCGGTTTCGACGTGCACCATCGGGCTGAACGGGCCGCGGCTTTGGTGGACGGCTACTCCAGAGCGCTCGTCAACGGCCGTGCTAATCTCGTCCTGGTCCCGACCTTGCGGCATTGGGAAGTGACGGGGTGGTACATGACCCCCAACAGAGATTATAGGGGGCTGACACCACGGGAATACTTGCGCGGTAAAAATTGGGAAGAACGTCTACGTATCGGTGACCGCGCGATGAAACTCCATGGGATTCTAAAGCCATGAAAAGGGTCGATCTTCACTCTATGTCTGTCGGAGAGTTGCTCCTTCGATACATTGAGCTGGCCACGCAGCGCGAACGGGCTGAGGTGCGTTCCCTGATCGCAGAGCAGAATCGGGCGATCCGAGAAATCTGGCGCATTGAGGATGAACTCAAACTCCGCCCCGGCGATCAAAGGATCGCGCTGACGAGCCTATTCGACCACCCCAATCGGCAGGTCCGTTGCGAGGCCGCGCTCGCGACAGCCTACGTCGCCCCGGTGGCGTCTCGCCGGATGCTTGAAACCATCATCAGGCTCGGCTGGGAGCCTCAATCCTCACAAGCTAGAGAGCGGCTGATGAACCTCGATAGCGGCTTCTTCGTGCCATCCTAGAGTCGGTCTGCAGATTCTCAGGGTCTCCTGGGGAGGGGTCATTTTGGGAAGAGGGATTCCCCCTCACCCCTCCACCAGCCGGCGCGCGATCACCTGCGCCTGGATCTCGGCCGCGCCCTCGAAGATGTTGAGGATGCGGGCGTCGCAGAGCACGCGGCTGACCGGGTACTCCAGCGCAAAGCCGTTGCCGCCATGGATCTGCAGCGCGTTGTCGGCCGCCGCCCAGGCGACGCGGGCGCCTAGCAACTTGGCCATGCCGGCCTCAAGGTCGCAGCGCCGGTCGGCATCCTTCTCGCGGGCGGCAAAATAGGTGAGCTGGCGGGCGATGACGAGTTCGGCCGCCATCATGGCGAGCTTGTCGGCGACACGCGGGAAGGCGATCAGCGGCTTGCCGAACTGGATGCGCTCCTGGGCATAGCGCAGGCCGAGATCGAAGGCGCATTGCGCGACGCCGAGCGCCCGCGCCGCGGTCTGGATGCGGGCCGCCTCGAAGGTCTGCATCAACTGCTTGAAGCCCTGGCCCTCGACGCCGCCGAGCAGGTTGTCGCCCTTGACCTCGAAACCGTCGAAGGCGAGCTCGTATTCCTTCATGCCACGATAGCCGAGCACCTCGATCTCGCCGCCGGTCAGGCCCGCGACCGGGAACGGCTCGGCGTCGGTGCCGCGCGGCTTCTCGGCGATCAGCATGGAGAGGCCGCGATAGCCCGGCGCGTCGGGATCGGTGCGGACCAGCAGCGTCATGATGTCGGCGCGGACCGGATGGGTGATCCAGGTCTTGTTGCCATGGACCTTCCAGACATCACCATCCTTCACCGCCTTGGTTCGCAGCGAGGCAAGGTCCGAGCCGGTGTTGGGCTCGGTGAAGACGGCTGTCGGCAGGATTTCTCCCGAGGCGATCTTCGGCAGCCAATAGGCCTTCTGCTCGTCCGTACCGCCGTTCAGGATCAATTCGGCGGCGATCTCGGAGCGGGTGCCGAGCGAGCCGACGCCGATATAACCGCGCGAGAGCTCCTCGGAGACGACGCACATCGAGACCTTCGACAGGCCCATGCCGCCGAATTCCTCGGGGATGGTCAGGCCGAAGACGCCGAGCTCGGCCATCTGCTCGACCACCGGCATCGGGATGTATTCGTTCTGCAAGTGCCATTCATGCGCATGCGGCGTCACCTGCTGCTCGCAGAAGCGGCGCATCTCCGAGCGGATCGCTTCCAGCGTCTCGTCGAGGCCGGGATCGCCGACGCTGGCGAGGCCCTGGCTCTGGCTGAACAAGGCGACGAAGCGGGCGCGGTTCTCCGGTGTGTTGCCCTCGGCGATCAGCGCCTCGGCTGCGTCCGAGCAAGCGGCGGCGACAGCCTTGGCCGTCAGGCCGAGCGCCGGTAGCCGGACGATCTCGCCCTGGCTCATCGGGATGCCGCCGAAGATCTGGGCGGCATATTCGCCGGCGCCGATCCGGATGGCGTAGTCCTCGATCGCGCCGTAGCGATCCTCGGCCTGCAGGCGCTCGCCATAGGCCTTGAGCTCGCGCAGCGCCATCACATAGGTGGCGAGCCAGGACAGGCCATGGGCGGCATGCTGCTCCTGCTCTAGCTTCGCCGAGGAGATCCGGCCGTCGACCAGCACTTTTTGCCTGACGGCGGCGACCGCCTCCTCCAGCAAGGTCTCGAAGCCCGGCAGCGCGGCGGCGATCAGCGCGACGGCATTGGCCTCGGAATCGGCCTTGATGGCGGTGGCGTTCATGTCTCTCTCCCTTTGTTGCGATGCAGCATAAGGGAAGAATCGCGGATCGCGAAAGCCGTCTTTTGGCGGAGGCCCGCGCAGTGGACTGCCGGGCGTTAACCCCCCTTCAACCCTGACAAGGGATTATCCAACTGTCGCGAATTTGCATCATCGCGGTTCGCGCCCGCTCGTCTTTCGTCTTTTTGGCTATGAGGGCTCTGGTCAGTTGCGTCTGCGTCGGCGATCGAAGCGAGTGGGCTGGCAGCGTCTGCGCTGGGCGCTGGCGACGGTCGCGCCCTGGGCGCTCTCGGCCGGCATGCTGGTCTCCTTCACCGCCTCGGCCGGGCAGAACCCGGCCCCTCTCGGCCCGCCGGGCTCGCTGATCGCGCGCACCGCGCCCGGCCCGCTCTCCGATCTGGTTGATGGCCCTTCTCTGCTCGTTGCCGCCAGCGCCTTCCATCTGCCGGAGCGCGCCTATGCCCGCCTGGTCCAGCCGGCGCGCCTCTCCTTCGAGCAACCCGAGAAAACCTTCGCGATCGATCCGCGTCGGCCGCGCGAGGACATGAAGCGCAGCGCCAGCGCCTTCCCGCAGGTCGACCGCAGCAGCAAGGGCGATCCGCTGCTGGGCCTTCGCCCGACCCTGACCCGCAACGGCCCGCCCGGCGAGCTCGAACGCGTCGTCTTCGGCGACACCCAGCCGGGGCTGATCTCGGGCGGCTTCTCGCTCGACGCGCTGGAAAGCCCGGACGAGCCGCCGCTCGGCTTCGAGCCCTTCCTGCGCGACGAGGGCGTCACCGACCCGGCTCTGTCCGATTCCTCGCCGACGGCGGTCCCGAAGAGCATCGGCTCGCCGCGTCATGGCGAACTCAGTCCGGACAATCTCGACGGCGCGACGCCGACCGTCGCCGCGACGCTCGGCCAGTCCTCCAGCACGCCGGCGGCCAACGGCATGGCCGCCGCCAGCTCGGCGACGCCGATGCAGATGGCGCCCGTCGCCGCCGAGCCTAAATCGCGCAGCCGCGTCGCCAAGTCCGAGCGCGGGCCGACCACCGATCTGCGCACCGTCGATCCCGCCGAGAAGCAGATCTACACCAGCCTGATTGCGCCCGAGAACATGGCCAAGGAGCAGCGCTGCCTGGCCGAAGCCGTTTATTTCGAGGCGCGCTCGGAGGGTGAGCAGGGCCGCGCCGCGGTGGCGCAGGTGGTGCTCAACCGGGTCAAGAGCGGGCTCTACCCGAACACGGTCTGCGGCGCGGTCTACCAGAACGCCAGCCGCCACCTCGCCTGCCAGTTCACCTTCGCCTGCGAGGGCAAGTCGCTGCGCATCACCGAGCCCGGCCCCTGGCGCGACGCCACCCGCATCGCCCGCGAGGTCTATGACGGCACGACCTATCTGGCCGAAGTCGGCGCCTCCACCCACTACCACGCCGACTATGTCCGCCCGTACTGGGCGCGCAAGCTGAAGAAGATGGACACGATCGGCCGGCACGTCTTCTACAAGCTCAGGCCGGGGCAGACTTGAGCGATATTGTAGCGCGAACAATCAAATGGCATCGAGCGAACGATCAATTGGCGGCAAGTTGAATTTCGTCCACTCCCGGCTAGGCTCATTGCGGGAGGGCTATCGATGGACCCAGCTAGCATGTCGACTGCAATTGGGGCCGCCAATGCGGTAGCCAAAAACAGCCTTGTCAGAGATTTGCTTGGCCCACTCGCAAAGGCTTACGGCGCGGATTGGGGCGAGCGAGCTAAAGAGCGTCTCGAAGCCGCGAAAGCTGAGCGAAGGGCAAAGAACCTAGAAGCGCACGTTGCCAACGCCGAACGGGAGGTCCCGCTCGATGACCTCGATCCAGCGATACTGGAGCAATGGGCCGTCGCGGTCAGCGAAGTGGATCCTCTGGATGAACAGCTCTCGAATGCTTGGCGGGCGGCGATCAAAGCAGTGGCATCCCATAATCCCTACCGAGAAAAAATTCTGCGGCTTCTCAAAAGCATGACACCTGACGAGGTCTATCAATTTATCGGCCGCCGTAGTTTCTACGGTCTGCCCGCCGAATACCGCGACCGCTTCGTTGATCTCGGTCTCTGCCAGCCTTTTAAGGAACGCATTTTACAGACTGCGATCATGACGCTGCCCATCGGCCTAATGTTGGCGGCGCTGACCTATTTTTTCCTCCCCCGCGGCTTGGACCTGCGCGGAGCGCTGAACGAAGGCGATAGGACGGCGTCCTATTTCATCGCTTCCAGCCTCACCCTCGGCTGGGCCGTTGGTGCCACGGCGTTGATGATTTGGATGCTTCGGGTGCCAATACCGACACGTTTGGGTGTTGCATTCTGGAGTTTAAGTCGCTCAACGACGTCTCTTAAGGTAACGGTATTGGCCGCATCTTCGGAAAGTTCCGCCGAACCCTCTCGCAACGAGCGTAAAGCGTCGAAAGCCAGCCGAGCACGCTCTTAATTGGCATTCGTGGGAGCCAGCTGTCTAGAACAAGCTTCCCTGCGGCGGCGGCTCAGGCGGCGGTGGTGGCGCCTCGGCCTGGGCTGGGGCGGCCGTAGCTGGATCATCATCGCCGACGCCGGCCTTGTTCATACGCCGGTTGACGATCCACTCCTGTAGCTCTGGCGGCGCGTTCATCAGGATCTCCTTGCCTGCCGAGCCGTCGAGCCAGGCATCGAAGTCGTCCGGATGCAGCATCGCCGGCATGCGGTTGTGGATACTTTCCGTGAGCCCCGCCGCCGCTCGGGCGCTTTAATGCAATCCATGGGCTGGTCATCGTGAGACGCCCCGTCAGTTCCCCCGTTCGGTGGGCGGGGCGAGGCCTTTTGTTTTCTAGAGCGCGTTGTCGAATGCGTCGGACCGTCTCAGCCTGTTCCGCAATCCTCCCGGGCCGACGGAGTCATACGAACAGGAAGTCGTTCTGATGCAGCAGAGCGAGGTTGACATTCTGCAACGTCAGCGAGGTGCCGGCGTCGAAGGTAAAGACCGTGTCAGCACCTGACTGCGTCGCAAAGCTCATCAACTCTGCAAACGAATCGGCCAGGGCCGGATCGATCTGCACGACGTCGGCATCGGCAATGCCCGCGCCTTCGAAATCGCCGATGACGTCGCGCCCGTAGCCTGATCTGAAGACGAAAGTGTCCTTGCCGCCGAAACCGAACAGCTGGTCGTTGCCGGCTCCTCCCGACAGCACGTTGTTCAAGCTGTTCCCACCGATTCCGTTGTCGAGGGCGTTGCCGATGCCGGTGACGGCGGTGTCCTGCAGGTTCAAGGCTTCAACATTGTCCGTCAGAACGTAGCTGACGCTCGAATAGACCCGGTCATAGCCCTGGTCCTGGTCCTCGACCACCGCTGCCGAGGCCGTGCTGACGAAATAGGTGTCGTTCCCCCGCCCGCCATAGAGGCTGCCACCAGCACCGCTGACGATCGTGTCGTCGCCATCACCAGCATCGATGACAGTGCCCGTTGCGCCGATCAGAACGTCATCGAAGCGACTGCCCCGGACCGTCGATGCTGGAAAATGTATCCCCTGCCGCTTCGCCCGTATTGGCCGCGGCCCCCGAAAGGCTGACGCGCACAGCTTCGGTCGCGTTTTCATAGGTCGCCCAATCGAAGCCGAAGCCGCCCACCAGCTGGTCGGCCCCGGCCCCGCCCTCCAGAGTGTTGAAGCCGAACGAACCGTAGAGCGTGTCGTTGCCCGCGCCGCCGCGCAGAGTGTTGCCATTCCCGCTGGAAAGGATGTCGTCGCCGTCGCCACCTTCCACGAGGGTGAGGGCGCCCCCTATCAGCCTATCGTTGCCTGCGCCGCCATATAGCTTGTCGGCTCCGCCTCCTTGTGCCGACAAGGTGTCGTTGCCATCCAGGCCGTACAGAACGTCGTCGCCATTGCCACCCTCGAGCGTATTGTCGCCGTTGTCGCCGATGAGAACATCGTCGCCTGACGAGCCGACCAGCCCCTCGATCGATACGAATATGTCCCCTGCGGCATCGCCCGTACTGAGTTCGGGGGCGCCGAGATGCACGAAAACCGGCTCGTAGAAGAGTGCCCTGTCGAAGCCTTCGCCACCGTTCAGGACATCGGCGCCCCAGCCGCCATACAGGGAGTCGTTCCCCTGTCCGCCGGCGAGATAGTCGTTCCCCGCGCCGCCATCCAGCGTGTCGTTGCCCTCGCCGCCGTCGAGATGATCCGCCTGGACGCCTCCGCGAACGGCGTCATCGCCTGCCCCCGCCGCCACATAGTTCGCTCCGTCTCCAGCGACGATATCGTCGATACCGGCCCCGCCGATGATGTAGTCGTCGCGGTTGCCGGTCGTGATGCTGCTGGCGCGGTCGTAAAAGCCCTGTGTGGTGTAGACCGGCGATGCGCGGTTGGTCGGATCAATTACATCCGTGAGCGTATAGCGCAGTTGATCACCATAATATTCAGCGATCGAGGTGATTTCCGTCTTGTCGAATAAACCGACATTGGAAACTCCGAAATTCCGAACGACGTGCGCGACGGTATGAGTGCCGTCAGGATTAAGGAGCGTCACGTCCCAGTTCTGGGTAGTGTGCGTTCCGCGGTTGGGAAAGGACCAGGTCTGGCTGTGGAAATTAGACGTCGTTCCTGAATCCAGGGCCTGAAAGCCTCGGGCATAGAGAGCAGTCAGATCAAATTCCAGCGCAAGAAGCGTGAAGGCGTCTGTTACGGTCAGACTCGGCATGAAAACCTTCCAATCTCGGCCGCGATCACTCTATTGGCAGTAGTGCCTTCCACCATGCCGCAAAGCAAGGCGAAACGCCTTCCGCTTCAAAGCCTCAACACATCGCAATCCAAGACGGCTGCCGGCACAGAGCTCGCCCACGCGGATATCGGCGCTGTGGCTGCAAGGTTAGCCCATGGAGCAGCGTCACGCCGAGCACGCCCTGCGCTCGGACGTCCGCGAGTGTCATCGGTCCTCCAATCGACCGCAGCGTTTTCCGCTCTGACGGCCGCAAAGTGCATGGCGATCTGCTGTGCTGGAGCGCCCTCATGGACCACGACAGAATTCGGCAGGCTCAGGACTTGCGTGTGAAAGCGTTCAAGTGCCGCCGTTGGGCCGTTACGGCCTGCGACCAGGAGGCCGCGGCCCGCCTGACGGCCATGGCGAGCGCGTATGAGGCGCAAGCGGAAGCCCTCGAACAGGACATTGCTCCGCCCTGCCGGACGCGGCAGGGACGATAGGTGCGAGCTTACGCTCGGCCGACCTTGCGGGGTGCCTTCCGAGGCTATCGCTTGGTGAAAATCGCGCACCCCGCCATAGGCAGATCCCGGAGTTGATCAGCCGAAAAGCTGTGATGGTCATAGCGATCAAAGATGGCCCAGGCCCACTTGGGCAACTCGGCTTGGTCGATGTCGCGGTAGGCCTTCATCTGATAGGCAAAATGCTGCGTGAACTGCCCGACATTGTCATGAATGGGGTACACGCGAAGGTCCGCCCCCGCCGCATCGGCCAGATCCTGCAAGACCGAGCGCGGGAATGCCCATTTGTCGTCCCGGTCGCGCCATCCCTTGGTCTTCTGCCTGAAGATCTGAGGCTCGAGTTCGCTGATCTGGGCCTCTGCGAATTTCAGCGCGCGCCCGCTTTCACGGCGCAACTTCGCCTCTCGGGTAATTTCCTGGCAGATCAGCCTCAGGATAGCGTTTCCCGCTTCAAAGGGCTCGAAGAAGAAAGCAGAGGTGCCCGGTTTGAGCATCCGCATCGCCATATCGATGAACGGCCCCGGCTCCGCGAGGTGATGCAAGATAGCCGCGCCAAATACGCAGTCGGCTATGCCCTCGTTCAGGTAGGGCTTTTGAGCGTCCATCGCGACCGGCAGGCATCGGGCGTTGAGCCCGCGCGAATCCAGCAGCCGTTTCAAGATCGCCAGGAGGTTTGGGCTAATGTCCGTCGCCACCAGTCGCGCGCCTGGATGCAGGTCCAGCATCGGCAACGTCGCGTTCCCGAACCCACACCCCACTTCGACGATGAGCTTTGGATCCTTCAACCCGACCCGCTCACCAGCCTCACGACAGAGACCGTGCCAGTAATTGAAACCCTGATAACGCCGGTAATAGTCTTCGGCGTTCTCCAGGAAGACCGCGTTCACCCCTTCGCGGACAGCACCCACTTCGCCTTTTGGTGAAAGCACGCCGCTGAAGGCGGGATTTTCGTGCTGACCTAGATCGAGCAGGGGTTCCCTGAAAATCCCCTCGGCATTGAACACCATCGTCGGCCTCGCCTCATAGGTGACGCAACCATAGCGAGCGCCCCGCCGTTAACAAGACCACGCAAACTAGCCCGACCTTCCATGGCCGCCGAAAGGCTGATTTTCCCCGCCACTGACGGTGTACCGGGCCTGCCGTGGTCACAGCATTGTCTTGTCAGGTTGCCAGTCGCTGATGACAGTCGACAACCGTATGATTCCGACATAACTGCTTGATTGCGCCCTCTTTCAGTTAGTGAGGACGGCGCGCGCGTTCTCTCAATGAGGCCAGGCAGCGTATTAATGTTGGATCGCAATCGCAGCCTCGACGGCCTCAGAGGCGTGGCAGTAATTCTTACGTTTCTTGTTCATTTTTGGGGAACCTATATGGCGACCTTTCGGGGAGGAAACCCGAATGTCGTACGGCTTTTTGAGTGGAACAACCCATTCGATAGGGTACTTTACTGGATTTTTCATTCCCATCACGGCGTATATATATTCTTTATGCTCAGCGGATTTCTCATCTGCCGCATTGCGATGAAGACTTCCTTCAATTACGTCGCATTTGTCGGCAAGCGAATAGTCCGTGTCTACCCTGCGTTCTTGCTGGCGTTGATCATTTGCGCCGCATTGAATCCCTTTCTCCTGATCCCGCCGCCGACGTGGCAAACCATCGCCATGAATCTTCTTTTTCTGAATGGCGTGCCGCAGCTAGGTGTGCCTGGCATCGTGTTTAACAATGTCACATGGTCTCTCTTCTATGAGATGGCGTTTTATCTTGCTTTCCCACTGGTCCTCGTAGTTGGGCGACGCGTCGGCGTGCCTATCGTGCCGGCGATCGTTTTAGCAGGCATAGTTGCAGCATATTTGCCGGGCGTGGTGGGGTTCTACGCCGAGTTCTTTCTGTTCTTGTTCGCGGGCGCACTGGTCGCGACCTTTAGCCAGCCGGCGGTTAAAGCTGTCGCCGAAGCTTTCCCGGACTATGCAGTCATTGCCCTCTATGTGCTCATAACGAGCTTCTTTACAATCGGTTTGTTGACGACATCGCAGTTTGTGTGGGCATTCGCCGGATGCGGCTCGGTTATCCTCTGCAAAGCGATCGATGGGCAGAGCGATATTGCCCGTGCGCTGGCTTGGAGACCTTTGTCCGAACTCGGCCGAATCTCGTATTCATTTTATTTGCTGCATTCGGTCGCCATTAGCCTCGTCTTCAAGGAATGGTGGTTGTTGTACATTCAAAGCGCCGGCACCATACCCAATGCAATCTATCTCGGGGCGGTAGCCTTCGTTGGCTCGACTTTTCTGGCCTGGGTTTCCTACCAGCTAGCTGAGCGATTCTACTTCAAGAGCCATGCCCCCGTTGACGTTCGGGCAGCTCAGCCGGCCTGACCGTTGAATGAGAGCGGTGAAGAGACGATGTGCGATGCGGCCTACCCAAGGCGCGCCGACCCGAGAAGGCGACGAGCTCAAATGTTCAGGCTCCCGTGATTGCTCCTGGGCGGCCCAAGCGTTTTTTGCCCTGACGGCCGCAAGTTGCATGGCGATCTGCTGTGCTGGAGTGCCCTCATGGACCACCGACAGAATTCGACAGGCTCAGGACTTGCGTGTGAAAGCGTTCAAGTGCCGCCGTTGGCCCGTTACGGCCTGCGATGATGAGGCCGCGGCCCGCCTGACGGCGATGGCGAGCGCGTATGAGGCGCAAGCGGAAGCTCTCGAACAGGACGTTGCTCCGCCCTGCCGGGCACAGCAGGGACGATAGGGGCCGGCTTGCGCCGATCTCGAGGGGCCGTCGCTGGTTGCGTTTGCAGGGTTCGGCTATCGCAAAGCTGCTTTGAGGCTTCCCTGTTCGAGCGCCGGCTCCTGGCGGCTACTCGCCGTACAGCGCCGAGTGCCGCGCCGCGGCGAGGCGGTCGACCTTGTCCTTCCCGACAGCTTCGGGATCGTAGAGCCAGCAGATCTCCTCGCCCTCGTTCGTCATCCGGCCCTGGGCGAGCTCGGCGCCGGCATAGCCTGCCTCGCGCAGATCGCGCCTGAGCCTGCGCGCGTCCCATCTGATCGCGGCATAGCCGAAGGCGTCGTTGTCGAGGACGAACCCGTCTTCCTTGATCCGGAGAAGAGCGTTCGAGATGTCTTGCGATGAATATGTCATGGCCTGTTCTGGGCGTTGATGGCACTCTCCTAGCCTGCGGCCTGTTGGCCAACCGATACGGATTCAGCTCGAATTTTAGCAGTCAGCCGATTTTGCGCCGGCGGCAGGCCTGCGTCGGGGCCTGGATCAAGCCGCGGCTCGGCTTCGCAAAAAGCACGAAGCCGGGACTGATCCCGGCCTCGCTCATCATCTCCGGATGACACTCTTTCGCCCGCCTCAGTCCTGGAACGCCCAGGCGGCCGGCAGCCAGCGATACTGCCCCTGGTCGGCCACGACCCGGCCCAGCCCCGGGAACGGCATGTGGGTCGCGGCGATCAGGGCTCCCTCCGCGGCCGCACGCTGGAAGAAGCGGGTGCGCATCGCCTGTGCCGCCGGGCGGTCCTGCTCGAACAGGAAGTTCACGTCCAGCCCTGCCGGGTGAACGACAGGGAACAGCATGTCGCCGGCCATGATCAGGCTCTGGCCGGTATCGGCGATGCGTACGCCAATATGGCCGGGGGTGTGGCCGGCAAGATCGACGATCGAGACGCCGGGGACGATCTCACGCTCGCCGTCGATGGCCTGCAGCTTCGGATAGAGCCGTGTCACCTCGCCGGCGAGCTTGATGCCGTTCTGGAGATAGGCTGGCGAGGCCGAGCGGGTCGCCGGATTGCTCCAATGCGCCAGCTCGCGCCGGTCGACATAGATCTCGGCCTTGGAGAAATTGGCCTGCTCGCCGGCGACGAGGCCGCCGATATGGTCCTGATGCATGTGGGTGACGATCACCGCGTCGATCCTGCCGCGATCGAGCCCGAGCGCGCTTAAGCCCGCTGGCAAACGTCCCGAATGGCCGATCGTCCCGCCCGGCCCGGCATCGATCAGGATACGGCTGCTGCCGTCCTCGATCAGATACTGGTTGAACATCATCCGAACGCCGCCGGCGCGCGCCGAGAACTGCGCCTTCGCTAACGCCTCGACCTCGGCGGCGGAGCGGCCGGGAAAATACTCATAGGGCATGTCGACATAGCCGTCGCTCAATGCCGTCACCTTGAAGCGGCCGATCCTGAGCTGCGCCAAGGGCGGCTGGTCGACGGAACGTCCGGCCGCTGCCGGCGCCTGCGCCAGGCCGACCGACGACAGGCTGGCGCCTGCCGCAGCCAAGGCCGGAATGCCGAGAGAGAAACCCCTGCGTGAAAGACCTGTCATCGTAAACTCCTGGGCTCGTCGCGAGCGCGGGGCGCCAAGAGCAGCGCCTCGATGGGGTCGACATAGTCCTCCCGACTGACGGATGATATTGACTTATTATAGAGCTATCCTCTCGAATAATGGGAGTATCATGGATCGGCTGGACGCCATGGCGGTATTGCTCGCGGTCGTGGAGGCCGGGAGCCTGTCGGCAGCCGCGCGAAAGCTGCGCATGCCGCTGGCGACCGTCAGCCGCAGGATCGCCGAGCTCGAAGCCCATCTGCGGGCGAAGCTGATGCTGCGCACGCGGCGCGGAACCGAGTTGACCGAGGCAGGCCAAGCCTATCTCCAGGCCAGCCGGCGCATCCTCGAGCAGGTCGAAGAGGCCGAGCGCATCGCGGCGGGAGAGTACAGCGCTCCCCGTGGCGAATTGCGCGTCACCGCCCCCACGCTGTTCGGCCAGCGTCACGTCCTGCCGATCGCCCTCGCCTTCCTGGAGCGCAATCCGGAGATCGCGCTCAAGCTCCATCTGGAAGACAGACAGATCGACCTGGTCGACGAGCATATCGACGTCGCGGTGCGGATCGGCCATCTCGATGGCGGCGGGCTGATTGCGGCGAAAGTCGGGGAGGTGCGCCGCGTGATCTGTGCCAGCCCGGCCTATCTAACCCGGCGCGGCAGGCCGCGGACGCCTGAGGATATCGAGAATCACGACGGCATCTCGTTCCGCGGCTTCTCGGTCACGCCGGAATGGCGCTATCGCGGTGATAATCCGGAGCTCGGCGAGGAGCCCCAAGCGCGGCTGTCGGTGAACTCGACCGTGGCGGCCATCGATGCCGCGCTGGCCGGGTTCGGGCTCGTGCGCGTACTGTCTTACCAGGTCGAGGAGGAGCTTCGGCAAGGCGCCCTCGAAGCGGTGCTGGAGGAGTTTGCGCCGGCACCTCTGCCGGTCAGCCTCGCTTATGCGGGGGGAGGCCTGCGCAGCCTGAAGGTCCGCGCCTTCCTCGACTGGATGGCACCACGGCTGCGTTCGCAATTGGCGGCTCACAGCGCGAGCCACCCGCCGTCATCAACTGATCCATGATGGCGCGACCGGCGGGCCAACGCCAAACCCTGGGGTTTCCGCCGCAGTTGGCCTCGCCGCACGCCGTCGGTACCACCCACGTCAAGGTCAGTCGTCCCACCAACCAGGCTTTACAACCCAAATTGATAAGTCAGTCCGAGGCCCGCCTTGAACTGGTCCTTCGAACCGCCGGGGCCGGTCACCAGCGGCGATTTGGCGGCATCGCCGACGATCCTTGTATAGCTACCGAAGGCCATCGCGGAGAGGTTGTCGGTGATGCGGTAGCGGGCGCTGCCGCCGACGCCGACTTCGGCGACGCCGGCCTTCGCCTTGTAGGGTCGGTAACCGGATGCCAGCGCCTGGTTGGCCGTAATCCCATAGGCGGATTCGGCGTATTCCTTGTCGAAGAAGCTGACGCGGGGCCCGACCGACAGGTGCAGCCGGTTGTCGAAGAGCGGCAGCCGGGCATCGGCGCTCCAGTCGATGCGCGTGCCAAGATTGCCTTCGGTTTTCTCCAGCAAGCCCAGGGCATTTATCTTGTTCTTGCTGTCGCCGAACGAAACGATGCCTTTGCTGAGCGTGATCTGCGTCGAGAAGAACCGTCCGTAGTCGTATTTGACGAAAACACCTGCGGCGAGAGCAGGGTCGATGTCGCCGAGACCGGTCAGGTAGCGCCTGCTCTCCTTGACCTCACGCCCTGGCCGAAGATTCACGAACGCTCCCGCCGTGAAGCCGTTTGCCGAGAAGAGGTTTACGCCGATGCCCTTATCGATGGAGGCAAAGGCGATGTCCCTGTATTTGATCGACACATAGGGAAGCGCAGAGAATTTGGTGTCCTTGGCGCCGAAGAACTTTGGCGAGAACAGGCCGAATGCGCCGAGCTCGACTGTCCAGTCAGGCTTTTTCAGCGCGGTATCCGGGATGGCCTGAGCGGCAGGCCTGGCCAGCTCCGCTGCCGACGCCGCCGACATCGGGAACACAACGGCGAAACCTGCCATCCGGACCCGGCGACCAAACCGCTGCCGCCTGGGCCTGGCGCTGGCGGCAAATCCGGACGGCATCTGATCGGGCACTGCGATCAGAGAGGCATGAACCGGGAAGGCTCCTGGCCCGTTTTCACGGGACGCTCTAGCTATTCTGTCCGGCCGGCCGCAGTAACGCATTTCAAAGCTCCGATCGCATGTCGTCTTGACGGCAAGGCTAGGCAGCCGCGGCTGCGTGCAGGCACAGGGCGTTCCGCCCAATCCATCTGCTCGCTGTAAAGATCGTTGATTGCGCCAGGATTGCCACGGCGGACGACCGCCGCTGATCATCAGGCGCCGAGGCTGTCTGGTAGCCTCCGGCGTCCCGCACGCGGGGCAAACAGGCTTGCGGCTACTTCATATGGCGGCGAGGCTCTGCCGGCGAGCCGGCCCGCTGTCTGGCTTCCGCCCGATCACTTGCGATCGAACCATTCCGCCGCCGGCGCGTTGTTTCAGTACACCATTCAGAACAGGAGGATGTCCGATGGACTGGAACCGTGTCGAAGGAAACTGGAAGCAGCTCAAGGGCAAGGTCAAGGAGCAGTGGGGCAAGCTGACCGATGACGATCTCGATGTCATCGCCGGCAAGCGCGAACAGCTCGAGGGCAAGATCCAGGAGCGCTACGGCATCGAGAAGGACAAGGTCCGGACCGATGTCGACGCCTGGTACGGCCGCCAGACCTGGCACTGACCGTTCGCGGTTGCCGCACGCTGCAAGGCGGGTGTGACCATTGAAGAAAGGCCCCGTCGGCTCGCGCCGGCGGGGCCTTTCGTTTGCCCGGACCGCCCCGTCATCGCAGCGTCACCGCGCCGCCCTAGCGTAACCCTGTTGATCTTGCCCCTTTGCGGGCCCGACAGGGTGGATAGACGCATGAAGCTCCTGGCCAAGCTGGCTGTCGCCAGCGTCCTTCTTGCCTCGTCGGTGGCGCCTGCCTACGCCGAGCCGATCACCGGCGCCGGTTCGAGCTTTGCCTTCCCGGTCATCGGCAAATGGGCGCAGAGCTATCGCGTCGCCAAGTCGGACGGCGCCGAGATGACCCCGCTCGACATCGGCGTCGACTACGAGCCGGTCGGCTCGCTCGGCGGCGAGGTCCGCGTCACGCAGCGCGCCGCCGATTTCGGCACCTCCGACCGGCCGCTCTCCTCCGAGGAATTGCAGCGCTCGGCCCTGATCCAGTTCCCGATCGTCATGGGCGGCATCGTCCCCGTGGTGAACCTCGACGGCGTCGGCCCCGGCCAGATCAGGTTCACCGGCGCCCTGCTCGCCGACATCTATCTCGGCAAGATCAAGCTCTGGTCCGATCCGGCGATCAAGGCGGCCAATCCCGAGCTGAAGCTGCCCGATGCCCCGATCAGCGTGATCTATCGTGCCGATGGTTCGGGCACGAGCTTCAACTGGACCGACTATCTCGCCAAGGCGAGCCCGGAATGGCGCGAGAAGATCGGCGTCAATACGCAAGTCGCCTGGCCGGTCGGGAAGGGCGCCGAGCGCAGCCAGGGTGTGACGGACGCGGTGAAGCGGACGAAGAACGCGATCGGCTATGTCGAGTTCGGCCAGGTCGTGCGCGCCGGCCTCGCCTATGCCCAGGTGCAGAACAAGGCCGGCGCCTTCGTGAAGCCGGATCCGGCGAGCTTCACCGCGGCCGCCGCTAGCGCCGAATGGGCCAAGGCCAAGGATTTCGGGCTGATGCTGACAGATGCACCGGGCGTCGACGCCTACCCGATCGTCGCCACCACCTTCGCCCTGGTGCCGAAGCCGCGGACGCGCCGCACGCAGGAAGTGCTCGACTTCTTCCGGCTCTCCTTCGAGAGCGGCGCGGCCGATGCCACAGTGCTCGGCTATGTCCCGTTGCCCGGGACACTGGTCAAGCAGGTCAAGGACTACTGGGCTGCCAGCATGAAGGCTGGCAGCTGACCTGACACGGCCTGCCGGCTGCCCCCATTCGCCACCGCGCGGCCGCCCTGCACTTCACCGGTGAATGCAGGGGGGCCTGCGCTCAGGCACCGTTCATCGAACGGCCCTTATCCTGGCCTCCTATGATCTGCATCCGGCTGCATCCGGAGGGACTAGGAGGACAGGCATGATCAGGACGCTCGCTCTCGCCGCTCTCATCGGCACGGCCATCTCGTCCATGTCGAGCGCAAACGCTCAGTATTACGATCCCTATTACCGGCCGGCGCCGCGCTACGACTACGACAGACCACCGCCACCCTATGGCTACGACCGCCCGCGCTATCGCGATGACGGCCCGCGCTATGGCTATGACCGGCCCCAGCGCCGCCGCTTCGGCGATGTCTGCCTGACCTCGCGCGGCTCGTGCGCAGCCGAGCCTGCGCCGAGAAACTCGTCCTGCGGCTGCTATATCGAAGGCTTCGGCATGAAGCGCGGCGCGATCGAGTGAGGCCAGCCTCGGCGGAGCCGGCTCGGCCGCACTTCCGACCGGTCCCGACGTCACCAAGTATTCGCTTCGCCGAGCGTTCCAGCTGCGGGATAGGTCACCCGCAGCTGAGCCAGACTGGTTAATTTTACCTTGTTTCGCAGTTAACCTTGTCTTCATAGATCACATCAGGCTTTCTCTCTCCAACGACGCAGCGGCATCGCGGCGCAATGCAGGGTTGAGTCAGCTATGACGTTCAAGCTTCTTTCGCTTTCGGCGCTCGCCACCACGGCCCTCGTCGGCCTTGCCGCCCCGGCTGTGGCCGGCGGCTGCGGCGGCTCTTCCTGCTACAGCGCGCCCGTCAGCAGCTGCGGTGGCGGCTCCTGCTACAAGCTGGTCTCGAAGCCGCCGGTCTACGGGGCGGTCGACGAAAGCTATGTCGTGCGCCCCGAGCGCACCTATTCCAGGGTCATTCCCGCCGAATACGATACCGTCACCGAGAAGGTGGTGGTCCAGCCGGAGCGCCGCATCGCCCGCCACATCCCGGCCCAGTACAAGACCGTCTCCGAGAAGGTCCTGATCTCGCCGGCGACCAAGCGCTGGGACGTCAGCCGCGACGCTTACGGCCAGACCACCGGCTGCTGGGTGTATGTCCCTGCGCAGTACGGCTATCAGCAGCGTACCGTCGAAGTGGCGCCGGCCTCGGTCGATTACGACGTCGTTCCCGCCGTCTATGGCCAGCGTAGCCGGCGCGTGATGGTCAGTGCGACGCGTGTTGTGCACGAGACCGTGCCCGCCGAATATGCGACCCGTCAGCGCCAGGTCCTGGTCAGTCCCGGTTCGCAATACTGGGCCCGGTCGGGCTACTGAGTTTTTCGAGTTTTCTACGTAGTACCTGTCACCACGTAACAAACACCTCACGCCCCGGCTTCGGCCGGGGCTTTTTTTGTCTGCAGATACGAATGGAAATGCGCGTCATGCTCAAGCTTGCCCCGAGCATCTCAGCCCGGCTGAGGCTCTGATCAGCGCCTTATCGTCGAGAAATTCCCGGCTCTCCGCTTCGCTGCAGCCGAGAATGACGGCCTTGGTTCAGGCCAGACCGCCGGTCAGCAGGATCAGCACGCCGATGCCGAGCGCGAAGGCGAGGATGCGGGCAGGCATGGAGAAGAGCGTGCCCGGCGCCTGCTTGGTGACGAAGCCGGCGACGACCTCGACCAGCGCCAGCGCCAGCAGCACATAGACGAAGGGCGGGAAGGTGCCGCCCTTGGCGATCCAGCCATTGTTGACGGCCAGCGAGGCGAACGCGCCCAGCCCGACGCCGGCAGCGGCGAAATACTGCTCGGGCCGGCTGAAGCGCATGTGTCAGCGCCGGCGGAAGTTCTGCGGGCGAGGCGGCATCGGGCCGGGGCTCGCGGTCTTCTGGCGGAAATTGATGCGGCCGCGATCGAGATCATAGGGCGACATCTCGACGACCACGCGATCGCCGGCGATGGTGCGGATGCGGTTCTTCTTCATCTTGCCGGCCGCATAGGCCAGGATGACGTGATCATTGTCGAGCTTCACCCGATAATTGCCGTCGGGAAGCACCTCGACCACGGTGCCGTCGAATTCGAGCAGTTCTTCTTTCGCCATTCGCTGATCCTTCGTCTTGTCTGCGGCAGGAGGGCCAAGCCGTATCGGCTCGGCCCTTGGCTGTAGCGCGTATCAGTTCGGGCGCCGCCGTCCGCCGCCTGTGCGTCGTTGTTCCGTTCTTTGCTGCAAGAACGCCACGCCGCCAAGCCCTTCCTTGCCGGAAACCGCTTCTTTTCGCGCGCCACCCGCCTCATGGCGTGGAGCGGGGCGCTCATGGCGCGGCTGCTCCTGTCGCGCCTGATGCGGCCGCGGCTGCTCGCGACGCTGCTCCTGCCGCTCACCTTGTTCCGGACGCTGGCCGTTGCGGCCCTGCCCGCCCCTGCCGTCGCGACGCTGGCCGTTCTGCGCTTGCGGCCGGCCCTGCCCCTGACTGCGACCGCCGCGATTCTGCGGCGGCTTCTTCGGGGTGCGGCCGTCCCAATGCGGCACGTCGCCGATCGGGGTGAGCGCGATCTTGGTCAGCTTCTCGATCGCGGCGAGATCGCCGCGCTCTTCCGGCGTGCAGAAGGCAATGGCCACGCCCGACGCCCCGGCGCGCGCGGTGCGGCCGATGCGGTGGACATAGGTCTCGGGCACGTTCGGCAGGTCGAAATTGACGACATGGCTGATGCCGTCGACGTCGATGCCGCGGGCGGCGATATCGGTCGCGACCAGGATGCGCAGTTCGCCATCACGGAAGGCGCCGAGCGCACGCTCGCGTTGACCCTGGCTCTTGTTGCCATGGATCGCGGCAGACGCGATGCCGGACTGATCGAGCTGGCGCACGACCTTGTCGGCGCCATGCTTGGTGCGGGTGAAGACGATGGCGCGCTCCATCTCGGGAACGCTCAGGGTCTTCGCCAGCAGCGCCGGCTTCTGGCCGGCCTCAGTGAAGATGACGCGCTGGTGGACCTTCTCGGCAGTGGTCGCGACCGGCGCGACCGCAACCTCGACCGGATCGGTCAGATAGGCGGAGGCGATCTCGCGGATCGCCTTCGGCATGGTCGCTGAGAACAGCAGAGTCTGGCGCTGCTTCGGAATCAGCGTCGCGATCTTGCGCAGCGCATGAATGAAGCCGAGGTCGAGCATCTGGTCGGCTTCGTCCAGCACCAGGAACTCGATCTCGCGGAGCGATACGGCGCGCTGGTCGACAAGGTCGAGCAGGCGGCCGGGCGTGGCGACGAGGATGTCGACATGCTGGCCGAGCGCGCGGATCTGCTTGCCGACCGGCACGCCACCGAAGATCACCGTCGACTTCAGCGGGGTGAACTGGGCGTAGGTGCGGATGCTCGCCTCGATCTGGGCTGCGAGTTCGCGGGTCGGCGACAGAATGAGCGCGCGCACCGAACGCAGCTGCATGCGCCGCGGCTGGTTCATCAGCCGGTGCAGCATGGGCAGCGAGAACGCAGCCGTCTTGCCGGTGCCGGTCTGGGCGGCCCCGAGCAGGTCACGACCGTCGCGAATGGAAGGGATCGCCTGCGCCTGGATCGGCGTCGGCGTCTCGTAACCTTCGGCGGCGAGCGCTTTGAGAAGCGGCTCGGCCAGGCCGAGGTCGGTGAACTTTGTCAAATCAGGTCTTTCTGAGCCGGATGACAGGGGCGCACGTGGTGAACGGAAGCGCCTCGGCATGCCATCTCGGTCTACGCATGGTCTCTTTCCGCCCGGCGAACCGCTAGCCACTGCGCCGGAGGATATGGTGTAACGAGCATGGCACGCCCCATCGTTCGGCCATTAGGCCGAGGACAGGCGTGCCAGCCCGATCTTGGAACGGACGGACCGGAACAGTCCGCCCGGATCGTATCTTCAGGCGACGGCGAGATTGCCGGCCGAGGACTTGCCGGTCTTGCGATCGGCGATCAGCTCGTACGAGACGACCTGGCCCTCGCGCAGCTCGCGCAGGCCAGCCCGCTCGACGGCGGAGATGTGGACGAAGATGTCCTGACCGCCGTTCTCAGGGGTGATGAAGCCGTAGCCCTTGGTGGCGTTGAACCACTTGACGGTGCCCTTGTTCATATCGGGACTAATCCTTGCACTTCAGATCCGCGTATTCGTGGAACCCATAACCGGACGCGCGGACGCCTTGCCATGGTCTTGTAGCGACGTGTGGTGGATCTGAAGTGGCCCGCCGGTCGGAATACCCGCGCGGAGGATTGGCCAGAACCGGCCGCATCTCGTCTTACATCGGTCGATCTACCACAAATTGCAAGGTCGGTCCAGTTTGCGCCGACCGCGCCGTCAATCGAGCGCGATATCGAACGTCACCGGGTAATGGTCCGAGCCGTAACTGCCGGCGCCATAGCGCACATCGACCGCCCTGACCTCGGGGCTGGCCAGCAGATTATCGAGCAAGACGACAGGCACGTAACGGTCTGCAGGCCATGACGCGCCCAACGTCGCGTGGCGGCGCAAATTCGCCTTCAACGCCAAAGCGTTGAGCTTGAGCGAAAAGGGGGTGAGGTTAAAGTCCCCGACCACAATCTGGGTGTCGCTTGCCTGCCGCAAACGCTCGGCGAGCCAATCGATGTGATCGACCTGCATCGCCGGTTGAAACGGATAGGCGAGGTGCAGGCCGGTGACCACATAGGGCCTGCCCGCTCCGGCAAAACGCGCCCAGACGATCGGCGGAGCCAGACGCGTGCGATCCGAGAAGCCCGCGTCGAGCCAGCCGTGCTTCGACAGCAGGACGAGACCGCAGTTCCGGCGGGCGCAGGAAACCACGTGCGGATACTTATCCCTGAGCTGTGGGACGATCTCCTGTTCCAGACGGTTGCCGATTTCCTGAAGCACGACGACATCCGCGTCGGTCTCACGCAGGAAGCCGACCACCGCCTGTGGCTCGCGATTGCCGATCCAGAGATTGAACGTCGTCACGCGCAGGGTCGGTCGAGCAGCCGACGAGGCCTGGGCCATGAGCGGCAGCGACGCCAGCACGAGGTTTGCGATCAGAACAGAAGCGCTGATGCGAAGCAGCGCACGACCACCCGCCCACCAGGCCGCAGCCACGACCAGACTTGAAACAGCGAGCAGCAGCCAGCGGAAATGATTGATCAGCTCCAGATAGGGAACGACCCCAGCCAGGAGACCGAGCAAAGTGGCAACCGCAGTGGCGATGGCAGCAAGCCCGATCAGATATCGCGCGACGCGGCGCAGGCGAGTGACCTCAGGACTCGATGTCACGCAGCACCGACGTCAATCCGCCGAGGTCGGCCAGCTTGCGGTAACGCTGGTGGCCCGTCGGCTCCTCGGCATGCTCCAGCGCCCAGGTCAGATCATGCGGCACATAAGCCGCCCAGGCGCCGGCGGCGAGCGCCGGAACGATGTCGGATTTCAGCGAATTGCCGACCATCAGCGCCTGCCCCGGCCCATCGCCATGGCGCGCGAACAGCTTCGTATAGGTCGCGGCGCTCTTGTCGCTGACGATCTCGACCGCGTCGAAGAAGTCGCCGAGGCCGGACTGCGCCAGCTTGCGCTCCTGGTCGAAGAGGTCGCCCTTGGTGATCAGCACCAGCCGGTAGCGGCCGGCGAGCGCGGCGAGCGTGCCCTGCGCGTGCGGCAGGGTCTCGACCGGATGGGTCAGCATCTCGCGGCCGGCGGCGAGGATCTCGCCGATCACCGACTGCGGGACCTGGCCGCGGGTGATCTCGATCGCAGTCTCGATCATCGAGAGGGTGAAGCCCTTGATACCGAAACCGTAGAAGGCAAGGTTGCGCTTCTCCGCCTCGAGCAGCTTGCCGGAGATCTCGGCCGCCTCGCCATGCTCGCCGAGCAGCGCGACGAAGCGATCCTCCGTCAGCCGGAAGAACTGCTCGTTCTGCCAGAGCGTGTCGTCGGCATCGAAGCCGATGGTGGTGAGGGCGCGTGTCGCCATGATGGATCGCGCCCTCCCCGCTTCTCAGGCGTCCTTGGCCTTGATCGCCCCCAGCGCCGCCTGGGCGGCGGCAAGGCGCGCGATCGGCACGCGGAAGGGCGAGCAGGAGACGTAGTCGAGGCCGATGCTCTCGCAGAAGCCGATCGAGGCGGGATCGCCGCCATGCTCGCCGCAGATGCCGAGCTTGATGTCCGGCCGGGCCTTGCGACCACGCTCGACGGCGATCCTGACCAGCTCGCCGACGCCATCCTGATCGATCGTCACGAAGGGATCGGATTCGAGCAGACCACGCGCGGTGTAGGCACCGAGGAAGGAGCCGGCATCGTCGCGGCTGATGCCGAGCGCCGTCTGCGTCAGGTCGTTGGTGCCGAAGGAGAAGAATTCAGCGCTCCTGGCGATCTCCTCCGCCCGCAGTGCGGCACGTGGCAGTTCGATCATGGTGCCGACCTGATAGGTCAGCTCGCTGCCGCTCTCCTTGCGAACCGCCTCGGCCATCGCATCGATGCGGTCCTTGACTAGATCGAGCTCGGGCGCGCCCATGACGAGCGGCACCATCACCTCGGGGATGACCGGATGACCGGTCTCCTTGGCGGCGATCACCGCCGCCTCGAAGATGGCCCTGGCCTGCATCTCGGCGATCTCGGGATAGGCGACCGCGAGGCGCACGCCGCGGAAGCCGAGCATCGGGTTGATCTCGTGCAGTTCTGCGGCGCGGCGTTTCAGCTTGTCGATGGTCGTGCCCATCGCCGAGGCGACCTCGGCGATCTCGTCATCGGTGTGCGGCAGGAACTCGTGCAGCGGCGGATCGAGCAGGCGGATCGTCACCGGCAGACCCTGCATGATGGCGAAGAGCTCGACGAAGTCCTGGCGCTGCATCGGCAGGAGCTTGGCAAGCGCAGCTCGCCGGCCCTTCTCGTCCTCGGCCAGGATCATCTCACGCACGGCGAGGATGCGGCCGGCGTCGAAGAACATGTGCTCGGTGCGGCAAAGCCCGATGCCTTCGGCGCCGAACTCGCGCGCCGCCTTGGCGTCGCGCGGGGTCTCGGCATTGGCGCGGATCTTGAGACGCCGGACCTTGTCGGCCCAGCCCATCAGCGTGCGGAAGTCGCCGGAGAGCTCCGGCTGCTGCATCTTGACCTCGCCGAGCAGCACCTGGCCGCTGCTGCCGTCTATTGTGATGAAGTCGCCGGCCTTCAGCGTCGTCGGCCCCACGGTCATCGTGCCCTTGGCGTAGTCGACGCGAATCTGGCCGGCGCCGGAGACGCAGGGCTTGCCCATGCCGCGCGCCACGACCGCCGCATGCGAGGTCATGCCGCCGCGCGTGGTCAGGATGCCTTCGGCGGCGTGCATGCCGTGAATGTCCTCAGGCGAGGTCTCGACGCGCACGAGGATGACCTTCTTGCCGCCCTTCTTGGCGGCCTCGGCCGCCTCCGAGGTGAAGACCACCTCGCCGGCGGCGGCGCCGGGCGAGGCCGGCAGGCCGCCGGTCAGCACGCGCCGCTCGGCCTTGGTGTCGATGGTCGGATGCAGCAATTGGTCGAGCGCGCCGGGCTCGACACGGCCGACCGCTTCCTTTTCGGTGATCAGGCCCTCGCGGGCGAGCTCGACCGCGATCCTGAGCGCCGCCTTGGCGGTGCGCTTGCCGGACCGGGTCTGCAGCATCCAGAGCTTGCCCTCCTGGATGGTGAACTCCATGTCCTGCATGTCGCGGTAATGCTTCTCGAGGATGCCGTAGATGCGGCAGAGCTCGGCATAGGCCTCCGGCATCGCCTTCTCCATCGAGGGCTTGTCGGATTTGGCGGCGGCCTTGGCCGCCTCGGTGATGTCCTGCGGGGTGCGGATGCCGGCGACCACGTCCTCGCCCTGGGCGTTGATCAGGAACTCGCCATAGAGCGCGTTCTCGCCGGTCGAGGGGTTGCGGGTGAAGGCGACGCCGGTCGCCGAGGTCTCGCCCATATTGCCGAAGACCATCGACTGGACGTTGACCGCCGTGCCCCAGGAAGCCGGGATGCTGTTGAGCTCGCGATACTTGATCGCGCGGGCGTTCATCCAGGACGAGAAGACGGCGCCGACAGCGCCCCAGAGCTGCTCGTTCGGGTCCTGCGGGAAGTCGGAGCCGAGCTCCTTCTTCACGATCTCCTTGTACTTGCCGACCAGCACCTTCCAATCATCGGCCGTAAGATCGGTGTCGAGATTGAGGCCCTTGCGCTCCTTGTAGTCCTCGAGCGCCTCCTCGAAATGGCCATGGTCGATGTCGAGCACGACGTTCGAGTACATGGTGATGAAGCGGCGATAGCTGTCATAGGCGAAGCGGGCATCGCCCGAGGCCTTGGCGACGGCTTCAACGGTGACGTCGTTGAGGCCGAGATTGAGGACAGTGTCCATCATGCCCGGCATCGAGGCGCGGGCGCCGGAGCGGACCGAGACGAGCAGCGGATTGGCCGGGTCGCCGAAGGTCTTGGCCGTCAGCTTGGCCATGCCGGCCAGCGCCGCCTTGACCTCAGCCTCGAGCGCAGCCGGGAACTTCTTGCCGTTGTCGTAGTACCAGGTGCAGACCTCGGTGGTGATGGTAAAGCCCGGAGGCACCGGAAGACCGAGATTGCTCATCTCGGCCAGGTTCGCGCCCTTGCCGCCGAGCAGGTTCTTCATGCCCGCCTCTCCTTCCGCCTTGCCGTCGCCGAAGGTGTAGACCCACTTCTCGCCTGCCATAGCCTGCCTTTCCCAACGTTGGTGACCGGCATTGAACGCCGGCGCGCCCGCATGGTTTCGCATTTGCGGCAGCACCTGCTGCGGCGCACCTGCGCGGCGTGGTCATGCCGAAAAGCGCATGAACAATCAATGAGCATGCACCGCGCCAATCGGCAGCACAGCGACAGGCGGCGCAATATGGCCAAGGTCGCCGCTGCGCGATAGGATTCTATCCCGCCTTTCGGCGCGGCGGCGCCATCGACCCAGTGGTTGCCTGTCTCGCCCGCTTTCCAGAACAACGCCGAAGCGAACGATGCGCCTGAACGACTGCCACAATTTCCATGACTTCCGCACCCTCGCGAGGAAGCGGCTGCCGGGCCCGATCTTCAATTACATCGACGGGGGCGCCGATGACGAGGTCACGCTCCGGCGCAACGCCGAGAGCTTCGAGCGGTGCGATCTCATTCCGAGTGTCCTGCGCGGCGTGACCACCGTCGATACCTCTGTCACCGTGATGGGGCAGAAGCTCGCCGTGCCGTTCTACTGCTCGCCGACGGCCCTGCAGCGGCTCTTCCATCATCAGGGCGAGCGCGCGGTCGCCGCGGCGGCCGCCCGCCATGGCACCATGTTCGGCGTCTCCTCGCTCGGCACCGTCAGCCTCGAGGAGCTGCGCAAGGCCCATAGCAGCCCGCAGGTCTACCAGTTCTATTTCCACAAGGATCGCGGCCTGAACCGCGCCATGATGGAGCGCGCCAAGGCGGCGGGCGTCGAGGTGATGATGCTGACCGTCGACAGCATCACCGGCGGCAATCGCGAGCGCGACCTGCGCACCGGCTTCTCGATCCCGTTCCGGCTCAACCTCGCCGGCATCACGCAGTTCGCGATCAAGCCGCAATGGGCGCTGAACTACCTCACCCATGAGAAATTCAGCCTGCCGCAGCTCGACAGCCACGTCGACATGGGCGGCGGCGTGATGTCGATCAGCCGTTACTTCACCGAGATGCTCGACCCGTCGATGACCTGGGACGATGTCGCCGAGATGGTCAAGCTCTGGTCAGGGCAGTTCTGCCTGAAGGGGATAATGTCGGTCGCCGACGCGAAGCGAGCCGTCGAGATCGGCTGCACCGGTATCATCCTGTCCAATCATGGCGGCCGCCAGCTCGACGGTTCGCGCGCCGCCTTCGACCAGCTTGCTGAGATCGTCGACGCCGTCGGCGACCGCATCGACGTGATCATGGATGGTGGCATCCAGCGTGGCTCGCATGTGCTGAAGGCGCTGTCGCTCGGCGCCAAGGCGGTCGGCGTCGGGCGCTACTACCTCTATCCGCTCGCGGCCGCCGGACAGCCCGGCGTCGAACGCGCCCTCGGCCAGCTCAAGATAGAGGTCGAGCGCGGCATGAAGCTGATGGGCGTGACCAGGCTGGATCAATTGTCGCGCGAGAATCTGCGGTTCCGGTAGCCCAAAGCCGGAAACGACCCACGTTCAGCCAGCTTTCTTGCCGCGCGCCGCCTTCGGCCAGCGCAGCGGCCAATTGACGATGCGCTCGACGATCTCGTCCTCGGCAACCTCGTCCTCATTGGCGTAGACGCGGTCCCTGACGGACACGCCTGCGGCAACCACCGTCTGCGGATCGCCCGAGACGAGCGGATGCCACCAGGGCAGGTCCCTGCCCTCGCCGACGAGCTTGTAGGCGCAGGTCGGCGGCAGCCAGGACAGCGTGCGGACCGCGTCCGGCGTGAGCGTGACGCAATCGGGAACCGTCTTCGACCGGTTAGCGTAGTCATGGCAGCGGCAGGTCGATGCGTCGAACAGGCGGCAGCCGATATCGGTGGCGTGGAGCCTGCCGGTGTCGTCATCCTCGAGCTTGACCAGGCAGCAGCGGCCGCAGCCGTCGCAGAGCGATTCCCACTCCGCCTCGGTCATCTCCTCGAGCGTCTTGGTGCGCCAGAAGGGCGCGCTATCGATCATCGGGCCGGCCATGGCTGCTTATGCCCCGCCGCAGCGGCAGAGGGAAGCGCGCCAGCGTCGCAGCAAGGGGTATCTCACCCATAATCTTACATTCATTCTAATCTTTGTTTAGAGGCGTTATAATCTATGAAAATTGACCGAATACTCGGATCGGCCTAACGGGAGGAAGAATTCCCTGTTCGTGAGCCCTCCCGATGCTGACCCGCCGATATCTGCTGCGCGCCTTTACGATCATCGCCGGCCTGACAATCGGAGCCCTCCCCGCGCTGGCCGACAAGGTGACCGTCACCGATATCGTCGGACGCAAGATCGAGGTCGAGGCTCCGGTCAAGCGGATCATCCTCGGCGAAGGCCGGCAGATGTATTTCGTCGGCGCCCTCGACAAGGACGAGCCGTTCAAGCGCGTCGTCGGCTGGCGTGACGACCTCGGCAAGGCCGATCCCGAGACCTACCGCGCCTATGAGAAGCGCTATCCGCAGATCGCCAAGCTGCCGACTTTCGGCGGTATGAAGGAAGGCGCCTTCGACATCGAGCAGGCGATCTCGCTCAAGCCCGACGTGCTCTTCCTCAACATCGAGGCCAAGATCGCCAGCGACGAGGCCAAGCTGGTCGAGAAGCTCGCCTCGGTCGGCATTCCCGTCGTCTATGTCGACTTCCGCGAGAAGCCGTTCGAGCACACCGAGCCGTCGATGCGGCTGATCGGCAAGCTCTTCGGCAAGGAGCAGGTCGCCGAGGACTTCATCACGTTCCGCGCCGAGCAGATCAAGGTGGTGACCGATCGCCTCGCCAAGGCAGGCGATCTCAAGCGCCCGCTCGTCATGGTCGAGCGCGCCGGCGGCTATTCCGACGATTGCTGCATGTCCTTCGGCAATGAGAACTTCGGCAAGATGGTCGACTTCGCCGGCGGCCGGAACCTGGCGGCCCCGCTGATCCCCGGCACCTTCGGCACCGTCAACGCCGAGCAGATAGTCGCCTCCAACCCCGATGTCGTGATCGTCACCGGCAGCAACTGGGATGGTTATGTCCCGGGCGGCAACTGGGTCGGGCTCGGCTACGGCGCCAACATGACCGAGGCTCGCCGCAAGCTGACCAATCTGATGAAGCGCCCGGCCTTCACCCAGACTGCGGCCGTCAGGAACGGCCGTGTCCACGGCATCTGGCACCAGTTCTACAACAGCCCCTATCAGTTCGTGGCGATCCAGGAGATCGCGAAGTGGCTGCACCCCGATCTGTTCAAGGACGTCGACCCCGGCGCGACCATGAAGACGCTGCACGAGCGCTTCCTGCCGCTGCCCTACGAGCCCGGCCTGTGGGTCTCGCTCGAGGCCGGCAAATGAGTCTTGCTCCGGCCAGCGCCGACGAGATCGTGACTGAGCCGGCGGAGGCACCACGGACCGTAGCCCATGGCCGCGACGCCTACCGGGCGCTGTCGCTGCGCCGCAAGCTGATCCTCGTCGGCTTCGCCGCCGTGCTGCTCGCCTGCCTGATCGTCGACCTGATGCTCGGCCCGGCCCGCTACAGCGTAACCGAGGTCGTCAACGCACTGATCTCGCCCTCGACCGCACCCGCCGCAGTCAGGGTGGTGATCTGGGACATCCGCCTGCCAGTCGCACTGATGGCGGTCGTTACAGGCGCGTCGCTGGCGATCGCCGGTGCGCAGATGCAAACCGTGCTGAACAATCCGCTGGCGAGCCCGTTCACGCTCGGCATCTCGGCGGCAGCGAGCTTCGGGGCGGCGCTGGCGCTGGTCTTCGGCGTCGCCATCGTGCCGCTCGCGATCGACTACATCGTGCCGCTCAACGCCTTCATCATGGCGATGGGCGCCTCCATGCTCATCCATGTGCTGAGCCAGCGCCGCGGCGTCACGACCGAGACGGTGGTGCTGCTCGGCATCGCGCTGGTCTTCACCTTCAACGCTCTGCTCTCGCTGCTGCAGTTCTTCGCCTCCGAGCAGGCGCTAGGGGCCGTTGTCTTCTGGATGATGGGCTCGCTGACCAAGGCGAACTGGCACAAGCTGGCGATCACCTCGACCGTGCTTGTCCTCTGCATCCCGCTGTTCGCGCGCCGGGCCTGGGCACTGACGACGCTGCGGCTCGGCGACGAGAAGGCGGCGAGCTTCGGCATCGACGTCAGGTACTTGCGGCTGGAAACCATGCTGCTCGTGGCCCTGCTCGCCGCGGTGCCGGTCGCCTTCGTCGGCACGATCGGCTTCATCGGCCTGGTCGGCCCGCATATCGCCCGGATGGTGATCGGCGAGGACCAGCGCTTCTTCCTGCCGGCCTCGGCGCTGGCCGGCGCGGCGATCCTGTCGGCCTCCTCCGTGGTCAGCAAGTCGCTGATCCCCGGCCTGATCTTCCCGATCAGCATCGTCACCGCGCTGGTCGGCGTGCCCTTCTTCTTCAGTCTGATCCTGACCAGCCGGAGGCGCTCATGGTGAGGCGCCTCGCGCTCAACGATGTCGGTGTCGCCTATGGCAAGCGCCAGGTCCTGAGCGGGATCACCACCCCCGAGATGAAGGGCGGCGAGGTCGTCGCCGTGATCGGCCCCAACGCTGCCGGCAAGTCGAGCCTGTTCCGCCGCATCGCTGGGCTGATCCCGGGAGCGGGCTCGGTCGAGGTCGTCAGCGCCCACGGCAAGACGCCCTGCTATCTGCCGCAGGATACGGCGGTGAACGCCGTGCTGACCGTCTACGAATCGATCCTGCTCGCGCGCAAGCAGGGCGGCTCCTGGAGTGTCGGTGACGACGAGCTCGCGGCCATCGACGAGGCGCTGCACGCACTCGACATCGCCGACCTCGCCTTCCGCGGTCTCGGCGAGCTCTCGGGCGGCCAGCGCCAACTCGTCTCGATCGCCCAGACGCTGGTGCGCCGCCCCGAGATCATGCTGCTCGACGAGCCGACCAGCGCGCTCGACCTGCACCGCCAGTTCGAGGTCTTGAGCCTCGTCTCGCGGCTGGCGCGCGAGCGGCAGGTCTGCGTGCTGATCGCGATCCACGACCTCAATCAGGCGCTGCGCATCGCCGACAAAGTGATGGTGCTGGCCAAGGGACGCCTCGCCGCCTTCGGTGATCCGCGCGAGATCATCACGCCGGCCCTGCTCGAAGAGGTCTATGGCGTCGTCGCCCGCGTCGAGGCAGCAGAGGGCGAGACGCCCTTCGTCGTCGTCCATGGCTCAGCCCGCCGGTGCAGCTATGGCGAGGCGCAGCTTGCGCCCGCCCAGGCAGCGGAATAAGCCCCTTTCAAGTTCAGCGCGGCGAACCGCAAATGTCCGACAGCAGCTTCTCAACTCCCGGCGCCAATTTCTCCCTCAAGGAGGAAATCCGGTCCTATTGGTCCGGGCGGGCCGCCACCTTCGACCAGCAGGTCGGCCACGCCATCAAGTCGGACGCCGAACTCGCCGCCTTCCAGTCGCTGCTGCGGCAATCCTTCGGCGCTGAACCGCGCGAGGTGCTCGATCTCGCCTGCGGCACCGGCGAGATCACCCGCGCGCTGCTCTCGCTCGGCCACAAAGTCACCGCGATCGATTTCTCCGAGGAGATGCTGGCTCGCGCCCGCGCCAAGCATGGCGACAAGGCCCGTATCCTTGCGGGCGACGCCGAGCGCTTGCTCGACGACGATGGCACTTACGATGCGCTGGTGACGCGCCATCTGGTCTGGACGCTGACCGATCCCGAAGCGGCCTTCGCCGAATGGTTCCGGGTCCTGAAGCCCGGCGGCAAGCTGCTCGTGATCGACGGCGACTGGATCAACCGCTCCTGGCTGCAGGGCCTGCTCAACCGGGCGGCGACCTTCCTGCGTGAGCGCGCCGGCGCCGCCCCGCATGGCGCCGATCGCGCGGCTTTCGACTCGATCACCAGCCGCTTCTTCTTCCGCGAGGGCCTGAGCGCGGAGCGCCTCTCCGGCATGCTGCGGCAAGCCGGCTTTGCCCAGGTCGAGCCCGCCGACTACGCGCAGGTGGTCAAGGCGCAGCAGCGCCACGCCGCTCTGCACGATGCGCTGCGGCTGGCTTCCTCAACCCGTTTCGCACTGCTCGCGACGAAGGATTGAGCATACCGCGCAGAACACCCGTTTTTGCCGTGCAGCTCCACCGCTGCCCTCTTCCGTTGCAGGCGTCGAGCACTTACCTTCTGTGATCGGGTCGGGCGTTCGCTGGCCGGCCCGGGACGCCGCGAGCGCGAGCCGCCGGCATGCTCAAGGTGGCGCAAAGCCGTGATGGAGTTCAGGAAGGCCCGCTGGACGACCCGCCTGAAGCGCCTCGCGCTCAGTGTGGATGCGTGGATCGGTGCCTCGCTCTATGCGGCCGGCCATCGCGCCGGCGATATCTATGAACGCATCCGCAGCGCGACCGACCGGCTGACCGTCAGCGGGCCGAAACGGCTCGCCGCTGAACTTGCCAGCGAGGGGCTGAACGTCGGCATCGCCGGTGCGATCGTCATGCTGATGCTGGCGATCCCGGCCTTCCAGGAGGGGCGCGAAGAGGCGCTCAAGAACCAGGTCTTCGCCGTCACCTTCCTTGACCGCTACGGCTCGGAGATCGGCCATCGCGGCGCCCGCCATGACGACTCGCTGAAGCTCGAGGAGTTCCCGGACCATCTGCTCAAGGCGGTGCTGGCGACCGAGGACCGGCGCTTCTACGACCATTTCGGTATCGACGTGATCGGGACGTTCCGGGCGCTCACCGTCAACGCCCGCGCCTCGGGCGTCGTCCAGGGCGGCTCCTCGCTCACCCAGCAACTGGCCAAGAACCTCTTCCTCAACAACGAGCGCTCGCTCGACCGCAAGATCAAGGAAGCCTTCCTGTCGCTCTGGCTGGAATACCGGCTGACCAAGAACGAGATCCTCAAGCTTTATCTCGACCGCGCCTATATGGGCGGCGGCACGTTCGGGGTCGCGGCGGCCGCCGATTACTATTTCGGCAAGTCGGTGAAGGATGTGGGCCTGGCGGAGGCGGCGATGCTGGCCGGCCTGTTCAAGGCCCCGACCAAGTTCGCTCCGCACGTCAACCTGCCGGCGGCACGCGCCCGCGCCAATGACGTGCTCAACGCCATGGTCGACGCCGGCTTCATGACGGCCGGCCAGGTCGATTCGGCCAAGCGCAATCCCGCGACGCCAATCGACCGGCGGCGCGATTCCAGTCCGGACTACTATCTCGACTGGGCCTTCGACGAGACCCGCAAGCTCGCCGAGGACGGCAAGCTCGGCCCGGAACGGGTACTGACGGTCAAGACGCCCTACGACCCTGCGATCCAGAAGCGCGCCGATGAGGCGGTCGAGTCGATCCTGCGCCAGCACGGCCCGGCCTATCGCGCCAAGCAGGCGGCGGCGGTGATCATGGACCCGGACGGGGCCGTGCGCGCCATTGTCGGCGGGCGCGACTATGGCGCGAGCCAGTTCAACCGCGCCACATCGAGCCTGCGCCAGCCGGGGTCTTCCTTCAAACCCTATGTCTACGCTGCGGCGATGAGCGCCGGGCTCTACAAGCCGACGACTGTTGTCACCGATCGGCCCGTCTGCATCGGCAACTGGTGCCCCAACAATTACGGGCGCTCCTATGCCGGCTCGATGCCGCTGACGGTGGCGCTGGCGAAGTCGATCAATACGATCCCGGTGCAGATGTCGATCGCGATCGGCAAGGCCACCGGCGAGACGCACGAGGCGCGCGCCGCGCGCATCGGCCGGATGAAGATCGTCGAGACCTGCCGGGCCATGGGTCTGACCACGCCGCTGACCGACACCGTCTCGCTGCCGATCGGGGCGGCGGAGGTGACCGTGATCGACCAGGCAGCCGGCTATGCCGTCTTCGCCAATGGCGGCAAGCGGGCCAAGCCCTATGCCGCCTTCGATATCCGCAACTCGGGCGGCGAGGAGATCTACCGCCATGACCGCGACGAACCCGCGCCGGCGCAGGTGCTGAGCACGCAGGTCGCCTTCGAGATGAATCAGATGCTGTCGACCGTGCCGACAGCCGGCACAGGCCGGCGCGCTGCGCTCGACGGCGTCGTCAGCGCCGGCAAGACCGGCACGACCAACGGCTACAAGGATGCCTGGTATGTCGGCTATACTGGCAATCTCGTCGGCGCGATCTGGTTCGGCAACGATGATTCCTCCGAGACCAACAACATGACCGGCGGCTCGCTGCCAGCGATGACCTGGAAGGAGATCATGGGCTTCGCGCATCAAGGCATCGAGTTGAAGCCGATCCCGGGCGTGACGCCGCAGCCGGGCGACGCCAAGACAGTGGTTGCGAAAGCCAGCGATCCCGCAGCCGGTGCCAACGCCGGCCATATGTCGCGCAAATCCTTCGAGGTGCTCTCCGCCGTCGGCACGATGTTCAAGTCGGTCGAGGCTCCGCGGGCCGCCCGCGCCTCCGTCCAGGCCGGGATCCGGGGCGCTCCCACCGGTCTCTCCGTCATTCGCTAGGCTATCACCGCCAATGCGAACCAAGATCATCCCATGCGCGTGCTCCCCCTCGCTTATGTGATCGCGCTCGGCGCCGGGCTCGGCCTCGTCTCCGCCCGCTACGCGGTGGCCGAGCGGCCCTGGTTCGGCCGGGCCCAGATCGGTGCCTGGACGACTTGGCCGAACAGCGGCGCGCGCGACATCGATCCCTATATGCGGGCCTATCTGGCGCGCGGCGTTCATCTGCCGCTCGGAGCCGGTGAAGGCCTGGAGCTCATCGCCAAGGCAGATGATGCTGGACAGGCGCTCGACGCCCGTTGCCGCTATCTCGTCGGCGGAACAACGCCACCGGCGCGTGGCTGGTCGCTCGATATCGCCGACCCCGCCGGCCGTTCCCTGCAGTCCACCGTCGAGCGCGCGAGCTTCACCGATGCGGAGATCGTCCGCGGCGAACGCGGCGGCATGCGCATCGTGCTGGCCACGGCGCCCGAGGCCGGCAACTGGCTGCCCTTGCCGGTGGGCGGCCGGTTCCAACTCCGCTTGCGGCTCTACGACACGCCGATATCGAGCCATGCCGGCGAACTCAGGCCAAGCGCCCTGCCCCGCATCGCACGGATCGACTGCCAATGAGTGCTGCGGACGATATCGGAGCGTTGCCTACGGCAAGCCGGTCCACGGTCACGGACCGATCGCGGCCTCGCCGCTGGCTGTCACGGCTCAGGAGCAGGCTACTGCGGCTCATGTTGCTGACGCTGGCCGGGCTGGTACTCGCCGGCATCGTCCACATCGTCACCGTGCTGAGGGTCCCCGCTTTGGCCTCGGGCGACGCTGCCACCGTCTACGCCGCACTGGGCATGAACGGCCGGGCCGAGCTAGTGACGCCGCCGCCGGCCGGGCTGCCTGCCATGCTTGACGCCGATCCGAACAGTGTCGCGGCCGTGTGCAGCTACGACCTCGCGGCGGGTCCGCTACGCGTCGTCGCTCGCACCGCCTCGTTGCCGCTCGGTCTCACCGTTCACCGCCGCGGCGGCGGCGTCGCCTATGCGATTACCGACCGGGCGGCGATCCGCGGCGTCCTCGAATTCGTGGTGATGACGCAGGAACAGCTGGACGACCGGCTGGCCAATGACGAGGAGGGCGAGACGTCGCGGGAACTGCGTGTGGTCTCGCCCTCGCTGCAGGGCCTCGTCGTCGCGCGGGTTATCGTCCGCCGTGCCTTCGACCGCAGCGAGGCGGAAGCACTGGCGACCGGCGTGGCGTGTGGACTGGCGGATTAGTCCATCTCGCTCGAAAATACCCTAGAGCCAGCCATTGCGCTTGAAGCGCCAGAACAGCGTCAGGCAGGTGGTGATGATCACCGTCAGGACGCCGTAATAGCCGTAATGCATCTCCAGTTCCGGCATGTTCTTGAAGTTCATGCCGTAGATGCCGGCAAGCGCGGTCGGTACCGCGAGAATGGCCGCCCAGGAGGCGAGCCGCTTGGTGATCGCATTCTCCTGGCTCTGGCCGACGAGCAGGCTCGCCTCGAAGGCGAAGGCGAGCACCTCGCGCAAGCTGTCGATCTTCTCCTGGACAGTGCGGACATGGTCGGTCACGTCGCGGAACATCGGTGCGAGCGTCGGGCGCACCTGCGGCACGCTGCCATTGCTCAGGCGCTGGCAGACATCGACCAGCGGCCCGACCGCGTTGCGCAGGCGCAGGAGATCGCGCCTGAGCATGTAGAGCCGCTCGATGTCCCCGCGCGTCATCGGCCTGGCGAGGACCTTGTCCTCGATCTCCTCGACCTCATCATGGATCGACTCGAGCACCGGCATGTAATTGTCGACGATGAAATCGAGGATCGCGTAGAGGATGAAATCCTCGCCCTTGGCCAGCGAGGTCGGGCAAGTCTCCCAGTGTTGCCGGACCGATGTGTACGAGGTCGAGGCGCCGTGGCGGACACTGACGATGTAGCCGCGGCCGATGAAGATATGCGTCTCGCCGAAGGCGATGCGCTTGTCGACCATCTGGGCGGTGCGGGCGACGACGAACAGCGCGTCGCCATATTGCTCGAGCTTGGGCCGCTGATGGGCGTTGGTCGCGTCCTCGACCGCAAGCGGGTGCAGGCCGAATTGCTCCTGCACGCATTTCAGCAGCGCCGCCTCGGGCTCGAGCAATCCGATCCAGACGACATGGCCGTCCTTGCGGGCCCATTCGCCGGCCTCATCAATCGGGACGTCGGCGATGCGCACGCCATGGGCGTAAACACTCGAGGCGACGACGCCGGCTTCGTGGCGATGCCCCTGGTCGGCAGGCGAATCGCTGGGGGGTTCCGCCGCGACCGAGGGCGTGAACCTGACGTGTGCGACTGACATGGGGTCACTCCACCGTTCGCCAGCTCATATTCGGCAGGCTAGACCTAATTCCACGGGAATGGGAATCCTGTTTTGCGCCTGAAATCGGAGATCGGACGCAAGCCCGCTAGCCCTTGTAGACGACGGGTCCCCGCTCCGCCGGCGCGCCGTCGCCCTTTCCGGCGAAGATGCCGATCAGCGGCAGATTGCAGGCGCCGCCTAGCTCGCTTTCCAGCCCCATGATGGCGCGCTCGGCCCGAACGGCCTCCCGCGAGGGCATCTCGACAACGAGGTTGTCGAGCGAGAAGCGATAGCTCTTCAGCCTGAAACGAGCGCGCTCGCAGACCCAGAGCATCAGCCCTTCATTCTCGGCGATGCGCTGAGTAGCCGGATCGCGCTGCTCGGGCGGTACCTGCTGAGAGGCGTCGAGGGCACGCAGGCGGGCGCGATCGGCATTGATCACCCGCAAGGCATTGGCGCGGAACTGGCTGAGCAGCAGCCGGTCGCCATTGGCGTCTTCGGCAAGCCGGTTGTAGCGCGACGCCTGCGAGGCGAAGGAGCCGGAGGTCAGGGCGCGATGATAAGAGGCGACATCGTTCGACTGGGCCTCGACCGGCAGGATACGGGCATGGGCGAGCTTGGAGACCTCCCGTTCGAAATGACTGCGCTCATGCGCCGGCAGGACGATCCGCCAGGCGCGGGCCCGCAACTGCTCCTCATCGTCGGTCATATGAAACCAGGAGGAGGCCTCGCCGCGAAAGCGCGCGCTCCACTCGCCGACAGCCGGTGCAATCTGGTCCGCGAAGATGTTCGGACGGGGGCGGCCGAGATCGCCGGTAGTCGAGCAGCCGGCGAGCAGAACGCAGGAGAGTGCCGCCGTTGCGACCGAGTGGGATGCGAAAAAGTGGGAACCGGTTCTTCGCATGAATCCCACTCGAACTCTCAAGAACGGATCGTGATGATCTTGGATCAATCCAAAATCACGATCCGCAGCTCTCACCCAGGCCGCCTGCGCCGCGTCTCGCGCTCGCCGCGGCCTGCGGGGCGCGGCCGGCGCGGCGGCTTGCTCGCAGCGGGCTCCGGCTGGCGCTCGTAGCGTACGCCGGTGAAGAACAGGATTTGCCCGGAAGGGCCCACCGCTGCGGGGCTCTGGCTGGCGAAGCGCCTGCGCGGCGCAAAAGGAATGACGTCTGCCATGATGCGCCTCCCTTGCTGGCGCCTGTGCCCAATTCGCGGACGACACGTAAGATCGGACTCACGCGCGAGTTACGCCGCCATCCTCCCGACCATCAGCGCCCATCATGGTTAACGCTGTGCTAACGCATCGGGGATAAGTTGCCGAAAAGTGAAATTCGTCGACGAGAAATCTCCCATGTCGTCCCGCATCGCCACAGATCTCGCCGAGCTCGCCAGGTTGGCCAGCGATGGCGGGCTCGATCTGCGCCAGGTCGCGCTGCGGGTGAAGACCGATTTGCTGCTGGCGACGCCGAGCCCGTCGACTGAGGACATGGAAGCCTTCCGCGCCATGGCGGAAGCCTCGATCCCGATGATCGACGATGCAACGGCGACGATCCTCGCCCGCAAGCTCGCGAGTTGGCCGCATGCGCCGCGTGAGGTCCTCGCGGACCTGCGCGCCCGCGGGGGCGAGGTGCTGGCTGCGCTGATCACCCATGGCATGCCGCTCAGCGCGACAGAGATCGAGGAGATCGCAGCCGAGGGGGACAGCGAGGCGAGAGTGGCTCTCGCCGGCCGGCGTGATCTCACCGACAGCGCCAGCATCACGCTCTCCGGCTGCGACAATGCCGAGATCGACGCGGCGCTGGTCGCCAATACAGCAGCGCCGCTACCGCATGCGGCGCTCGACCTGTTGCTGCCGCGTGCAATCCGCGCACCCGCGCTCGGTGCGAGCCTGCTGGCCCGCGCTGATCTGCCCGTGTCGGAGCTGACGCCGCTCTTCCTGCAGGCGAGCCTCGAAAAGCGCCTCGCCATGATCGACGCCGTCGTGGCTTATGAGGCGCTAGCCCCCTCGCCGCGACCGGCAACGCTTCCTGCCGAGCAGATCGCAGGCCTGGTCGCGACGGCGCTCTCCGATCGACCCGGTGCCTTCGCGGCGCTGGCGGATGCCTTCGGCAGCGATGGGCGCTTCGCAACGGCCATGGCGAACGATCAATCGCGTCGGCTCGCGGCGCTGGTGCTGATCGGCTGCGGCGCGAGCCCGGAGGATGCGACGCGCTTCCTGATCGGGCTCGGCGACGACGCGGCGCGCTCGGTCGAGCGCATTTTTGCGCTGGTCGAGCTGATGCGCTCCGTGCAGCCGACAGTGGCGCGCCGACTGGCACAGCAGATCGGGGGAATTGCGCCACGCCATGCCCGTCCAGGAACCCTGCAGCCTGCGATGGATCCGAGCGGCACGCCGGCCCGGTCCGGCGCCGAGCGCGCTCCCGCGCGCGGCATCGTTCAAGAGGTGCGGCGCAGGCTCGGCGGCGGTAACGGCTGACGTTATCCCTCTACGAGCTCGAGCTGCGCATCGCCGGCGCGGTTCTCGATCTCGACCAGCCAGAGATCGCTGTCGAAGCGCACTTCGCGCGCGACCCGATCCTCGACCGTGAGCGGATCGGCGTCGAGCACGAGCTGGAAACGGCGCTCGCCGGCCTCGTCGGCCAGCGCCTGCGGCGCCGGGCCATAGAGTGCGGCCGTGCCGTCGAGGCGGTCGAGCTTGACGAAAACGGCGCCGGCCTCGCGGGCGCCGCGCCGACGCAACACCGCGACGAGCCCGTCACGAGCCGCCTGGCGCAGATAGGCCGAGACCCAGAAATCGCTGGTCAGGCGGGGCACGAAGAGCGCCCCCGCAATCCGCGGACCACGGAGGTCAGCGCCGCTGTCCCCGGATATCCGCCGGTGGCCGGATATCGGCGCCGTTGATCAGGTCGGCGATCGGGTCGCGTGCCGCCGCTGGCTGAGCGGCCGGAGCCGGGCGAGCGGGGGCCTGCGCCGCCTGTGCCTGCCGCGGCTGGGCAGGCGCGACCGGCGCCGGCGGGCGCGGCGCTGCATCGCGGGCGGCAGGTGCCAGCGCGCCGGGCCGCGCTGGCGGCATGATGGCCTGCTGGGCTGGTACCGCCGAATTCGCGGGTTCGGCGACTGCCGGCGTCTCGGCCCGGCGCTCGGCCGGCCGCGCCGCCGATTGCGACGGCGGCGACAGCATCGGCGCCGGGTGGCGGCCCTTCTGGAACAGGACGGCGTTCAAGACGATCAGCACCGACACGGCCGCGAAGAGGAGCACGACCAGCCCGCGGCCCGGGCGCCGGGCAAACCAGCGCAGGAGCCGGGCTGGCGCCGAGGGGGCGCGTCGGCCGGCGGAGCGGCGGGCGGGCATCGACAGCGTCGCATCGGAGCGGGCGCGGGCGGCGAGCGTGGCTGACATGGTCTTTAAGCTCTCGGTCAGGCGGTCAGGCGAACAGGTTGCTTGGTGTCGAGGCCGCGGCGTGGCGCGCGGGCGAAGGTTGCGATGCGCGCCGGCTCGCACGCAGTAGAAATGCCGCCGAGCGGGAGGCGGACGCCGACACGGGTACCGACGCCGGGCGCGCTCTCGATGGTGAGTGTGCCGCCATGCAAGCCGACCAGGCCGCGCACCACCGACAAGCCAAGGCCGGTGCCGTCATGAGCGCGATCGTAGGATGACTTGGCCTGGAAGAAGGGATCGCCCAGCCGTGGCAGGTCCGCCGCGCCGATGCCGATGCCGGTATCGGACACCGACAGGTCGATCATCCCGCCATCGCGCACCAAAGCGAGGGTGACGCGCCCCCCTGCGGGCGTGAACTTGATGGCGTTCGACAGAAGGTTGAGCATCACCTGCTTCAGGGCGCGCCGGTCGCCAAGCAGCTGCGGCAGGTCCGGACCGATGATCCGCTCGAGCACGACCGATCCGGTCTTGGCCTTGAGCGCGACGACACTGCAGCAATCCGCGGCGAGTTCCGCCATGTCGAGCGAGTCCTGCTCGATCGTCATCGCTCCGCTCTCGATCTTCGAGACGTCGAGCAGCGTGTTGACCACATCGAGCAGATGCTGGCCGGAATCATGGATGATCCTGGCGTATTCCTGACGTTGCGCCGGACTGAAGGAAGGGCCGAGCTCGCCACCCAGCATCTCCGAGAAGCCGATGATGGCGTTGAGCGGGGTGCGCAGCTCATGGCTGACGGTCGCCAGGAACTGCCCCTTGACGTCGCTCGCCTTGACCGCTTCGGCGTGGTTGCGCTCGCGCTCCTCGTCGATCGCATGCCGGTCGGTGACGTCGCGGCTGACGCCAACGACGGCTGCGACGCCATGCGGGCTCGCTTGCTCGATCCGCCGAACACTGAGATCAAGCCAGCGCACGACCGGGCTCGCCGAGGCATGCCCATCGCTGCCCGTCGGGACGAACAGGACACGGAAACAGGCGTTGGCCCGGCCGCTGCCATGCGCGGCATCGCTCAGCGCCTTGAGGAAGAGCGGCCGGTCGGCGATGTGGACGCGATCGAACAGGCCACGGCCGAACAACTGGGCTGGCTCGGCCCCGATCAGGCCACGGGCGGCCTCGTTGGCGAAGACGACGGAGCCGGCCGCATCGTGCCAGGTGACGAGATCGCCGACATGCTCGAGCATCAGTCGCGCCCGCGCATCGGACGCGCGGTGCTCGCGTAGCTCATCGTCACGGCGATAGAGGAAGCCGACTGTGATCAATGCTGTGAGCAGGATCGCGATCGCGGCGAAAGCAGGCGTCGCCTGCCAGGTCCAGGATGCCGGTTCGACAATTGCCCCCATCCCCTGCAGGGCAACCACAGCACCGAGGCCGATGGCCGCAAGCGCCCCGGCGCGCGCCACATAGGAGCGGGAGCCGAAGAACATCGCTTCGGCCGGAACTGCCGCAAGCCAGAGCAGCAATGGCGAGGCGGCTCCACCGGTCAGGCAGGCGAGCGTGGTGATCAGCAATGTCAGGGCGGCGCCGGAAATGCAGTGCGCGAGGTCGAGCCGCCCAGTGCGCGAGAGCAGGAAGACCGCCAGAAGCGGCAGTGTCATCGCGACGAGCACGAGCAGTTCGAGCGCCCCGATGCGGCCGCGCCAGGCGACATAGGCCGGCATCAGGCTGAGCGCTGCGGTCGAGACAACGAGCCTCGTCAGCATGAAGCGCTCGTGACGCATGCGTTCAAGCGAATCGGCCAGCGCCGATGGATGGACCATCGCCGCGACCTGCGCCCTTACCGCCGTCATCAAACTGGAAAACCGCAAACGCACACCTCTGCCGGCCATGGGCACTTACGCCCCGCCTTGTTGCTGTGATCCTCATGGTTGCCGTTTAAGCGGGGCTTAAAGAGACCGGGCCCGAAACCGGGCACTTCCTCGGCGTTCGCAAAAATAACCTTTGTTTTTCAACAAATTGCACGGATCTCAGCGCGCTACTCCACGTCAGCTGTTGTTGGCCACAAGGTGAACGGATGCTGAAGACGATAGGCCGCCTTTGATTCAAATCGACGCTTTCGGCGACACCTGATCTTTTGGTCCACGCGCTAAGGTTCTCACATTCGCGGGCTGGGGAGCCCGGAACCGGATGGGGACCGAGCATGGCCTATCTTCTGCGCAGCCTGGCGATCGTCGGCGTGATCGCGCTGAACTCGCCCGTGCACGGCACGAAGAACGAGCCTGAGGCGACCGTGGTCGATGCCAAGGCGGCCATTGCGATCCTCGCCAAGATCGACCCCAAGGCAGCGCTGCAGGGCGCGGTCAGCCTGCGCGAAGCGGCCGAGGTTCTCGCCGGGCTGGAACCGGAGACCCGCGCCCGGGTCCTCGCCATGGCGGCGAGTGCCGCGACACGTGCCGGCGACCCCCAGCCGCGACAGCGCTGACGCTTGACCTAGCCGCGCGAGAGGCCGAAGACGCTCGCCATCGCCGTCGCATTGTCAGCGGTGGGATGAAGCGGAGGCCGACTGCAGTTCATGAGCGAGAGCCTCGAGGAGATCGTCGCCAATTTCGAGCTGCTCGACGAGTGGGACGATCGCTATCGCTATCTGATCGAGCTCGGGCGCACGCTCGCGCCTCTGCCCGAGGACGCACATAGCGACGCCAACAAGGTACGCGGCTGCGCCAGCCAGGTCTGGCTCGAGACCCGTGCCGCGGGTAGCCCCGGCGAAACCACGCGCCTCTATTTCAGCGGCGATAGCGACGCACATATCGTGCGCGGGCTGGTCGCGCTCGCCATCGCCATCCACTCCGGCCACACGGCGCAGGAGATCCTGACGACCGACGCCTTCGCCATCTATGAGCGCCTCGGATTGGCGGCTCATCTGACGCCTCAGCGCTCGAACGGCGTGCGTGCCATGATGGAGCGGATCAAGAGCGACGCCCGCGCGGCATTGGCCTAACCGCCACTGACCGGTGCAGGTGGGATCGACGGGCGCGCGTCGGGCGCGTGCCAGACGGTGCTACCGGCAGATAAACTCTGCTTCCCGCCCAGTCCGTAGTGCTCGACGAGCGCTGACAGCGCCAGCCGGAGCACGACCTTGGCCGAGCGTGCCGGCCATTTGTGCTCGCGCTCGACCTGGTCGAGCCCCTTGAGGAAACCGCAGACATCGATCGCCAGGCCCGAGAGCTCGGGGCCAAGGCGCTTGCACGCAAGGCGCACACGCTGACGCGCTGCCAGGCTGGAATCGGAGGCCTCGGCCGGACCACGCGCCGACGTATGAGTACCGGCAGCGAGAGCTGCGTCCCAGTTGACCGTGATCCGAGGCAGCATCTGCGCCAACGTCAGATCGGCGCGGAAGCGCTCACCGGCGGCGAACTCGGCCGCCGATATCTGAGGCGCCCCGTCCTTGCCAAGGCGACGATGGAGCCAGAGCAGCGGGCTTTCACGCTCATCCAGCACGACCTGCTGCGCCTGCCCGTCGACCACCATCGTCGTCGTCGCACGCGGCCTTTGCGCCTCGGCGTCGACGAGCCGCAGTCGCCGCCTGCCCGCTTCGGTGAACCAGGCGGCAAAACCGGCGGCGACGAGGACATCGGCCTCGGCCACGGGGACATAGCCGGCCCCGAGCGTCGTTCCACCGGCTGCGCGGCGGTAGAGCGCGAGCCGCCCGCAGCCTAGCGGCGAGTCGACAGCATAGGCGCCGCGCTCGCTGAGGTGCCGGAGCAAGCGAGACGGGGTGCGGTCGCCAGCGCTCATCGGGAGCCCTCCGAGCCGAATCCCAGTTGCAATCCGAAAGCGAGATGCGCCAGGCCAGTCTCGAGCGCCGAGACGGCGAAATCGAATGCCGGCTGGTCGCGCCGATCTTCGACCAGGGCGCAAGCGTGACGCACGGTCGTGCGGTCGCGCTCGAAGCAGGCGCCGACCTCGGTCAGGGTCAATCCGAAACCAACATGGGTCAGATACATTGCAAGCTGGCGGGCAAAGGCGATCCTGCGGGTTCCGCGACCGGCACGTAGCGCCCCGACCGGCAGGCTCATCGCGCCGCTGACGGCCGCTTCCGCCAGCCGGGCCGGAGCGCCCAAGCGGGTTGGATGTGACCGCTTGGCAATCGGTATGTTCATGATATGTTCCATTACGGGTATCGCCTTCCCAAATTCAACCGCGACGCACAAGGTATATATTCCTATAACGACTCCCACAAGCACGTCGTTGCCCGTCCCGACAGGCTCCTGACAGTTTTGTGCTCGCGGCGGCTAGCCCCCTGAAGGAAAGCAACCCGACCAATGAAGAGCCATTCGTCGTGTTTTCCCTCGCCAGTGAGGCCGTGCAGGAAAGGTGACGCAAAGAAAAAGCCGCCGGCTTAGCCGGCGGCTTCATTGCATGGGCGATCGTGCCGGCTGGGCCGGCGATCGATCAGCGGCGCTTGCGGCGCTGCTGGCCGAGACCCATCTTCTTGGCGAGCTGCGAGCGCGCCTCGGCATAATTCGGCGCGACCATCGGATAGTCGGGCGGCAGGCCCCACTTCTCGCGGTATTGCTCGGGCGACATGTTGTACTGCGTGCGCAGATGGCGCTTCAGCGACTTGAACTTCTTTCCGTCTTCCAGGCAGATCAGATAGTCGGCCGTGATCGACTTCTTCACTGCAATCGCAGGCTTCGGCGCCTCGACCGGAGCAATCGGGGCAGCGCCACCGACGACACGATTGAGTGCAGCGTGAACGTCGCTGATCAGCGCAGGCAACTCCGATGCCGGGACAGAATTGTTCGACACGTAGGCGGAAACGATATCTGCCGTGAGTTCGATGAAATCGGAACCGTCTTGGTCAGCCATGATGGCGTTGCTCCATTGTTTTTTTGACCAGTCGTAGCGTGACTGCGCCCAGCTCTGTTTCCAGGCGCGAGCGCCTCCCTGACCTCCGCCGGCAGACGGTCGAATTCCCACCGGAATAGAATCATGCAAAACGGACCAGCCGGCAATCGTCTAAGCCATGCAGTTCAATATCGCAAGTGGCTTGACAAGGATTCGAATACATTCGTCGAGACATATTATTGCTGAAATTGTGAGCGTGCATCGTAACCATGACGCCTTGCACCGCAGCATTTGCGCGAAAAGGTTGTCCTTGTCAGTGCCGCCACCGACCTCTACCTGTCGTCTCGACCAAGATGAAGCGATCCCACCATAGATCGAGACTTTAGAAATGGTTGAACCGAGCCTGGAGACCAAGCATGACTAGCCAACGCAGGGTCTCCGCCCAGCCGGTTCCCGCCATCCGCCCGCAAAGCAGCACGGTCCACGGGGTCGTCCTGACCGACGACTATGCCTGGCTCCGAGCCGAGAACTGGCGCGATGTGCTGCGCGACCCGGACGCCCTGCCGGCCGAGATCCGGGCGCATATCGAGGCCGAGAACGCCTGGTGCGACAATCTGATGGCGCCGACGCGAACGCTTCAGCGTGAGCTCATCAAGGAAATGCGCGGACGGATCAAGGAAGATGACAGTGAGCCGCCGCAGCCGGACGGACCGTTTCTCTACTATAGCCGCTACCGGCGCGGCGGCGAGCACCCGCTGATCTGCCGTAAATCGCGTTCAGACAAGGGCGGCAAGCCCGGACGCGAGCAGGTGATGCTCGATACCGACGCGTTGTCCGAAGGTAAGGAGTTCTTCGACCTCGGTGATGCCGAGCATAGTCCGGATCATCGTCTGCTCGCCTGGAGCGCCGACGAGGCCGGCTCGGAGCTCTACCTCATCCGAATCCGCGATCTTTCAACCGGCAAGGACCTGCCGGACGCGATCGCCAACACTTCCGGCGAGATGATCTGGGCCGCCGATTCCAGCACCTTTGCCTATGTCGCGCTCGATGACGACCATCGCCCGACCCGGGTGCTGCGTCACCGGCTCGGTACGCCGCAGAGCGAGGACGAACTGCTCTACGAGGAGACCGATCCCGGCCTGTTCGCCGATATCGACCAGACCCAGTCGCGCCGTTTCCTGCTGATTTCGAGCAGCGACCACGAAACCTCGGAAGTTCGGCTGGTCGATCTCGCCGACGAGGCGGGCAAACCCAAGCTGATCGCGGCCCGACAGCCAAGACGGCAATACAGTGTCGAGCATCATGGCGACGAGTTGCTGATCCTGACCAATGCCGATGGCGCCGAAGACTTCAAGATCGTTCGCGCGCCGCTGGCCGACCCGTCGCCATCCAATTGGGTCGACCTCGTGCCGCATAAACGCGGCCGGCTCGTGCTCAGCCATCTTTGCCTCGCCGACCGGCTGATCCGCCTGGAGCGCGAGGAAGGTTTGCCGCGCATCGTCATCCGCGATCTCAAGAGCGGAGCCGAAAGCAGCATCGCCTTCGACGAGGAGGCTTATGGCCTCGGCATCGATGCCGGCTACGAATTCGATACGGATCGACTGCGCTTCATCTATGCCTCGATGGCGCGGCCCGCTGAAACTTTTGACTACGATCTGGCGACCGGTGAGCGCACCTTTGTGAAACGCCAGGAGGTCCCGTCCGGTCACGACCCCGACGCCTATGTCGTACGCCGCATCTTCGCGACGGCGAAGGACGGTGCCAAGGTGCCTGTCTCGCTGCTGCATCGGCGCGATCTCGTGCTCGACGGCTCGGCGCCCTGCCTGCTCTACGGCTATGGCTCCTACGGCGCGGCGATGTCGGCCTCGTTCCGGACCAGGCCGCTGAGTCTTGTCGATCGCGGCTTCGTCTACGCCATCGCCCATATCCGCGGGGGCACCGACAAGGGCTGGGGCTGGTATCTCGACGGCAAGCGCCAGAACAAGCCCAACAGCTTCACCGACTTCATCGCGGCCGGCGAGATGCTGGCGGCGGAGGGCTTCACCAGCCGCGGCCGCATCGTCGCCGAGGGCGGCAGCGCCGGCGGCATGCTGATGGGTGCCGTCGCCAATCTCGCACCGGAACTGTTCGCGGGCATCATCGCCGAGGTGCCCTTCGTCGATGTGCTCAACACCATCCTCGACGAGAGCCTACCGCTGACCCCGATGGAATGGCCGGAATGGGGCGACCCGATCCGGGATGAGGCCGCCTTCCGAACGATCCTCGGCTATTCGCCCTATGACAACGTCAAGGCGCAGGCCTATCCGCCGATCCTGGCGACGGGCGGGCTGGCCGATCCGCGCGTCACGTACTGGGAGCCGGCGAAATGGGTGGCGCGCCTGCGCGCGACCATGACCGGCGGCGGCCCGGTCATGCTGCACACCAACATGGATGCCGGGCATGCAGGCGCCGCCGGACGCTTCGATTCGCTGAAGGAAACCGCCCTCGCCTACGCCTTCGCCATCACGGCGGCTGCCGGCGGCTGGGATAAGGCCAGCGAACCGGTCAGTTCGAGCTAGGTTCGAGCTTGTCCTTCTCGCTGGCGAGATAGGTTTTCAACTCGTCCATCGAGGCGAAGGTATAGTCGCCGTCCGGCGTGCGAGCGTGGATCGAACCGTCAGCGAACATGGTGAACTGCGTCTCGCCGACCTGGTAGGCACCGATCACGCCCTCTTCCGAAGCCGCAGGCTCGTCGTCCGACGGCTCCTTGTCCGATGTCTCCTTGTCCGACTTGGCTTCGGCGGCGATTTCCGCCGTCTCCGCAGGGGGCACCTCCGCCTCGGCCGGGCCCGGCACCTGCGTTAGCTCTTCCTCCGGTTCTGGTTCCGGCGGCTCCTGCGTCACAGGCTTGCTAGTGGCAACCGTCTCGGCCTCGGCGTCCTCTGCCGAAGCCTTGTCGGCGGTATCGATTTCGACGTCGCCCAGAGCGCCGGGATCACGCGGATGCGTCACCGGGGGCCAGGCCCGCGGCGCCATCCAGGTCTCCGCCGTGCCCAAGCCATCGCTTACGCCCACGCGATCGCGTCGCGGCAACTCGACCTCCGGCGCGTTGATGACCCCCGAGAGTTGATCGCGCAGCGCAGTGAACTCGTCAGCGACCGAGGCGGTCGCCTCGGTCGAGGGGCGGTCGATGCTCGGCCACCAAAGCCGGTCTTCACCTGGCGCTGGCGCAGACTCTGGCTTGATCGCGTCCGCCTCGGTCTTCACCTGGTCTGCTTCGGGCTCTTTCACTGGAACCTGGACAGGGTCCGCTTCGACGCTTTCCTCATCATCGTCCTGGTTTGGCCGCGACGGCTCGCCGATGCCCGCCGAGATCGGGAGGTCCTGCTCGCCCTCCGAAGCGGGAGGCTCTTTTTCAATCACGCTCCGCTCGTCCGAACTGACCTCTGAGGGCGCGGCATCGAGCGCCGCGGGCAGCGGGGGCAGCAGCCAGTCGTCAATCTCGCCGGTCACGGTCGAAGGCGGTTGCTGCGGCTCGGCGACCACCACTTCGGCATGGTCGGAGCGCTTGCTGTGTCCTCCGTCATCATCGTCCGTCTTATCGGATGCTTTTTCGCCCGCCGGCTCCTCGGCTTTCGCCAGGCTGGTCAGAGCGCCAGCGACCGCAGCAGCGCCGGCTCCCGCTGCCAGCGTGGTCGCGGTACCGACATGTCGTGCCTCAGGCGCATTCTCTTTTTCGAGCACGGGCTCCGGGCGCGCCAGCGCTTCGTTCGGCGCGAGCCGTTCGTTGAAGCGCGGCTCGGACAGCACGACGGCCGCCATGGCGCCGCTGACCAGTCCCTTGAGCCGGCGGACTTCCGCGAGCACCGCGGCGAGTGCGAGCAGGATCAAGCCGGCCGCCACCGCCAGTGCCCCCAGGATGACCTCAGTGAAGCCTCGCTCCAGGACGACATAAGCCCAGCCATCGACGATGGCATAGGTGCCGCCCGCCAGCAGAGCGAGCCCGAGAACCACGAAAAGCTTGACCAACGCTTGCTCCTTTGAGGCCGGGCGAGCTGCAACAGCTTGCCGCCCCAGCGGTTAACCTATCGATACCATGCCTTATTGCCAACCGAACGGCCTCGGGGCCACCTCCCCGTGCGACGCAAGCCGGCCGTGCCGGAATTCTCAGGCCTCGGCGGTTGCCGCTGCGGACCGGGCGGCTTAACTAACAGGCGAATGGCGGGGTGTTCCGCCGGGCGTACATTGCCCATGCGTTGCGTCATTGCAGCCATTCTCACGTCGCGATTTCGACAGCCCAAGGAGAGGCCCCATGTCCTTTACCCTGCCCGATCTTCCCTATGCGCATGACGCCCTCCAGCCCTTTATGTCGAAGGAGACGCTGGAGTACCACCACGACAAGCACCACCTCGCCTACGTCAACAACGGCAACAACGCGATCAAGGGCACGGAATTCGAGGGCAAGTCGCTCGAGGAGATCGTCAAGGGCTCCTACGGCAAGAACCCGGCCGTGTTCAACAATGCCGGCCAGCACTACAACCACCTTCACTTCTGGAAGTGGATGAAGCCGAATGGCGGCGGCAAGCTGCCGGGCGCGCTGGAGAAGGCGATCACCGATTCGTTCGGCTCGATCGACAAGTTCAAGGAAGACTTCGTCGCCGCCGGCGTCGGCCAGTTCGGCTCCGGCTGGGCCTGGCTCGAGGTCAAGGGCGGCAAGCTCGCCGTCAGCAAGACCCCGAACGGCGAGAGCCCGCTGGTCCATGGCGGCACGCCGATCCTCGGCGTCGACGTCTGGGAGCACTCCTACTACATCGACTACCGCAATCGTCGCCCGGACTATCTCAAGGCCTTCCTCGATAGCCTGGTGAACTGGGACTACGTCGCCGAGCTCTACGACGGCGCCAAGGCCTGATCCGCACAGATCAATCGATGAGACGGATGCAGACGGGGCCCGCAAGGGCCCCGTTTCATTTGCCTCGGCCTTCAGGCGGCGACGCGCTTGAGGAACTGGTCGACGGTCGAATCGAGCCGCATCGCCTGGGCCGAGACCTCGCCTGCGGCGTCACGAACCTGTTCGGCCGAACGCCCGGTCTCCTCGACGCTGTCGGCCAGCACGCTGAGATCGCTCGAGACCGAGAGCGCCGAAGTGCTCGCCATGGCGACGCCGCTCGCGATCTCTCCGGTAGCGATCGCCTGCTGCTCGATCGACGTCGCAACCGAATTGGCGAAGTTCTCGATCGCTCCCATGCGGCTGGCAATGTTCTGGATCGCATCAACGACCTCGGTCGTCGCGCCCTGGATGGCGCCGACCTGGCTGACGATCCGGTCGGTGGCGTCGGCCGTCTGGGACGCCAGGCTCTTCACCTCGGCAGCGACGACGGCAAAGCCGCGCCCGGCTTCGCCGGCACGCGCCGCCTCGATCGTGGCGTTGAGCGCCAGCAGGTTGGTCTGCGCGGCAATGTCGCGAATGAGGTTGACGACTTCGCCGATGGCACGCGCCGTCTCGTCCAGCGCCTGGACCGAGCCTGCCGTGTCGCGGGACGCCGAGGCGGCCTCGACGATCTCGGTGCGGACGCGGCGGATCTGGAACTCGACCTCACGGATCGCAGCGCCCATCTCCTCGGCAGCCTGGGCCGCATTCTCGACATTGGCCGAGGCGCCGTGCGAGTTTTGGGCGGCACGGGCGGCGCGCTCTGACGACTCGGCCGCGACGCGGGCCAGACCGTCTGACGCCTCGCCCATCCGGTCGGCATTGCTCTTGAAGGCTTCGAGCGCGACGCCGACCTCACCGCGGAACAGCGCGATCGCCTCCTCGGTATGTTTCTGCTGACGGTTGCGTTGCGCCTCCGTCGTCAACTGCTGTTCCTGCAGGCTCGCCCGCTCGGCAAGGCGCAGTTTGAGCACGCCGAGAGCGCGTGCGATCGCACCGATCTCGTCCTGCCGACCGACAGCGTCGATCGGCGTGTCGAGCTTGCCGTCGGAAATGTTGACGATGGCGCGGGTCATGCTCTTCAGCGGACGCATCGTCCGTGACAGTGAGATCCACAGCAACGGCCCAAGGACGAGAAGAAGGGCGATGCCGATCCCGATCGTCAGGAACTGCTCCCAGGCCGAACGTGCGATCAGCCGGGTCTTGTCGAAGCGCAGCGCGACGTAGCCGATCTGCTTCTGGAAGCCTCCGACCTTCACCGTGAGCAATTGCGTCACATAGGTCTTGTCCTCGAGCCGCAACGTATTCTGCTCGCTGAGGACGTCCCAGGCTTCGCGCCCCATCAACTTGGCGAGCCTGTTCGGTGTGAACGAGAGCCGCGCCTCGTCGTTGCGGCCGGCCGAGGCGAAGGCGACGAGGTCATCAGCGACGAAGCCGGCGTCGAAGTCGGGATCGCGCTTCAGCGACTCGAGAATGTAGCTCAGGGTGATGGTGTCGCGCGCCAGGATCATCGGCGGCGAGGCATGCGCGATCATCGCGGTCAGCGACATCATCTTCTGCTCGAGGTCGCCGCGCGTCTTGGTTTCGTTGTAGCGGGCGGCCGCGATGACGACGAAGACGATGGCGACAGCGACGATGGCGACGGCCGCTCCAGCGATCTGGCTGCTGAGCGAACGCATCACCGTCTCGACCTGGCCGATCTGCGGCACAGCCACCTGCGATCGCCGCGACCGCGACTGTAACCAGGTCATCACGCTCATATCCCGCGAACTCCAGACCCGACGCTTCCCGGACAGGTCGGGGTCGGCAAGGACACGATGCTCGATCAGGGTAAATTTTCGATTGCGTATGGACGATGCTTGCACGCCCCTCGACAGGGCTGCCGGATCTAGGCAAGCACCTCGAAACGGCCGATCCTCAGTCCCTGAGGTGGCTCGAAGGTCGTGAGCACCCCATGCTCCACAGGCCGCGTCGCGACGACCGGGTCGAGTGCGACGAGCTCATCGTCGACATGGCCGGGATGGCACATCACCAGATGCGCCGGACCGGGATTGACGAGAAAGGCCGTCAAATCGGCGGCGAAGTCGCGCCCGGCGTCGAAGGGCGAGAAGCCCGAGAAGCCGCAATTGGTCGGGATACCACGCCGGGCCGCAGCGCCGCGCAAGCCGGTTGCGAGGCCGGCGACCGTCAACGCCTTGCCGACGGCGACGCCGCGCGCGCGGATCGCCGCGATGGAGTCGGACGGGTCGCGCAGATAGACCGAGCCGGCGGGATAGCGGGCGGCCAACGCGTCGAGCACCGCGCGGCGGATGCCGGGCAGGACATGGACATGCTGGTGACCGTCGACGAAATCCGGCGCCCTGCCGAGATACTGCTCGAAAGCGTCGAGCTGGCGGCTGATCTCGCTGGCGATCTCGCCACGCGCGGCACCCGAGCGCAACGCCAGCGGCGCGAGTTCGCCGAGCTTCGGCAGATTGCCCGAGGGCGCCACGGTCGGCATCGCCGCAAGCGGCGCCGCGCAGGTCAGATTGAGATGAAGCCCGAGATCGGCGCGGCCAGTGAACGCCGCCAGCTCACCTGCCAGTCGCGGCCAATGCGGACGGTTGGTCATAGCCCCCGTAGCCGAGAGCTTGCCAGTGGCGAGCAGCTCCAGGATCGAGCGGCTGACGCCCTCCGTCATGGCGAAATCGTCGGCGCAGAGCACGAAGCTGCGGGTCATGCCGGCTGTTACCCCCTATTCATCAGCGCTGGTATATGGAGCCTGTGGCTGGCCCCATGATGTCAGCCCTAGCCGAGCAATGAAGGCCCCGAAAGTGTCGTCCGCGATCGCGCCCACTTCTGTCTCCGCCGGAACAGCATCGCCCGCCTTGCGGCCAGAGCTCTCGGTCATCGTGCCTGTCTACAATGAGGCTACCAATCTCGAGCCGTTGATCGCACGGTTGAAGCCGATCCTCGATGCCCATGTCGCGTCTTGGGAGATCGTCTGCGTCGATGACGGCAGCCGCGACGGCACGCTCGCCGCGCTGCGCGCCCTGCACGCGCAGGACAGCCGGATCAACGCCATCTCCTTCAGCCGCAATTTCGGCAAGGAGGTCGCGATCGCCGCCGGGCTCGACCATGCCGATGGCGATGCCGTGGTGATCATGGACGCCGATTTGCAGCACCCGCCGGAGGTGATCCCCACCTTCCTGGCGAAATGGCGCGAGGGCTTCCTCAACGTCTATGGCCAGCGCACCGACCGCGCCGGCGAAGGCCGACTGAAGCGCAATTTCGCCAAGGCGTTCTACAAGCTCTTCGCCAGCTTCGGCGAGACGGAGCTGCCTGAGGGCGCCGGCGATTTCCGCCTCCTCGACCGGCGCGTGGTCGAGGCGCTGCGCGCCCTGCCCGAGCGGGCGCGCTTCTCGAAGGGCCTCTATGCCTGGGTCGGTTTTCCGGCGACGGGAGTGCCCTTCGCGGTCGCCGACCGCGCCCATGGCGAGAGCAAGTTCCGCTTCAGCAAGCTTTTCAGCTTCGCCTTCGATGGAATCTCCTCATTCTCGACCGTGCCGCTCAAGATCGCGACCTGGCTCGGTGTGCTGATCGCGATCGTGGCTACACTGACTGGCCTGTATTTCATGGTCCGGACGCTGCTTTTCGGCACCGACCTGCCCGGCTTCCCCTCGCTGATCGTCTCGATCATGTTCTTCTCCGGCATCCAGCTGATCTCACTCGGAATGATCGGCGAATATGTCGGGCGCATCTTTGCCGAGGTGAAACGCCGGCCGCTCTATCTGGTCGGCGAGCGCGTCGGTTTCGACAAGCACGACAGCTCCCCTCCGCACAGCGACGCCCTGCCGCCGTCGATGCGGTAAGGACAGCAGCGGAGCCCTGTGCTGGACCATCTCGCGCGACGCAGATATGCGACTAGGTTCAGTCCGGCCTGCCGACCCCGGCGGCCCCGAGTGGCGCGATGCTGAGAAAGATCCTCTCCGTCAGCGGCTTCACGCTGCTCTCGCGGCTGTCCGGCTTCCTCCGCGACATCGTGCTCGCGGCTACGCTCGGCGCGAGCGGGCTGATGGACGCCTTCTCGGTGGCGCTGCGCCTGCCCAATCACTTCCGCGCCATCTTCGGCGAAGGCGCCTTCAACCAGGCCTATATCCCGGCCTATAGCCGCATCCGCGAGCAGTCGGGTGAGGCTGCCGCAGCGCAGTTCTCGAACCGCGTCTTCTCACTCAACCTGATCGTCCAGCTCGTCTTGCTGGCGCTCGCCATCCCCTTCATGCCGGAGCTGGTGCGGCTACTGGCGCCTGGCTTCGTCAACGATCCCGCCCGCTTCGATCTCGCCGTCACGCTGACGCGGATCACCTTCCCCTATCTGCTCTTCGTCACGCTGGTGACGCTGCTCTCGGCCAATCTGAACGCCGTCGATCGCTTCGCGGCCGCGGCAGCGGCACCGATCCTCCTGAACATCTGCCTGATCGGGGCGCTCTTCACCGCTTTCCTGTTCCCAAGCGCAGCCCATGCCGCCGCCTGGGGCGTCGCCGTCGCCGGCGTGCTCGAATGGCTGCTGCTCTGGATCTCGGCGCGGCGTGTGGGCGTATCGGCGGCGCTGACGCGGCCTCGCTTCGATGGCGAGGTGAAGAGCTTCTTCAAGGCTTTCGGCCCGGCAGTGATCGGCTCTGCCGGCGTGCAGATCGCTCTCTTCGCCGACACGATCATTGCCTCGCTCCTGCCGACCGGAGCCTATTCGGCGCTCTACTATGCCGAGCGCGTCTACCAGCTGCCACTCGGCGTGATCGCGATCGGCGTCGGCACCGTTCTGCTGCCGACGATGAGCCGCGCCATCGCCGCCGGCAACGAGGCCAGAGCGGAAGCCGCCCAGAACCGGGCGATCGCGCTGACCTTGGTCGCAGCAGCCCCTTTCGCTGCCGCCTTCCTCGCCTTCCCGGAACTGATCGTCGGGGCGCTGTTTGAACGCGGCCGCTTCGACGAAGCGGCGACGCAGGCTGCGGGCGCCGTGCTCTTCGCCTATGCGATCGGCCTGCCCGCGACCCTGCTCATCCGCGCCCAGGTCTCGAGTTTCCAGGCGCGGGGCGACACGACCACGCCGATGCTGGTCTCGCTTGCTGCCATCGCCGCCAATGTCGGGCTGAAGCTGCTGCTCTGGAAGAGCCATGGCGCACCGGGCCTTGCCTTCGCCACCGCCGTCGGCGCCTGGATCAATCTCGGCGCGCTCTATGTGCTGGCGCTGAAACGCGGCTGGACCAATCCCGATCGCGGCCTGTCCTTGCTGATCCTGATCGTCGGCGTCGCCGCCGGTTTCGCCGCGCTGGTCGCCCGGCTGCTGGCCGAGCCGCTCTACGGCATGCTGATCTCGTTCCCTTACGAGCCGCGGCTGATCGCGCTCGCCATACTGAGCTTTGCGGCTGCCTGCATCTACGGCGCGGTCGCGCTCGGAGGGCTCAGATCGGCCGGGCTCTGGCGGTTGCTGCGCTAGTTCAGCCCGCTACGAGCCTGGCTCCTGCCTTCAGATGGCCGGCTGCCTCATCCACCATGCGCGCGACGATCTCGCCGGCGGAGGGGATGTCGGAGATCAAGCCTGCCGCCTCGCCGAAGACGACCGCCGCCTTGTCGGGGTCACCGGCCATGAAGGCCTCGCGATAGGCCGGCGCCTCCGCCTCGATCGTAGCGCGCAGCTCGGCATCACGGCCGCGCCATCTGGCGATGAAGGCATTGTCGCTGACGCGGATGTCGAAGGGCCGCGGCCAGTCGAGCCGGCGCGCGATATCGGGCAGGGCTGAGCGCACCGTCTCGTCGCCCGTCGCCGCGACGGCAGCGGCATGGTGGTTCGGATGGACCAGCGCCTCGCGGCTCGCCCAGAAGCGCGTGCCGACCAGGACGCCGTCGGCGCCGAGCATCAGGGCCGCGGCAAGGCCGCGTCCATCAGCGACGCCCCCGGCAGCGAGCAGAAGCGTGTCCGGACTCTCGCGGGCCAGGAGGTCGGCGACCTCCGGCACGAGCGGAAGCGTGCCGCGGTTGTGACCATGCCCGCCGGCCTCGGCGCCCTGCGCGACGATGATCGCGGCGCCTGCCTCCAGCGCCGCCCGGACATGGCCGAGATTCTGGCATTGGCAGATCAGCGGCACGTCGGCAGCGGCGATCTCGGCAGCGAAGGGCATGGGATCGCCGAAGGAGAGCATCAGCGCCGCCGGCCGGTGCGCCAGCACCTCGCCCAGCAGATGCGGCTGCTTTGCGAGCGACCAGGTGATGAAGCCGCAGCCGGTGCGGGTGTTACCGGCTGCGGCGTATTGCGTGCGTAGCCAATCGGCGTCGCCATAGCCGCCGCCGATCAGGCCGAGACCGCCAGCGCGTGTCACGGCCGCGGCAAGCGCTCCGCCGCCCGCCAGAGCCATCGGCGCCGACAGGATCGGGTGCTCGATCCCGAGGCGCTCGGTCAGGCGGGTGACGAGGCGGACCATTTGGCCTCAGGCGCCCTTGCTGTGGGCGAAGTCCATGTAGAGCTCGCGCGCCTTGCGGAACATCGGGCCGGGCTGCAGTTCGCGATCGTCGATCTTGTAGATCGGCATCACCTTCGAGTAGTTGCCGGAGGAGAATATCTCGTCGGCCTGCTCGAAATCCTCGTAGCGCAGCGAGATCTCCTCGACGGTGACCCCGGCCTGGCGTAGCAAGCCGATCGTGCGCTGGCGCGTGATGCCGTTGAGGAAGGTGCCGTTGACGGCAGGCGTCTTCACCACGCCGTCCTTGGCGAGGAAGACGTTGGACGTGCCAGTCTCGGCGACATTGCCGAGCATGTCGAGGACGAGCGCGTTGTCGAAGCCCCTGCCCTTGGCCTCGCGCAGGATGCGGGCATTGTTCGGATAGAGACAGCCGGCCTTGGCATCGGTCGGCATGGTCTCGAAGGTCGGGCGGCGATAGACGCCCTTGGTCACCGAGAAACCCTTGCCCGGATCGCCCATCGGCGCCTCGAACAGGCAGAGCGCGAACTGCGTCGAGTCGGGATCGCCGATGATGGTGGAGGGGCCGTCGGCCTCGGCCCAATACATCGGCTTGATGTAGAGCGCCGTGCTATGGTCGAATTTCTTCACGCCTTCGGCCGTCTTGGCGATGATCTCCTCGGCCGACACCGTGGCCTTCAGGCCCATCGCCGCGGCGGACCGGTTCACGCGGGCGGCATGCCGGTCGAGATCGGGCGAGACGCCGTTGAAATAACGGGCGCCGTCGAAGACTTGGGAGGCCTGCCAGGCGGCGTGGGTGCGCGGCCCCATGATGCCGGGGTTACCCTCGCGCCACTCGCCATCGAACCAGGTCCATGTCTGCGAATACCAGGCCATCATGCGCTCCGATTGGTCAGCTAAAAAGCGAGAGCCGGCACCGTCCGCCGCAGGCAAGGCGGCGTCAACATGCCGGCGAACGTTTGATGTGATGGATGCGATCGTAGCCAGTGATGGATCATCGTATCAGGCGCCATCGCGCCCGAGCGTCAGAAACCGGCGGCGCGCATCAGGGACACCACGCCCATGCCGATGAGCAGCGCGAGCAACTCGCTGCGCCGGATGGCCATGCTGGCGATCGCGGCCAGCAAAGCGAGGCCGGCGGCCAGGCCGAGGCGCTCGATCAGCGGCAGCACGGTCGCGACCACGATCGAGCCGGGCAAGGCCGCAAGACCGCGCCGGACCCGCGGCGTCAGCGGGATGAAGCCCATCAGCACGACGCCGGAGATGCGGCAAAGATAGGTCGCGAGCGTCATGGCGAGGATGGCGAGATAGGGCCCCCAGCTTCCGGGTTCAGGCAGGGTCATCGAGGAAAGCCCCTGCCACGGCGCCGGAGAGCGCGCCCACAATGATGAAGGCATAGCCGTCGACGAGGCGCACAGTGATCAGCGCGACGACGCCGGCGATGATCCAGGGCAGCGCTCCGCGCTTGCCGCGCCAGAGCGGCACGATCATCGCCGCGAAGAAGATCGGCATGACGAGGTCGATGCCATATTGGCGCGGATCTGCGACGAGCGCGCCAAGCAGATAGCCCGGGACGGTCGCCGCCACCCAGACGAGCCAGAGCACGAGGCCTGCGCCAATCAGCACGCCGAGATCGCGCCCGCCTTCGCCATGGTAGCGCGTGCCGATCAGCCAGTTGGCGTCGGTGAAGAAGAAGAGGTGCGCCGCGTTGACCAATTTGGGATGGCGCGCGAACCAGGGCTGCAGCGACGCTCCCTGCAGCACCATGCGCGCATTCACCGTCGCGGTGACGACGGCAAGGCCCGCGATTGCGCCCCAGCTCCACTCCGGCCGCCAGAGCTCCATGGCGACGAGCTGGGAGACGCCGGCATAGACCAGCGCGCTCATCAGCACGGCCTCGAACAGGCTCAGACCCTTGGCCGAGGCGGCGGCGCCGAAGGCCACCGAGAAGACAACGATGCCCGGCATCAGCACGGCGACGCGGCGGACCCCGAGCCGCATGCCGGCAAGGGTGAGCTGCGCTGGGGCCAGTGGCTCGGGTTTCAGATCGGAAGGCATGGTCCCTCGAACCGGTTTCGCTGGCTTACGTCAACGCCCTGCAAGCTCCAGGCCTCCATGAGCGCCGCGCAAAGCGAGCCGAGGCCGTCTCCTTCCGCGGCAAAGCGCGGTGCACTAGAACCGCGGCATGCAATGGCTCTCCTCCGCTAACGACACTGCCCCTGCCCTGCCAGCCGTCTGGCTGATCGCGACGCAGGCGCAGCCTGCAAACTTGCCCGAGCGCGCGGAACTACGCCGCTCGCTTGCGCGCAAGGTACTGGCCCGCCAGTTCAGTCTAGCAGAGGATGCTGTCGAGATCGGGCATGAGCCTGCGGGTCGGCCACTGATCGTCTCCCCGCACGGCTCCGGGCTGCACCTGTCGCTCGCGACGCGCGAGGGTCTCGTCGCGATAGCTCTGGCGCATCAGCCTGTTGGCGTCGATGTCGAGCAGGTTGCGCTCGCAAGCGAACCGCCGCTCGCTGTGCTGCACCCCGACGAACGAAGCTGGCTCGAGGGCCTCCCCGCCTCCGCCCGGCCTCTGGTCTTCGCCCAGCTCTGGAGCGCCAAGGAGGCCTATGTGAAGGCGCTCGGCACCGGCTTCGCACGGGCGCCAGAGAGCTTTGCCGTGCAGCTCGACGGGACCGGACGCTTCACCGTCGGCGACGAGCAGGATGGGCGCCACGCCAGCGGCTTCATCCAGCTCACGAAAAACGGCGGCCATGAAACCATGGCCGCCGCGTTCGTCATGCTCGATTGAGGTAGATCTTAGCCCGGCTGATCGACCGGCTTCTTCTTGAGGAGGTAGCCGGCGACGACAACGACCAGCGCGCCGACCACTGCCGCCGTATAGAACGGCACCTTCGCAGGCAGGAGGCCGACCGGGTTGACGTCGGAGACCGGCACACTGACGACCCAATTCGGCATGTTCGCCTGCAACCATTGCAGCACCGCCATGTCGCTGAGCAGCATCTCGCCGGCGATCCAGCCGAGCAGGGCCGCGCCGAGCCAGATCAGGATCGGGAAGCGCTCGAGGACGGTCGAGAGCATGCGGGCGCCGAAGATGATCAGCGGAATGGTCAGCAGCAGGCCGAAGATGAAGAGCTCGAAATGTCCCCGCGCCGCTGCGGCGATGGCGAGCACGTTGTCGAGGCTCATCACCGCATCGGCGATGGCGATGGTGCGCACCGCCTTCCAGAGATTGTCACTGGCCTCGATATCGCTATGCGCCTCTTCCTCGCCTTTGGCGAGCTTGATCGCGATCCAGAACAGAAGGAGCGCGCCGACGACCTTCAGGAAGGGGACGGCGAGCAAATAGGTGACGACGATCGCGAAGATGATGCGCAGGCCGACAGCAGCGCCGGCGCCGAGCCAGATGCCGACCTTGCGCTGCTTCTCCGGCAGCGAGCGCACCGCGAGCGCGATGACGACCGCGTTGTCGCCGGAGAGCAGAAGGTCGATCCAGATGATCTGGAGCAATGACGTCCAGAAAGCGGAAGATGCGAAATCCATAGGTCGGTCAGTCCCTGTGTCAGAGGGCCGGATCTGGCCGGCGATGCTTGAGGAAGTAGCCAAGGCCGAGCACCAGAACGGCGCCCAGAATAGCAGCGGGATATTCGAGCTGGTGGGCCAGCGTCTCGCCGAGCTTGCCGATCAGCCAGGGATCGGTCTCGAACATCTCGCCCGCGACCCAGCCGAGCAGGCCGGCACCGGCCCAGACCAGTACCGGGAAACGACTGAGCAGCGAGGTGATCAGCGAGGCGCCGAGCACGATCAGCGGGATCGAGATGATCAGGCCGCCGACCAGCAGCGGGATCGAGTCCTTGGCGACGGCAGCGATGGCGAGCACATTGTCGAGGCTCATGACGATGTCGGCGATCGCCACCGTCTGCACCGCCTTCCAGAGCTTGCTGCTGGCAGCGACCGCATTCTCGTCGCTCTCGCCGTCCTCAATGATCAGCTTGACCGCGATCCAGACCAGCAGCGCCGCGCCGACGATATGCAGGAAAGGCATGTTGAGAAGGGAGGCGATCAGCACGGTGAAGACGACGCGCAGCAGCACCGCCACGCCGGCGCCGAGCGCGATACCCTTGGCGCGCTGCTCGGGGGCGAGCGCGCGGCAGGCAAGGGCGATCACCACCGCATTGTCGCCCGACAGCACGATGTTGAGCGCGATGATCTCGAAGAGCTTGCCCCAGAGCGCCGGGTCGAGCAGCGAAAACGTCAGATCGGGCACCTGTTCCCCCCTTCTTAAGTCTTACGTCTGATCGGCGCCGACCACAGCTTGTGGTCATGCGCCGGCCTTGTCGTCAACCCAGCGCCTGCTCGATCGCCTTGCCGGCAGCCTCAGTATTCAGGCTACCGCCGAGATCGCGCGTGCGGGTGCGGGCGTCGCCGAGCGCGCGCTCGATCGCCGCCTCGATTCCCTTGGCCGCTTCATGCTCGCCGAGATGATCGAGCATCATCGCCCCCGACCAGATCTGGCCGACGGGATTGGCGATGCCCTGCCCGGCGATATCGGGCGCCGAGCCGTGCACCGGCTCGAACAGGGATGGGAATTCGGCGGTCGGGTTGATGTTCCCCGACGGGGCGATGCCGATCGTGCCGGTGCAGGCCGGGCCGAGATCGGAAAGGATGTCGCCGAACAGGTTCGAGGCGACGACCACGTCGAAGCGGTCCGGATTGAGCACGAAATGCGCGGTCAGGATGTCGATATGGTACTGGTCGACCGCGACGTCGGGATAGGCCTTGGCCATCTCCTTCACCCGCTCGTCCCAGTACGGCATGGTGATCGAGATGCCGTTCGACTTGGTCGCGGAGGTGAGCTTCTTGCGCGGCCGGCGCTGCGCCAGCTCGAAGGCGTATTTCAGCACGCGGTCGACGCCGACGCGGCTCATGATCGTCTCCTGGATGACGATCTCGCGCTCGGTGCCGGCATACATGCGCCCGCCAACCGAGGAGTACTCGCCCTCGGTGTTCTCGCGCACGACGAAGAAGTCGATGTCGCCGGGTTTGCGGCCGACGAGCGGCCCCGGCACGCCCGGCATCAGCCGCACGGGGCGCAGGTTGACGTACTGGTCGAACTCGCGCCGGAACAGCAGCAGCGAGCCCCAGAGCGAGATGTGATCGGGCACCTGGGCCGGCATGCCGACCGCGCCGAAGAAGATCGCGTCATGGCCGCCGATCTTCTCCTTCCAGTCGTCCGGCAGCATCTTGCCGTGCTTGGCGTAGTAGTCGCAGGAGGAGAAGTCGAACTCGTCGAGCTGGAGCTCGAAGCCGTACTTCTTCGAGGCAGCCTCGAGCACGCGCAGCCCCTCGGGCATGACCTCCTTGCCGATGCCGTCGCCGGCGATGGCAGCGATGCGGTAGACGCGATTGGTTCCGGTCATGTGTTCTCTCCGAAGAAGGCCGAGAATTCGGCGGCGACGAGATCAGGGATCTCCTCCGCCAGATAATGCCCACCCGGCAGGGCCCGGCCTTGGACGTTTTCCGCGCGCTCGCGCCAGAGCGCCAGCACATCGAAGCATTTTCCGACGGCGCCGCGATCGCCCCACAGCGCCAGCAGCGGGCATGCGACCTTCTTGCCGCCATCGGCATCGTCATGGGCGATGTCGATCGTCGCCGCGGCGCGATAGTCCTCGCAGCTGGCATGGATCATCGCGGGATCGCGAAAGCAGCGGAGATATTCGCTGAGCGCCGCCGGCTCGAACAGTTTCATGTCCGAGGCGCGCCGGCTCGTCCAGTAAAACTCCGGGTCGGCGCCGATCATCCGCTCCGGCATCGGTGCCGGCTGGATTAGGAAGAACCAGTGCCAATAGGCGCGGGCGAAGGCGTCGGTGGTGTCGCGATACATTTCGCGCGTCGGCGCGATGTCGAGAGTCGCCAGCTTCAACACCCGCTCGCCATGGTCCAGCGCCAGCCGATGCGCGACGCGGGCACCGCGATCATGCGAGCCGACGCAGAAGCGGTCATGACCCAGCGCGGTCATGACCTCGGCCATGTCCCGCGCCATGGCGCGCTTCGCATAGGGTGCGTGATCGGCCGCGCTCGGCGGCTTCTCGGAATCGCCGTAGCCGCGCAAGTCCGGGCAGACCAGGGTGAAGCGTTGTGCCAGCCGCGGAGCGATACGCCGCCACATGACATGGGTCTGCGGATAACCGTGGAGCAGGAGCAGCGGCGGCCCCTCCCCGCCCGTGCGGACGCGAATGCGCGCACCCGTCGTCGCGACGTCGAGCAGCCGGAAGCCGGGAAACAGATCGTCCACGACAGGGAGCTCGGTCAGCGACATCAGGCCTCTCAGACTGCAACAATCAGAGCCGATACCCGTATTTTCAAACGATTTCTTGCGCCGATTATTTCATAATCCTGATCAATAACGGCGGTGAGGCAAGCGCGGGATCCCCTCTCCCGGATGGCAGAGGGGTAGGGGTGAGGGACCGCCGCTGATTATTGATACGAAACGGCATCTTTGCGCCTTCTGCGGGTAGGGCAGGCCCTCATCCCTGCCCTTCTCCCACACGGGAGAAGGGTTCCCCGCGCCTCCTATTCCCGCGCAGTTTCCTTACCCGCGCAGCACAGCCCCATAGCGCTTGGCCATCTCGGCGACGATCTTGGCCGCGACGGCCTCGATCTCGGTGTCGGTCAGCGTCTTCTGGGTCGGCTGCAACGTCACCGCCAGCGCCACCGACTTCTTGCCGGCTTCGACGCCCGTGCCCTCGTAGAGATCGAAGACCCCGACATCGGAGACCAGGGCGCGGTCGGCATTCTGCGCACTCTTGGCCATCTCACCGGCCGCCACGGCCTTGTCGACGATGAAGGCAAAGTCGCGCGTCACCGGCTGGAAGTCGGAGAGCGTCAGCTTCGGCTTGACCTTGGTCGGCTTGTACTTGGGCAGCGGCAGCGCATCGAGATGGATCTCGAAGGCGACCAGCGGGCCCTTGACGTCGAGCGCCTTGAGCACGCGCGGATGAACCTCGCCAAAAGCGCCGATCACGCCCTTGGGACCGAACTGCAGCGTGGCCGAGCGGCCGGGATGGGCCCAGGCTGGACCGCCCGCGACGATCTGCAGGCCGCCGACCGGCACGCCGAGGCCGGAGAGCAGGCCGAACACGTCAGCCTTGGCATCGAAGGCGTCGACCGGCTTGGCCGCGCCGTCCCAATGGCGTCCGGCACCCTCAAGCCGGGCCGTGCCGCGGCGCAGGCCGGCAGCAGCGATGAGCTGGCCCTCCGGCTCGTCGCTCTGGAAGATCTGGCCGACCTCGAACAAGGCGACATCGCCGAAACCGCGATCGGCATTGGCTTGCGCCGACCGGATCAGCCCAGGCAGCAGCGAAGGGCGCATATCGGAGAGATCGGCCGCGATCGGATTGGCGAGCACGAGCTTGCGCGAGCCGCCGCCGAAGAGCTTGGCGGCATCATGCGAGATGAAGGACCAGGTCACGGCCTCGACCAGGCCGCGGCTGGCGAGCAGGCGCTTGGCCAGTCGCGTGCGCTTCTGCAGCACGGTCAGCACCGGCTTGATCACCTCGCCCTTGATGCGCGGCAGCGGCGCCGGATCGACACGGTCGATGCCGGCGATACGCAGTATCTCCTCGACCAGATCGGCCTTGCCCTCGACATCGGCGCGCCAGGAGGGCGGCGCGACCTTGACGCGCTCGCCGGCGCCGGAAACGTGGAAGCCGAGCGAGGTCAGCGCCAGCTTCATCTCGACAACCGGCAGGTCGAGCCCGGTCAGGCGCTTGACCTCGGACCAGGGGAAATCGATGGCGCCCGGGCTGTCGGGCAACTCTCCGGCGAAGACGACCTCGGACGGCTCGCCGCCGCAGAGCGTCATGATCATCTGCGTCGCCATGTCGAGGCCCGGACGCGTGAAGTCCGGATCGATGCCGCGCTCATTGCGGTAGCGCGCGTCGGAATTGATGCCGAGGGCGCGGCCGGTACGGGCGATGTTGAGCGTGTTCCAGAGCGCGCTCTCGACCAGCACGTCGGTGGTGGTCTCGTCGCAGCCGGAATGCTCACCGCCCATCACGCCGGCGATCGACTCGACGCCATTGTCGTCGGTGATCACGACCATCTCGTCGGTCAGCGCATAGGTCCTGCCGTCGAGCGCCAGCACCTCCTCGCCTTCCTTGGCGCGCCGGACGACGAGATCGCCCTTGACCTTGGCCGCGTCGAAGACGTGCAGTGGCCGATTGCGGTCGAAGGTCATGAAGTTGGTGATGTCGACCAGCGCGTTGATCGGGCGCAGGCCGATGGCACGCAGCCGCGCCTGCAGCCACTCCGGCGACGGACCGTTCTTGACGCCGCGGACCAGACGCAGCGCGAAGACCTGGCAGAGATTGCGGTCCTCCTCGGCGAAATCGAGCTTGAGGTCGACCGGGCATGGGAAGGTGCCGCGCACCGGTTGGACCGGCGGCGTCTTGACCGTGCCGAGGCCGGCGGCGGCAAGGTCGCGGGCGATGCCGGACACGCCGAGCGCATCGGCCCGGTTCGGCGTCACCGCGATCTCGATCACGGCGTCGCTAAGCCCGGCATAGATCGCATAGGGCTGGCCGACCGGCGCATCCTCGGGCAGATCGATGATGCCGTCATGGTCCTCGGAGAGTTGCAGCTCGGCCTCGGAAACCAGCATGCCATTCGACTCGACGCCGCGGATCACGCCCTTGCCAAGCGTGATGTCCTTGCCGGGGATATAGGTGCCCGGCGGCGAGAAGACGCCCTTCATGCCGGTGCGGGCATTGGGCGCGCCGCAGACGACCTGGACCGGCTCGCCCGTGCCGGTGTCGACCATGCAGACGCGCAGGCGGTCGGCGTTCGGGTGCTGCTTCGCCTCGATGACATAGGCGATGGTGAAGGCTGACAGCGCCTTGGCCTTGTCCTCGACGCCTTCGACCTCAAGGCCGATGCGGGTCAGCGCCTCGGTGATGCTGTCGAGCGAATCCGTGGTGTCGAGATGCTCTTTGAGCCAGGAGAGTGTGAACTTCATGGTGTTCCGTCGCTACGCATATTGGCTGCCGACAACGCCGGGGCGGCTTTATTCAGCTCGTCCTCGCCGTCCGTCTTGATCTTCATATCGTTGCCGCGCCAGCTCACCTCGCGGGCGACGAAGGCATAGGCCCAGATGCCGGGAAAGACGAGGTCGCGCACCAGATAGGCTGCAGGTGTGCGCCAGTTCACGAACCAGCCGACGCCCTTCGCCAGCACGATCTCACCGGCATACCAGACAGCCAGCACCGCAAGCACGGCCTGCCAGATCGCCAGCCCGAAAGCCGGCGCGGCGTAAGCGGCAAGCAGCGCCGGCACCAGCGGCCCGACCAGGATCTCCGGCGCGAAGAAGGGCAGGAAGGTAACGCGGCGCAGGCGCGCCCAGCGGAACTGGCGCTGCACCACTTCGCCAAGCTTGCGCGGCCCGAGCGGCTGCTCGAAGGGCTGGCCGACGAGATGGACATGCTTGCCGGCCTTGCGCACCAGCTTGGTCGCCGCCGCATCCTCGGCGATCTCAGCGGCCAACGCGGCGATGCCGCCATTGGCATCGAGGAAGGGCTTGTTCCAGAGCATCGACTTGCCCTGGGCGAAGCCGAAACCGAGCGCCTCGCCGGCATATTGCCAGCGTGCCTGGAAGGTATTGAGGAAGGCGCATTCGACCTCGGCGCCGAAGCAGCCCGGCCGCGAGCCTGCGGGCGTCGAGCAGACGAGACCGGTGTCGTCGCGCCAGGATTGCATCAGCCGCTGGATATAGTCCTTGGGCATCAGCACGTTGGAATCGGCGAGGACCACCCAGTCGTGGCGCGCCGCTTCCCAGCCCTTGACGCAGTTGTTGAGCTTGGGATTGGCGCTGACGGCGACGTCGCCGACGATCAGGCGGACGCGGTCCGCGCCATAGGTCGCGATCAGCTCCTCGATCAGCGGCACGATCGGGTCATGGCCGTCGGCGACGCAGAAGATCGTCTCATAGAGCGGATAGTCGAGCTCGAGGCCGGAGGTCAGCGTCTCCCGACTGAAGGTCTCGATGCCGCGCACCGGGCGCACGACCGTTACCGGCGGAGCGAGCTTCTGGAGACGCGACGGCGTCTGCCGGCGGCGCAGGCGCACGAAGGCGATCGCCAGGCAAAGCAGATTGGCGGCGACCATCAGCGCCGCGATCAGGCCAGCCCACTGCGCGCCGTTCATGCGTCTCCCCTCTCGGTCAGGTTACGAGGTCAACCCGCCGGTCAGGGTCGGCAGGTCGAGCGGGCGGAAACCGTAATGCGAGAGCCAGCGGATATCCGCCTCGAAGAAGGGCCGCAGGTCCGGCATGCCGTATTTCAGCATGGCGATGCGATCGATGCCCATGCCCCAGGCGAAGCCCTGATAGACATCGGGATCAAGCCCGCAATTGCGCAGCACATTGGGGTGGACCATGCCGCAACCGAGGATCTCGAGCCAATCCTCGCCCTCGCCGAAGCGGATCTCGCCATCCTTGCGCGAGCACTGGATGTCGACCTCGGCCGACGGCTCGGTGAAGGGGAAGAAGGAGGGCCGGAAGCGCATCTTGACGCCTTCGACCTCGAAGAACGCCTTGCAGAACTCCTCCAGCACCCATTTCATGTGGCCGAAATGGGTTTTCTTGTCGATGACGAGGCCCTCGACCTGATGGAACATCGGGGTGTGGGTCTGGTCGGAATCCATGCGGTAGGTCCGGCCCGGGCAGATCACCCGGATCGGCGGCTCCTGCGACAGCATGGTGCGCACCTGAACCGGCGAGGTGTGGGTGCGCAGAAGCTTGCGCTCGCCATTGGCATCGGGCGCGAAGAAGAAGGTGTCGTGCATCTCCCGCGCCGGATGACCGACGGGGAAATTGAGCTTGGTGAAGTTGAGATCGTCGGTCTCGACGTCCGGGCCTTCGGCGATCGAGAAGCCCATGTCGCCGAAGATCGCGGTGATCTCGTCGATGACCTGGCTGATCGGGTGGATGCGTCCGCGGGCTTCGGGCCCCTCGCGCACCGGCAGCGAGATGTCGACCCGCTCGGCCGAAAGCCGCGCTTCCAGAGCGACCTCGCCGAGCGCGTCCTTGCGGGCGCCGAGCGCCTGCTGGACGGTGTCGCGCAGGCCGTTGATGCGCGGCCCCTGCTCCTTGCGCTCGTCCGGCGTCATCGTGCCGAGCGTTTTCAGGAGGCCCGAGACCGAGCCGGACTTGCCGAGCGCCGCGATGCGCAGCTGCTCGAGCGCCGCCTCGTCGCCGGCCGCCTCGATCTCCCCAATCAGGGAATCGCGAAGGGTATCGATGTCGTTCATGCGAATTAGGTCCGTTTGCGAGGCACCTTCTAGGGTGTCCGGCAAGCGGATGCCAGCCTGAATCGCGCTGGCAAAGCATCCCGCTCGCGAGGTTTTTCGCGGTGGCCGCCACTCTAGCCGCAGGTTCATGACAATCGCGTCGCAATCATGCTTGCGCGGCAGGCAAGGGGCGACAGGACGGGTCCGGCGCGGCTATGCAATCCGAGCGACGGAGAAGCCAGCATGCCAGACAACAGCGCCCAGAAGAATTCGCCCTCCTACCGGATCGCTGCACTCGACCAGGACTTTCTCCTCGGCGACTCCATGCGCGGGGCGCGCTTCATGCTCGAATACCAGAAGGCCGAGGACAGCCTGCGGGCCCGCGGCATCCTCTCGACCATCGTCGTGTTCGGCTCGGCGCGGGTGCGCGAGGGCAATCCCTGGTACGAAGCGGCGCGCAACTTCGCCAGGATCGCCTCGGAGCGAGGCGGCGCGCTCGACGGCAAGGATCGCGGCCGCAACCATGTCATCGCCACCGGCGGCGGGCCGGGCATCATGGAAGCCGCCAATCGCGGAGCTACCGAGGCCGGCGCGGTCTCGATCGGCTTCAACATCACCTTGCCGCATGAGCAGGATCCGAACGCCTGGTCGACGCCGGACCTGACCTTCCGCTTCCATTATTTCGCGATGCGCAAGATGCACCTCGCCATGCGGGCGGCGGCGCTGGTGGTCTTCCCCGGCGGCTTTGGCACGCTCGACGAATTGTTCGAGATCATGACGCTGGTGCAGACTGGCAAGATGCCGCCGGTGCCGATCGTGCTCTACGACAGCGCCTATTGGCAGGGACTGATCAACCTCGAACGGATGGCCGAGGCCGGCTTCATCCGGGCCGAGGACCTCAAGCTGTTCTGTTATGCTGATACGCCTGAAGAAGCTTACCAGCGCATCCTCGACGGTGCCGGCGAGAACTGGACGCCGAAGGCGGTCGAGAAGGTGCAGACGTAAGCGGCATCCGGCACCTCTCGTCATGGTCGGGCTTGTCCCGACCATGACGGCGAACCCAAACGAAAAAGGCCGGCGTTTCCGCCGGCCTTTCTTAATTCCGTAGCGAAGAGGTCGCTCAGGCGGCCTTGGCTTCGGCGGCGAGCGCAGCCTTGACCGTCTCGACCACTGCAGCGAAGGCAGCTGCATCGTCGATGGCGAGGGCCGACAGGGTCTTGCGGTCGAGCTCGAGGTTCGCCTTGATCAGGCCGCCGATGAACACCGAATAGGTCAGGCCGTGCTCGCGCACCGCAGCGTTCAGGCGCTGGATCCAGAGCGCGCGGAAGGTGCGCTTCCGGTTCTTGCGGTCACGATAGGCATATTGCATCGACCGATCGACGGCCGCCTTGGCGGCGCGGATCGTGTTCTTGCGGCGGCCATAGAAACCCTTGGCGGCCTCGAAAGTCTTCTTGTGCTTGGCGTGGGACGTAACGCCCCGTTTCACGCGAGCCATGTTTAATCTCCGGAAAGGTTGTCAGGCGTTAGCCGTTGGGGAGGAAATACTTCTTCACGTTGGCAGCATCGCCCTCGAAAAGAACGTTCGTCCCACGGTGATTGCGGAGCTGCTTGTTGGTCCGCTTGATCATGCCGTGACGCTTGCCGGCCTGGGCATAGAGCACCTTGCCGGTTCCGGTGACCTTGAACCGCTTCTTGGCGGCCGATTTAGTCTTCATCTTGGGCATTTCAGCTCCTCATAGGTCGCGAGCGCGAACAATGCGCCGCTTCAATTTTGCTTTGGGAAGCAAAGTACGATCGCCACGGCAGCCCTTATCAGCCGGGCGATCGAAGGTGGCGCCTATGACAGAAAAGCCGCGCCCTTGCAAGCGCGGCCTTCCTTTCCGCTCAGGCGAGAGCCGGTTCGGGCTCGCGCCGCGGCTCGGCGATCAGGCAGAACCCGATCGTGACGATCGCCAGCGCCGAGAACCCGCCGGCGACCGAGACGTAGAACCCGCTGGACGCGCCATAGACGTCGATCAGCCAGCCCGAGGCGGCCGAACCCGCCGCCATGCCGATGCCCATGCCGGTCATCACCCAGGTGATGCCCTCGGTCAGCTTCGAGGCCGGCACGTGCCGCTCGACCAGCGCCATCGCGACGATCACGGTCGGCGAGATCGAGGCGCCGGCGATGAAGAGCACGATGCCCAGCATCCAGAGCGACGACACGATCAGCAGCGGCAGCGTCGTCGCCGCGGCAAGCCCGATCGAGAGCAGCAACTGCGTCGCCAGCGGCAGGCGCAGGCGGAGCGCACCGAAGATGAGGCCGGTGATGAAGGAGCCGGCGGCATAGGCCGCGAGCGCCAGGCTCGCCGCCGCCTTGTTGCCCTGGGCCTCGGCGAAGGCGACCGCGGTGACCTCGGCCGTGCCGAAGACCACGCCGAGCGCCACCATCAGCAGCGCGATGATCTGCACCGGCACCAGGCGGATGGCGGAGCTGCTGGCGCCAACGCCCTGCGAGTGCACGGGCGGCTCGGTCGCGCGCTGTACGACGAACAGGGCCATGCCGACCGCGAGCATGATCGTCGCCGCGAGCGGCCCGGCCTCCGGGAACCAGATGACGCTGAGGCCGATCGAGATCACCGGGCCGAGCATGAAGATGACCTCGTCGATGACCGATTCGAAGGCGAAGGCGGTGCGCAGATGCGGCGTGTCGCGATAGATCTCGGTCCAGCGGGCGCGCACCATCGCCATCATGCTCGGCTCGAGTCCGGCGAGAGCGGCAAAGAGGAAGAGCACCCAGATCGGCGCCTCGAGGCGCGTCGCCAGCATTAGGCCGATCAGCGCAACGATGGTCGCAAGTGTGGCGGGGATCAGCACCTTGCTCTGGCCGTGGCGATCGACCAGCCGTGAGATCTGCGGCGCGATCAGCGCATTGGAGAACGCGAAGGTCGCGGCGACGCCACCGGCAAGCCAGTACTGGCCGCGCGCCTGGGAGAGCATGGTGACGATGCCGATCGTCAGCATCGAGAATGGCATGCGAGCAAGGAAGCCGGCGGCTGAAAAGCCGATCGAACCGGGGGCCCGGAAAATCTCGCGATAGGGGTTAGGCATGGACGTCTCCGTCACATCAAAGCGTAATTGACATACGTTTCGTATGTGACATGAATAACTACATACGCACCGTATGTCAATTCACATACGCCTCGTATGCGAAAGGAACATGGATGACGCGCAAGCCGCGCACGCAGATGATCGCCGAGACCCGGGCCAAGCTGATCGCAGCGGCGCGCGCCGCCTTCGGCACGGTCGGCTATGCCGAGACCTCGATGGACGATCTCACCGCCTCGGCAGGCCTGACGCGCGGCGCGCTCTACCATCACTTCGGCGACAAGAAGGGCCTGCTGGCGGCGGTGATCGTCGAGATTGACGGCGAGATGAACGCGCATATGCGGGCTGCCACGGCCAAGGCGACCGATCCCTGGACCGGCTTCCGCAACGAATGCACCGCCTATATCGAGCTGGCGCTCGACCCCGAAATCCAGCGCATCATGCTGCGCGAGGGCCCGGCCGTCCTCGGCGATCCCTGGGACTGGCCGACGCTCAGCGAATGCATCCGCTCGATGACCGAGAGCCTGACGAAGCTGGCCGAAACCGGAGTCATTGCCTCGATCGACCCCGAAGCGGCGGCGCGATTGATCGCCGGGGCAACGCAGTACGCAGCACAATGGATCGCGCACGCGCCCGATCCGGAGGCGACCTCGCGCAAGGCGATCGAGGCCTTCAATTTGATGCTCGACGGACTGCTCGTGCGAAACTGAGCCGGTGGCAGAATGCAGTGGCGCCTATCGCTGGCGGAATGAAACAAATGTTTCTTTTTTATCATATAGACTTTTTTGTTTCAGACATCGTGACTCCCTGCTAGCGTCCTGACGATGGACAAGCCCGGCCTGACGGCGAGCCTCACCGAGAGCTTCGAGCAGTTGCCGCAGCAATTGCAGGCGGCGGCGCGCTGGGTGCTCGACCATCCGGCCGATGTCGCGCTGCTGACGACGCGCGAGCAGGCCAAGCGCGCCGGCCTGTCGCCGGCCACCCTGACCCGGCTGGCGCAGCGTTTCGGCCTCAAGGGCTATGACGAATTGCGCGCCGTCCACGCGGCAGCGCTGCGGCGACGGCCGGAAGGCTTTGCCGGTCGCGCCGGCGAGCTGATGCAGCGCCATGGCGAGGAGGGTCCGGGCGCAATCGCGCAGGACATGTTCGCGGCGCTGGCCGAGCATCTCAAGGCGCTGCGTGAGCCACAGGCGCTCGCCCGCTTCGAACAGGCCGCCGACCTCTTGAGCGAAGCGCAGACCGTGTTCTGCTTCGGACTGCGCTCAGCCTTCCCGGCAGCTTTCATGCTCGACTATATCCGCGACCTGATCGGGGCGGGCTCGGTGCTCGCCGATGGCGCCGGCGGGCGCGGGATCGATGCGCTGCGCCGGATCGGCCCGAGCGATGCGCTCTTCGCCGTCTCGGTCGCGCCCTATACGCGCCTGACCGTGCAGGCGGCCGAGATCGCGCAAGAACACGGCGCGACGGTCGTGGCGCTGACCGACAGCGCGCTCTCGCCCCTCGCCGCACTCGCCGATGTCGTGATGTTGGTGAGGACCGAGACGCCCTCCTTCTTTCACACGATGACGCCGGCTTTCGCCGCGGTCGAATGCCTGGCGGCGCTGATGACGGCGCGCAAGGGCGAGGCCGCGCTTGCTGCGATCGCTCGCCACGAAGCCGCGCTCGATGCGGCCGGCACATTCCTGAATCCGAGACCCGCCAAGCGAGGCCGCCGATGAGCCACATCCTGCATCGCATGCTGAGCAAGACCTACCCGACCGCGACCGGCGGCGAAGGCATGGTGCTGCGCGACCAGAACGGGCGCGAGCATATCGACGCTTCGGGTGGCGCCGCCGTCTCCTGCCTCGGCCACGCCCACCCCGACGTGCTGGCGGCGATGCATGCGCAGATCGACAAGCTCGCCTATGCCCATACCAGCTTCTTCACCACCGATGCGGCCGAGGAGCTCGCCGATCATCTGATCGCGCGGGCGCCGGCCGGCATGGGATCGGTCTATTTCTGCAGCTCGGGCTCGGAGGCGATCGAAGCCTGCCTGAAAATGGCCAGGCACTATTTCGTCGAGAAGGGCGAGCAGCGCCGCGTCAACTTCATCTCGCGCCGGCAGAGCTATCACGGCATCACGCTGGGCGCGCTCTCGGTCGGCGGGCGGATGAAGGATCGCGCGCCTTTCGAGCAGATGCTGATGCAGGGCCACCACATCTCGCCCTGCTACGAGTATCGCGACCGCCGCGCCGACGAGACCTCCGAGGAGTACGGGCGTCGTGTCGCCGACGAGCTCGAGGCCAAGATCCTTGAGCTGGGCCCTGAGACGGTCTGCGCCTTCGTCGCCGAGACGGTAGTCGGTGCGACGCTCGGCGCCGTGCCGGCCGTGCCTGGCTACTTCAAGCGCATCCGCGATATCTGCGACCGCCATGGCGTGCTGCTGATCCTCGACGAGGTGATGAGCGGCATGGGCCGGACCGGCACGCTGCACGCCTGCGAGCAGGAGGGCATCGCCCCCGATCTGATGGCGATCGCCAAAGGGCTCGGCGGCGGCTATGCGCCGATCGGCGCGATGCTGGCTTCGAAGCGGGTCGTCGAGGCGGTCAGGCAGGGCTCGGGCATCTTCCCGCACAGCCAGACCTATGTCGGCCACCCCCTCGCCTGCGCCACCGCACTCGCAGTGCAGAAGGTGATCGAGCGCGACGACCTGCTCGCCAATGTCCGCACGCAGGGCGCGCGGTTGGAGCAGCGCCTGCGCGAGCGTTTCGGCAACCACCATCATGTCGGTGATATCCGCGGGCGCGGCCATTTCTGGGGCGTCGAGATCGTTGCTGACTGCTCGACCAAGGCGCCTTTCGATCCGGCGCTGAAGCTCAACGCCAGGATCAAGCAGGCGGCGCAGGAGCGCGGGCTCTTGATCTATCCGATGGGCGGCACCGCCGACGGCACCGCCGGCGACCATATCCTGCTCGCGCCACCCTTCATCATCGACGCTGCCACCATCGACACGATCGTCGACCGTCTGGGCGACGCCATCGACGCAAGCCTGGCCTCGGCCCGACCGGCCTGAGGCTCTACCCGATCCGGGCCATCAAGAGCCCGTAGCGACCACCACAGGGGAACTGCTATGAAACAACTGAAACATCTGCTCTTCGCCGGACTCGCCACGCTCGGCCTCTCCGGCGTAGCTGCCGCCCAGACCGGCACGCTCGACCGCATTAAGGCGCGCGGCGAACTGATCTGCGGCAACCATATCGCTCTGCCCGGCTTCGGCATCCAGGGCTCGGACGGGCGCTGGGACGGGCTCGACATCGATCTCTGCCGCGCCGTCGCCGCGGCGATCTTCAACGACCCGAACAAGGTCAGGTTCATTCCGACGACGCCACAGATGCGCTTCGTCGTGGTGCAGTCGGGCGAGGTCGACATGCTCGCCCGCAACGCCACCTATACGATGTCGCGCGACACCACGGCCGGCATGTCCTGGCCGATCATCAACTATTTCGACGGCCAGGGCTTCATGGTGCGCAAGTCGCTTGGGGTCACCGAAGCGAAGGGGCTCGACGGCGCCTCGATCTGCGTGACGCAAGGCACGACGACCGAGCTCAACCTCGCCGACTTTTTCCGGGCCAACAAACTGAAATACGAGATCATCGGCTTCGCCACGAACGAAGAAGGCGTGAAGGCGCTGGAGGCCGGACGCTGCGACGCGTTCACCACCGACACCTCCGGCCTTGCCGCCGAGCGCCTGAAATTCTCCAAGCCCGACGATTTCGTCATCCTGCCGACGCTCATCTCGCGCGAGCCGCTCGGCCCGGCAGTAAAGCGCGGCGACGAGAGCTGGGTCGCGCTGGTGAAATGGGTGCACTACGCCATGCTCAATGCCGAGGAGCTCGGCGTGAGCAAGGCCAATGTCGAGGAGCAGCTCAAATCGGGGAACCCCGAGATCAAACGGCTGCTGGGCACCGAGGGCAAGTTCGGCGAGGGCCTCGGCCTCACCAATGACTGGGCCCTTCGCGTCATCAAGCACGTCGGCAATTACGGCGAGAGCTTCGAGCGAAATGTCGGCGCAGGCTCCAAGCTGCAGTTGAAGCGCGGGCTGAACGATCTCGCCTCGAAGGGCGGGCTGCAATACCCGCATCCCATTCGCTGATGCGGATCGCGCTGATCCACGCACTGCGCCATTCGCCGCCTCCGATCGAGGCGGCGTTCGCGCGGCTGTGGCCTGAAGCCACGCTGATGAACCTGCTCGACGACAGCCTCTCGGCTGATCTCTCCCGCGACGGGCGGATCACCGAGGCGATGACCGGGCGCTTCCTGAATCTGGCGAGCTATGCTCGGGCGACCGGTGCCGACGGCATCCTCTTCACCTGCTCCGCCTTCGGGCCCTGCATAGAGGCGGTGCAGCGTGCACTCTCACCACTGCCGGTGCTGAAGCCAAACGAGGCGATGATCGAGGAGGCGGAGGCGATGGGCGGCCAGATCGGCCTCCTCGCCAGCTTCGGGCCGACACTGCAGTCGATGCCGCCGGAGTTTCCCGGATCGCTGACGGTGGTGCCGAAGCTCGCCGAAGGCGCGCTCGCCGCACTCGATCGCGGCGACGGGCCCGAGCACGACCGGCTGGCGGCTCTCGCAGCCAACGAGTTGGCGGATTGCGACGCGATCGCGCTGGCGCAGTTCAGCCTTGCTCGGGCCGCACCAGCGGTTGCGGCAGCAACGAACAAGCCGGTGCTGACGACCCCTGACAGCGCCGTGCGGAAGCTGAAGCGGCTGCTCAGCCGATAGGCCCTGCCGGATACCGGCCCGTGATGCTAGACTGGCGATGCAGGCCCGGCGGATGGTTCAACAACCCATCCGGAACCAGCGCGGCGACAAGCCGGCCGTATGTTGCTTCCGACGGAAAGGCCGGGCCTTTTCGGGGAGAGGCGCGATGACCACCTACATCATGCTGCTCAGCTGGACCGATCAGGGCGCGCGCAAGCTGAAGGATTCGCCCGCCCGTCTCGACACCGCCAAGCAGGCGCTGAAGGATATGGGCGGCGATTTCAAAGCGTTCTTCATGACGATGGGCAAATACGACATGGTCGTCGTCTGCGAGGCGCCGGACGATGCCGTGCAGGCGCGCTTCTGCCTGCAACTGGCCATGCTCGGCAATGTCCGCACGGAAACGCTCAAGGCTTTTCCCGAGGCGGCCTATCGGGAGATCATCCGCTCCGTCAGCTAGAGCCGGTGATCAGCTTGCCGTGCAAGCCGATCGAAACGGGCTCCAGGGAATGCCTTGACCTGGTAGACTGATGGCCGGGCCGAATGCAAAGAAGCCCGGCCGAAACGGCCGGGCTTCGTAAAAAACGATGCGAATGCGAGCCTTATTCGGGCGCGCGGCTCGGCATCACTTCGGCGCGAGCACCATCACCATCTGACGGCCTTCGAGCTGCCAGTCGCTCTCGACCTTGGCGATCTCGACGAGATCGGCCTTGACGCGCTCCAGCACCTTCACGCCGAGGTCCTGGTGCGCCATCTCGCGGCCGCGGAAGCGCAGGGTGACCTTCACCTTGTCGCCTTCGTCGAAGAAGCCGTGCATCGCCTTCATCTTCACGTCGTAATCGTGCTTGTCGATGCCGGGACGGAGCTTGATTTCCTTGATCTCGATGGTGCGCTGCTTCTTGCGCGCCTCGGCCGCCTTCTTCTGCTCGAGGAAGCGGAAGCGGCCATAGTCGAGAATCTTGCAGACGGGCGGCTCAGAATTGGGGGCGATCTCGACCAGGTCGAGACCGGCGTCCTCGGCAATCTTGAGCGCCTCGAAGAACGAGACCACGCCACGGTTGGCGCCGGTATCGTCGATGAGCTGGACATCGCGGACGCCACGAATGTCGCGGTTGGCGCGGGGACCGTCCTTGACGGGGGTTGGTGCGGCACGGAAGGGACGACGAATGGCTGTATTCTCCTATGATTGGCGCGTGGCGCCGTTGGTGAGACACATTGCACAACGCGAAGCGTTGTCAATGGATCAAGCAGGGTTCAGCGCCCCAGCAGGGCGCAATAGACGTCGAGTGTGTCGTTGACCATCGAAGCCAGCGAGAAATGGCGCTCGACATGCAGCCTGGCCCGCCGCGCAAGCGCATCGCGGGCAGACGGCCTGAGCGCCAACGCTTCGCGCAACGCTTCGGCCAGTGCCGCGGCATCGCCGGGCGGCACATGCCAGCCGCTGCGCTCTTGCGGCGAGACCTGCGGCGGAGCCAGCACCGTCTCCGGCACGGCACCGAGATTGGAGACGACGACCGGTGTGCCCATGGCCTGCGCCTCGACGGCGACACGGCCGAAAGCTTCCGGCTCGGTCGAGGGCACGGCGACGACGGCGGCCGCCAGGAAGGCCGCCGGCATGTCGCTGCAATGGCCGACGCGGCGGACGCGGCCTTCGAGCTTGGCTTTGGCGATAGCGTCGTCGAGCTCGCGAACATAACCGTCGCGACCCTGTGCATCGCCAGCGAGGATGAAGGCGGTGTCCTCGTCGCCGGCGTCGCGCAATTGGCGCGCCGCCTCGATCAGCACCTTCTGGCCTTTCCAGCCGGTGAGCCGGCCGGGCAGCAGCACGATGCGCTGATGCGGCTCGACGCCCCAGGCGCTGCGCAGCGCGCTGATCCGCTCCGGATTCACCGCCGCCGGCGCGAAGGCGGAAAAGTCCGTGCCGCGATGGACGACGCGAATGCGGTCACGGGCGAAGCCGTGCCGAGCCCGGATCAGATCGGCGGTGTAGGCGGAGTTGGCGATCACGCAGTCGCTGCGCGCCATCACCGAATTATAGAGGTTCTTCACGGCCGAGCGGGCGTTGTAGGAGCCGTGATAGGTGGTGACGAAGGGCAGCTTCAGCGCCCGCGTCGCCGCAAGCGCGACCCAGGCCGGCGCCCGCGAGCGGGCATGGACGAGATCGACCCGCTCACGCTTGCAGAGCAGGGCGAAGGTGCGCACGTTCAAAAGCATCGAGACGGGGTTCTTGGCCGCTGCCGGGAACGGCAACCAGATGCCACCCTTGGCCTGCAACTCAGCGACGAGCCGCCCGCCTTCGGTCGCGACCAGCGCACGCGCGCCGACCTCGGTCAGCCCCGCGGCGATGTCGACGGCGGTGCGCTCGGCGCCACCCGCCTCCAGATCCGGGATGATCTGCAGCACCGTGCGCCCGGCAAGCGGATGCGTCTCGGTCGAAGGAAGGGACAATTGTGCGCCGGAACGCAAGGAGGTGCTCACTACTCGAAAAGGCCTTCTGCTTGGCGACTCGCGGGTGCTATCGGGTTCAGATGATGACCAAATCGGGCGGTATTGCAGCAGGCCAGCGCCCGCTTTCACCCGGTTCACCACAGGAGAGCATAGGGTGACGAGGCCTGAGCCGCAATTTCTGAGCGTCGGCGCCGGCGCGGAACGCCGCGAGATCGCGGTGCTGACGCAGGCCGGCAAGGGCCCGCCGGTGGTCTGGCTCGGCGGCCTGCGCTCGGACATGCGCGCGACCAAGGCCGAGGCGCTCGCCGCCTGGGCTGAGCGCACAGGACGCGCCTTCATCCGCTTCGACTATGCCGGCCATGGCGAATCGAGCGGCGACTTCGCGCAATGGACGATGTCGCACTGGCTCGAGGATGCGCAGGCGGTTCTGACCGCCCATACTAAGGGTTCCGCCATCCTTGTCGGCTCGTCCATGGGCGGCTGGGTCGCGCTGCTGACGACGTTGCAATTGCGCAGAACCGCTCCGCAACTGCAACCGGCCGGTCTCGTGCTGATCGCGCCGGCCGTCGACTTCACCGAAGAGCTGATGTGGGCGCAGATGCCGGAGGCGATCCGCCAAACCATCGCAAAGGACGGCGTCTGGCAGCGGCCGTCGGAATATTCGCCTGAGCCGATGCCGATCACGCGGGTGCTGATCGAAGATGGCAGGCGCCATCTCCTGTTCGGGCACCCGCTGGAAACCGGCTGCCCCGTCCACATCCTGCAGGGAATGAAGGATCCCGATGTGCCCTATGGCCAGGCGTTGAAGCTGGTCGAACATCTGCCGCACGATCCGGTCGTGCTGACCCTGATCAAGGACGGCGACCACCGGCTGTCGACACCGGACGACATCGAGCGTCTGGTGACAGCCGTCGCGGGGATCGTACCCGCGACGGCCTGAAACCGGTTAGTGCAGGCTGACCATCCTGAGATCGTGCTCCCAGGCGTTGGCCGTCGCGGCCTCGCGGGAATCGGTCACCAGGATCGGCGCGCCATCGGCGGCCAGCAGCGCGAAGAGCTGCAGGCCGGGCTCGATGTCAGGCGCTTGCGGGAAGATGCGCGCCAGCTCGTCCGACATGATCGGCTTGAGATAGGCGACCTGGCCGTTGCCGAGGGCGGCAAATTCAGCCGTGGTCAGGGGGGTCTCTCTGGTCTCAGTCATCGCGCCCTCCTTCAGAGCAGTGCGAGGCGGTTTGATTGTGCATCCATGATCATGAACGGAAGGCAAACCGCATGCCTCCTCGGACTGACGTCTATGAAGCGCCTTCTTAAAGGCCCCTAGTCGCGGCTCATGATATCGATACGCCGGACGAGCCGTTCCGGTTCCGGACGGGCCAGATCGATGGCGAGCAGCCCGTTCGAGAGGTCGGCGCCCAGAACCTGCATGCCGTCGGCGAGCAGGAAGGAGCGCTGGAACTGCCGCGCGGCGATGCCGCGATGCAGGAAATGCCGCGTCTTGTCGTCGACCTGCCGGCCGCGGATGGTCAGCTGGTTTTCCTCCAGCGTGATCTCGAGCTGTTCGCGCGAGAAACCGGCCACCGCGAGCGTGATCCTGAGCTTGTCGGGCTCGTCCTCCGTGCGCGGCATGCGTTCGATATTATAGGGCGGATAGCCATCGCCGGCGCCTTTGGCGACCCGGTCGAGAGCCCGCTCGATATCGTCGAACCCGAGCAGGAAGGGATGCGACAGGCTAGGCGGACGCGTCATCACGAAGCCCTTTGAAAGGCGCCTCTGGAACTACCGGAGCCCGCTTGCGCAGCGCCCCGTACGCGAAAGGCGAACCCAACCGCGTGAACCGGATATGGCGAGCGCCGCGCCCCGTCGCAAGTCCCGCCAGCCGCCCCTCAATCCAGCGCGGCGATCGCCTCGATCTCGATCAGGAGGCGCGGGTCGACCAGGGCCGTGACGCCGACCATGGTGCTCGCCGGATAGGGGCCGTCGCTGAGGTATTTCATGCGCACCTTGCGCACTGCGACCGCCTTGTCGGTGCTGAGGTCGACGACATAGGTCACCAGCTTGAACACCTTGGTGAAGTCTGTCCCGGCGGCAACCAGCGCCGCGGCGAGGTTGGCGTAGACCTGCTCGGCCTGGGCGGCGATATCGCCCTCCCCCACCACCTTCCCCATCGGATCATAAGCGACCTGGCCGGAGACATGAACCTGCCGCTCCGCCTTGACGATGGCGAGATGCGAATAGCCGGTCGGCGGCGACAGCGAGGCGGGATTGAGGAGATCGATCTTGCTGGGCATGGAAGGCTCCGAAGCACGCGGCGCAGCGCCGCGCGGCAAGCTAGGCCGGCGCGGACCGCGCGCGCAATCTCAGAACCAACGGAATCGGATAAGGAGAGATGGTACAGCCACCCCGGCTTGAACGGGGGACCTCTAGATCCACAATCTAGCGCTCTAACCAACTGAGCTATGGCTGCACGGCTTGCGCCTGATGTCGCGGTGCCCGGAAGCTGTCCGGCGACGGCGCGGAACCTAGTGCCGCATTTCGCCGAATGCAACGGCGAAATGCAGGCCGGCGCGGGGAAAACCGCGCCGGCTTTGAAAATCAGGAGCGCGGCAGGTCCTTGCGGGCGGTCGCAGCGAGATCGCCGAGATGTGCAGCGAGCGATTCATAGCTGCGGCGGAAGGCCTTGGCCTGGAGCGCGAACGCATCGGCGGCGCTCTGCGTGCGCGCCAGCGTCTCGATCTCGCCCAGCGTCGCCTTGAGCTCCGCGCAGGCATGATCGAGCACCTTGGCCTGGACGGCCCCGAAGGTGCGCGTCAGCACCAGCGTCTGCTCGAACCAGTTGACTGCCGAGAAGGGCGCGACGGCAAACGGCGTCGGCGCCTCGACCGCTTTGGCAACGGCAGGCGTGGCAGCAGGAGCAGGCTTCGCCACCTGAGCGACTTCGACGAGCTTGACCGGCGCGACAGCGGGCTTTGCCACAACAGGCTCGGCCTTGGCGGGAACGGGTTGCGCCTTGACCGGCTCAGCCACGACCTTGGCCGGCACGGAAGCGGGCTTGGCGGGCGCAGCCTTCACAGGCGCCGCCTTGGCGGCCGGCTTTGCAACCTTCTTCTGCAGGACGATGCGCTTGGCGGACTCCGCGACAACCTTGGCGGCGGGTTGCGGCGCAGATTTGGCGACGACGGCCGGTGCAGCCTTCGCAACCGGCTGCGGAGCAACAGGCTTGGGCTCGACCTTGGGGGCGGAGATCGCTGCTGCCGGAGCGGTGGCCGGCTTCACGTCCACCACGGACTTGGCCTCGGGAGCTTTGGCGACCGGCGGCACAGCGGCAGCCTTCACCACCGGCTGGGGTGCAGCCGGCGCGACGGCCGGCTGAGGCGCGACTTTGAGCACGGGCGCGGCCACGACCGGGGCGGCCACAGGCTTTGCGTCCACCGCAGGCTTGGCCTCGGGGCTCTTGGCAGGCACGGCCGGTGCTGCCGGCTTCGACTCGCTCAACGCCTTGACCGGCGCGAGGCTGATCGGGGGCTTGCCGGGAATAGTCTGCTTCGCCATCGGATGTCTCCTTCACAGATCCTGCAGGACGAGCCTGCGCGCTCGACGAAACCGGCCCAGTCAAATCCCCGCGAGGAGTTTCCCCCTCACGGGTTCGTGCACTGGCCTGGCCGCCTCATCGTGAAAGCCCGCTCCGCGCCCGTGGCGCGCCGGCTTCACTTCAGCTTGGTCGCCTTGGCGGCGGTCTCAGCGGTCTTCTTAGCGACATCCTGCACAGTCGCGCTGACTTCCTTGAGCTGCGTCTGCAGTGCGGCCACCTGAGCCTTCAGGAACTCGGACTGGTGCTGGAGCACCTCGTTCATGTCGCGGGACTTGACCAGCTTGTCGGCGAGGTCGAAGGCGGCTGCGATGTTGCTCTCGGCATAGGTCATGGCCTTCTTGGTCATGTCCTGGACGTTGACGCGGGCCGACTCGGCCGAACCATGGGCGCTGTCGACCGCCTTCTGGGCAGCGCCAATGAAGCCGTCGAAAGCCTTGCGGGCCTGGTCGACGCTCTTCTCGGCGAAGTCTCGCATTTCGGTGGGGACTTCGTAGGGGTTCTTGCCGTCCATGGTGGTCCTCCTGTGACCGAGCCAGGCTTCTGCGCCGCCTCCGGCGTCGAGCCTTATTGTGCACTGCAATATCATTATTGCAGTGCAATGACAACGCCGCCTCGGCAAAGGCGACCTTCGCGATATTAACGCTGTTTGGAAACGTCAGGGGAGAGGCGGAGTTCCCGCATGGATTCACCCACCTCGCGCGGTTATTAAAGATTTGTTAGGTATATTCGCGCGGGCTGGTCGCCAGCAGGTTGAACGGAACGGGATGAACGAATCCGTGCAGGATTGGAACGGCCTTGGCGGCGCGCTGGCGCAAGATCCCGCACTTGCTGAATTCGCCAGCAAGGGCGCGCTGCTGCTCTGGCCGGCCGATGGCGATGCACCGGCTTTCGCCAATACGGGCGGCCAGGCGCTCCTCGACGCCTTCGGCGGAGCCGCGAAACTGCCCGCAGCCACGCGCGAACGCCTGCGCCTGCTTGCCGGCGGGCTCGCCTCGCCGAACGGGCTCAGGCTCGAAAGACTGCGGCTCGGCGCTGCGCTGGCCGGGCTCGTGACCTGCGCCTGCAAACTCGTCAAGACCGAGGCCGGCTCTACGCTGGCCCTCGGCGTCACACCCTCCGACCTGCGCCGCCTGGGCATCACCGTGCCGCAGGAAGAGCCACGCGCTCCGGCTGCGCCGCCGGCCTCACCCTCCCCGGCCGCCCCGACGACGATCGCCGCGACGGCCGATACCCAGGCCGAATCATCTGAGCAGCAGCGCCGCGCCAATCTGCGCTTCCTGTGGGAAAGCGACCTGGATGGGACGCTGGTTAGCCTGTCCCGGGAATTCGCCGAGCTTGTCGGCCAGCAGGCCGCGAGCGTGACTCTAGGGCTCGACTGGCCCGCTTTGCTCGCCACCGACGTTCTCGACGTCGACGGTGATCTGGCCGAACGTCTCGCGACGTCCTCGACCTGGAGCGGCCGCGCCGTGTTGTGGCGTGTTGGCCCGGGCGAAGGCGCCCGCATCGAGCTCTCCGGCTTTCCGCTGTTCGACAGCGAGCGCAATCCCGCCGGCTTCCGCGGCTTCGGCCTGGTCCGATCGACGGCCAATGAGGCTTTCCCTGAGCGGGAGGCTCCGATAGAGGCGCTCGTGCCGGTCGTGCCGGAGGCCGATGCCCAAGAGGCAGACCTCCCGGAGACGGTAGCCGCGGAAGACCCCGTGCCTGAACAGGTTTCAGACGAGGTCGTCGAGGCAGCCCCAGCTGAGGCGGCCCAAACCGATACCAGCGAGGGCAAGGCTGACGAGGCAGCGCCGGCCGACGCGCCTGCACAGGCGGAGCCTCAGGACGCGGCAGCTGAATCAGCCGAGGCGGATGCCGACGCTCTGATGGCGCCCGTCGACGACGGTGACGCCGCACTAGAAGCTGAGGAGCCGCCGCAGTCGCCCCCCGAGGCACCGCGAGCTAATGTCGTGCCGCTGCGCAACGGCCATCTGTCGGCCGTCCGCCCGGTGCTCGAACCGTCCAAGACCCTGCTGTCTTCGGCCGAGAGGAACGCCTTCCGCGAGATCGCCAAGGCGCTCGGCGCCCGCATCGCTGGCGAAGAAGACGTGCCCGGCGAGCCGCGTCTGCCGGCCGCCGCTCCGTTGCGCATTCGTGCCAAGGACGCCGAGGACTCGCAGGCGGACACTCCTGCGACGACTGCTCCGCCGCCAGCCGCCGTACCTGGACAGCGGCCGCGCGTCGCGAACGCCCATGCCGAGATCCTCGACCGCCTGCCGATCGCGGTGCTGGTCAACAGGGACGAGGCCGCGCTTTATGCCAACCGCACCCTGCTCGATCTGCTCGACTATGCCGATCTCGACGATCTCACTTCGGCCGGTGGCGTCAGCCAGCTGATCAAGGGCGCGAGCCGCAGCAGCGAGGGTGCGATGATCCTGGTCGACCGCAAGGGCGGGCTGATCAGCGTCGACGGCAGGCTCTCCAGCGTCAGCTGGCAGGGCGAGCCTGCGACGCTGATGGCCTTCCGCAACAGCGTGCCGGGTGGCGATCTCAAGATGCTATCGCCCGAAGAGGCCGAGGAGCAGGAGCTCGCAGCCGAATTCGAGGCCGAGGAGGAAGAGAGCGCCTCCCGCGTGGCCCAGCTCAGGCTCGAGGGCGAGGCAAGCGACGCCCGCGTCGCCGAGCTTTCGGCGATGCTCGATACGGCGACGGACGGGGTCGTCACCGTCGATGGGCGCGGCCGCATCCTCTCGCTCAACAAGAGCGCCGAAGCGCTGTTTGGCTACGATCAGCGCGAGGTCGCCGGTGAGCTCTTCACCCTGCTCTTCGCGCCGGAGAGCCATTCACCGGCGCTCGACTATCTCGACGGGCTGATCGGGGGCGGCGTTGCCTCGCTGATGAACGATGGCCGCGAGGTCATCGGCCGCGTGCGCCAGGGCGGGCGCATCCCGCTGTTCATGACCATGGGCCGGATCGCCGAGAAGCCGGACAGCAAGTTTTGCGCGGTCCTGCGCGACATCACCGCCTGGAAGAAGACCGAGGGCGAGCTGGTCGAGGCGCGCAAGACCGCGGAGAAGGCGAGCGCACAGAAATCCGACGTCCTCGCCAAGATCAGCCACGAAATCCGGACGCCGCTCAACGCCATCATCGGCTTCGCCGAGGTGATGGCGGAGGAGCGTTTCGGCCCGATCGAGAACGAGCGCTACAAGGAATACCTGCGCGACATCCACCTGTCGGGCGGCTACGTCATCAGCCTGGTCAACGACCTGCTCGACCTCGCCAAGATCGAGGCCGGCAAGCTCGACCTCGACTTCGGCAGCGTCAATCTGAACGAGATCGCGCTCTCGGCAGTGAACCTGCTGCAGCCGGAAGCCCAACGCGGCCGCGTGGTGCTGCGCTCGGGGCTGGCGCCGAAGCTGCCGCCGGTCGTCGCCGACGAGCGCTCGCTGCGCCAGATCGTGATCAACCTGCTCTCCAATGCGGTGAAGTTCACCGATGCCGGCGGGCAGGTGATCGTCTCGACCGCGCTAGGCGACCAGGGCGAGGCGATCCTGCGGGTGCGCGATACTGGCATCGGCATGGACGACGACGAGATCAAGCTGGCGCTGGAGCCGTTCCGGCAGGTGCCGACAACGCGCAGAGCAGGCGGCACCGGCCTCGGCCTGCCATTGACCAAGGCGTTGGTGGAAGCCAACCGGGCGGCGCTGACTATCACGAGCGTCAAGAAGGAAGGCACGCTGGTCGAAGTCACCTTCCCGCCGCAGCGGGTGCTGGCGAGCTGAGCAGATGGCGGACGAGACGCCCTGCCTCGTTGGGAGTCTCGACCATTTCGTGCTCACGGTCGCCTCGATCGAGCGAAGCTGCCGGTTCTATCGCGAGGCGCTCGGCATGGCGGTGGTGACCTTCGGCAAGGACCGCAAGGCGCTCGCCTTCGGTCCGCACAAGATCAACCTGCACGAGCACGGCAAGGAATTCGAGCCCAAGGCACACCAGCCCATGCCGGGTTCCGGCGATTTCTGCCTGATCGCGACCGAGCCGGTCGAGGCCATCGCAAGGCACCTCTCGACGCTCGGCATCGCCATCGAGGAAGGGCCGGTTCCGCGCACCGGCGCAACGGGGCCAATCCGCTCGATCTATTTCCGCGATCCCGACGGCAATCTGGTCGAAGTCGCGAACTGCGCTTGAACGGCCTGCGACGCCTTGCCGAACCCCTGCCGGTAGAGGTGGCGTTCCAGCTCCGGCACGTAGCGCTCGCGCATGAAACCGGCCTTCTCCAGCACCCGACAGGAGCCGGCGTTCTCTGGTTTGGCGAAGGCCAGTAGTTCCGGCAGTTTCAGCCGGTCTCGCGCCTCGGCGACGCTTGCCGCCGCCAGTTCGCTCGCATAGCCCCTGCCCCAGGCCGAGGGCGCGAACCAGTAGCCGAGTTCGACGCCCCAGCCCGGATCGAACGGATCCTCGAACAAACCTCCCCAGCCGATGATCGCCTCGTCTGCCCGGCTCCTGATCGTCCAGGGCGCGCAGCCCAGCCGGCGGCGCTGCCATTCATGTCCGGCGACATGGCGGCGGCAGGCGCGCAGAGTCGCAAACTGGCTCGTATGCCGCATCGCCTCGGCATCGCCGAGAAAGGTGAAGAGCGCCGGCACGTCCGAGAGCTTGCTGGATCGCAGCGAGAGCCTGCTGGTCAGGATGTCCATAGGCCAGCCTTAGCAAGGAACGCGCCGCATTACCGACGCCGATGTGACGCAGCGGAATCTTAAGGAAAGGCGCTGCACATCCTCCAAGGTGTCGTGCGCAGATGCGCAACTTCGATGACCAGGCGCTCTGTCTGCACGGCCCCGCTCTGCCGACGCGTTTTCCCTGACCGTCGGCAAGCGCCGAGGCTCCTTCCGGTAACGCTCATGTCGAAGCATCGCACTCTCAGTTACCGGTTCTGGGCGGCTCTCGCGGTGATCCTCGGCTGCTCCGTGGTTCTCGGCGCGATCCTGATCTCGACCTACTACCGGGAACTCCAGGCGACCCGGCTCAGCGAGACGCGGCTTGAGCGCTTCCAGCTGGTGATGCGTGCCGTGAACCGCCTCTCGGCCGAGCGTGGCCCGGTCAACAGCGTGCTCGGCGAGGAGCCCAGCACCTACAGTCCCTCGCGCAGGCGCCTGATCACGTTCCAGGCGAACACCGATGCCGCACTGGACCGGCTATCGCCGATTGCCGGCTTTTCGCAGCAGCTGGCCGAGACAAGGCGCTCGCTGACCGAGGCCCGCCAACTGATCGACGCCCTCGACAGGCAGCCCCTAGGGGTGCGCAGACCGCAGGACTTCCACAAAGTCGTCCTGGCGATGTTCGGCGTCGTCGACACGGCGCAAGCGCTGGTCGATGCCGCGATCAGCGATTTCAACACCGCCGAATCCGATCATCTGATCGGTACAGCGCTGGTCGCCCGGATGCTGAGCGATATCCGCGAGCAGGTCGGGCGCATGGGCTCGAACTTCGTCGCCTCGATCGCAGCGCGCACGCCGATCGGCCCCGAGCACCGCTCGGCACATGATATCGCCTATGGCCGCGTGCTCGGCTTCTGGCAGCTGGTCGAACAGCAGACCGGCACCAATACGGACCCGCAGATCGCGGCGACGCGCCGCGCCGTGGTCGAGGACTTCTTCGGCAAGGGCATGGCGATATACCGCGAGCTCCTCGCCACCGGCCAGGACGGCAATTATCGCTTCGACACGATCACCTTCACCAACCAGATCGTGCCGACCTTCGCCTCGCTGGAGCGACTACGAGACATGTATCTCGACTCCGCCATGGCGCAGGTAAAGGCCAATGGCGAACATGCACGCCGGCTCCTGATCATCATCAGCACCGTCACGCTGATCGCTTTGCTTCTCGAACTCGTTCTCGTCATCGCCAGCCAGACATTGCTGTTCCGTCCGCTCCTGTCGGCGCGGGACGCCGTCATGGCCCTGGCCTCCGGCAAGACCGGTAGCTCCTATGCGACGCGCAACACGCGCGGCGAAATCGGCAGCCTTTTCAACGCGCTTGATGCCTTGCGCAGCAAGCTGACAGAGCGTGACGCCCTCGATCGGGAAAAGCTCAAGCTGACGGCCCAATTGCGGCAGCTGGCGGAAACGGATGGACTGACCGGGATTTTGAACCGCGGCGCCCTGGAACAACGCGCCGCGAGCATGCTGGCCGCGCGTTCCGAGCAGCAACCGCTGCCGTTGATTCTGCTCGATATCGACCATTTCAAGCGAATCAACGACAATTACGGCCATATCGCCGGCGACGAGGTGCTGAAGGAAACCGCCCGCCGATTGCAGGCAGCCCTGCGACCGGCTGATGTCATCGCCCGTTTCGGCGGCGAGGAATTCGCCATCCTGCTGGCCGATCCCACAGCCAAACCCGACCAGATCGCCGAGCGTCTGCGCAGCGCCTTCCTCGGCGCGCCCTTCACGCTCGATACCGGTGCGAGCCTCAACGTCACCGCCAGCTTCGGCGTTGCCGCGATGACGCCTGCCGGCGGCAGTTGGCCCGATCTCGTCGAGGCGGCGGATCAGGCGCTCTACGAAGCCAAGGCGGCCGGCCGCAACCGGGTGGTCGCGCGCGCGGCCGCCTGAGCGGCGTCAGACGCCCGGCGGCGCGTTATAGCAGCGTGCCGCTCAGGATCAGCAGGGCGATGCTGAAATAGATTGCCAGGCCGGAGACGTCGACCAGCGTCGCGACGAAGGGAGCCGAGGCGCTGGCCGGGTCGAAGCCGAGCCGTGTCATGACGAAGGGCAGCATCGAACCAGTCAGCGAGCCGAAGGTGACGATGCCGAGCAAGGCTGCGCCGACCGTCGCCGCCACCAGCGGCCAATGCTCCCCGTAATCGTAGAAGCCGAGCTTCTGCCAGGCCACGACGCGGGCGAAGCCGATCGCTCCGAGGATGGCGCCAAGCGTCAATCCGGTCGGCAGTTCGCGCAGCGCCACGCGCCACCAGTCGCGCAGGGCGAGCTCGCGCAGCGCAAGAGCGCGGATGATGAGCGAGGTCGCCTGCGAGCCGGAGTTGCCGCCCGAGCTCATGATCAGCGGAATGAACAGAGTGAGCACGATCGCCTTCTCGAGCGCGCCCTCATAATGCTGCAGGACGGAGGCGGTCAGCATCTCGCCGACGAGCAGGATGCTGAGCCAACCGGCCCGCTTCCTGATCATCTTGAAGAAGCTGATCTGGTTGTAGGGCTCACCGAGCGCCTCCATGCCGCCGAGCTTGTGGACGTCCTCGGTGGTCTCGTCGACCATCGCGTCGATGACGTCGTCGACGGTGACGATACCGAGGACGCGTCTGCCTTCGTCGACGACGGGAACGGCGAGCAGGTTGTACTTGGCGATCAGCCGCGCCACCTCCTCGCGATCGGTCAGCGGCGAGACGCTGACCGGCTCGCGCCGGCCGGCAGCGGACCCGACGAGCGCATCGGGCGCACCCGAGATCAGGCGGCGCAGCCCCACGGCCTGCTGCAGCGTGCCCGTCACGGGATCGAGCACATAGATCGCGTAGATCGTCTCGCGCGTACGCTCGACGGTGCGGACATGCTCGAGCGTCCGCGCGACCGTCCAGTCGGCCGGTACACTGACGAATTCGGTGGTCATGATCGCGCCGGCGCTGTGCTCGGGATAGGCGAGCAACGAGGCGAGCGCAGCCTTGGTCTCGCGGTCGAGCCGCGCGACGAAGCGATGCCGCTCCGGCTCGGAGAGATCGTTGCGGAAGATGTCGGCGATCCGGTCGGACGACATGCCCTGGATGAAGGCGATGGCGCGATCGAGCGGCAGCGCCTTCAGGATAGCTCCGGGCTCCCCGAGTTCTGGCTGGTCGAGCACATCGACCGCCCTCCCCTTGGGCAGGCTGAGCAGCACCTGCGCGGCATAAGCCGGCTCGTGCTCGTTCAACGCCTCGACGATGTCGGCGACGTGAGCGCGGGCGAGCGTGACGGCGAGATCCGGCGCGGCGAGGCCGGCAATGGGCAAGGCTTCGGTGATAGCGGCGTTCATGGCTCGCTTCCTTCTGGTTTGGCCGTCGAGCGGCCAAACCAGGGCGAGCCTGCCGGTTAAGGATCAGGCGCCTGGGCGGGCCGAGGACGGCAAGGACTGTCGACTGGGACTGTCGCTTGGCATGGGGTTCACGTGTTCCTGTGGAGTCGCCGGCTCGGGTCAGAGCGCGGGCCGGCGAACGACCGGGCAGATGCGCCTCGCGGCTTTCGCCGTCAAGTCAAAAATCCATAAGGATAGCGAGTGCCCGAGAGCGCACGATCGGGCTGGCGAAGCCGCGCATTGGCTCGCCTCGCGCCAGCTTCTAAGCTGACGCCCAAGAGCCTCAACCAAGCGAGCCAGCCCCATGCAGTTTTCCCTGACCGAGGAGGAAGAGCTCATCCGCGAGAGCGCGCGCAAGCTCGCCACGGAACGGCTGGCTCCTCTGGCCGAGCGGCTCGACCGCGGTGAGGGCCGCACCGAATTCCTCGCCAATCTGAAGCTGCTCGCCGAGAACGGCTTCATGGCGCTCAACATCCAGGCCGGCTTCGGCGGCACGGAGGCAGGCACCGTCGCCTTCGCGCTGACACTCGAGGAGCTGGCAGCGGCCTGCGCCTCCACGGCGGTCACCACCTCGGTCACCAATATGGTCGGCGAGGTCATCCAGGCGGTCGGCACCTCCCGGCAGCAGGCGGACCATCTGCCGAAGCTTGCCGACGGCCGCTACCCGGCCGGCGCCTTCTGCCTGACCGAGGCCGGGGCGGGCTCCGATCCCGCGGGCATGAAGCTGCGCGCCCGGCGCGACGGCGATGCCTACGTGCTCGACGGCGAGAAGATCTTCATCACCTCGGGCGAATATGCCGGGCTCTTCGTGGTCTGGGGCGTGACCAACCCTGATGTGCCGAAGGGCAAGGGCATCTCGGTCTTCCTGGTGCCGGCCGACACGCCCGGCGTCAGCGTCGGCAAGGCCGAAAAGAAGATGGGCCAGACCGGCTCGGCGACGAACACGATCCATTTCGACGAGGCGCGCATCCCCGCCGCCAACCTGATGGGCAAGGAGAATGACGGCTTCCGCGTCGCGGTCGGCGAGCTCGCCGGCGGGCGCATCGGCGTCGCCGCCGTCTCGCTCGGCATCGCCCGTGCCGCGATGGATGCCGCCAAGTCCTATGCCCGCGAGCGCAAGCAGTTCGGCCAGGCGCTCACCGAGTTCCAGGGCCTGCAATGGCTGATCGCCGACCGTGAGCTCGACTTGCATGCGTCGCGCCTGCTGATCCTCGATGCAGCCGCGAAGAAGGATCGCGGCGAACCCTTCTCCCGGGAAGCCTCGATGGCCAAGCTCTTCGCCTCGGAGGCAGCGCATCGCTGCACCGATGCGGCGATCCAGATCCATGGCGGCGCCGGCTACTGCCGCGACTTCCCGGTCGAGCGCTATGCGCGCGACGCTCGCATCACCCGGATCTATGAGGGCACATCCGAGATCCAGCGCCTGATCATTGCGCGCGAGACCTTGCGCCAGCTTGCCTGAGCTCCGTAGAATATTTTTCTCCGCATCTGCTGGATTCGGAGCCCCTCCCGCCTGCCGGAATCCTGTCCATGTCCCTGACCATCTATGGCTGCTACCGCTCGCGCGCGACGCGCAATGTCTGGCTCGCCAACGAGCTCGGCATCACCTTCAAGCATGTGCCGGTAATCCAGGTCTATCGCGTCGCCGACCCCAACGCGCCGGACGCACCGATCCACACGCGCAGCGCGGAGTTCATGGCGGTCAATCCGAACGGCCATGTTCCGTCGATCGACGATGACGGCTTCGTCCTGCACGAGTCGCTGGCGATCAATCTCTATCTCGCCCGCAAGCATGGCGGCCCGGTCGCGCCGAAGGATGTGCAGGAAGAGGGGCTCGCGGCGATGTGGTCGCTCTGGGCCGCGACCGAATGCGAGACGCAGGCGCTGAACCTGACCTATCACCTGGCTGCCTATCCGCCAGAGAAGCGCGATCCCGCCATCGTCGCCACGGCTCTCGCCGCCCTTCCCGCTCCCTTTGCAGTGCTCGATAAGGCGCTGGCCGAGGGCGGCGGCTATGTCATGGGTGGGCGCTTCACCGTCGCCGATATCAACGTCGCCGAGGTCATCCGTTATGCCAAGCCGGCAACGCAGCTCTTCGACGCCGCGCCGAACGTCAAGGCTTGGCTCGACGCCTGCCATGCCCGGCCGGGCTTCAAGGCGATGTGGGCAGCGCGCGAGGCCGAGCCTGCATAAAGACGACTGCGGAAATCGGGTGGTCGGGCCCTGCCCGGCTGCCTACTGACGCAGGATGACCCGCCCTGCGAGGACAGCTTCCGTCATGACACAGTCACCCGCCGCTCCCTCGCTGCGCATGGGCCCGATAGAATGGCTCCTGCTCGTCGCCCTCTCGATCCTGTGGGGCGGCTCGTTCTTCTTCAACAAGCTGACCGTAGCGGAGTGGCCGCCCTTCGCGGTGGTGCAGGTGCGCGTCGGGTTGGCGGCGCTGTCGCTGCTTCTCGTAGTGCGGATCACCGGGCAGTCGATGGCGGTTGGAGGCAGCCTTTGGCTCGCCTTCTTCGGCATGGGCATCCTCAACAATCTGATCCCGTTCAGCCTGTTCCTGTGGGGCCAGCAGCAGATCGCGAGCGGCCTCGCCTCGATCCTGAACGCGACGACGCCGATCTTCGCCGTGCTGGTCATGCACTGCTTCGCCAACGAGAAGGCGACAGGACTGAAGCTCGGCGGCGTGCTGGCCGGCCTCGTCGGTGTCGGCATTCTGATGGGCCCCGACGCGATCGGCGGCCTCGGCTCCAATCTCGCCGCACAGCTTGCCTGCGTTCTCGCCGCGGTCTCATACGCCTTCTCCGGCCTGTTCGGGCGCCGCTTCCGCGGCCTATCGCCACTCGTTGCCGCCACCGGCCAGCTCAGTGCCTCGACGCTAATGATGATTCCGATCGTCTTCGTCCTGCATCCGCCCTGGACGCTGCCGGTGCCTTCGCAGCAAGCCATTCTCGCGGCGATCGGCCTGGCGCTGATCTCGACGGCGCTGGCCTATATCCTCTTCTTCCGGATCATGCGCACTGCGGGACCAAGCAATGTCATGCTGGTGACCTTCCTGATCCCGGTCAGCGCCATCCTGTTCGGCTCCGGTCTCTTGGGCGAGGAACTGCTGCCGCGCCATTTCGCCGGCATGGCAGCGATCTTCGTCGGATTGGCGCTGATCGACGGGCGTGTGGCCGGGTTGTGGCAGACCAAGCAGGCTGCCACGCCAGCGCCTTGACCGCGCCGGGCCGGGCCGACACTCACCAGCCTAAAAAGATCGAGAAACTGCAGCCTGGCCGAATGCGGCGTTCACCCTGTGGACGCCGCATTCGTGAGCGCGAGCTTTGTTGCCAAAAAATTATGAATTGCTCTAGGGTCGCAAAACTGGCGACAGGCGCTAAAGGGCATAACAGAAACGACTGGACGATATCACAAAAAGCGATACGCCAGAGGGGAGCGCAACCACCATGGACCTGCGGCAACTGCGATGTTTCATCGCGGTGGCGGAAGAGCTGCACTTCGGCAGGGCTGCCGAGCGGCTCGGCCTCGCACCACCGGCACTTTCACGCCAGATCAGCGCGCTCGAGGACGAGCTCGGCGTCAGCCTCCTGACCCGCACCACGCGGCAGGTCGCGCTCACCCGCGCCGGGCTCATCATGCTGGAAGAGGCCAAGGCCATCCTGGTCCGGATGGAACGCGCCTCCCGCTCGGTACGCGAGGCCTCGCTGGCCTCGAGCAAGGTACTGCGGGTCGGCGCGATCGACGCGGCATCGTCGAGCTTCGTGCCGGAAGCGCTGGTCACCTTCCGCTCGCGCCATCCCGGCATCGAAATCAAGTTCGTCGAGGCGATGACGGCGCCGCTGGTGCAGATGCTGGAGGCGGGCAAGCTCGACCTCGCTTTGCTGCGGCCACCACGCAAGCCGACCGATTGTGCCTTCGAGATCCTGCGCGTCGAGCGGCCGATCGTGGTGCTGAGCGAGAGCCACCCACTCGCAGCCCGCGAATACCTGACCATGCAGGATCTGGTCGGCGAGCCCTTCGTCGTGCCGTCGAAGCGTATCCGCCCCTTCGCCTATGACCTCGTCATGGCTTATTTCGAGAGCGTCGGCGCAGTGCCGAACGTCACCATCGAGGCGACCGAGAAGCCGGCGATGATGTCGGCGGTCGCGGCCGGGCTCGGCATGGCTCTGGCGCCGGACTGGGTTTCGCGGCTGAGCTTTCCGGGCGTCACCATGCGGCGCCTGCGCGGCGCGCTGCTCGATCCACCGCCGCCCGGCGCGCTCGTCGGTGTCGCCTGGCGGCCACATCAGAAACTCGCTGCCCGCGACGACTTCCTCGCCATCCTGCGCGAGAGCGTGACCCTCATCGACGACGGCAATGTGCTGCCGTTCAGCGTAACCGGGCGTGGCAGGAAATCCGCCATGCGCACCGCAACCACCCGAGCCGGAGGACATTGATGAGTCTGAACAAGATCGAGGCTGCGCAGGGCTGGCGCATCCGCTCGACACAGGACCTGGCCGCCGGCCTGTTCATGATCGCACTGGCGGCGTTGGCGCTGTTCCTGTCCAGCGACCTTCCGACCGGGACGCTGCGCCAGATCGGCCCGGGCATGCTGCCGAAGAGCTTCGCGGTGATCTGCGCTGGGCTCGGCGCGCTGCTCGCCTTCAACTCGCTGCGCTACAATGGCGAGAAGCTGTCCGGCTGGTCCTGGCGCGGCGTCATCTTCGTGCTCGGCGCGGCCGTGGTCTTCGGCCTGACGATCCGTGGCTTCGAACTCGGCCCGCTCAAGGTGCCGCAGCTCGGCATGCTCGTCTCCGGCCCGCTCGTGGTGCTGATCTCCGGCTTCGCGGCCGAGGATGTGAAGCTCAAGGAACTCGTGATCTTCGCCGCCGTGATGACGACCTTCTGCGCGCTGCTGTTCAAATACGCGCTGGGTCTGCCGATCCCGCTGGCGCCCTGGCTGCTGGGGATCTGAGACCATGAATGAGATGTTTGCCAATCTGGGCCTCGGCTTCTCGACCGTCTGGAAGATCGTGTGGTGGTCGCCTGCCTTCCTGCAGGGCGCCTTCACCGTACCCGTACCGATCAACATCGCGCTCTGCTTCGTCGGCTGCCTGGTCGGTACGCTGATCGGCGTGTTGCCCGGCGTCGGCCCGATCGCCACCATCGCCATGCTGCTGCCGATCACCTTCGGGCTCGATCCGGTCGGCGCGCTGATCATGCTCGCCGGCATCTATTACGGCGCCCAATATGGCGGCTCGACCACGGCGATCCTGGTCAATATCCCCGGCGAGGCGACCTCGGTCGTGACCACGCTCGATGGCCACCAGATGGCCAAGCAGGGCCGTGCCGGCGTCGCCCTAGGCACGGCGGCGCTCGCCTCCTTCTTCGCCGGCACGATCGCGACCGTGGTCATCGCGGCGCTCGGCGCACCGCTGACCAAGCTCGCCTTGCTGTTCGGCCCGGCCGAATATTTCTCGCTGATGGTGATGGGCCTGTGCTTCGCCGTCGTGCTGGCGCGCGGCTCGATCCTCAAGGCCTTCTGCATGATCATGCTGGGCCTGCTGCTCTCGACCGTCGGCACCGATCTCGAGACCGGCCAGGAGCGCATGACCTTCGGCTTCCCGCCGCTCTCCGACGGCATCGACTTCGCCGTGCTGGCGATGGGCGTGTTCGGCTTCGCCGAGGTGCTGCGCAATCTGGAGAACCCGGAGACGCGCGACGTCGTGCGCACCAAGATCGGCCGGCTGCTGCCGAATTGGGAGGACATCAAGCAGTCGATCGCGCCGGTGGTGCGCGGCACCAGTGTCGGCGCCATTCTCGGCATCCTGCCGGGCAACGGCGCAGTACTCGGCCCGTTCGCCAGCTATACGATCGAGAAGAAGATCGCCAAGGACCCGTCCCGCTTCGGCAAGGGCGCGATCGAGGGCGTCGCCGGACCTGAGGCCGCCAACAACGCCGGCGCCCAGACCGCCTTCATCCCGCTGCTCACCCTCGGCATTCCGCCGAACGCCGTGATGGCGCTGATGGTCGGCGCGATGACCATCCACGGCATCATCCCCGGCCCGCAGGTCATGACCAAGAACCCCGACCTGTTCTGGGGCATGATCGCCTCGATGTGGATCGGCAACCTGATGCTGCTGGTCATCAACCTGCCGCTGGTCGGCGTCTGGGTGAAACTGCTGCAGGTGCCCTACCGCCTGATGTTCCCGGCGATCCTGATCTTCTGCTCGATCGGCATCTATTCGGTGAACAACCAGCCAGTCGACGTCGCCTTCACCGCCATGTTCGGCCTGTTCGGCTATATCCTGATCAAGCTCGGCTTCGAGCCCGCCCCGATGCTGCTCGGCTTCGTGCTCGGCAAGCTGATGGAGGAGAAGCTGCGTCAGGCGCTGATCATCTCGCGCGGCTCGTTCATGACCTTCATCGAGCGGCCAATCTCGGCCGGGCTGCTGCTGGTCGCCGTCGCGATCCTCGTCATCGCGCTGCTGCCGTCGATGTCGAAGAAGCGCGAAGAGGTCTTCACCGAATGACGGGGTTGTCACTCAACCCCGTTCCACCATCTTCAAGATATCGCGTCAGGGAGGATTACCCATGAAGAAGCTCGCCCTCAGCCTAGCTGCAGCGCTCGCCTTGGCGCTGCCGGCGCAGGCCCAGTCCAAGTATCCGGAGCGGCCGATCACCATGATCGTGCCCTTCGCCGCCGGCGGCCCGACGGACATCATTGCCCGCATCGTCAGCGAGAACATGTCGAAGACGCTCGGCCAGCAGATCGTGGTCGAGAACGTCGCCGGCGCCGGCGGCACCACCGGCATCACCCGCGCGCTGACGGCGACGCCGGACGGCTACACCATTGCGATGGGGCATCTGGGCACCTTCTCGGCGGCGCCCGCCACCTATCCTGGCCTGAAATACGACCCGATCAACGGCATGCAAACGATCGGCCTCGCCGGCGGCACGCCGATCCTGATCGTCGCAAAGAAGAACTTCGAGCCAAAGGACCTGAAGGAGTTCGTCACCTATGTGAAGACGAACACCGACAAGGTGAACGAAGCCCATGCCGGCGTCGGCTCGGTGTCGTGGACGACCTGCACCCTGCTCAAGGGCCAGCTCGGCGTGCCGAAGCTGAACTCCGTCGCCTATCGCGGCACCGGCCCGGCGCTGAACGATCTTGTCTCCGGCCAGATCGACTTCATGTGCGACCAGATCGTCAGCGTTTCCGAGCAGGTCAAAGCCGGCACGATCAAGGCCTACGCCATCGCCTCGACGCAGCGCTCGCCGGCGCTGCCCGACGTTCCGACGACCAAGGAAGCCGGACTGCCCGAGTATCAGATCGAGGCCTGGAACGGCATCGCCGCACCGAAGGGCATGCCGAAGGAAGCCGTCGACAAGCTCGTCGACGCGCTCGGCAAGGCGCTCAACGACGAGAACGTCAAGAAGCGCCTGCTCGACCTCGGCACCGTGCTGCCGACCGCCGAGGAACGCACCCCCGCCGGCTTCGCCGCTCTGATCAAGCGCGATGCCGACAAGCTCTCGCCAGTGCTCGCCGCCGCGCCGAAGCAGTAAGCGCCTCGGATCATTTACCTACCGAACGGCGGGCTTCATGCCCGCCGTTTTCTTTTAGCGGCGGCGTACTACGATGCGACATGCGCCGCATCGTCCTGCCCGTCTCCCCACTCACCGCCGAAGCCTTCGCTCCTTATGGCCACGTCCTGACCCCCGCGGGAGGCCGCGACACAGGCCGCGAGGGCTACGACATCTGGATCCAGCCCTTCGCCGCCGAGAGCCGGCCGCGACTGCAGATCGTGCGCTATCACGCGCGGCCCTTCGTCGTTGCCCTGGTCGAGCGGCACCTCCACGTCACCGAGGCGCGCCAACCGCTCGGCGACCCTCCAGCCATCATCGTGGTCGCAGAGCCGTCCGAGACGCCGCCGGCGCCGGAGGCGCTGCGGGCGTTCCGGCTCGATGGCGAGGGCGTGCTATTCCATCGCGGTACCTGGCACGCCATCGACGCCTACCCCGAGAGCGGAAGCCATGCTGATTTCCTCTTCCTCTCCGAGGAAACGACGGTCAGCGAATTGTTCGACAATCCAGGGCGCGCGCCAGAACGGACCCAGGTTTTCGATTTCCCGGCTGCTGGAATCGAAGTCGTGATCGACACTAACTCACCGGAAAATCAAAAGAATCGATAGATCCGGTTACGATCGTACACAGCTCGTGACTCTCGAAGCGGAACCCTACTGGCCCTTTTTCCGTTTCCTCCTCTGAGGTTTCCCCTCTGTAAGGAGAACGACATGTTCAAGAAACTTGCTCTGGTTACGGCCCTCGCCATCGTTCCGGCTGCGGCCTTCGCTCAGAATCCTGAAGGCGCCCAGGGCGGCGCGGCCAGCGGCATCGTCGGTGGCGCGACTGCGGGTGCCGTCGGCGGCGCGGTCGTCGGTGGCCCGGTCGGTGCGGTCGTCGGCGGTGTCGGTGGCGCGGTGGTCGGCGGCGTGACCGGCGGGATCATCGGCGACAACACCCCGCGCTTCCGCACCTATGTCGTCGAGCAGCGCGTTCCGTCCTACACCTATGCCGAGCCTGTAGTCGTCGGCACCGTGCTACCGCAGCAGGGTGTAGTCTATCGCGAAGTGCCGGCCGAATATGGCGAGCGCGCCAGCGGCTATCGCTACACCGTGGTGAACAACCGCGCCGTGCTGGTCGAACCGCAGAGCCGCCGTGTCGTCCAGATCATCGAATGACGCCAGGTCGATCCGCTTGCCGCTCGCACCATCAAGGCCTGAGTGACGATCCGGATCACAAGGCCCGCCCCGGCAACGGGGCGGGCTTTTTTGCGTGTCATGATGTCAGCGGCAACCAAAGCCGCCGGTCGAAGTCGAAGGGTTGCGTCGTGAGGACCTTGATCCCGGCCGCGTCCGGATGGCGCGGGTTCACCAGGACGTTGAAGCTCCGCGGTGCGATGAAGGATGGCACCTTCAGGAGCGCGGTCGCACCCGCAGCCAGCCAGGCATCCCCCAGCGCCTGCGGCTCCAGCGCCGCTGGGTCGCCTTCGCTTATCGACGCAGATCCGGTCTCGATCTCGATCAGGACATAGTCGTCCGGGATCAGCTCCGGCGTGAGGTCGAGATGGACCCGCACTTCCAGGATGGCGAGGGCGGGATTCTCGGCGGCGTAGACGACCGGCCGTCCGGGCGAGTTCCAGCGGCCACCATAAAGCCGCGCGCCTTCGCCGGTCAGATCAGCGAAGGCGGCGCGGGCAACGCGCCAGAGCCGCATCAGGCGGCGATGCCGTGCGCGATCCTGCCGAGCAACGCCTCGACCTGCGCCGCACCTTCGCCGGTGTCGAGCAGCGCCAGCGGCTTCTCGCCATCGAGCGCACTGGTCGGGCGGCGCAGCCAGCGGCCGGCCTTGTCCTGCGAGCCGAAGGTGACCTCGGCTTCGGCGATGACGCGCGCGGCGCGCATCAGCCGGTCGGACTGCTCGGTCGTCAGCGTGCCGATCTTGCGGCGGTGGCTCAGTGTCTTGCGCGGCAACACGAGCTCGTCGATCTCGGCCAGAGTCATCCGGCCGCTTTCGATGACATGCTCGATCGTCCGCACCGGAAAGCCGCGGCGGACGGCGGCGATGAGATCGCGGCTGCTGGCGGCGGGGCCGCCCAGCGCCGCCTGGCCACCGACGACATCCAATGCAGTCAGGGCAACCATGGCGGTACTCCTTGGCGATATGCCCATAAGATAGGGGCATATCGCCGGAGCTTCAAGCGCGTAGCTTAGCGCGTGCCGAACATGCGGTCGCCGGCGTCGCCGAGGCCGGGCACGATGTAGCCGTGGTCGTTGAGGCGCTCATCGATCGCCGCCGTCCAGATACGGACGTCCGGATGGGAATCGCGCATGCGGGCGATGCCCTCTGGCGCGGCCAGCAGGCAGACAAAGCGCAGATCCTTGGCACCACGTTCCTTCAGCCGGTCGACCGCCGCGACTGCCGAGTTCGCCGTCGCCAGCATCGGGTCCATCACCACGATCATGCGGTCGGCGATATCGGACGGCGCCTTGAAATAATACTCGACCGCCTGCAGCGTCTGCGGGTCGCGATAGAGGCCGATATGGGCGACGCGGGCGGCGGGCACGAGCTCGAGCATGCCGTCGAGAAAGCCGACACCGGCGCGCAGGATCGGCGCGAACACCAGCTTCTTGCCCGAGATGATCGGCTGCATCGACTTCTGCAGCGGCGTCTCGATCTCGATCAGCTCGGTCGGCAGGTCGCGCGTGACCTCGTAGCAGAGCAGCATGCCGATCTCATTCAGCAGCTGGCGGAAGCTCTTGGTCGAGCGGTCCTTCTCGCGCATCAGCGTCAGCTTGTGCTGCACCAGCGGGTGGTCGACGACAGTGACGCCGTTCGCGCTCGTGGTCATGCAGTCCTGATCCCCTTCGTCTTTTGTCTGTGCTTAGAATACCGTGCCGTCGCTGACGATGGTCAAGGGCGGACCGCCATCCTCGCGCTTCTCGCGGGCGATGCGGCGGCCGGCAGCCCAGGTGCCGCCCTCCAGCACCTTGGCGAGCGGCAACTGCTCGGCGCTCATGCCGAGCTGCCCACGCACCAACTCACCGATCTTGTCGAGTAGCGCAACCGTCAGCGCTCGCCATTCGACCACGAGCTGCGAGCCGACTTCGTGGCTACGCTGGGCATCGGCCGGGTCCTTCAGTTCGAGCACGCCGAGATCGAGCAGGAGCCCGCCATTGCGGTACTCCGGCAGGCCGGTCAGATCGTCGATGCCGACGACCTGGATGCCGGCCCATTGCAGCGGCTCGATCAGCGAGTAGCTCAGCCATTGCGAGAGCTTGTGGAATGGCACGATGCCCTTGGTCACCTCGCCCGGGGCGATCAGCGGGTGCTTCCAGCTGTCGCCGAGCGCGATGCCGGCATAGCTCAGGCGCGACGGCCAGATGCCGCCGAGCGCCTCCAGAACCTGCGAGAGGATATAGGCGGCACGGATCGAGCGGCCCTCGGCCGCCTCGACCAGCCGGTCGAACAGATCGCCCGGCCGGGTCAGCCCATGCTTCTCCAGCTCCTCGCCGAGGCGGTTGAGCAGCGCAGCGCGCCCCCCCAGCCCGACCAGCGGATTGCCTTCCGAGACCTGGAAGCCAGCAGCCAGCGCCGCAGCGTCGAGATGCCTGAGCGCCTCGCTGTCGACGCGCAGCGGCTCAGCCGGATCGCTGGAAAAGGCACCGGCGGCGAACATGTCGAGCGAAGCCAGTGCCAGCCCTTCCGAACGGCCGATGCTCTGGCCGGTCACCGCATCGCGGTAGCGCCAATCGGCACCGGCGCCGGCATCGAGCAGGACGCTGACCACCGCGAGGTCATAGGCGGCGCGTCCCCTGGCTCGCGCGTCAGCGAACTGGGCGCCAGCATCCAGCACCTTCCAGCGGTCCATGCCGGCGATGATTAAATGGCGCCAGCGAGCGTGGAAGGGGATGTCGAGCGATGGGTAGTTCTGGCGGATCGTTTCCAGGACATAGGTGGCGCACGCAGTGAGCCGCTCGGGATGGACGCTGAAATGCGCCAGCCTGCCGGCAAGGCCGAGCTGCAGCATCTCCTGCGCGCGCTCGCGGACGGCGGCCGGCTTGAGCAGCCGGCGGACGGCGTCGGGATTGGAGTCAGGCATAAGCAGGGTCAGAACTTTTCGAGGTCGCGGCCGACAGTGGCCTTGAGTGCGTTGTCGCCGGGCGCGCCGTCGGGCGAATAATAACCGGCCGCCTTCTTCGCCTCGATCTCGACCGAGGCATCCGGCGGGACGAGCTCGGGCGGGATGGCGACGCGCTCGCCGATCTCGATGCCGCTCTCGACCATGGCGTCGTATTTCATGTTCGACATCGACATCAACCGGTCGATCTTCTTCACCCCGAGCCAATGCAGCACATCCGGCATCAATTGCTGGAAGCGGGCATCCTGCACGCCGGCGACGCATTCGGTGCGCTCGAAGTAGGTCGCGGCGGAATCGCCGCCCTCCTGGCGCTTGCGGGCGTTGTAGACGAGGAACTTGGTGACCTCGCCGAGCGCCCTGCCCTCCTTGCGGTTGTAGACGATCAGGCCGACACCCCCGGCCTGCGCTTCCTTCACCGCCTCCTCGATGCCATGCACCAGATAGGGCCGGCAGGTGCAGATGTCGGAGCCGAAGACGTCGGAACCGTTGCACTCATCATGGACGCGGCAGGCGAGCGTCTTCCTGGGATCGCAAATCGCCGAGACCTCGCCGATGACATAGGCGGTGATCGAGCCGATCGGCGGCAGGAAGACCTTGAGATCGGGCCGCGTCACCAGCTCGGGATACATGCCCCCGGTCTGCTCGAACAGCGTGCGGCGCAATTCGTTCTCGGTGGTGGCGAAGCGCTCGGCGATCCCCGGCAGGTGCCAGACCGGATCGACCGCGATCTTGGTGACGCTGATGTCGCCGGAGCCGTGCAGGATGGCGCCGTCAGCCGCCAGCCGGTGACCGGCCATGGCAGCGAGGATCTCGGGCAGGTTCAGCCGCGCCTTGGTCACCGCGATGGTCGGGCGGATGTCGATGCCCTCGCCGATCAGCTTGCCGAAATCCTGGGCGACGCGATGGCCGAACGGATCGAGCGAGACGATTCGGCCGGGCTCGAACCATTGCGGCTGCGGCAGGATGTCGGAGGTCGGGTGGGTGTTGGTCAAGTCCGGACGCTGCGCTGGGTTCATGGCGCGGGCGGAAATCGCGAGCGCGCGATAGACCGAATAGGAGCCGCCATGGGCGCCAATGCAGTTGCGATCACCCGGCGCCGTGGTCGAGGCGATGACCGGGCCGCGTTCCTCCGGCGTGCCGGCACCCCACTGGATCGGGAAGCGGGTCGAGGCGTTGCCGGGCTCGGGATGCGAGGTCAGGCGAATATGGGTGGTGCGGTTCTGCGAATTCATCGCGGTGATCGCTCGATCTGTCGGGCATGGCCTGGTCGCAAGATCGATTCCACTTTTTGCGGACCATGCTCGAACGGGAAAGGGCCCCGGGACGGGTCGCGTCCGGGGCCCTCTGGACCAATGAGATTCTGGATCAGCGCGTGATTTTCGTCAATTGCCGGTTGAAAGCGTCACCACCGCCATGGCCGGGCCTTGTCCCGACCATCCAGGTGCTCGCCATGAAGGCGATGTTCGCATGGACGCTCGCCACGGGGCGAGCATGACGGCTGCCCCTTTGGCTTAGAAGACCGCGAGATAACGCAGCAGCGAAATGATACCGATAATGATGACGATGATCTGGACGATGTTCTTCATGTTGCCGTCGATCGGCAGCATCCGCACGAGATAAAGCACCAGCGCGATCACTAGGATCGTGATCAACAGCGAAATCAGAAGGCTCATGGCTCAAATCCTCTTATCGCGGCCGAAAGCCGGCCCCCCGAGGCGCTAGCTGCGACGCATTCGCAGGCAGCGACCTCAGGCAAGAGAACGTCGAGCCATGGGAAAAAGTTCCGAAAGGCTAGCTGGCTGAGGTCTTCAGCCTCCGGCGAGAACCAGAGACGCGCGGGATCCCCTCTCCTGAAAGGAGAGGGGTAGGGGTGAGGTGTTCGGGAGCGGAATCGGTAGCCTGAACCAACGCGCGGTGAGTGCAGCACCCCGCTGGTCCAGCGGCCTACACCTCACCCTGCCCTCTCCTTCCAGGAGAGGGTTCTCCGCGCCCTTTAGCCCGCAATCCGCGAGAAATCCGCCACCGCGCGGGTCGCCTCGCGCAGCTGGTTCAAGAGCTTGAGGCGATTGGCACGCAGGGCCGGATCAGGGTCATTGACCGTGACCTTGTCGAAGAAGGCGTCGACCGCCGGCCTGAGCTCGGCGAGCGCCGTCATCGCGCCCTCATAGTCCTCGGCAGCGACCGCCGCTTCCGCCTTCGGCGTCGCCTGTGCCAGCGCGACCGCGAGCGCCTTCTCCTCGATCAGCCCGGCATCGGCGATGAGCTGGAGATCGGCCTTGCCGGCGAAGGCGCCCTCGCCGTCCTTCTTCTCCTCGGCTTTCAGGATGTTGGCGGCGCGCTTGTAGCCGGCCAGCAGGCTCTTGCCGTCTTCCGTTTCGAGGAAGCGGCCGAGCGAGTTGAGGCGTTGGACGATGAGAACTAGATCACGGCTATTGCCCATTCCGGGCAGCATCTCATCGCGCCTAACACCCATTTCCAAGACAGCATCGACTAGGTCGAAGCGCGCGCCCTGGTCGCGCAACTGGACCTTTAGGCGTTCGCCAATGAACTGAACGAGTTCAAAAGCGGAATTCATTGCATCGTGGCCGGGGAAGCGATCACCGTGTCGCGTTAGCAACGGGATCAGCTCAACCCTAGTGGAGTTCTCCAGGATGAGCCGGATCACCCCCAGCGCCGCGCGGCGCAGGGCGTAAGGGTCCTTGCTCCCGGTCGGCTTCTCGTCAATCGCCCAGAAGCCGACCAGCGTGTCGAGCTTGTCGGCAAGCGCGACGGCAACCGAAACCGGATCGGTCGGCACGCGGTCGGAGGGGCCGAGCGGCTTGTAGTGTTCCTCGATCGCCGCGGCGACAGAGGGGTTCTCGCCCTGCAGCTCGGCGTATTTGCGCCCCATCAGCCCCTGAAGTTCAGGGAACTCACCGACCATCTCGGTCGGCAGATCGGCTTTGGCGAGTTTCGCCGCGCGCTCGGCCAGCGCCGGATCGGCGCCGACGATCGGCGCCAGCTCTTTCGCCAGCGCCGCGATGCGCTGGACGCGCTCGCCTTGCGTGCCAAGCTTGGCGTGGAAGACGACGCCGAGCCTGTCGAGCTTGGCCATGCGCTGGTCGAGCGGCTTGGCGAGGTCAAGCCCCAGCTTGTCAGCACTCTCCTTCAGCGTATCGAGATCGGGCAGCGGGCCGCGATCGGTCTGCCAGAAATAGGCGGCGTCGGAGAGGCGGGCCCGCACGACGCGGCCATTGCCGGCGGTGATCGCCAGGCCGCCATCGCTCGCCATCAGGTTCGAGACCGGGATGAAGCGATTGGCGAGCTCGCCGCTGTTCGGATCGCGCAGCACGAAGCATTTTTGGTTGGCGCGGATGGTGGCGCGGATCGCCTCGCCGGGAATCTCGAGGAAGCGTTCCTCGAAATCGCCGAGCAGCACGACCGGCCATTCGACGAGACCGGCGACCTCCTCCAGCAGACCCTCATCCTCGACCAGTTCCAGCCCCGCGGCAAAGGCGAGGTTCTTGGCGTCGGTCGCGATGATCTCCTTGCGGCGATCGGCGTCGAGCACGACCTTGGCCCGCTCCAGGCTGGCGACATAGTCGTCGAAGCGCTTGACCGTGATCGGCCCCGGCGCATGGAAGCGGTGGCCATAGGTGATGTTGGAGGATTTGATGCCGTCGACGTCGAAGGCGACGACCTCCGGATCCTCGGTCTCGGCGCCGAAGGTGCAGAGGATCGAGTGCAGGGGACGCACCCAGCGCAGCGAGCCGCTCTCAGCCGAGGCCTTGCCCCAGCGCATCGATTTCGGCCAGGGGAAGGCGCGGATCACCGCCGGCACGATCTCGGCGATCGCCGCGACCGTCTCCTGCCCCGGCTTCTCGATCACGGCGATGTAGCTATCGCCCTTCTTCGGATCGCTGACGATCGTCGCCTGGTCGAGCGAAGTGAGCCCCGCAGCCTTGAGGAAGCCCTGCACGGCAGCGTCCGGCGCGCCGACGCGCGGCCCTTTCCGCTCCTCGCGGACATCGCGGCCACGCACGGGCAGGCCGGCGATGGTGAGCGCGAGCCGACGCGGCGTCGCGAAGGCCTTGGCGCCTTCATAGGTGAGCCCGCGCTCGACCAGCGCATCGGTGACGAGCTTCTTCAGGTCCTCGGCCGCCTTGCGCTGCATGCGCGCCGGGATTTCCTCGGAGAAGAGTTCGAGCAGGAGATCAGGCATCAGTTCGCTCCCCCGCCGGCGGTCTTCAGCCAGGCTGCACCGCAGGCCTTGGCGAGATCGCGCACCCGCAGGATGTAGCTCTGGCGCTCGGTGACCGAGATCACCCCGCGCGCGTCGAGCAGGTTGAAGACATGGCTCGCCTTGATGCACTGGTCATAGGCCGGCAGAGCGAGCTTGTGGCTGGGATCGTTGCTGCCGCTGTCCGCCTCGCCGGCGGCGAGCAGCGCCTTGCACTCGGCTTCCGCGTCGCTGAAGTGCCGGAACAGCACCTCGGTATTGGCGTGCTCGAAATTATGCCGCGAGAACTCCTGCTCAGCCTGCAGGAAGACGTCGCCATAGCTGATGCGGTCCTCGCCTTCGAGGCCGTTGAAGTTGAGATCGTAGACGTTCTCGACGCCCTGGACATACATGGCCAGCCGTTCAAGCCCATAGGTCAGCTCACCCGCAACCGGCGCGCATTCGACGCCAGCAACCTGCTGGAAATAGGTGAACTGGCTGACTTCCATGCCGTCGCACCAGCACTCCCAGCCGAGGCCCCAGGCGCCGAGCGTCGGGCTTTCCCAGTCATCCTCGACGAAGCGGACATCGTGCAAAGCGAGATCGACGCCGATCGCCTTGAGCGAGTCGAGATAGAGCTGCTGCAAATCCGGCGGCGACGGCTTCAGGATCACCTGGAACTGGTAGTAGTGCTGCAGCCGGTTCGGGTTCTCGCCATAGCGGCCGTCCTTGGGCCGGCGCGAAGGCTGGACATAGGCCGCCTTCCAGGGCTTCGGGCCGAGCGCACGCAGCGTCGTCGCCGGGTGGAAGGTGCCGGCGCCGACCTCCATGTCGTAGGGCTGGAGGATGACGCAGCCGCGCTCGGCCCAGAAGCGCTGCAAGGTCAGCAGCAGTCCCTGGAATGAGCGGGTCGGGTTCATGGGATCGGAGGACGCGGCCAAGGGCATCAGCCTTTTAAACTGTCGAAAAACATGCGGCGTGATTAGGGGCTGGCGGCGCTCATGGTCAAGCTCGGCGGGATGAACGCTGCCTGAACCCCGGCACAAGGATCGCGTTCAGGAACGGTAGCTCATGATCCGCAGCATCGAACGGTCCGCGGTTCTCGGGGCGAGTGCTTGAGTCGGGTCGATGCGATAAGTAGGAGAGTTACTATGCTGTCGAACCGTATCGCTGCCGCCCTGTTCGGTGCTGGCGCGCTCCTCTTCACCGGCCTTTCCGTCGCCCCTGTCAATGCAGCGCCATTCGCGGCCGGCGCTCCCGCCGCTTCGACCGGCGCCGGGCTGGTCGAGCAGGCCCAGTATTACGGCCGGCCCTATTACGGCCCGCGCCGCTACTATGGCCGCCCGGTCTACCGGCCGCGCTGCTATATCGTCGACCGGCGCGTCTGGAATGGCTGGCGCTGGGTGATCCGTCCGGTTCGCGTCTGCCGCTGACGGGGCGCCAGGGCGGATGAAGAGCGGCTGAACGGCCCGGCCACGCGCCGTTCAGCCTCGATGCTGCAAGCTCGCTGCAACGATGACACCCGATGACCCCGGCACAGCCGGGAGGGCATTCGCGAAGGAGGTAACCATGCTTCGCAAACTCGTTCTTGGACTTTCAGCCGCCGCCTCGCTCGGCGTGGCGGCGCTCGGCATCGGAGCAGTCACGGCAACTCCGGCTGAGGCACAGTGGGGCGGTGGCGGCTATTATGGCCGGCCCGGTTGGGGCGGTGGCGGTTACTATGGCCGCCCTCACTACGGCTATGGGCGCCCTGCTTATGGCTATGGCCGTCCCGCTTACGGCTACGGCGGCGGGTACTACGGCCCGCGCTGCTTTAGCCGGCCGGTCCGCTACTGGGATGGCTGGGGCTGGGTGGTGCGCGAGCGCCGCATCTGCCGCTGAGCCAATCTAGGCGAGCACGGCCTCGCCGCGATGGAGTGCCTCGCTGAAGGCGGTGAAGCGCCCATCGGCCCCGTTGAGAACAAGAGCCGGCAGCAACGCTGCCGGCTTTCTGCTACCGAGTCTGCCCGAGACGATCACCCGGATCGCCGGCCGCTCGGCCTGGCCGTGGACTGCGCGAATCTCGATCGCACCGAAGCCCGTCTCCAGGCCCGCGAGAATCGTCCCCAGCGCTTCGGCGCGGTGGATGATGCTGACGCCACCGCCCGGCTTCAGCACATGGCGAGCCGCCTTCAGCCAGTCGGCGAGCGATTGGCCAGCGACATGGGCGACACGCCGGTTGGCGACCGGCGATTCGCGCACCTCACCCGATTCGAAGAAGGGCGGGTTCATCGCGACCCAGGCGACGGAGTCCGCCGTCAGGCCGTCCCGGGCGAGGTCCGCGTTCCGCTCACCGATTACCCCGACCATGGTGCGCACCCGGCCGCCGAGATCGTTGAGCGCGACATTGCGGACTGCGAGCGCGGCGAGCTCCGGATCGCGCTCGACCAGGGCGACATTGAGCGCAGGCTGCCGCAAGGCGACTGCAAGCCCGACCGTGCCGACGCCGGCGCCGAAATCGGCGAGCCGTCCTTCGCCGAGCTCGGGAATCGCAGCGGCAAGCAGCACCGCATCCGAGCCGGCACGATGACCCTTCAACGGCTGCAGCAAGCGAAGGCGGCCTCCCAGCAGCCGATCCTCGGCGATCTCGCGGAGACCGGGCGCCTCAGCGTTCATGGCGCAACTCGTCGCCATAGCCCGCCTCGATCAACAAAGCGCGAGCGCGCTTGCTGTCCTGTTCGCGCACCAGGAGGCGCCGCGGAAAGGCGCCGATCATGCCTTCGAGCGCGCTGATGTGCTGATCGGCGATCAGGCAATCGAGATTGGCCGAGGCCAGGAGCGCCTCGATGGCCCCGAGCAGGACGATATCGTTCGAGCGGACGAGTTCATGCATGCCGCCATGGAGCCCTTCGCGTCGCCCCGGCGCAACAGGAAAGATCGCATCTACCGGCGCAGCACCGCGATGCAGCGTCAATCTGCTGCGCCGCGACAGGATTGCCGGGGCTGGCCACGCATGCGACCTTTGTGGCAAGGGCGAGGGCGCGCGAATGCGCGAGAACAAGGCCGGAGTTTGCGCGTGGGCGTCGTCGTAGCTTTCGAAGACAAGGACACCGGCCAGAGCGGGATCGCGCCGCTGGTCGGGCTGACGCGCGCCGACATGGAGCGCGTCAATGCGATGATCCTGTCGCGCACCGGTTCCGAGGTCACGATGATCCCGGAGGTGGCGAACCACCTGATCTCCTCGGGCGGCAAGCGCTTGCGGCCGATGCTGACGCTCGCGACGGCGGCGCTCTGCGGCTACCAGGGCGATGGCCATGTCAAGCTCGCGGCCTCGGTCGAGTTCATGCATACGGCGACGCTGCTGCACGACGATGTCGTCGACCAGAGCGACATGCGCCGCGGCAAGCTCGCCGCCCGCATGCTCTGGGGCAATGAGGCCAGCGTGCTGGTCGGCGATTTCCTGCTCGGCCAGGCCTTCAGGATGATGGTCGAGGTCGGTTCGCTGCGCGCGCTCGACATCCTCTCGACCGCCGCTGCGGTGATCGCCGAGGGCGAGGTGATGCAGCTCGCCGCCGCCAAGAACACCGAGACCACCGAGGACGAATATCTCGCCGTGATCCGCGGCAAGACGGCCGAACTCTTCGCCGCCGCCTGCGAGGTCGGGCCGGTGATCGCCGCCTCGTCGAAGGGCGAGGCCGCCGCGTGCCGCAGCTACGGGCTCAATCTCGGCATCGCCTTCCAGCTCATCGACGACGCGCTCGACTATGGCGGCTCCTCGGGCCAGCTCGGCAAGAATGTCGGCGACGACTTCCGCGAGGGCAAGATCACCCTGCCCGTCGTACTTTCCTTCCGCCGCGGCAGTGAGAGCGATCGCGCCTTCTGGCGTCGCACCCTGCAGGAAGGCGAGGTCCGCGATGGCGATCTTGAAGAGGCGCAGGCGCTGATGCGGAAGCACGCCGCGCTGGCCGACACGATCGAGCGCGCCCGGCACTACGCCAAGATGGCGAAGGACGCGCTCGGCCTGTTCCCGTCATCGCCGATGAAGCAAGCGCTCAACGAGGCCGTCGACTTCTGCGTGGCACGGGCGCACTGAGCAGCTTCAGCGCTGCTCGGCGGCGATCCTGAGGCCCAGCGCCAGCAGGAGCCCACCAGTCAGCGCTTCGATGACGCGCCGAACTTGAGAGCGCCGCAGCACGTCGCCGGCCTTGGCGACGACGAGCGCATAGGCCGAGAGCCAGAGCAGGGTCATCGCGGCGAAGACGAGGCCGAGCAGGAACAGCATGGTGAAGCTGCTGCCGCCAGCCGCGAATTGCGGCAGGAGGCTGGCGAAGAAGACCGCGATCTTCGGATTGCCGAGATTGCTGATCAGCCCCTGCCGGTAGGCGATGGCGGGCGCAAGCCGCCGCGGCGAGATCGCGGCAGCAGCCGGCGACGCTGGCCCCTGCCGGCGAAAAGCGTCGCGCAGCGCCATGACGCCGAGATAGATCAGATAGGCGGCGCCAGCATATTGGATCGCGCGAAAGACCGGCTCGCTCGCCACCAGCAAGGCGACGAGACCGAGACTGGTCGCCAACGCCCAGATCGATAGGCCGGTCGCGACGCCGAGCGCAGTGAGCACACCGCCGGTACGGCCGCCGAACAAGGTGTTGCGGATGGTCAGAGCCGTGTCCGGCCCCGGCGTGCAGATCACCAGCGCCGCGACACCGACATAGGCGAGGAAAGAGGCCAGCGTCATGATGCGCCCTCCGGCGTTGAGCCCTGACGCCTATCTCAGCACAGTCGGCTTCACCCACCAATCCGGCTGGCCATGCGCCAGAAGCTTGCCAGCCTCGGCGCTGGCGCGGCAATCGTCGAACAGAGCGAAGCAGGTTCCTCCCGAACCCGACATGCGCACCAGCCGGCAATTGGGAAGTGCCGACAGCGCTGACAGCACCTCGCCGATAGCCGGAGCGACTATGCGGGCCGGCGCTTCGAGATCATTGCCGGAGACGGCCAGTGCAGCGATCAAAGCGGCCGACGTTGCCGGTGAAGGCTCTTGCGTGCTGAACGCCAGGCTGCCGCCCGCATGCTCCTGCCCCGGAGGGAGGCCAAGCGCACGGAATACCGCCACCGTCTCGACTGCGACGCCGGGGTTGACCAGCAGCGCGAACAGCCGCGGCAGGCGCAGCGGCGGGCCGAGCTGATCGCCGATGCCGCGCATGATGCGGGCGCGCGCCTCCAGGCAAACCGGGACATCGGCGCCGATCCGGCCGGCAGCGGCGAGCAGCGCCGGATGCGACAGTGGCAGATCGTTGAGCCGCGCCAGCAGGCGCAGGGCCGCGGCCGCATCGGCCGAGCCACCGCCGATGCCCGAGGCGACCGGCAGGCGCTTGACAAGATGGAAGCGGCCGGAGCGCAGGCCGGCGATCTCCTCGCGGAGCGCGCGCTCAGCCTTCAGGACGAGGTTGTCCGACCCGGTCGAGAGGCCCGCGGCGAAGGGACCTGAGATCTGTACCCCGGCAGGCTCGCTCGGCGACAGGCTCAGTTCGTCGCCGACGCCGGCGAAGGCGACGAGGCTGTCGAGCTCATGATAACCGTCGGCGCGCCGGCTGAGGACGCGCAGGGAGAGGTTGATCTTGGCCGGGGCGCGGGTCGCCAGTCTGGCGGGCAAGGATCAGCCGCCATCCTTCTTCGGCTCGGCCGCATTGGCCGAGGGTCCCGGATCCTCGAGACCCTTCTCGATCTTGCGCTGGATCCGGGTGAGATCCTCGGGTTCCGGTCCGAGGTCGCGGGCATAGTTCCACTGGAAGCGCGCCTCGAGATAGCGCCCGGTCTTCCAGTAGACGTCGCCGAGATGGTCGTTGATCACCGGATCCGAGGGGCGCAGCTCCATCGCCTTCTCGAGTTCCGTCACCGCCTCGTCATAGCGGCCGAGGCGGTAATGCGCCCAGCCGAGCGAGTCGATGATGTAGCCGTCGCGCGGCCTGAGCTCGACAGCGCGGCGCAGCATGCCGAGCGCCTCCTCGAGCTTGAGGTTCTGGTCGACCAGCGAATAGCCGAGATAGTTGAGCACGAGCGCACGCTCGCGGCTCAGCGCCTCCGGCATCAGCTCCAGCGCCTTGCGCAGATCGGCCTCGGCCTGGGGCCATTTCTTGGTGCGCTCATAGGCGATGCCGCGCGAATAGAGCAGATCCCAATTTGAGCGGCCGGGCGTGCCGAGCTTGGCGACCGCCTTGTCATAGGTCGCGGCCGCCTCCTCGAAGCGCTTGCGCGAGCGGTAGATGTTGCCGAGCGCGGAGATGGCGTCGACGTCTTCCGGCCGCGCCGTGATGATCCCCTCGAGATGCTTGACCGCTTCCTCGGTCTTGCCGAGCTGCTCGAGGCCAAGCCCGATCTGGATGTCGGCGACCGGCCGCAGCGGCGAATTCTCCGGCATGCGCCGGTAGACCTGGACCGCATCCTCGGTCTGCTTGGCGCGCTCGAGGATATCGGCCAGCGTCAGCACGGCGAGGTCGTGGCCGGGGTCGAGATAAGCTGCAAAGCGCAGATAGAGCAGCGCGGTCGCCTCGTCGCCCTGCAGAATACCGGCGCTGGCGAGGCCGTAGAGCACCTCGGCCGCGCCTTGCTGGGTGTTGCCGACGATACGCTGCAGCGGCTCCTTGCTGCTGATCTTGGCGATGGCGTCGCGCACCACCGGATGGTTCGGGCGCACACGCTGCTCGAAATCGTTCAGCGTCGCCAAGGCCGCGTCGCTGTCGCCGGCGCGCGCCTGCTGGCGGGCCCAGAGATCGACGAGGCGCAGATTGGTCTTCTCGGCGTCATAGGCCGCCTTGAGTCGGCGATTCGCGTCGTTGCGGCGGCCGGCGATGTCGAGGATCAGCCCGGCATGGAAGTCGCGGAAGCGGTCGAAGGTCGCTTCGCCCTTGAGGCGGTCGAGCGTCTCAAGCGCGCGATTTGTCTCGCCGGAGCCGGAATAGGCCCAGGCGGCAAGCAGAGTCGCGGTGATGTCGGCGGAGCGGCCGCGGCCACCGCGCTGCAACTGGGTGCGGGCCGCGGCATAGTTCTTCTGCTTCAGCGCGCGGACGCCGAGCGCCAGCTGGGCGAGACCGTTGGTGGCATCGCGCTGGATCAGCTTCTCGGCGGCGCGGAAGGTCTCGTTCATCGCGCCGTCGGCGAGGAAGGCGACGAAGCCGCGCTCGAGCAATTCACTGTTCTGCGGATCGTTCTTGATCGCCTCGCGCAGATAGATCGAGGCTGCGCCGAGATCGCGGGCAGAGCCAGCGACAACGGCCGCCAGATAATTGCCTTCGAGACTCTCGGCAGGCTCGAACTTGTCGACTGGGCGCGCCTGCGCGAGCGCCGGCATGGCGACGTGCAGCCCAGCGATAAACGCAAGCATAAGAGCGGCGCTACGGCCGTCGATCTGAAACGTCACGTCCACCATTCTCCCTCGGTCCGCCCCGGCTGCCGGGAACTGGTCCGTAGACGGGACCGTGACCTGAACGATTAGGCCGCCAACATGGCCGTTTCCGGGCTGCGCGACAAGTCCAGCATCGCGGTTGCAGCATCGCTGTCACGCTCACGTGAAAAGCGCGATCCGCCGCTATAGCGGCGTCGACAGCATAGATTTCCGTAAGGCAAATCGGCATAGGATTGCGTCGTCGCGGATATTCGCGACGATTCGTTTAGGACACTTCAAATGAAGAAGGTCTCGCTCGCGCTCGCTGCTGTCCTGACGCTTGCCGGCATTGCCGGCGGCTGCGCCACCAAGGAGCCGGAGAAGCCCGCTCCCGTCGTCCGCAAGGGCTGATTCACCGCCTCTTCCGGCGTCAACAAAAAGGCCGCGCCGGATCCGTCCGTCGCGGCCTTAATCTTTGATGACAATATCGAATACTGTCACATATTCGAGTAATTCGGGCCGCCCGCGCCTTCCGGCACCGTCCAGGTGATGTTCTGGGCCGGGTCCTTGATGTCGCAGGTCTTGCAGTGCACGCAGTTCTGCGCGTTGATCACGAAGCGCGGCAGCGACTGTTTCTCGGGATCGGCGTAAACCACCTCGTAGACGCCCGCCGGACAGTAGAGCCGCGCCGGTTCGCCATAAATCGGCAGGTTCTGCAGCACCGGCACGTTGGGATCGGTCAGCTTCAGATGCGCCGGCTGGTCTTCCTCGTGATTCGTCGCCGAGAGGAAGACCGAGGAGAGCTTGTCGAAGGAAATCTTGCCGTCGGGCTTCGGATAAACGATCGGCTTGACCATGCCGATCGGCTTCAGCGTGGCATGGTCGGGCTTGCCGTGCTTCAGCGTGCCGAAGGGCGACCAGCCGAAGAGCTGGTTCAGCCACATGTCGATGCCGCCGAGCGCGACGCCGCCGAGCGTGCCGAGCTTCGACCAGAGCGGCTTGACGTTGCGCACCAGCTTGAGGTCGCGCCCGATCTCGGACGAGCGCCAGCTCTCCTCGATGCCGTCAACCATGTCATGGGAGCGGCTGGCAGCCAGCGCCGGCACGAGATGCTCGGCCGCCAGCATGCCCGACAGGATGGCGTTGTGGCTGCCCTTGATGCGCGGAACGTTGACGAAGCCGGCCGAGCAGCCGATCAGCGCCCCGCCCGGGAAGGTCAGCTTCGGCACCGACTGCCAACCGCCTTCGGTGATAGCACGCGAGCCGTAGGAGAGGCGCTTGGCCCCCTCAAAGACGTCGCGGATCATCGGATGGGTCTTGAAGCGCTGGAACTCGTCGAAGGGCGAGAGCGTCGGATTCGTATAGTTGAGGTGGACGACGAAGCCGACCGAAACCAGATTGTCGTCGAAATGGTAGAGGAAGGAGCCGCCGCCGGTCGACATGTCGAGCGGCCAGCCGAAGGAGTGCTGCACCAGCCCCTTCTTGAACTTCTCCGGCTTGACCTGCCAGATCTCCTTGAGGCCGATGCCATATTTCTGCGGCTCGCGACCTTCATCCAGAGCGAAGCGCCTGATCGCGATCTTGGAGAGCGAGCCACGCGCGCCCTCGCCGAGCAAGGTGTAGCGGCCGCGCAATTCCATGCCGCGGGTGAAGCGCTCGGAGACGGTGCCGTCCTTGGCGATGCCCATGTCGCCGGTGGCGATGCCGGCAACCGAGCCGTCTTCGTTGAACAGCAGTTCGGCGGCAGCGAAGCCTGGATAGATCTCGACGCCGAGCGCCTCGGCGCGGGCCGCGAGGTAGCGTGCGACCAGGCCGAGCGAGCCGACGAAGTTGCCGTGATTGTTCATCAGCTTCGGCATCGCAAAATTCGGCAGGCGCGCGCCGCCGGCCGGGCCGAGGAAATAGAAGACGTCCTCGCTGACTTCGGTATGGAGCGGGCGCGCCTCGTCCTGGCGCCAGTCGGGCAGGAGCTTGTCGAGGCCAATCGGATCGATGACCGCGCCGGAGAGGATGTGCGCGCCAACCTCGGAGCCCTTCTCGACCACGACGACCGAGATCGCCTCGTCGAGCTGTTTCAGCCGGATCGCGGCCGCGAGCCCGGCCGGGCCGGCGCCGACGATGACGACGTCATAGTCCATGCTCTCGCGCGGCGTGCTCTGTGCTTCCTTCAGATCCATGCTGCCCTCCACCCCGCGCCGCTTATATGTCGTTAGATAGTTTATATATGAACTATCTCGATCACCCCGCCAAGCCGCGGGGCTGATTGGAATTCCTCTATCCGGGGCTCCCGGTTATTTTGCAACAGCGAACGGGCTCGCTTCGTTCCGTGCGGCGCGGTATTCTGTCGCCCATGTCCTTCGACGCCGCCTCCGCAGCCGAACTGATCGCCTGGTACGCCGAGATGGGCGTGACGGAAGCGCTCGACGAGACGCCGCACGACCATTTCGCAGCTGCACCCGAGCCGGCGCGACAGCCTGTCGCACGCCTCGTGACGTCCTCCCAACAGGCAACCGCGCGCCCGGCGGCAGCGGCCCCGGCGCCGCCGGACGAAGCAGCCCTGTCGGCCCGGGCGCTGGCGCGCGAAGCGACGACGCTGGACGAGCTCAAGGCGGCACTCGCCAGCTTCGAAGGCTGCCCGCTCAAGGCCTCGGCGAAGAGCCTCGTCTTCGCCGACGGCAATCCGGGCGGGAAGGTGATGGTCGTCGGCGAGGCGCCGGGCGCCGACGAGGACCGCGCCGGCCTGCCCTTCGTCGGCCGATCCGGCCAATTGCTCGACCGGATGCTGGCGGCGATCGGGCTCAACCGGCAGGAGCATGTCTACATCGCCAACCTCCTGCCCTGGCGTCCGCCCGGCAACCGCACGCCGACGCCGCAGGAGGTCGCGATCTGCCTGCCGTTCATCCAGCGCCAGATCGAGCTCGCCGATCCCGACATCCTGGTCTGCATCGGCGGCCCCTCGGCGCAAGGGCTGCTCGGCGTCTCCGGCATCCTGGCCTCGCGCGGCCGCTGGCGGGAATACGATACCGGCACGCGCGTGATCCGGGCGATCGCGACGCTGCACCCGGCCTATCTGTTGCGCCAGCCCCTGCAGAAGCGCCTGGCCTGGCGCGATCTGCGGGCACTCAAGGCGGCACTCGACGCGATGACACAGCGCTGAAGCCTTCGAGCGCTCCCTGGAAGGCACGGAAGGGAGGCCCGCTGAGCCATGCATGCGTGGCGTTGCCCTGCGTGATTGACAGGGCGCAAGGCTCTGCTAGCCGTAACGTCATGTCCGTTTCCACCCTGACGACCGCTGCCCGACGTCGATGCTGCACCATCGCGCAGCGTGGCGCATATGTTTGGCGACGACGATACTGAGCTGACTGCCCGGTCGTAGATCCCTCCAAGCATTCCGCAATCTGCCAGCTTCGCGCGGCGGGTTTTTTGTTGTCTCGGGACACGAGCATGACCTCAGCACAATCATTGTATTTCCGGCCTGCCGACATGCAGGACGTCGCGGCGATCCGCGATCTTGTTCGGGCCGCCTACGCGAAATGGGTGCCCGTGATCGGGCGAGAGACGCAGCCCATGACTGCCGACTATCGGCTTGCTGTCGCGCGGCATGACTTCGCGCTCCTGTATGACGGGGATGAGCTTGTTGGCCTGATCGAGACCATCGACAAGGGTGATCACATCTGGATCGAGAACATCGCCGTCGCGCCGGATCAGCAAGGGCGAGGACTCGGCCGCCGCTTGCTGGCCTATGCCGAAAGCCTCGCCTTGCGTGCGGGCTACGCCCAGCTGCGCCTGCTGACGAACGCAGCTTTCCAATCGAATGTGACGCTTTACCAAGCGGCCGACTACGCCGTGACAAGCACCGAACCGTTCATGGGCGGCACAACCGTCTACATGACCAAAATGCTGGGCGTAACAGCCCCAACGAGCGTGAAGATCACGCTCAAGGCGTTGGCGGGGGACTATGCCATCGCGCGCTTGCAGAATGACGCTCCCATTCCGCCCTGGGCTGATGGCGATGGTTTCGTCAGCATAAGCCGCACCGATGACGAGCTATCCATCGTGTGCCTGAGGGAACGTGTTCCTGACGGCACCCAGATCGACGCTGGCTGGACCTGCTTCAAGTTTCAGGGGCCATTCGCCTTCGGTCAGGCTGGCATCGTGCTTTCGGTGGTTCAGCCGCTGTCGACAAATGGCATGGGCATCTTCGTCGTGTCGACCTTCGACGGCGATCATCTGCTCGTGAAGGAAGCCGACGCCGAAAAGGCGCGCTCCACCCTGCTCCGAGCCGGTCATTCGCTGGTCTGAACGAGAGCAGGAGCAACGCTGCACCAACCGTCGCTCTCGACGCGCTTTGACGCAGCGGCGCGATGCCACTGCGTCACCACCGACGGCTGCCCTGTCGCATCGGCTTGATTATTCCGTGTGCAAAGTAGACCCTGCAACCGGCAGGGTCTTTCGGCCATGACGTTCGTGGCCGGTACGCCGGAGCGATGCGATGGAAATCGACGCCTTTCTGCTGTCCCGCATCCAGTTCGCCTTCACGATTTCCTTCCACATCGTCTTCCCGGCCTTCACGATCGGGCTGTCGGCCTATATCGCGACGCTGCTTGGCCTGTGGCTGAAGACCGGCGACCAGAAGTTCCATCTCCTCGCCCGCTTCTGGACCAAGATCTTCGCGGTCTCCTTCGCCATGGGCGTGGTCTCCGGCATCGTGCTCTCCTACCAGTTCGGCACGAACTGGAGCCGGTTCTCGGCGGTCACCGGCAATGTGCTGGGCCCGCTGATCGGCTACGAGGTGCTCAGCGCCTTCTTCCTCGAGGCCTCCTTCCTCGGCGTGCTGCTCTTCGGCTGGAAGCGGGTGCCGCCTTGGCTGCACTTCCTGTCGGCCATCATCGTCGCCGGCGGCACGGCGCTGTCGGGTTTCTGGATCCTGTCGGCCAATAGCTGGATGCAGTATCCGGTCGGGCACGAGGTCCGCGACGGTATCGTCTACCCCGTCGACTGGATGAAGATCGTCTTCAGCCCGACCTTTCCGCTGCGCTACGCGCACATGATGACGGCGGCCTATCTCACGACCGCCTTCGTGGTGCTGGCGACCGGCGCACGTCATCTGCTCGCTGGCCACCGCACCGAATCGGCCAGGACGATGGTGCGGATGGCAATCCTGATGATCGCGCTGACCGCACCGCTGCAGGCTGTCATCGGCGACTTCCACGGCAAGCAGACCGCGATCTACCAGCCGGCCAAGCTCGCTGCGATCGAGGCGCACTGGGATTCGTCCAAGCCCGGCGCGCTCGTCCTGTTCGCCTGGCCGGACGAGAAGGCCGAGCTCAACCGCTTCGAGATCGCGATCCCCGGCGTCGCCAGCCTGCTTACCCATGGCAGCATGGACGCCCTGTTCAAGAGCCTGAAGGACTTCCCGCGGGAGGACCGCCCGCCGGTGCTGGTCCCCTTCTTCGGCTTCCGGCTGATGGTCGGGCTCGGCACGCTGATGATCCTGTTCGGCTGGGTCGGAGCCTGGCTCTGGTGGCGCGGCCGCATCTTCGAGTCGCAGCGCTGGCTCTGGCTCGCCCAGTACACTTGGCCTGCCGGCTTCGTCGCCATTCTCGCCGGCTGGTTCGTCACCGAGGTCGGGCGCCAGCCCTGGGTCGCCACCGGCATCCTGCGCTCCAAGGATGCGGTCTCGCCGATCACCACCGCCGAGGTCGCGATCTCGCTGGCGCTGTTCGTCTTCGTCTACTGCGTCGTGTTCACCGCCGGCATCCTCCTGATCAACCGCCTGATCGCCAAGGGACCCGACGAGATCAGCCATGAGGACCCGCCCGAGCAGCCCTCGAAGCGGCCGCTGAAGGCAGCGCAGGCACCGGCCTCGGCGATCTTCGGCGACGGCCATCCCGGCGACGACAAGATCCAGCCGGCGAGCTGAGGAGAACCTAAGATGGAATGGTATCTCCCCGTGATCTGGGCCGGGCTGATCGGCACCGCCGTGATGCTCTATGTCGTGCTGGATGGTTTCGACCTCGGCATCGCCATCCTGTTCCCGACGACCGGGGACGAGGGCGAGCGCGACCAGATGATGAACTCGGTCGCGCCGTTCTGGGACGGCAACGAGACCTGGCTGGTGCTCGGCGGCGCCGGCCTCTGGGTCGCGTTCCCGCTGGCCTATTCCGTGATCATGCCGGCCTTGTATCTGCCGGTGACGCTGATGCTGCTGTCGCTGATCTTCCGCGGCGTCGCCTTCGAGTTCCGCTGGGTGGCAAAGCCGAAGCACCGGATCTGGGATCTGGCCTTCTGGCTCGGCTCCACGACCGCCGCCTTCTCCCAGGGCGTCATCCTCGGCGGGCTGATCCAGGGCATCAAGGTCGCCGACAGGCAGTTCGCCGGCGGCCCGTTCGACTGGCTGACACCCTTTACGCTGATGTGCGGCGCCGGCGTCGTCGTCGGCTATGCCCTGCTCGGCGCAACCTGGCTGGTCTTCAAGACGGAAGGGCCGGTGGCCGATCGCGCCCGCCGCCAGGCCAAGACGTTGCTGCTCTGCCTGCTCGCCTTCGCCGCGCTGGTCTCGCTCTGGACGCCCTACGCCCATCCGCGTATCGCCGAGCGCTGGTTCACGCCCTCGAACCTCCTGCTGCTCTGGCCGTTCCCGGTGCTGACCGCCTTCTGCGGCTACATGGCCTGGAAACGGCTCCACGGAGCGCATGAGTTCACGCCCTTCGCCTTCACCATCGCGATCTTCCTGCTCTGTTTCCTCGGGCTCGCGATTTCGAACTACCCGTATCTGGTGCCGCCGAGCCTGACGATCTGGGACACGGCGGCGGCGCCGTCCTCGCATGTCTTCGTGCTGATCGGCGTGACCTTCCTCCTGCCGATGATCCTGTTCTACACGGCCTTCGTGTACTGGACCTTCCGCGGCAAGGTGAAAGCCGATGCCGGGTATCATTGAGCACCTCTGCCGCGGGACTTGAGTTCCGCCGCCGCGTCGCGGACATTGGCGAGGCTGCAACAAGGGTTCGCGCATGCGTTGGGAAGATTATCGCCAGTCCGAGAATCTCGAGGACCGGCGTGGCGGTGGCGGCGGCGAATATGCCGGCCTGCCCGGCGGGCGCGGCGGCATCGGCATCGGCACCATGGTCGTGCTCGGCCTGCTCGGCTGGGCGCTCGGCATCGATCCGCGCCTGCTGATCGGCGGGGCCGAGTTGATCGGCGGCATCGGCGGGCGCAGTGCGCCGACGCAGGAGCAGCGCAAATCTGCCGGCCCGCCACAGGACGAGATGGGCCGCTTCGTCTCGGCCGTGCTGGCGCAGAACGAGGATGTCTGGAGCAAGGTCCTGCCGCAGCAGGCCAACCGCAAATACGTGCCACCGAAGCTGGTGCTGTTCAGCGGCGTCGACCGCTCCGGCTGCGGTACGGCACAGGCGGCGATGGGGCCGTTCTACTGCCCCAACGACCAGCGGGTCTATCTCGACCTCTCCTTCTTCCAGGAGATGCAGCGCAAGCTCGGCGGCGGCGGCGACTTCGCCTATGCCTATGTCGTCGGCCACGAGATCGGCCATCACATCCAGAACCTGCTCGGCATCCTGCCCAAGGTGAACGAGATGCGCCAACGGATCTCCGAGCGCGAATCGAACCAGCTTTCGGTGCGGGTCGAATTGCAGGCCGACTGCTTTGCCGGCGTCTGGGCCTACAACATCCAGGCGATGGACCGCATCCAGCCCGGCGACATCGACGAGGCGCTGCGCTCCGCCTCTGCGATCGGCGACGACAAGTTGCAGCAACAGGGCCGCGGCGTCGTCGTGCCGGATTCCTTCACGCATGGCTCGTCGGCACAGCGCACGCGCTGGTTCAACACCGGCTTCAAATCCGGCTCGATGCAGAGCTGCGACACCTTCCGCACCAACCAGCTCTGACGTTCCCTCGTCATTACGAGCGTCAGCGAAGCAATCCAGGAACGGCAGAGTTCTACATCCCCCTGGATTGCTTCGTCGCTGCGCTCCTCGCAATGACGGTCGCGTTCAGAGCTCGGCGCGCTCGCGACGCACGGTGAGCCGGCGCGGCGCACGCGCCAATCGGCCGGACAGGATCTGCGTCTTCGGCGCCAGGAGCCCTGCCCTGACATGGCGTGAACGCAACGAGACGGCGCCCCATTCGCGCAACCTCGCGGCCATGCCGCGCAGTGGCATCAAGGCCGGCCGCATCGCCATCGTCAGCAAATGCCGCTCGATGCTCGGTGTCCATTGCGGCTCGGGCAGGTCGCCGGCTTCGAGCAGGATCACCCAGTCGCCGCGCGCCTGTGCGACCCCGCTGGACCAAGCCTCGCCATTCTTGGCCAGATTCTTGGCCCTGACATAGCTGGCGCCGGTCTCGTCGGCGAGACGTTCGATCGCTGCGTCATCCGCCTCGTCGATCACCACGGCATGGCCGATCACGCCCTGCGCGACCGCCGGAATCAGCACGGACAAGGTCGCTGCGAGCGCTTCGACGTCGCGATTGGCCCGGATGACGGCGGTGATCATGGGCGGTCAGCTTATGACGCAGTGCAACATGTCGCAATCCTGTCACTTGCATTTTGTTCCTGCTATGTTCACATTCCTTGGTCTCGGATCAACCGATTCCGCCGGGAGACGAAGCCATGCTGCAGGCCAGACCCTCAGCCAGGACGCAACCGCTCAAGCGTCGCGACAGCGAGCCGGGAAGCGTCTCGGCGCCGTTGCGCACCCTGCCGGTCGATCCGCTCGCCTATGTCGGCAGCCAGATCGACCCAGAGCGACGGCGCGGACGCGGCGCAACGATCAATCCCGGCGGCCGCTATGAGGCCGAGCAACGCATCAGCGAAGATGACGGCTGGGGCTCGCTCGGCGAGCTGCCCCCGTTCAAGACCGAGGTCTCGGTCGAGAAGCCGCGGACCATCATCACCAGGAACGACTCTCCGGATATTTCCTTCGACCGCTCGATCAACCCCTATCGCGGCTGCGAGCATGGCTGCGTCTACTGCTTCGCGCGGCCGAGCCATGCCTATCTCGGCCTCTCGCCCGGGCTCGACTTCGAGAGCAAGCTGACCGCCAAGCCCGATGCGGCGCTGCTTCTTGAGAAGGAGCTGTCATCGCCAAGCTACCAGCCCCGTACGATGGCGATCGGCACCAATACCGACGCCTACCAGCCGATCGAGAAGAAGCTCAGAATCATGCGCGGGATCCTGGAGGTGCTCTCGAAATTCAACCACCCGGTCGGCATCGTCACCAAATCGGCGCTGGTCCAGCGCGACATCGATATCCTCGCGCCGATGGCGGCAAAGGGGCTGGTCAAGGTCGCGCTCTCGGTGACAACGCTCGATCCCAAGCTCGCCCGCAACATGGAGCCGCGCGCTGCGTCGCCCGCCAAGCGGATCGAGACGATCCGCAAGCTCTCGGAAGCCGGCATTCCGGTGACGGTGCTGGTCGCGCCGATCGTGCCGGCGATCAACGAGCACGAGATCGAGCGCATCCTCGACGCCGCCAAGGCTGCGGGTGCGCGCGAGGCCGGCTATGTGCTGCTGCGCTTGCCGCTCGAGGTGAAGGACATCGTGCAGGACTGGCTGGTGACGCATCACCCCGACAAGATGCGCCATGTCGTCTCGCTGATCCGCTCGACCCGCGGCGGCAAGGACTATGACGCCGCCTGGGGCCAGCGTCAGGTCGGCTCCGGCCCCTATGCCTGGATGATCGGCCGGCGCTTCGAGATGGCGGCCGAGCGGCTCGGCTTCAACAGCGCGCGGCTGCGCCTGCGCACCGACCTCTTCGTCAAGCCGGAGAAGGAGAAGGCGCAGCTCAGTTTGTTCTGACCACTGCCTGCTCTACACGCAGCCCTCATCTTGAGGAGCGCCGCAGGCGCGTCTCGAAGGATGCTTCCAGCGCGCTCTGGATCATCCCTCGAGACGGCCGCTACGCGGCCTCCTCAGGATGAGGACTGTGGATGCGGCATTCGGGTCGGCAGACCTTCGCGCCATGATCTGGCATAGCGGAGCCATGACCGCCGATTTCAGCCGCGAACAGGCCGCGATGATTGCCGGGCGCGCCCGCGTCGCCGGCGTGGACGAGGTCGGGCGCGGGCCGCTCGCCGGCCCGGTCGTCGCAGCCGCCGTCATCCTCGATCCCTCGGCGATCCCGGACGGGCTCGCCGATTCGAAGGAACTCACTGCCCAGCGCCGCGAAGAGCTCTGTGTCCTGATCCTCGGCAGTGCCTTGGCGGTTGGGGTCGGCAGTTCCTCCGCGGCGGAAATCGACACGATCAACATCCGGCAGGCGACCCTGCTCGCGATGCGGCGTGCAGTGACGGCGCTGCCGCTATCGCCCGATCTCGTGCTGGTCGACGGCAACGATCCGCCGGCGCTCGCTTGCGGCTGCGAGGCCATCATCGGCGGCGATGGGCTGATCGCCTCGATCGCCGCGGCCTCGATCGTCGCCAAGGTGACGCGCGACCGCATGATGGCGCGGCTTTCGCTCGCATATCCGGCCTATGGCTTCATCAGCCATGTCGGCTACGGCACGGCTGCGCATCGCGCCGCGCTGAAGACGCATGGCCCCTGCCCCGCCCACCGCTATTCCTTCGCGCCGATCAAAGGTGTCTGGTCACGCTCGCTTGTCTGAGCCTGCCGGAGGCACCATGCCCACCTTGACGATGCATCAGGTCGACGCGTTCACCGACCGGGTGTTCGCCGGCAACCCGGCTGCCGTCCTCATCCTGGATGACTGGCTCCCGGAAGAGACGATGCAGGCGATCGCCAATGAGAACAACCTCGCCGAGACCGCCTTCGCTCGGCCGAACAGTTCCGGCTGGGATCTGCGCTGGTTCACCCCGGTCCACGAGGTCAATTTCTGCGGCCATGCCACGCTCGCGACCGCGCATGTCCTCGCCAGTGCCCACTGCATCCCGGGCGAGATCGAGTTCGCCACCCGGGTCGGTCCGATCCGGGTCTCACAGCAGGGCAAGGGCTACCGGCTCGACCTGCCGGCTTTCGCTCCGGAGCCGATCGATGCTCTGCCCCCGGCGATCACTGCGCTCTTCCCGGTTCCGCCGCGCGCGCTCTTCCGCAATTTCGAGAACGTCTTCGCCGTCCTGGCGGACGAAAAGGCGGTGCGCACCTTCGTGCCCGATGCCGCCGCGATCGCGACGTTAGCCCCGCTCTGCTTCGGCATCACAGCGCGCGGCGAGAGCCATGACTTCGTCTCGCGCTATTTCGCCCCCAGCGCCGGTATCCCGGAAGATCCGGTCACCGGCTCGATCCACGCGACTCTGGTCCCATACTGGGCCCGCGAGCTCGGCAAGACCCGCCTCGAAGCCTTCCAGGCCTCAGCGCGCGGCGGGCATCTCGGCTGCGAACTGGCGGGAGAGCGCGTGCTCGTCACCGGGCAGGCTGTGACCTTCATGAAGGCCGAAATCTACCTGCCAAACTGACGGCCAGAAGACCCGCGGAACTGCTCCCGAACTGCCGCAACGGCACCCGGGAGCCGGTTACCTTTCCTTAATCTCCGTTACGAATTTCCAAACGTATTCAATGGGCTAGGCAAAATCTGCAGCCCCAGAATGGGACGCATTTTTTTCACCCCGGAAACCCGCCCTTTACCCTGACCAGCCAGGATCGCGACTGTTGAAGTTGCGTAACGGTCTTGGCGTCATGAGTACCTCGCGTACCGGGACCGCCAGCGCTCCCGTCCGGATTCAGGTTTCGCGTACCGGACGGCCCGCGCTGGGGGCCCGGATGAAGGCCACGAGCCTTCTTCCCACTCAGGTTCTCCCTCGGGAGCTGCCGCTCGATCAGGTGATCGTCGGCGATTGCGTCGCCGCGATCGAGGCGCTGCCCCCGGGGAGCGTCGATCTCGTCTTCGCCGACCCGCCCTATAATCTCCAGCTCGGCGGCGATTTGCGCCGGCCCGACGACAGCCTCGTCGACGCCGTCGACGACGACTGGGACAAGTTCGCCTCCTTCGCCGAGTACGACGCCTTCACCCGCGCCTGGCTCACCGCTTGCCGCCGCGCGCTGAAGCCCGACGGCGCGCTCTGGGTGATCGGCTCCTATCACAACATCTTCCGGGTCGGCTCGATCCTGCAGGATCTCGGCTTCTGGATGCTGAACGACATCGTCTGGCGCAAGGCCAACCCGATGCCGAATTTCCGCGGCCGGCGCTTCACCAATGCGCATGAGACGCTGATCTGGGCAGCGCGCGGCGAGGCCTCGAAATACACCTTCCACTACGAGGCACTGAAGGGCGGCAATGACGACCTGCAGATGCGCTCCGACTGGTATCTACCGCTCTGCACCGGCGATGAGCGCCTGAAGGACGACAAGGGCTCCAAGGTCCACCCGACCCAGAAGCCGGAATCGCTGCTCGCCCGCGTGCTGCTCTCGGCCAGCAATCCCGGCGATATCGTGCTCGACCCCTTCTTCGGCACCGGCACGACCGGCGCCGTCGCCAAGGCGCTCGGCCGCCACTTCATCGGCATCGAGCGAGAGCAGGTCTACGCCAAGGCGGCGCGCGAGCGCATTGCTGCGGTTCAGCCGCTGCCGCCGGAAGCCTTCGCCACTGCGCCCTCGAAGCGCAGCGAGCCGCGCGTACCCTTCCTCAGCCTGGTGGAAGCCGGATTGGTGAAGGCAGGCGAGCGCGTCTTTGACGAGAAGCGCCGTCACAGCGCCACGATCCGCGCCGACGGCACGCTGGTGCTCGGCCCGGCCGTCGGCTCGATCCACAAGGTCGGCGCGCTGGCGCAGGGCCTGCCGGCCTGCAATGGCTGGACCTTCTGGCATGTCGAGCGTGAGGGCAAAGCCCTGCTGCTAGATGCGCTGCGCGGCGAGATCAGGACGCAGATGGCGGCGGCCTAAAGCCGCCGCAGCTCCTCCAGCCCGGCTTCCAGTGCCTTCAGGAAGACATTCGGGAACGCTTCTTCCTTCAGCCGGTTGAACGGCGTGAAGCGCATGCCGTCTGGCGCCTGCGTTTCCAGCGGGACACGCCCGGCGAACACGGTCAGCTCCAGCGGGAAATGCGTGAAGACATGGCGGACCGGCAGCATCAGCCGCCGCCATTTCGCTGACACCGGCGCATCGCGCAGGGCATCGCTCAGCTCGTAGTCCGCCCGCCACTCGCCACCGGGCACCTCGACCATGCCCCCGAGCAAACCCTTGGCCGGCCGCGTGCGCACCAGCACGGCGCCATCCTCGCGCATCGCGACGAAAGCGGCGCCATAACGGGTCTTGCCGGTCTTCTTCGCCGCCTTGCGCGGGAAGCTCTCCTGCGTACCCTCGATCCGCGCCTGGCAGGGCTCGCGCCAGGGACAGAGCCCGCATGCCGGCGAGCGCGGCGTGCAGATGGTCGCACCCAGATCCATCAGCGCCTGCGCGAAATCGCCGGGCCGATCATGCGACAGCAATGCCAGCACCCGCTCGCGGATCAGCGGCTTGGCGCCCGGCATCTCGTCTTCGATCGCGAAGAGCCGGGTGATCACCCGCTCGACATTGCCGTCGACCGCAACGGCCGGCCGGTCGAAGGCGATCGCCGCGATGGCGCCCGACGTGTAGACGCCGATACCGGGCAGTGCACGCAGGCCCTCCTCCGTACCGGGGAAGCGGCCGCCATGCTGATACGCGACCGCCTGGGCGCAGGCGTGGAGGTTGCGGGCACGCGAATAATAGCCGAGCCCGGCCCAGGCCTGCATGACGTTCTCAGAAGGCGCGGCAGCCAACGCCTCGACAGTCGGGAACCGCGCCATGAAGCGCTCGAAATAGGGTTTCACCGCCGCGATCGTGGTCTGCTGCAGCATGATCTCGGAGACCCAGACGCGGTAAGGGTCGGCGCGCTCGCCCGGCAGCGCGCGCCAGGGCAGGACGCGGCGATGGCGGTCATACCAGGCGAGGAGATCGGCGGCGCGGGGCTGGGGAACGGGAGCGTCCATGGTCTCCGGGTGTAATGCGTCGGGCGAGACAGGCAAGAGCGGCCGGTGCTGCGCGACACATCGGAGATCACGCTATAGCTGCAATGGCGGGCCCGGCGCGCAGTGTCACACAAATGTCCGCGGCGGGCGGGAGCTTCTCCCGAAGCAGAACGAGGGCGAGGCTGTCGTGATGGCGATACTTGAGGAATTCGGCCCCGAGATCTGGATCGCCGATGGGCCTCAGGTGACAGCGGCGCTCGGATTTCACTATCCGACGCGCATGGCCGTAATCCGCCTCGCCGGAGGGGAGCTGTTCGCCTGGTCGCCGACAGCGCTGACCGACGAACTCAAAGCGGAACTGGCCTCCCTCGGCACGGTTCGCCATCTCATTGCGCCCAACTCGCTGCATCACCTGTTCATCGCCGACTGGAAGCAGGCCTATCCCGATGCCCGCCTCTATGCCGCTCCCGGAGTGCAGGAGAAGCGCAAGAATCTCGTCTTCGACGCTGAGCTCTCGGATACGCCGATGCCGCCTTGGATGGGTGAGATCGATCAGGTCCTGATGGCCGGTAACGCCATCACGGCCGAAGTCGTCTTCTTTCACGTGAAGAGCAGCACGGTCCTGTTCACTGACCTGCTGCAGCAGTTTCCGCCTCGTTGGTTCACCGGCTGGCGAGCACTCGTCGCAAAATGGGACCTGATGCTCGCCCCGGAGCCTTCGGTGCCTAGAAAGTTCCGTCTTGCTTTCACCGATCGGCGGGCCGCGCGGGCGGCGGTCGAACGGTTACTGTCATGGCCTACCAAGACGGTCCTGATGGCGCACGGAAACCCGGTCCGGGCCGATGGCAGCGCTTTCCTGAAGCGGGCGTTTCGCTGGCTGACTGGCTGATCGAGCCGGTGCCTCATGCGGCGAGTGGTCGACTTGCATCGCCGCCGCTCGCCTGCGCAAATTGCCCCATGGTCGCAAAACCTCTCGCCGAACTGATCGACGACTGTCTCGCGCCTGCGCTCGCAGCGCAGGGCTTTGCGGGGCGCTCGGTCGTCGCCTTCTGGCCGGAGATCGTCGGCGAACGGCTGGCGCAGCGCACGCGGCCGCTCAAGATCGACTGGCCGCGGCGGCGTGGCGCGCCGGGAGAACTGTCGGACCCGGCGACGCTGGTGGTGCGCGTCGAAGGCGCCTTTGCGCTGGAGATGCAGCAGCTCGGCCCGCTGGTGCTGGAGCGGGTCAACAGCCATCTCGGCTGGCGCGCCGTCGGCAAGCTGGTGCTGAAGCAGGGGCCGGTCGCGCTGCCGCCTGCGCCAAAGCCCGCTCCGCCGCCGGATCCGGCCGCGCTGGCTCGGATCGATGCGCAGGTCGCGGGCGTCGAGAGCGTCGAGTTGCGCGAGGCGCTGGCACGGCTCGGGCGCGGCATCGCACAGCGGCGCCAGGTCGCTGGTGACGACACGGCTTCGTGAGCGGGAACCGGCGAACCGATCTTGCCACAATCCTGATGGCGACTATGGTCCGCAGCAATTACTTTGCCACCAGGGATTTTCTCATGACCAGCCGCCGCCAGGTGTTGATCGGCTCCGCCGCCTTGGCCCTCTCGCCGCTTCTCGCCAGCCAGGGCGCCTCGGCCCAGACCCTTCCCGGTGTCGCCAACCCGCTCGGCGATGTCTGGCTCGGCAGCGCCGACGCAAAGGTCTCGATCATCGAGTATGCCTCGCTGACCTGCAGCCACTGCGCCACCTTCCACAAGGACACCTGGCCGGCGCTGAAAGCCAAGTACATCGACACCGGCAAGGTGCGCTTCGTGCTGCGCGAGTTCCCGCTCGATCCGCTCGCCACGGCCGGCTTCATGCTGGCGCGCTGCAACGGCACCGACAAATACTACCCGTTGACCGACCTGCTGTTCGCGCAGCAGCGCAACTGGGCCTTCACCGAAAAGCCGGTCGATGCGCTCTCGAATCTGGTCAAGCAGGCCGGTTTCACACAGGAATCTTTTGAAGCGTGCCTGAAACGGCAGGACATTTACGACGCTGTCACGCAAGTTAAGGAAGGTGGGGCCAAGGCTGGCGTGGACTCCACCCCGACCTTCTTCATCAATGGGCAGAAGCGCTCCGGTGCACTCAGCCTCGCCGAATTCGACAAGATCCTCGAGCCGCTGCTCGGCAGCTGAGCCGGCCGATAGCCCTATGGCGCGTCAATGCAGCTGACGCGCCTCAAGCTCGCCGGCTTCAAGACCTTCGTCGAACCGGCCGAGTTCCAGATCGAGCCGGGGCTGACCGGCATTGTCGGCCCCAATGGCTGCGGCAAGTCCAATCTCGTCGAAGCCCTGCGCTGGGTGATGGGCGAAAGCTCGTTCAAGAACATGCGCGGCTCGGGCATGGACGATGTCATCTTCGGCGGCTCGTCGGAGCGCCCGGCCCGCAACATGGCCGAGGTCGCGCTCACCCTCGACAATAGCGACCGCAAGGCGCCCGCCGCCTTCAATGATGCCGAGGTGCTCGAGGTAACCCGCCGGATCGAGCGCGAGGAAGGCTCGACCTACCGCATCAACGGCAAGGAGGTGCGCGCCCGCGACGTGCAGCTCCTCTTTGCCGATGCAGCCACGGGTGCGCGCTCGCCGGCGCTGGTGCGTCAGGGCCAGATCAGCGAGATCATCTCGGCCAAGCCGCAATCGCGCCGGCGCATCCTTGAGGACGCCGCCGGCATCGCCGGGCTGCACAGCCGCCGGCACGAGGCGGAACTGCGGCTCAAGGGCGCTGAGGACAATCTCAACCGACTCGAGGACGTGCTCGCCGAGATCGACGGGCAGGTCGAGGCCTTGCAGCGTCAGGCGCGCCAGGCGACGCGCTATCGCAATCTCGCCTCCGATATCCGTAAGGCCGAGGCGGTGCTGGCCCTGATCGCCCATCACGAGGCGCGCGCGCAGGAGGCTGTGGCCGAGCGCGCCCTCGAAGCGGCCGTGCGCGATGTCGCGGACAAGACTGGTGTGCAGGCGGAGGCGGCGCGGTTGCAGGCGATCGCGGCGCACGCCCTGCCCGAGCTGCGCGAGAATGAGGCGGCTGCAGCCGCTGCCCTCGTCAGGCTGAAGCGCGGTCTCGACGAGATCGAGGCCGAGAACCGGCGCACAAAGCAGCGCACCGAGGAGTTGGCGAAGCGCCTTGCCGAATTGCAGGGCGATCTCGCCCGGCAGGAGAACCTCGGAAAAGATGCCACCGACAGCCTATCGCGGCTGATGGCCGAGGATGAGAGCCTGCGGCTGGAGGCCGAGGCTGCGGCAGGAGGCAGCAAGGCCGCTGCGATTGAGCTCACAGAAGCGGAGAAAGCGCTGACGGCGGCGGAAGCCGAACATGCCGCGGTCCAGGCACGGCTCTCCGAATTGACGGCCCGGCGCGGTGCGCTCGAGCGCGCCGTGCGCGAGGCGAAGGAGCGTGAGGGCCGCCACGCCGGCGAGCGCGAGCGGCTGCAACGCGACCAGGCGGCACTCGATGCCGACGGCACCACCGCCTCGCTCGATGGGCTGCGCGCCGCGGTCGCGACCGCAGAGACCTCGATGCAAGGTGCGGATGCGGCTACTGGCGTAGCACGCAGCGCTCTCGCCGCCGCTCGCGAGGACGAAACGCGTTTGCGTGGCCCGCTCGCCGAAGCTGACCGCAAGGCACAGCGCCTCGAAACCGAAGTCCGTACCTTGCAGAAACTGCTCGCCCCGGCGGCGGGCGGGCGCTGGCCGGCGATCCTCGATTCGATCGCGGCGGCCAAGGGTTACGAGACGGCGCTGGGCGCGGCGCTCGGCGACGACCTCGACGCTTCGGCCGATCCGGCGGCGCCGGCGCACTGGTCCGACGGCGGCGGCGGCGAAAGCGATCCCTCCCTTCCCGATGGCGTCGAGCCACTCGCCAAACATGTCCGTGGGCCGGCGGCGCTCGCCCGGCGCCTGCGCCAGATCGGCGTCGTCGCCCGGGACGATGGCGCCGGATTGCGACCGAGGCTGCTGCCGGGGCAGCGACTGGTCTCGCGCGAAGGTGACATCTGGCGCTGGGACGGCTTCACCAGCGCCGCCGATGCGCCCTCGCCTGCCGCCCGTAGGCTTGTGGAGAAGAACCGGCTTGGCGATCTGGAACACGAAGCGCAGGCTGCGCGCGAGGCGGCCGAGGCGTCTCGCGACGATCTCGACCAGGCGAGTGAGCGCACAAAGACGGCGGCGCTGACCGAGGCGAAGGCTTTGGAGACGGCCCGCGAGGCGCGGCGCGCCCTCGACCAGGCCCGCGAGCGGCTGGCGCAGGCTGAGCGCAAGGCTGGCGAGACGGCGGCCCGCCGCTCGGCCCTGACCGAAGCGATCGGCCGGCTCGGCCAGAACATCGCCGATGCGCAGGCGCAAGCCGAGGCCGCGAATCAGGACTTGGCCGGTCTCGCGCCGGCGCCCGAACTGGAGACCGCCCTGCTTGCCGCTCGCGCCGAACTGGGTGAACGGCGCGCTGCAGCCTCCGATGCACGAGCGCGCGTGCAGACGCAGGGGCGCGAGGCCGAGCTGCGTAGCCGTCGGCGCGAGGCGATCGCTGGGGATCTGCGCGCCTGGCGCGAGCGGGCGGTGACGAACGAGCAGAGCGCTGCCGACACGCGCCGGCGAATCGAGACGACCGCGGCCGAGCACAAGGCGCTGCTGGAAGCACCCGACACCTTCCTGGTCGAGCGCCGCCGCCTCCTTGGCGAAATCGAGACCGCCGAGGGCAACCGGCGTGGCGCCGCCGACAAGCTCGCCGCCGGCGAGGTCGCGCAGGCCGAGGCCGACCGGCAGGCGCGCGCGGCGCTGGAGGGGCTGGCGGCTGCGCGCGAAGGCCGGGCAAGCGCGGAAGCGCGGCTCGAAGCGGGGCGTCAACGCCTCGCCGATGTCGTGCGCCAGATCGTCGACGGGCTGGAGACTGAGGTCGCCAACCTGCATCAGATCGCCGGCCTGAAGGTTGGAGACACGCCGCCGGATGCCGAGGATGTCGAGCGCCGGCTCGGTGGGCTCAAGGCCGAGCGCGAGCGCCTCGGCGCCGTCAACCTGCGCGCCGACGACGAGCTCTCGGAGGTTCAGGGCAAGCGAACCGGCCTCGCGACCGAGCGCGACGACCTGACCGAGGCGATTCGGCGGCTACGCCAGGCGATCGGCGCGCTCAATCGCGAAGGCCGGGAGCGGCTTCTTGCCGCATTCGAAATCGTCAACGGCCATTTCCAGCATCTGTTCGGGGTGCTGTTCGGCGGCGGCACGGCCGAGCTCACGCTGGTCGATTCGGAAGATCCGCTCGAAGCCGGGCTGGAGATCATCGCGCGCCCCCCGGGCAAAAAGCCGCAGGTGATGACGCTGCTGTCCGGCGGCGAGCAGGCGCTGACCGCCACCGCGCTGATCTTCGCGGTGTTCCTGACCAACCCCTCGCCGATCTGCGTGCTCGACGAGGTCGATGCCCCGCTCGACGACGCCAATGTCGAGCGTTACTGCGACCTGCTCGAGGAGATGGCGCGCAACACCGCGACCCGCTTCATCCTGATCACGCACAACCCGATCACCATGGCCCGCATGGACCGACTCTTCGGCGTCACCATGGCTGAGCGCGGGGTGAGCCAGATGGTCTCGGTAGACCTCGCCACGGCCGAGCGCATCCGCGAGGCGATCTGACTCCTTCGCCGCAACGCACAAGAATCGCGCCAAGAGCTCCATCTCAGTCTAAAATCATTTTATTTTTCAAGGCATTAATCACCTCGCGCTCGGCTTGACACCATTTGGAGCCGCCAATATGGTGCGGCCGATTTTTCCGGGCGGCGGGGCTTCTTCATCGCAGGGAACGATCGGCAATCCGGCGAGCGTCCGCCATTGGCGATCCGGCAACGGGTCAACCGGTTCAGGCAGCGCAAATCAGCGACAATTCCGGTATTGTCCGGTTCTCTCGCGAACCGAGCATGGAAAGGTCGTGTCATGATGGCTGTCTATCTGCGATGACGGGCCGGGACGAAAAAGGCCTGGACCCGCAGCGGCCTGCGGAAACGGATGCGAGCCTGGAGAGCCGGCTCAAATCCCTAGATGCGGGCCTGAAGCGTGTGACCAGCCAGGCGGAGGCCGAAAGCCGCAGCGAAAGCGGTCGGACCGATTCCAGCGGAATCGGTCAGGCGATGCGGCTTTCCACCGAATTCATCGCCGGCATCATCGTCGGCGGCGGGCTCGGCTGGGCCGTCGACAAATGGTTCGGGACGGCGCCCTTCGGGATGATCGTCCTGCTGATGCTCGGTTTCGGCGCTGGCGTGATGAACGTCGTGCGCGCAGCGGGCTTGATGAAATCGCGCGCTGACGATAAGTCGAGCGCGCAGAACTGAGGCGCGGCTCCGAAAGGGGCCGTCTTATGGCAGGAACAAGGGCGACAGATGGCTAGTCCGATCGAACAATTCGAGATCAAGCCGATCGTGTCTCTCGGCAAGATCGGCGGAAGCGAAATCGCTTTCACCAATTCCGCTCTGTTCATGGTCATCGCCGTCGCCGTCATCGCGCTGCTCTTCGTCTACGGCACGCGCAATCGCTCGCTGGTCCCGGGCCGGCTGCAGGCACTGGCGGAGATGGGCTACGAGTTCGTCGCCAGTACGGTAAAGGACTCCGCCGGCCATGACGGCATGAAGTTCGTGCCGCTGGTGTTCTCGCTCTTCATGTTCGTGCTGGTCTGCAACCTGCTCGGCATGATTCCCGGCTCCTTCACCGTCACCAGCCACCTGGTCGTCACCGCTGCGCTCGCAGCGATCGTGATCCTCACCGTCATCATCTACGGCATCGCCAAGCATGGCGCGCATTTCTTCGGCCTGTTCGTGCCCAAGGGCGTGCATCCGCTGATGCTGATCATCCTGGTGCCGATCGAGGTGATCTCGTTCGTCTCGCGCCCGATCAGCCTGTCGGTCCGCCTCTTCGCCAACCTGCTCGCCGGCCACATCGCGCTGAAGATCTTCGCCGGTTTCGTGGCGACGCTGCTCTTTGCCGGCGGCTGGGCGATCCTCTCGCCGCTGCCGCTCGTGCTGACGATCGCGCTGATCGCGCTCGAATTCCTGGTCGCAGTGCTCCAAGCCTATGTCTTCGCGGTGCTGACCTGCATCTACCTGCACGACGCCCTGCATCCGGGTCACTGATCGGCCCGGTTTTCAAGTTCACCCCTCGACTGCCACAACCATCCCCCTAAGGAGCATTTCCATGGATCCCCAAGCTGCCAAGTACATCGGCGCTGGTCTCGCTTGCCTCGGCATGGCCGGCGCGGGCATCGGTCTCGGCAACCTGTTCGGCCAGTTCCTCTCGGGCGCCCTGCGCAACCCGTCGGCCGCCGATGGCCAGCGCGGCACCCTGCTGCTCGGCTTCGCGCTGACCGAAGCGCTCGGCATCTTCTCGCTGCTGATCGCGCTGCTGCTGCTCTTCGCGGTCTGATCGCGAACGCTACCCGGGCCTGCCGCAGGCGACCCCCTCCGGGGCGTCACGCGGCGGGCTCCCGCCTCCCTTCCCATATGCCGTGCGAACCCTCCGGGCTCGTGCGGCCGGATGAGGTTCAGTGATGGCAGCGCCAGCCACGACCACCGGAACGACCGCCCATGGCGGCGCGGCTCCCGCCCCCGGCGGCAGCTTCCCGCCGTTCCAGGGCGATACCTTTGCCTCGCAGCTGCTCTGGCTCGCGATCACCTTCGGCTTCCTCTATTGGCTCTCCGCCAAGGTGATCGTGCCGCGTCTCGGCAACATCCTCGAGGACCGCGCCAACAAGATCGGCAACGATCTCGACGAGGCGGCCGCGATGAAGGGCAAGGCCGAAGAGGCCGGCCAGGCCTATGAGAAGTCCCTTGCCGAAGCCCGCGCCAAGTCGCAGGCGATCGCGCAGGAGACACGCGAGAAGGTCAACGCCGACAGCGCCGCGCGGCGCAAGACGGTCGAGGCCGATCTTGCCGCCAAGCTCGCAGACGCCGAGGCCATGATCGTCGCCACCAAGACGGAAGCGATGAGCCATGTTGGGGCGATCGCCGCCGACGCGGCCAGCGCCATCGTCAACCGCCTGACCGGCGCCGCTCCGGCTCCGGCCGACGCCGCCAAGGCGGTCAAGACCGCGCTGGGAGGCTGAACGCCATGCTGAGCAACCCAACCTTCTGGGTCCTGGTCTCGACCGTCATCTTCCTCGCCATGGCGGTGAAGATGGGTGCCCTCAAGAGCATCATCGGGGCGCTCGACGGCCGCGGTGAACTTGTCGCCCGCGAGCTCGCGGAAGCCAGGCGCCTGCGCCACGAGGCCGAGCTGCTGCTCGCCGAGTACGAGAGCAAGCGCAAGGCGGCCGAGGCCGAGGCCGAGGCGATCGTCGCCAACGCCAGGGACGAGGCCCAGCGTCTCGCCAAGGACGCCGAAGAGAAGCTGGCGGAGTTCGTCACTCGCCGCACCAAGTCGGCCGAGGACAAGATCACCCAGGCGGAGACCCAGGCGACCGCCGAGGTTCGCGCTGCCGCTGCCGAGGCTGCGACGCGCGCCGCCGAGGTCATCCTGCGTGGTCAGGTCGCCGGCAAGGCCGGTGCCGATCTGGTCGCCGCCGGGCTGAAGGACGTTCGCGCCAAGCTCAACTGAGCCGCCCGAGCCTCAGGCAAAGAAACAAAAACGCCGCGGTCTTCAGACCGCGGCGTTTTTCATTTGACCTTCTGGAACCAAGCTAAAGCCCTTGTTCCTACTGGATGGCGACAGCCGTCCCAGGCGGCGGGAGCGGCGTCGGGACCGGAGCGGCCGCAGACTTCGGCATGGCCGGTCGGACGACAGGTTGAGGCAGCTTCGCGGTGGCGGGGGCTGCCGTCGGCGCGACCACCGGCTTGGGCTTGGGCCGGCGCGGCTGGATCGTCGAGGTGACGATGCCCTGCGGCGTGTCGAGCCCATAAATGTCGTCGCGGAACTGCACCAGCCCCTCGGCATCCTGCCAGCCGGTCATGTAGACCCAGGCGACCGGCACCGCCTTCTTCAGCGCGATGTTCTTGCGCTCGCCCTTGGCGATCTCGGCCTCGATCGCCGGTTGCGTCCATTCCGTGCCTTCGAGCAGCCAGGCTGCGAGGTCGCGCACGCCCTCGATGCGGGCGCAGCCCGAGGAGTTGAAACGGACATCGTTGCGGAACAGCGATTTCTTCGGCGTGTCGTGCATGTAGACCGCCTCGCTGTTCGGCATGTCGATCTTAAGCTGGCCGAGCGAGTTGGTCGGCCCCGGCTCCTGCCGGACGTAGAAATACGGGTTGGTCAGGCTCGCCCAATTGACGCTGGCCGGGTCGATCTCGCGATTCTCGGCGCCAAGCAGCTTCATGTTGGACTTGGCGATGAAGCCCGGATCCTTGCGCATATGCGGGATGATGTCGGCCTTCACGATCGACATCGGTACTGTCCAATAGGGATTGAGGTTGACCGAGGTGATACTGGCCTGCAGCACCGGCGAGGCTCGGTCCGGCCGGCCGACAATGGCGAGATGGCGGCGCTGCACCACGTTCTTCTCCACCGCCTCGACGCTGGCGCCGGGGATGTTCACCACGACATAGCGCTCGGTGAAGCTGAAGCCGTTGCCCTTGAGCCGCTCCAGCGTCGCGGTGAGCTGGTTGAGGCGAACCTCGACCGGCACGTTGAGCGACTTCAAGGTCAGGCGGCCGACCGTGCCGAGTTCCGACAGGCCGTGGCGGCGCTGGAAGCGCTTCACCGCGGCGGTGACGGTCGCATCGTAGATGTCGCCCGGCAAGGCGTCGGGCGACAGATCGCCGCTCAGCATCAGGCGCTGCTTCAGCAGTGCCACGTCCGGCCCTTGCGAATCGGGCTTCAGCGCAGCCGCAGCGCCCGGCACCTTCGGCCAGCCGCCACGACCGGCGATGTCCTCATGCGTGATCAGCGCCTCGAGCGTGCGGTCATAGGTCCTGGGGCCATAGCCCGGCTCCTCGGCACGGGAAGCCGAGAGCATCGCCACGAAGGAGACCGTGGCGGCGAGCACATGGCGAAGGCGAACGCGATACATGGGCGAGCTTCCAAGGCGCGAGAATACACGCCGTCGGAAGCTTCCCTCGCATATGGTCAAGGAAGACTTAAGGCAGGCCGCCCAGTTGACGAAAGGGCAGCAGCCACCGGCCCCTGCCCCTCCGAGAATCTTACTCCGCCGCTTCCTTCACCGGCGCGGGCTTTTCCCATTTCAGCACCGGCTGACGGGCTGCACGGGTCTCGTCGAGGCGGCGCATCGGGGCGTGATGCGGAGCAGCGGTGAAGCGGCTCTTGTCATTTCCCTTGGCCGCGATGGCGAGGTCGCGCAGCGTCGCGATGAAGAGGTCGAGCGAGGCCTTCGATTCGGACTCGGTCGGCTCGATCAGCATGGCGCCATGGACGACGAGCGGGAAGTAGACCGTCATCGGGTGGTAGCCCTCGTCGATCATCGCCTTGGCGAAGTCGAGCGTGGTGACGCCGGTGCCCTTCAGCCACTCGTCGTCGAACAACGCCTCATGCATCGACGGGTGGTCCGGGAAGGGCAGCGACATCAGGTCGGCGAGGCCGGCGCGGATGTAGTTGGCATTCAGCACGGCGTCTTCCGAGGCCTGCTTCATACCGTCGGAGCCGTGGCTGAGCATGTAGGCCAAAGCCCGCACATACATGCCCATCTGGCCGTGGAAAGCGGTCATGCGGCCGAACGGGTCGTTACCATCAGGTGCATCGGCCTTGTGCTCGACCAGGCGCGACTTGCCGCCCTCGACATGGATGAACGGCACCGGCGCATAGGGCGCCAGCCGCTCCGACAGCACGACCGGGCCGGCGCCCGGGCCGCCGCCGCCATGCGGGGTCGAGAAGGTCTTGTGCAGGTTGATATGCATGGCGTCGACGCCGAGATCGCCCGGGCGCGCCTTGCCGACGATCGCGTTGAAGTTGGCGCCGTCGCAGTAGAAATAGGCGCCGGCCTCGTGCATCGCCGCGGCGATCTCGACGATCTGAGGCTCGAAGATGCCGCAGGTGTTCGGGTTGGTCAGCATGATCGCGGCAACGTCGGGGCCGAGCAGCGCCTTGACGTCCTCGACCGCGACGGTGCCGTCCGGACGCGCCGGAACGGCCTTCACCGAGAAGCCGATCAGCGCCGCGGTCGCCGGGTTGGTGCCGTGAGCCGATTCTGGAACTAGCACGACAGTGCGGGTCGCGCCCTCGCCCTTGGCGGCGATCGCGGCCTTGATCGCCATCATGCCGCAGGCTTCGCCATGGGCGCCGGCCTTGGGCGAGAGCGCAACCGCCGGCATGCCGGTCAGCGTCATCAGATAGCGGGCGAGCTCGAGCATGACGTCGAGCGCGCCCGGCACCGTCGAGACCGGCTGGAGCGGGTGCACGTCGGAGAAGCCCGGCAGGCGCGCCACCTTCTCGTTGAGACGGGCATTGTGCTTCATCGTGCAGGAGCCGAGCGGGAAAAGCCCGGTGTCGATGCCGTAGTTCTTCTGGCTGAGGCGCACATAATGGCGCATCGTCTCCGGCTCGGAGAGGCCGGGCAGGCCGATCTCGCCCTGCCGGGCATGCTTGCCGAGGCGAGACTTGAATGGCGCCGGCTTGTCGATGTCGACACCGGTCGACTCGTGATGGCCAATCTCGAAGATCAGCGGCTCGATCTGCTGCAATGCGCGGTTGCCGGTGAAGGTCTCGTGGCGCTCGCTCGCACCTTCGCCAGCCTGGCTGGGACGTCCCTGACGGTTCAGCATCACAGCACCTCCGCGAGCGCCGCCACGAAGGCCGCTCGATCTTCATCCGTATTCACTTCGGTATTGGCGACGATCAGGAGATCGTCGAGCCCGGCGCCGGGCTTCAGGCGCGAGGCCGGCACGCCGGCGAGAATGCCCTTTGCGGCCATAGCCTCGACCACCTCGGCCGCCGGCTTGGAGAGCTTCAGCGTGAACTCGTTGAAGAAGGTCTCGTTGACGACCTCGACGCCCTTAACCCCGGCAAGCGCATCGGCGAGCTTGACCGCATTGGCGTGGTTGAGCTCGGCGAGGCGCGACAATCCGGCCTGGCCGAGCAGCGTCATGTGGATGGTGAAGGCCAGTACGCAGAGGCCGGAATTGGTGCAGATGTTCGAGGTCGCCTTGTCGCGGCGGATATGCTGTTCGCGGGTCGAGAGCGTCAGCACGAAGCCACGGCGGCCATCGGCATCGACCGTCTCGCCACAGAGCCGGCCCGGCATCTGGCGGACATATTTCGACTTGGCGGCGAAGAGGCCGACATAGGGGCCGCCGAAGTTCAGGGCATTGCCGATCGACTGGCCCTCGCCGACGACGATGTCGGCATCCTGGGCGCCCGGTGGGGTCACGGCGCCGAGCGAGACGACCTCGGTGAAGACCGCGATCAGCAAGGCGCCATGAGCGTGCGCCTTGTCGGCGATCGGCTTCAGGTCACGCAGATTGCCGAAGACGTCGGGCGACTGCACAACGACGCAGGAGACGCTGTCGTCGATCGCCGCGAGAATGTCCTCGGTGGCGCGGACGTCGGGCTTGAGCGCCACGACCTCGTCGTTCGCCATCTCGGAGAGGGTCTCGACGACCTGGGTGTAGTGCGGGTGCAGGCCGCCGGAGAGCACCGCCTTGCGCCGCCGGGTGACGCGATGCGCCATCAGCACCGCCTCGGCCGTGCCGGTCGAGCCGTCATACATCGAGGCGTTGGCGACCTCCATGCCGGTCAGCGCTGCGACCTGGGTCTGGAACTCGAAGAGATATTGCAGCGTGCCCTGGGCGATCTCGGGCTGGTACGGGGTGTAGCTGGTCAGGAATTCCGAGCGCTGGATCAGATGGTCGACCGTCGCCGGGACATGATGCTTGTAGGCCCCTGCCCCGACGAAGAACGGCACCGCGCCGGCCGCCGTGTTCTTCGCCGACAGCTTGCCGAGGATGCGCTCGACCTCGAGCTCGCCCTTGGCGCGCGGCAGATCGAGCGGCTCCTTCAGCAGCTTGCCGGCTGGCACATCGGAGAAGAGCGCGTCGACATCGGGGACGCCGATGCGCGCGAGCATGTCCTCGCGATCGGTTTCGGTCAGGGGGAGATAGCGCATGGGGCTTCCTTGAATGGCGTCATGCTCGGGCTCGGCCCGGGCGTCTCTTCAACCAGCGCCTTCCCGGCCGGAGATTATGCTCGGGCCGGGAATGACGGTGTCAGCGACGCCTCAAAGCGTCTTGACGTAGTCCTGGTACTCGGCCTCGCTCAGCAGGCCCTCCAGTTCGGCGGCGTCCGTGAGCTTGAGCTTGACGAACCAACCCTTGCCTGCCGGGTCCTCGTTGACCGTGCCGGGCGCAGCTTCGAGCTCGCTGTTGACGGCGACGACCTCGCCGGAGACCGGCGCATAGACCTCGGACGCAGCCTTGACGCTCTCGACCACGGCGGCCTCACCGCCCTTGGTCAGCGCCTTGCCGACCGAAGGCAGCTCGACGAAGACGACGTCGCCGAGCTGGCCCTGGGCGTAGTCGGTGATGCCGACCGTGCCGGTATCGCCCTCGATGCGGATGTATTCGTGGTCCTTGGTGTAGCGGGTCTCGGCCATGGGTTTCCTCCGGCGAAAAGGGGTGAAGCTCAGCGCTTGTAGCGGTTGGGGACGAAAGGCATGGCGGCGATGGTCGCCGGCAGCGGCTTGCCGCGCACGATCAGGTCGAGCCTGGTGCCGGGAGCCGAATGCTCCCTGGCGACGTAGCCCATGGCGCAAGGGCCGTTCAGGGTCGGGCCGAAACCGCCCGAGGTGACCTTGCCGACGATGGTGCCGTCGGCGGTGGCAATCTCAGCGCCCTCGCGGGCCGGAGCCCGGCCTTCCGGCAACAGGCCAACGCGGACGCGGGCCGGCTTTTCGGCGAATTCGCGCTGGATGCGCGCAGCTCCGGGAAAGCCGCCCTCCTCGCGCCGGCGCTTCTGGATCGACCAGTTGAGCGCCGCTTCGACCGGCGAGGTCGTGGTGTCGATATCATGGCCGTAAAGGCAAAGCCCGGCTTCCAGACGCAGCGAATCGCGGGCGCCGAGGCCGATCGGCTTGACGCGTGCGTCGAGCAGCAGCGCATCCCAGATTTCGCCGATGCGATCGGCCGCGGCGGAAATCTCGTAGCCGTCCTCGCCGGTGTAGCCGGAGCGGCTGACATTGGCCTTGACGCCGCCGAGCTTCATCGTGCGCAGGGTCATGAAGCCCATCTCGGCGGCCTCGGGATTGAGCGCCGCCAGCGCCTCCTCCGCCTTCGGCCCCTGCAGGGCGATCAGGCCGCGATGCTCGGCCTTGACCAGCTTCACATTGGCCGGCAGCCGCGCCTCGATATGGGCGTAGTCCTGCGTCTTGCAGGCGGCATTGACGACGAGCAGCAGCGCGCCGTCCTCGTCCGGATCGGCCGAGCGCGTCACCATCAGATCGTCGAGGATGCCGCCCTCCTCGTTCAGCAGCTGCGAATAGCGCTGCTTGCCGGGCGGCAGGTTGACGATGTCGGCGGGGATGAGCGCTTCGAGCGCACGGGCCGTGGTCTCATGGTCGGGGCCGACGAGGAAGGCCTGGCCCATATGCGAGACGTCGAACAGGCCGGCGCTTTCGCGCGTCCAGTTGTGCTCGGCCATGATGCCGGCAGGGTACTGCACCGGCATGTCGTAGCCCGCGAACGGCACCATGCGCGCGCCCGCCGCGACATGACGGGCATGGAACGGCGTCTTGAGCAGCGGCTCGGTGCTTGCAGTCTCGGCTTCGGCAGCCATGGCATCCCTTCCAGAGTCGAGCGCGAGCCCCGGACGGAATCGTCCGGAGCGCGCCCCCTCTGTCTCGGGACCTGAGAGATTTCCCCGCCGCAGCCGAAGCCTTGGGCGAGTTACCCCCGTCGGTGGGCGAGCCTCAACGGCCCGCCACTTTCCAGAGCGCCAATTCCCACGCGGTCCGTTTGCCTGAGCGTTTCCGGGGCGGTTGCGCCTTCGGCGCCGGCGCCGAACAAGTCCGGCTCCGGTCTCTCCCGCGGGGATGATGCGGCTGAGCCAGCAATAGACGAGCGAGGAGCCGAGTCAATCGGCCCCCTGCCTCAGTTCACGGCAGCGTGCCTTTTATCGACGCCGGCGCCGCGCCGGCTCGCCGCCGCCAGTGTTCAACCCGACGATGATCTCGACCTCGCCGGAGCCCGGTGGGACAACGATATTGCCCTCGACATGCGAGAAGTCGGCGCCGGTCTGGCCGGAAGGAATTGCCCCGCCGACACGGGCGCTGCGGCGCGCGATGACCTGGTTGTTGCGCATCACCTGAGTGTGCAGCGTCGCGCCATAATTGCCGGGGCTGCCGGCCGGGCCGATCAGGATACGCCCCTCGACGCCGACCTTGAGGGTGAAGCCGCCATCCTTGTTGGACTGCGTGCACTCGCGCGCGGTGGTGGTGATCGAGACCTGGCTGCGCAGGCTACCGCTGTCCTGCCCCGACTGAGCACGGATCGCGGCGCCGCCATCGGCGATGATCACCGAGGGGCAGACGAAGTAGACCTCGTCGTCGGTCGGCAGCTGATCGGCTGCCGGCGGCGTGGTCGACTGGAACATGAGGATGTTGCCGAGCTTCTGCGTAGTGCTCGGCTCACCGGTGCTCGACGAACCGGAGGAACCGCAGCCGGCGAGCGCGAGCGCCAGGCCGGCGGGCAGAATGAACCGGCCGACGCGGCCAGCGAAACGATCAATCACGGCAAAGCCTCCACGCCGGGGCCGAATCCGTTGAGCGAAACCGGAATGCCGACCCCTTCCTCCGGCGTCTGAAACACGATGAATGTGGCGCTCTTACCAGTCTTGAGCTGACCGAGCAGGGTATCGTCCATCACCACCTCGGCGACGCAGCCGGTGGTGAGGCAGCGCACGAAGCCGGCGCGGCCGATGTCCTTGTCGTCGATCTTGAGGCCGAGGCCGGAGGGCAGCAGCACGCCGAGCGGCGCAACCACGCGCAGCAGGCGGCTCTTCTGGTCGGCCGTCTTCAGCACGATCACCAGCAGAGTGAGATTCGGACGATCCTCGGCGGCGACGTTCTGCACGAGGGCGCATTGCTCGGCCTTGGCGCCGGGCGGCGTCTCGCAGCGCATCTGCCAGTCGCCATGGGTGGAACGCACCGCACCCTGAGCATGGGCCGGCGCAATCGAAAGCCAGCCGCAGCCAAGGACGGCGAGCGCCGCGGCCACGGGACCGATCAATGAGCGCATCGCTGTCTTCCTCTCCTTACGGGCATGGAAATACACGCATACCCATGCCGAACGGCGCCCCCGCCATGCGAGAATGCGTTCCGACCATGCGTCCCGACTCCTGTCAAGGCGAAGCATCACGAGCGTCCACACGGTGGACTCGATGCAGGCGGCGTCGATCGGCCGCCCGGCGCCCATGCGCGTGTCGCGTACTTATGCCGCACGGGCTGTGTCACAGCCTGTCATTGCCCCACTGGCGCAAGCGTGATCTTTGATTTATCGCAATGCCGAAGAACCGGGGTGGCCAGACGTGGCCGTCCCGGCGCGCCTGTCTTGAAGCTGACCGAGACAGATCGCGCGGCATCAAAGGAGCTATGTCGGACCGATGCGATTTGTGACCACCCCTCTCAGGAACGCGCTGGCTGCCCTCGCTGCGGCTTTGATAGCGTTTTCGCCGGCCGTCGCATCGGCCCAGAACGGCATGCCGCAGCCCTGGGAGCTGAATCTCCAGCCGGCCAATTCCGAAGTGATGACGTTCATCCACTGGTTCCACGACTCGGTGAACGTCCTCATCTTCATCATCACGCTCTTCGTGCTCGGACTGCTGATCTATGTCGCCTGGCGCTTCAACGAGAAGGCGAACCCGGTTCCCTCGAAGACGACGCACCACGCGCTGCTCGAAGTGGCCTGGACGATCATTCCGGTGCTGATCCTGGTCGTGATCGCCATCCCCTCCTTCCGCCTGCTCAAGCTGCAGCTGGAGATTCCGCAAGCCGACATGACCGTGAAGGTCACCGGAAAGCAGTGGTACTGGTCCTATGAGTACCCGCAGGAAGGCGGCAGCTTCGGTTTCGATTCGCTGATGCTCGACGAGAAGCAGCGTGCCGAGGCGATCCAGTCCAAGAAGATCGCCGAATCCGAGGCGCCGCGCCTGCTCGCCGTCGACAACGAGGCGGTCGTGCCAGTCGGCAAGATCGTGCGCGTGCAGGTCACCGGCGCCGACGTCATCCACAAGTTCGCACTGCCGGCCTTCGGCGTGAAGATCGACGCCATCCCCGGCCGCCTGAACGAGACCTGGTTCAAGGCCGAGCGCGAAGGCATCTTCTACGGCCAGTGCTCGTTCATCTGCGGCCAGAACCACGCCTTCATGCCGATCGCCATCCGCGTCGTCAGCCAGGAGCGCTACACGGCCTGGCTCGCGGAAGCGAAGCAGAAATTCGCCAATGCGGCCGACGCCGCCAGCAAGGTCGCCGAAGCGACCCGCTGAACCCGACACTCTTGAAAGAACTCACGCGAACCGTATTCGCAGGAGGAGACGAATTTCATGGCTACCGCGGCTCCCCACGCCCACGGGCATGACGGCGATCACGCCCACGAGCACCACACCCCCACGGGTTGGCGGCGCTGGCTGCTCTCGACCAACCACAAGGACATCGGCACGCTCTATCTGATCTTCTCGATCGTCGCGGGCCTGATCGGCGGCTTCCTGTCGATCATGATGCGCATCGAGTTGCAGCAGCCGGGCCTGCAGATCTTCGCCAACGGTCAGAGCTACAACGTCTTCGTCACCGGTCACGGCCTGATCATGATCTTCTTCATGGTCATGCCCGCCGTCATCGGCGGCTTCGGCAACTGGTTCGTGCCGCTGATGATCGGCGCGCCGGACATGGCCTTCCCGCGCATGAACAACATCTCGTTCTGGCTGACGGTCGCGGGTCTGATCCTGCTGCTGATCTCGATGTTCGTCGAGGGCGCCCCCGGCGCCAAGGGCGTCGGCACCGGCTGGACGATATATCCGCCGTTCTCGTCGACAGGCCACCCCGGCCCGTCGGTGGATTTCGGCATCCTGTCGCTGCACGTTGCCGGTGCGGCGTCGATCCTGGGTGCGATCAACTTCATCACCACCATCCTGAACATGCGCGCGCCTGGCATGACCATGCACAAGATGCCGCTGTTCGCCTGGGGCGTGCTGGTCACCGCCTTCCTGCTGCTGCTGGCGCTGCCGGTCCTGGCCGGCGCGATCACCATGCTGCTGACCGACCGCAATTTCGGCACGACCTTCTATGATCCGGCCGGCGGTGGCGACCCGGTGCTCTACCAGCACCTGTTCTGGTTCTTCGGTCACCCCGAAGTCTACATCATGATCCTGCCGGCCTTCGGCATCGTCAGCCACATTATCTCGACCTTCTCGAAGAAGCCGATCTTCGGCTATCTCGGCATGGCCTACGCCATGGTCGCGATCGGCGTGGTCGGCTTCATCGTCTGGGCCCACCACATGTACACGGTTGGCCTGTCGCTCAACACGCAGCGCTACTTCGTCTTCGCGACGATGGTGATCGCGGTACCGACGGGCGTGAAAATCTTCTCCTGGATCGCGACGATGTGGGGCGGCAGCTTGCGCTTCACCGCGCCGATGGTCTGGGCGATCGGCTTCATCTTCCTGTTCACCGTCGGCGGCGTCACCGGCGTGGTGCTGGCCAATGCCGGCCTCGATCGCTCGCTGCACGCGACCTACTACGTGGTGGCGCACTTCCACTACGTGCTGTCGCTCGGCGCGGTGTTCGGCATCTTCGCGGGCTTCTACTACTGGTTCCCGAAGATGAGCGGCTACATCATCCCGGACTGGATCGGCCGCCTGCACTTCTGGGTCGCCTTCATTGGTGCTAACCTACTGTTCTTCCCGCAGCACTTCCTCGGGCTGTCCGGCATGCCGCGGCACTATGTCGACTATCCCGACGCGTTCGCCGGCTGGCATTTCTGGTCGTCGATCGGCTCCTACATCTTCGCGGCCGGCCTCCTGATCTGGCTCTACGGCATCGTCGTGGCCTTCACGAAGAAGGAGCTCGCCGGCAACAATCCGTGGGGCGAAGGCGCGACCACGCTGGAGTGGACCCTGTCGTCGCCGCCGCCCTTCCACCAGTTCGAGACGCTGCCGCGTATCACCGGCTCGGACCACTAAACAGACTGGCGGCGGGCCTCTCGCCCGCCGCCGCCCCTCCCCCGAGCGCCTGGTCCGAGGCGCTCCGGAGACGGGCGGATCCCGCAAACGATGCCCTCGGGCATCACGAAAGTTGAAGTGAACGAATTTCAATGTCTGCTGCCTTCGATCAGATCCCCCAGGCTGACGACGGAGTCTCGCTGAGTTCCACCGGCGAGGCGCGCGACTTCTTCGAACTGCTCAAGCCGCGGGTGATGTTCCTCGTCGTGGTGACGGCGCTCGGCGGCATGGTTGCGGCGCCGGGTACGGTCAATCCGGTGATCGGCTTTGCCGCGCTGCTGGCGATCGCAGTCGGCGCCGGCGCCTCGGGCTGCCTCAACATGTGGTGGGATGCCGACATCGACGCGGTGATGGCGCGCACCGCCGGTCGGCCGATCCCCGCCGGGCGCATCCTGCCTTCCGAAGCGCTCGCCTTCGGGCTCACGCTCTCCGTCGGCTCGGTGCTGGTCCTCGGCCTCGTCGCCAACCTGCTCTCGGCGGCGATGCTCGCTTTCACGATCTTCTTCTACGCCGTCATCTATTCGATGTGGCTGAAGCGGGCGACGCCGCAGAACATCGTCATCGGAGGCGCTGCCGGTGCCTTCCCGCCGATGATCGGCGAAGCCGTGGTCACCGGCGATTTCGGCCTGACCTCGATCGTGCTCTTCGCGATCATCTTCCTGTGGACGCCACCGCATTTTTGGGCGCTGGCCCTGGTGAAGTCCGACGACTATGCCCGCGCCGGCATCCCGATGCTGCCGAACGTTGCCGGCCCCGCTGCCACGCGTCGCCAGATCGTCGCCTATACGCTGGTGCTGGCCCCGGTCGCAGTGCTGCCGGCGCTGATGGGCTTCGGCGGGCTGATCTATCTCGTTGTCTCGGTGGTGACCGGGCTCGCCATGATCGGGCTGTCGCTGCGGGTGCTGCGGGTCACTGAAGGCGAAGCTGCCAACAAGGCGGCCTATGCCCTGTTCGGCTTCTCGATCCTCTATCTCTTCCTGCTCTTCGCCGTGCTGCTGGCCGAGAACGGCCTTGGCCTGATGTGGGCCCTGCCCAAGGTGTTGGGATGAGCGAGGGCCCACAGGACAAGAAACAACCGCCGGCCCCCTTCTCGCCGGAGGACATGGCCCGACGCAATCGCCGCTCGATCGCGCTCGCGCTCGTGCTCGGTGGTCTCGTGCTGTTCTTCTTCATCGTGACGCTGGCCAAGACCGGGCCGGCGATCCTCAACCGCCCGCTGTGACGCGATGACGGCCGCCTCCAGAAACCGCCGCACCGTCCTCGCCTGCAGCACCGCCGTGCTCGCTATGACCGGGCTCTCCTTCGCCGCGGTGCCGCTCTACAACCTCTTCTGCAAGGTCACCGGTTTTGGCGGCACGCCGATGGTCGGCACCGCCGCCACCGGCAAGACCAGCGAGCGGATCGTCTCGGTCGCCTTCGACGCCAATGTCGCCCCGGCTTTGGGCTGGCGCTTCGAGGCGGAGAAGACGGAGATCAAGGCGCAGGTCGGCGTGACGCAGACGGTGTTCTACAAGATCACCAACACGTCCTCGCGGCCGATGACCGGCATCGCGACCTATAATGTCCAGCCGAACCAGTCGGGCGCCTATTTCGTCAAGATCCAGTGCTTCTGCTTCACTGAGACGACGCTGCAGCCCGGTGAGACCCTGGAAGCGCCGGTGGTGTTCTACATCGATCCCGAGATCGAGTTGAACCGCGAGCTCGCCAGCCTGAAATCGATCACCCTGTCCTACACCTACTTCCCGTCGAAGAACGGGCAGCCGGTCGCGGAAAGCAAGGGTGACGGCAACCAACCGAAACTATAAAGCTGCGCAAGAAGCGCTGCACTTCTACGGACGCGGAGAGTTAAGCACGATGGCCGGGGCTCACACCAAGAACCACGACTACCACCTCGTCGATCCGAGCCCGTGGCCGATCGTCGGCGCCGCCAGCGCGACCATCATGGCGATCGGCGCGGTGATGTGGATGAAGTCGCTGCCGCTGCTCGGCATGAACATCGGCCCGCTGGTGTTCGGCGTCGGCCTGCTCGGCGTGCTCTACACCATGCTCGCCTGGTGGATGGACGTGACCCGCGAGGCCGAGCGCGAGGGCCATCACACCCGCGTGGTGCAGCTGCATCACCGCTACGGCATGATGATGTTCATCGCCTCCGAGGTGATGTTCTTCGTCGCCTGGTTCTGGGCCTATTTCGACGCGAGCCTGTTCACCGGCGAGCACATCCAGTTCGCCCGCGCCGAGTTCACTGGCGGGCATTGGCCGCCGAAGGGCATCGAGACCTTCGATCCCTGGCACCTGCCGCTGCTCAACACGCTGATCCTGCTGACCTCAGGCACGACCGTGACCTGGGCGCACTATGCCTTGATCCAGGGCGACCGGAAGAGCCTGAAGCAGGCCCTGTGGCTGACCGTGATCCTCGGCATCCTGTTCACCGCCTGCCAGGGCTACGAGTACGCGCACGCCGCCTTCGCCTTCAAGGGCAACATCTACGGCGCGACCTTCTTCATGGCGACAGGCTTCCACGGTTTCCATGTCATCATCGGCACGATCTTCCTGGCGATCTGCCTGTGGCGCGTCTATCTCGGCCATTTCAAGCCGGACCAGCATCTCGGCTTCGAGTTCGCCGCCTGGTACTGGCACTTCGTCGACGTGGTCTGGCTGTTCCTGTTCGCCTCGATCTATGTCTGGGGCTCCGGCACACCCGCGGCTCACTGAGGTCCAGGCCGGAAGCGGCCGCGAACCTGAAAATGGGGCGGCCGCGAGGCCGCCCTTTCCATTTGAGGAGGCAGCGATGGCGCAGCCGCAGATCACCCCGCCCTCCCCGTTCTCAACGGGTCTGGCCGGCCGCTGCCCGCGCTGTGGCGAGGGCAAGCTGTTCGACGGCTATCTCAAGCTGAAGCCGCGCTGCGCCGCCTGCGGACTGGACTTCGCCTTCGCCGATTCGGCCGACGGGCCGGCCGTGTTCATCATGCTGATCGCCGGCTTCTTCGTGCTCGGCCTCGCGCTCTATGTCGAGATCGCCTACACGCCGCCGATCTGGCTGCATCTCCTGCTCTGGCTGCCGCTGGCGCTCGTCACCTGCCTCGGGTTGCTGCGGCCGATGAAGGGCCTGGCAGTCGCCTTGCAGTACGCCAACAAGGCCGAAGAAGGCAGGCTGAAGAAGTGACCGATCAGATTGCTTCCGCTAGCCGCCCGAAGCTGCTGATGCCGGCCCTGCTGACCGTCATCGGCGTCGGCGTGCTCTTCTACCTCGGCGCCTGGCAATGGCAGCGCATGGACGAGAAGCGCGCCTTCATCACGCGGCTGGAGACGCAAGCCGCAGGTTCCGCTGCCCAGCTGCCGCCGGCGAGCGACTGGCCGCGGCTCGACCTCGCGGCTGTCGATCTCACAAGGGCGATCGCCAAGGGCAGTTACCTCGACGGCATCGCCGGCGTGCGCACCACCATCGCCGCCGGCCCGCCGGGTTCGCGCCAGCTCTCCGGCTTCGGCCGTTGGGTCTTCCAGGGTTTTCGGCTGGAAGACGGCGCGACGATCCTGATCAATCGCGGCTTCGTACCCGAAAGCCGCTTTGCGACGATCACCCCGGCAAGCGGCCAGGCGACCGTCACCGGCTTCCTGCGCATCCCGGAGGCTCGCAACAGCTTCACCCCCGCCGACCTGCCGCAGCAGCGCGAATTCTATACGCGAGACCCGGCAGCGATTGCCGCATCTCTCGGCCTGCCCGCAGCGGCGCCGTTCTATCTCGAAGCCGAGCGGCAGAGCGACGGGTTGACGCCGCCGGCCGGCGTCAACGCCAAGGAGCTGATCGCCCGCATCCCGGACAACCATCTGCAATATGCGCTGACCTGGTGGGGGCTGGCGCTGACGCTGATCGGGGTGTTCGGCGCCTATGCCTGGCAGGCGCGGAGGCCGACGCAGAGCGGCTAATCAGCCTTTGCTTTTGCCCTCCCCCGCCAACGGGCCTATAGGATCAGCACGACATCAGAGACCATCATCGTGCTGCATATTTCGACCCGTGGCGAAGCGCCGTCGCTCTCCTTCGCCGACGCGCTGCTCGCCGGACTCGCCCGTGACGGCGGCCTCTATCTGCCGCAGACGCTGCCGCGCCTCGGCACGCCGGAAATCGCGAGCTTCGCCGGTAAACCCTATGCTGAAGTAGCCGAGCTGGTCGTTGGCGCGCTAGCCGATGGCGACATCGCGGCCGATGCGCTGAAAGCGATGATCGGCGAGGCCTATGGCACGTTCCGCCATCCGGCGGTCTGCCCGCTCGTCCAGCTCGGCGACAACCTGTTTTCGCTCGAGCTCTTCCATGGCCCGACACTCGCCTTCAAGGACGTGGCGATGCAGCTGCTCGGGCGGCTGATGGACCATGTGCTGGCGCAGCGTGGCGAGCGCGCCACCATCGTCGGCGCGACCTCGGGCGACACCGGCAGCGCCGCGATCGACGCCTTCAAGGGGCTGGAGCGCGTCGACGTCTTCATCCTCTATCCGGAAGGCCGCGTCTCCGACGTGCAGCGCCGGCAGATGACCACCGTCGAAGCCGACAATGTCCACGCCATCGCGATCGAAGGCACGTTCGACGACTGCCAGAACCTGGTGAAGGCGCTGTTCAACCATCACGCCTTCCGCGACGAGACCCGACTCTCCGGTGTCAACTCGATCAACTGGGCGCGGATCGCGGCGCAGGTCGTCTACTATTTCACCGCTGCGAGCGCGCTCGGCTCGCCTCACCGCCCGGTCTCCTTCGCAGTGCCGAGCGGCAATTTCGGCGATATCCTCGCCGGCTGGATCGCCAAGCAGATGGGGCTGCCGGTCGGCCGGCTGATGATCGGCACCAACAGCAACGACATCCTGGCGCGCACGCTTGAGACCGGCGTCTACGAGATGCGCGGGGTCGCGGCGACGACCTCGCCCTCGATGGACATCCAGATCTCCTCGAATTTCGAGCGGCTGCTGTTCGAGGCGCATGGCCGCGACGGCGCCGCCGTGCGCCGGCTGATGCAGTCACTGCAGCAATCCGGCCGCTTCGAGATCGCCCCCGAGCCGCTCGCTCGCATCCGCGCCGATTTCGATGCGGTGTCGCAGGACGAGGCTTCGATTGCTGCCGAGATCGGCACGACCTGGCGAGAGGCCAGCTATCTGCTCGACCCGCATAGCGCGATCGGCGTCGCCGCCGGGCGCAAGCTGCTCGCGAACGACCCAGCGACGCCGGTAGTTGCACTCGGCACCGCCCACCCGGCCAAATTCCCGGCGGCGGTCGCGGCGGCGAGCGGCGTCACGCCCGCTCTGCCTGAGCATCTGTCCGACCTGATGGAGCGCAAGGAGCGTTTCAGCGTGCTGCCCAACGACCAGAGCAAACTCGAGCGTTTCGTCGCCGAGCGGGCCCGGGCTGTGCGGAGCGCCGCAGCATGAAGGCGATCAAGACGTTGAAGGCCAAGACGGACAAGCCGAAGAGCGTGAAACAGGGTGAGGCAGCCGGCCACGACCCCGCCGTCAGCCTGACGACGCTGCCCTCCGGCCTGCGCATCGTTTCCGAGCGCATGGCCCATGCCTCGACCGTCTCGCTCGGCATCTGGATCGGCGCCGGCGCGCGGGACGAGCTGCCACATGAGCACGGCCTCGCCCATCTGCTCGAGCACATGGCGTTCAAGGGCACGGCCCGGCGTTCCGCCCTCCAGATCGCCGAAGAGATCGAGAGTGTCGGCGGCGACCTCAATGCCGCGACATCAGTCGAATACACCTGCTACACCGCCCGCGTACTCGGCCAGGACCTGCCGCTGGCGGTCGATATCCTCGCCGACATCCTGACCGCGCCCGCCCTCAGCGAAGAAGAGCTGGCGCGCGAGAAGGGCGTGATCCTGCAGGAGATCGGCGCCGTCCAGGATACGCCGGACGATCTCGTCTATGACCGCTTCCTGCAGGCAGCCTTCCCGGAGCAGCCGCTCGGTCGCCCGATCCTCGGCACCGCCGAGACGGTCAACAGCTTCACGCCCGACGCAATCCGCGCCTATCTCGGCCGTCATTACCATGCCGGCAACATGGTGCTGGCGGCAGCTGGCGCCGTCGATCACGACGAGCTCGTCGCGCTGGCCGAAGCCTCGCTCGCCGCCCTGCAGCCGAAGCCTGCCGCGGCGCCCGCTCCGCGCGCGCAGGCCAGCTATCACGGCGGCGAAGCCCGCATCGACGGCGACGAGGAGCAGGTCCATATCGTCCTCGGCTTCCCCGGCAAGCCGTTCACCAATGGCGCGCATTATCCGCTGCAGATCTTCTCGGCTGTGCTCGGCGGAGGCCTGTCCTCGCGGCTGTTCCAGGAGGTGCGCGAGCGCCGCGGCCTCGCCTATGCGATCGACGCCTTCCACTGGCCTTTCTCCGATTGCGGCGTTTTCGGCATCAGTGCCGGCACAGCGCCGGAGGATGTCGGCGAATTGGTCGAGGTCGCGCTCGACTGCCTGAGCCAGGCGGCCCGTGACGTCAGCGAGATCGAGGTCGCCCGGGCCCGGGCCCAGATGAAGGTCGGGCTCCTGGCCTCGCTGGAAAGCCCTGGCGGCAAGCTCGAGCAGATGGCGCGGCAGGTGCTCGTCTTCGGCCGGGCGATCCCACGCGAGGAACTGGCGCGCCGGCTCGATGCGGTCAGCCTCGCCGATGTGCGCGCAGCCGGTCAGGCCCTGCTCGACGGCGTAGTCACCGTCGCGGCCGTCGGCCCGCTCGACGACCTCGCTCCGGTGGCCGCCCTGCGGGCCATGCTGGCGCGGGCCGCCTGACGACGATGGCGCTCTTCCGCTTCGCCACCGACCCGCCGGCACGGCCGCTGATCAGGACGCAGAACCTGATCATGCGTGCCCCGCTTGCCGGCGACTATTCGGCCTGGGCGAGCCTGCGGATGGAGAGCCGCGACTTCCTGACCCCCTGGGAGCCGGTCTGGAGCGAGGACGATTTGACCCGCACCTCGTTCCGCCTGCGCGTCAAGCGCGCCGCCCGCGAGATCGCATCCGACGAGGCCTACTCGCTGTTCATCCTCGACGCTCATTCGGAAGCCCTGCTCGGCGGGTTGACACTCGGCCTGGTCCGGCGCGGCGTCGCACAAGCCTGCACGCTCGGCTACTGGATGGGCCAGCGCCATGCCGGCAAGGGCCATATGACCGAAGCGGTGCGCGGCGCGCTCAACTTCGCCTTCTCCGAGCTCGCCTTGCACAGGGTCGAAGCGGCCTGTCTGCCAAATAACGAACCGTCGCGCCGACTGCTGGAACGGGTCGGCTTCACGCGCGAAGGCGAGGCGCGCGGTTATCTGCGCATCAACGGCGTCTGGGCCGACCATCTGCTCTACGGCATGCTCTCCTCGGAGCCGCGTCGCCCGTCCGAAATTGACCGCAAGCTGTGAAGAGGCCGGCATTGCCTTGCCCTCGCCACGTCGCGCCGATACCACTGATCGTCACGCCTGAAGAGCCCGCCGCAGAGTTCACCTTGTCATCGCCATATCGCTTTTTCCGGTCCGGCATCGCCGTTTGCGGCCTTCTCATGCTGGTGCTGCTGACACTGGTGCGGCCGGCGCTGGCGGTCGAGGCGCAGCGCGTGCCGCTCGACGTGCCGGTGCTCGACCTGACGGATGTGGTTGAACGCAACAAATCCGACGGCGACGTCATTCAGATTTCGACGGCGCCGGGAGCCGACGGCATCGTCCGGCGCATCGCCGTCAGGGCGCGCGAATCCGGAGCGCGGCCGGATTGGATCGTGTTCGCGCTGACCAATGATTCCGACGAGCAGATCGATCGCCTGCTGGTCGCCCCCTTCCACCGCCTGATCGGCTCCGGCGTGATCTGGCCCGATCTTGGCGACCGCCGCATCGAGGCGATCACCGCGAGCCAGGGCCTCAGGCCCGAGCGCGAAGAGGCGCCCGACGCCGACATCTTCCAGATCACGCTCGATCCCGGCACCACCGTCACCTTCGTGGCGGAGCTGAAATCATCGAACCTGCCGCAGCTCTATCTGTTCGAGCCGGAAGCCTATCGCCAGAAGACAAACGGGCTGACGCTCTATAAGGGCATCATCATCGGCATCGCCGGCCTGCTCGCGCTGTTCCTGACCATCATTTTCGTGGTCAAGGGCGCGGTGATCTTCCCGGCTGCGGCGGCGCTGGCCTGGGCGGTTCTGGCCTATGCCGGGCTCGATTTCGGTTTCTTCCAGCGCATCTTCCCGCTGACCCCGGCGATCGAGCGAATCTATCGCGCCGGCGCGGAGGTGGTGCTGGCGGCGACACTGCTCGTCTTCCTCTTCGCCTATCTCAACCTGTCGCGCTGGCATGTGCGCTACAGCCATATCACCATCGTCTGGATCCTCGGCCTCGCCGGGCTGGTCGGCCTCGCAGTCTTCGACGCGCCGATGGCGTCGGGCATCGCCCGCATCTCGATCGCGGCCGTCGCCGCGATCGGCTTCGTGCTGATCCTGCACCTCGCCACTCATGGCTATGAGCGGGCGGTGATGCTGATCCCGACCTGGTTCCTGCTGCTCGTCTGGGTCACGGCGGCTGGCTTCACGGTGGTCGGCCAGGTCACGCGCGATCTCGTGCCGCCGGCGCTGATCGGCGGCCTCATCCTGATCGTGCTGCTGATCGGCTTCACCGTGGTGCAGCACGCCTTCGCCGGCGGGGCGCTGGCCCAGGGGCTGGTCTCCGACACCGAGCGGCAGGCCCTGGCGCTCTCAGGTTCCGGCGACCTCGTCTTCGATTGGGACGTCTCCGCCGACAAGATCTTCGTCTCGCCGCAGACCGAGATATTGCTCGGCCTGTCCAAGGGCGCGCTCGAGGGCTCGGCCGCACGCTGGCTCGAACACATGCACGTTGCCGATCGCGACCGTTACCGGGTCTCCCTCGACGCGGTGATCGAACAGCGCCGCGGCAAGCTGCAGCTCGATTTCCGCCTGCGCGCCTCCAGCGGCGCCTATCACTGGTTCAGCCTGAAGGCCCGGCCGGTGATCGGCTCGGACGGCGAGGTCATCCGCGTCATCGGCACGCTCGCCGATGTCACCGAGCAGCGCACCGCGCAGGAGCGCATGCTGCACGACGCCGTGCACGACAACCTGACCGGTCTGCCCAACCGCGAGCTGTTCCAGGACCGGCTCACCGCAGTGTTCGGCTTCAGCCGCGCCGACGACGCCATCCGCCCGACCGTAATCGTGATCGACATCGATCGCTTCAAGCAGGTCAATGAATCCGTCGGCTTCTCGGCCGGCGATTCGATCCTGCTGACGCTGGCGCGCCGCCTCGGCCGGCTGCTCAGGACGCAGGACACGCTGGCGCGGATCGGCGGCGACATCTTCGCGATGATCCTGGTCTCTGAGAGCGATCCCGAGCGGGTGCTGGCCCTGGCCGAGCTGATCCGCCGCGCCGTCTCGACGCCGATCACCTTCGCCGAACGCGAGATCGTACTGACGCCGTCGATCGGGCTCGCGCTCTTCGACGGCACGCCGACGGCGCGCAAGGACGACGCGCTCAAAAACGCCGAGCTCGCCATGGCGCACGCCAAGAACCAGGGCGGAAATTTGGTCGAGGTCTTCGTCCCGGCGATGCGCAGCGATCGCAACGATCGCCTCGCGCTCGAAAGCGATCTGCGCCGGGCGATCGAGCGCGGCGAGATTCAGGTGATGTACCAGCCGATCGTCAGGCTGGAGGACCGGACCATCGCCGGCTTCGAGGCCCTGATGCGCTGGGATCATCCGCGCGAGGGCCGGCTGCTGCCGCAGGACTTCCTCGCGATCGCCGAGGAGAGCGGGCTGATCGTCGATCTTGGTGTCTATGTGATGGACCGCACCGCGCGCGAGCTCGCCGCCTGGCAGGCCGCGCTCGAGGTCGAACCGCCGATCTTCGCCAGCGTCAACGTCTCCAGCCGCCAGTTGCTGCGCCACGACCTGCTGCGGGACGTGAAGGCCGTGCTGGCGCGCCGGCGCGTGCTGCCCGGCACGCTCAAGCTCGAGATCACCGAGAGCCTGGTGATGGAGAACCCGGAATATGCAGCGCAGATGCTCTCGCGCATTCGCGATCTCGGCGCAGGGCTCTCGCTCGACGATTTCGGCACCGGCTATTCCTCGCTGTCCTATCTGCAGCGCTTCCCGTTCGACACCATCAAGATCGACCAGAGCTTCGTGCGCCAGATGGGCAACGGCAAGCCGCCGGTGATCCTGCGCTCGATCGTCCAGCTCGCCGGCGACCTGCAGATGGACGTCGTCGCCGAGGGCGCCGAGACCGAGTCGGACGCGATCGAGCTCTATCAGCTCGGCTGCCAGTACGCGCAGGGCTACACTTTCGGCCAGCCGATGACGGCGGCGGAGGCGCGCCGGCTGGTGGGGGCGTCGAGCTCGAGCTTCGAGGCTGCGTAAGCGGAAAGCGTCATTCTCGGGCCCGACCCGAAAATCTCATGACGAGAAAGCACTGTCCGACGCCTGTTCCGGCCTGAGATGCTCGGGCCGAGCCCAAGCATGACGCTCTTCAGGCGTGCCCGGCGTCCTTCGACAGGAAGGCCGGGTCGATGCCGAGCTTGCCGAGCGCGCGGGTGTACTTGGTGTCGAGCGCGTCGTCGAAGAGCAGCGCCTGGTCCGCTGGGCAATGCAGCCAGCCATTGGACTGGATTTCGGATTCGAGCTGGCCGGCTCCCCAGCCGGCATAGCCGAGCGCCAGCACCGCGCTCTCCGGCCCGGTGCCGACGGCGATGGCGCGGAGGATGTCGAGCGTCGCAGTCAGGCAGATGCCGTCATCGATCGGCAGCGTCGCCGATTCCAGGAAGAAGTCGGCGCTGTGCAGGACGAAGCCACGCTTGGTCTCGACCGGGCCCCCGCGCAGGACCTTCACTTTCTCGGCCTGGGTCGGCAGACGAATCGCCTGGTCAGGCGGGATCACGTCGAGCTGGACGAGCAGCTCGGGAAAGCGCGTATCGGCCGCGGGCTTGTTGACGATGATGCCCATCGCGCCATCCTCGGAATGGGCGCAGAGATAGACGACGCTGCGGGCGAAGCGCTGGTCGCTCATGCCCGGCATGGCGATCAGGCATTGCCCGTCGAGATAGCTGCGCCCGCTGACGCGCTGGTTCGAGCCGAGATTCATGTTCGCCATGGTAGAGCATGTTGGGCTGATGTGGGAATCACTTTGGCTCGGTAGCGATCCCGGCCTTCCGGCGTAGCGCGAACGTGCCCCGAAACGCCCGCTCCGTGCTCGCCGCAATGCTGGCGCAAAACTGGCGATGCTTGAACATGTCCCGATATGGGATCACAGCATCGGTATCGTCCTCGCAAAACTGGACTGGATCGCCTAAATCAGACACGTGAAAACGGTCACAGCCCTCTCTCTCCTCGCCGCGCTGGCGCTCGGCGCTCCGGCTTCCGCCCAGGAAGCCGCGATTTCGCCATGGTCGAAGGCCGCATACTCGTCGGTGCGCCTGATCGCCGGCGCGACCGCGCCTTCGGGCAAGCAGCGCATCGGCGTCGAGATCACGATGTCGGCGGGCTTCAAGACCTATTGGCGCAGCCCCGGCGACGCCGGCGTACCGCCGGTCTTCGACTGGAGCGGATCGGAGAATGTCGGCGGGCTCGATGTCCGCTGGCCGACACCCGAGCGCTTCGAGGACGGCGCCGGCTCCGGCATCGGCTATGTCGGCCAGGTGGTGGTGCCGGTTTCGGTCCAGCCAATCGACCCGGCGCGCCCGGTCACGGTGGTGCTGAAGCTCGACTATGCCGTCTGCGACAAGATCTGCGTGCCGGCCAAGGGCGAGGCGCGCCTGTGGCTCGAGCCGGGCGTCACCTCGGTGGCCTCGCCACGGCTGGAGCAGTTCGAGGCGAGGATCCCGCACGCGATCAAGCTCGGCGAGGCCAGCGATCGCCTGTCGATCCTAGAGGTCACGCATAGCGACGCCGCCGTGAAGCTGCTGCTGAAGGCGCCCGAGGGCGGCGCGATCGATGACATCTTCGTCGAGGGCGCCGGGATGTGGTCCTTCGGTCGGCCGATGCTGATGCCGCAGCCCGACGGCACGGTCGCCGCAAAACTCAAGATCGTCGAGCGTCCCAAGGGCGCGACCGGCCCGACGCCGCTGATCATCACCGTGCGCGGAAAACCGCAGGCGGTGGAGACGCGGCTCGAACTCGACATCGGCAACGCGAAGCCGTAACCCTGCCGCCGGGCGGCGCGACGCCGCGCGCAGGAGATACGGACATGGCGATCAAGGTCGGTGACAAGCTTCCGCAGGCGACGTTTCGCGTGATGACGGCCGATGGGCCGGCCGCCAAGACCACGGACGATCTGTTCAAGGGCCGCAAGATTGTGCTCTTCGCCGTGCCGGGCGCCTTCACGCCGACCTGCCACAAGAACCATTTGCCCGGCTTCGTGAACAAGGCGGCCGAGATCAAGGCCAAGGGCGTCGAGGAGATTTTCGTCACCGGCGTCAACGACGTCTTCGTCATGGATGCCTGGTCGAAGGCGACCGGCGGCGCCGGCGTGATCACCTTCCTGTCGGACGGCAACGCCGACTTCGCCAAGGAGATCGGCTTGTCGATGGATGGCTCGGGCTTCGGCCTCGGCACCCGGTCGCAGCGCTATTCGATGGTCGTCGAGGACGGCGTCGTGACCGCGCTCAATGTCGAGGACGCGCCGGGCAAGGCCGACCTCTCCGGCGCCGAGGCACTGCTGAACCAGCTCTGAGCTGCAACGTCATACAGTTTTAAGCCCGCGCCTCCAGCGCGGGCTTTTTCATGTCCAGCAGCGAATCCGATCGATCCGATCTGCGCTTGTCATGAGACAGCAACGCAGGTGCTCGCTAGCCTCCCGAAAACATCGAGGAGACGCCAAGCCCATGTCAGAGATCAGCATCCGCCCGCTCGTGGCGAGCGACCGCGCCGCCTGGGAGCCGCTCTGGCTGGGCTACATCACCTTCTACAAATCGTCACTGACGCCGGAGACGACGGACACCACCTTCTCGCGTTTGACGAACGGCCAGGAGCCGATGGGGGGCTTCATTGCCGAACGCGACGGAAAGGCGCTCGGCATCGTCAACTATGTGCTGCACCGCACGACCTGGAGCCAGAACGAGATCTGCTACCTCCAGGACCTCTTCACCAGCGAGGAGGCGCGCGGCCACGGCGTCGGGCGCAAGCTGATCGAGGCGGTCCGGCAGATGGCCGAGAAGCAGGGCCTTTTCCGCGTCTACTGGCAGACGCATGAGAGCAATCTGCAGGCGCAGGAACTCTACGACAAGGTCGCGCAGAAATCGGGCTTCATCGTCTACCGCCAGCCGCTGGGCTGAGCTGGCGGGCCAGCACGCTGCTCCCGCTGAGATTGCAGCAAGGCATTGCCGTCTGTGCATGAACGCCAGGGCAATGCGGTGGATGCCGCCTATATGAGGAACAGATACGCCCGACGGCACCAGCCGCCCGGGCGTTTTCCTTTCGCGGAACAGCTCCGCGCTCGCGGGCATTCACAGGCGCTGCACCATGAAGAAGATCGGCTTTCTTTCCTTCGGGCACTGGTCGCCCTCGCCGCAGTCGCAGACGCGCTCGGCGGGCGATACGCTGCTGCAGTCGATCGAGCTTGCGGTTGCGGCCGAGGAACTGGGTGCTGACGGCGCCTATTTCCGGGTGCACCACTTCGCCCGCCAGCTCGCATCGCCGTTCCCGCTGCTGGCTGCGGTCGGCGCCAGGACCAGCCGGATCGAGATCGGCACCGCCGTCATCGACATGCGCTATGAGAACCCGCTCTACATGGCGGAAGATGCAGGCTCGGCCGATCTCATCGCCCGGGGGCGCCTGCAACTCGGCATCAGCCGCGGTTCGCCCGAGCAGGTCATCGATGGCTGGCGTCATTTCGGCTACCAACCGGCGGAAGGGCAGAGCGATGCCGACATGGCGCGCCGCCACACCGAGGTCTTCCTCGACGTGTTGCGCGGCGAGGGCTTCGCGCGCCCCAACCCGCGCCCGATGTTTCCCAACCCGCCCGGCCTGTTGCGGCTGGAGCCGCATTCGGAGGGGCTGCGTGAGCGCATCTGGTGGGGTGCCTCCTCCGACGCGACAGCCATCTGGGCCGCGCAGCACGGCATGAACCTGCAGAGCTCGACGCTGAAGACCGACGAGAGCGGCGAGCCCTTCCATATCCAGCAGGCCAAGCAGATCCGCCTCTACAGGCAGGCCTGGAAGGAAGCCGGCCATGAGCGTGAACCGCGCGTCTCGGTCAGCCGCAGCATCTTCGCTTTGGTCGACGACCGCGACCGCGCCTATTTCGGCCATGGCAACCAGGGCGACGATTCGATCGGCTATATCGACGACAACACGCGCGCCATTTTCGGGCGCAGCTATGCGGCCGAGCCCGACAAGCTGATCGAGGAGTTGGCCAGGGACGAGGCAATCGCCGAGGCGGACACGCTTTTGCTGACGGTGCCGAACCAGCTGGGCGTCGACTACAACGCCCATGTCATCGAGGCGATCCTGAAGCATGTCGCGCCGGGGGTCGGCTGGCGCTGAGGGTGCGGCGCTTTGGCGTCGGGAAGAACGGAATACCGGTCTGATGGTTCCACTTCCGACCCATAGACGACATTACCGTTCACGGATCGGTAGGCGCAGTGAGCTATATCCAGCATGGCCGCTTGGACAGGAGTCAAAATTGCTCGAAGCGATCTTGGGCTTCGTCCTCCGACTGATTTGGTTCTCGCTAACCCAATTGTTAGGCTACTGGACAGGGCGTGCAACAATACAAGCGTTATCGCTTGGCAGTTTAGATGTCGGAGATTACGGATATTACGACCAGAAGCGCTCCAAGATGCTCTGGCGCCGTGGTAGACAGCTGAGTGTGTCATTCTTAATAGCAATTGCTTTGGGACAATTGCTGTGGTTCGGGGTATTCTTCGGCGCCGTGTTCTATCTCTCACGCACTTAAGCGAGACATCCGTTTTCGACCCACAGCTGCCGTTGAGATAGCCGTCCGCCGCTCCTCACCGCCCCAGCTTGAACGGCGCCATGCCGGCTCGCGCCAACGCGTCGGCGCGCTCGTTCATCTCGTCGCCGGCATGGCCTTTGACCCATTTCCACTCGATCTTGTGCTGCTTCAGCGCCGCGTCGAGGCGCTTCCAGAGCTCCTCGTTCTTGACCGGCTTGCGATCGGCGGTCTTCCAGCCGTTCTTCTTCCAGCCATGGATCCAGCTGGTGATGCCCTGGCGCAGATACTGGCTGTCGGTGTGGAGCGCGACCGTGCAGGGCCGCGTCAGCGTCTCCAGCGCGGAGATCGCGCCCATCAGCTCCATGCGGTTGTTGGTGGTCAGCGCCTCGCCGCCGGAGAGCTCGCGCTCCTTGCCCTTATAGGAGAGGATCGCGCCCCAGCCGCCCGGCCCCGGATTGCCCGAGCAGGCGCCGTCAGTCCAAACCTCGACAGCCTCGCTCATCGCCGCAGCCCGTATTCTCTGGTGTCCGAGACCCGCTGGTGGAAGGCGAGCTTGCGGTCGTATTCGAGCGGATCGAGCGGCTTGACGAAGGCGCCCGGCGGGACGTTCAGCCAGTCGACCAGCCTCGTCAGCAGGAAGCGCAGCGCCGAGCCGCGGCACAGCGCCGGCAGCGCGGCGACCTCCGCATCATCGAGCCGGCGCACGCTCTCATAACCGGCGAGCATGGCCTGGCCCTTGGTCAGGTTGAACGAGGCATCGGCCTCGAAGCACCAGGAGTTCAGGCAGATGGCGAGGTCGTAGGCGAAGGCGTCGGTGCAGGCGAAGTAGAAGTCGATCAGCCCCGAGAGCCTGTCCTTGATGAAGAAGACATTGTTCGGGAAGAGATCGGCATGGATCACGCCGCGCGGCAGATCCTGCGGCCATGAGCGTTCATGGGTCTCGATCTCGGCCATGATGCGATTGGCGAGACCGGGCGAAACGGTGTCGGCGGCGGCGCCTGCCCTCTCTGCCAGCGGCCGCCAGTCGGGAACCGACAGAGAGTTGGCCCGTTCCATCGGGAAATCCGCGCCAGCCTGGTGCAGCAGCGCCAGACCGCGGCCGAGTTCGGCGCAATGCGTCGCGTTCGGACGCCGCACCGAGAGCCCATCCAGGAAGGTCACGATCGCGGCGGGGCGCCCGGCCAGGCGGCCAACCGCCGAACCGTTCAGCGCCTTGACCGGCTGCGGGCAGATCAGCCCGCGCGCCGCCAGATGCTCCATCAGGCCGATGAAGAAGGGCAGGTCGGCGATGTCGACCCGCTCTTCGTACAGCGTCAGGATATAGAACGCCTTGCTGGTGTGGAGCAGGAAATTGGAGTTAGAGACGCCCTCGGCGATGCCCTTCACAGCGAGCAGGTCGCCGATGCCATAGCTCGCCACGAAGGCAGCCATCTCGTCATCCGGCACTTCAGTATAGACGGCCACGCGTTCTTTACTCGGCTGCAGTCGGGGTCGGCTCGCGCAGCTCGCGCGGCAGCGGGAAGAAGACGCTCTCATCGGCGGTCGAGACGGTCTCGACCGTGACCTCGTAGTGCTCGGCGAAGGCGTCGATGATCTCCTCGACCAGCACCTCGGGCGCGCTGGCGCCGGCGGTGATGCCGAGGCGGCGGATGTCACCGAAGAGCGACCAGTCGATCTCGTCGGTGCGCAAGACGAGGCGAGAGATCGGGCAGCCGGCCCGCTCGGCGACCTCGCGCAGGCGCTGCGAGTTCGAGGAATTGGGCGAACCGACCACGATCAAACCATCGACCAGCGGGGCGACGCGCTTGACCGCCTCCTGGCGATTGGTGGTGGCGTAGCAGATGTCTTCCTTGTGCGGGGCGATCAGCGCCGGAAAACGCGCCTGCAGGGCCTGCACGATCTCGCGGGTGTCGTCGACCGAGAGCGTGGTCTGGGTGACATAGGCCAGTTCCTTGCCCTCCGGCGGAGCGAGCGTCGCGACGTCGTCGAGCGTCTCGATCAGCGTGATCGCGCCTTCGGGCAGTTGCCCCATCGTGCCGATCACCTCGGGATGGCCGGCATGGCCGACCAGCAGGATATGCCGGCCGCGCTTGCGATGGACCTCGGCCTCGCGATGCACCTTGGTGACCAGTGGGCAAGTCGCGTCGATGGCGAAGAAATTGCGGGCCTGCGCCTCGGCCGGCACCGACTTCGGCACGCCATGGGCGGAGAAGATCACCGGCCGCGTCGCATCCGGCACCTCGGAAAGCTCGGCGACGAAGACCGCGCCTTTCCGCTTCAGCGATTCGACCACGTATTTGTTGTGCACGATCTCGTGGCGCACGAAGACGGGGGCGCCATGCAGAGCCAACGCCTTCTCGACGGCGTCGATCGCCCTGACCACGCCGGCGCAGAAGCCGCGCGGGGCGCAGAGCAGAATGTCGAGCGGCGGCTTGGCGGTCACTGGAGCGCGGGTTCCAAGGAGATCGCGCCTTCTTTCGGTCTGGCGGCTTCGATGTCAAGAAAGCGCGGTGCCGCAGCGCATCGCCGCTCATGCAACGCCGCCTCTCGCAGGATGCTGCGGCAGGCCCTACATTGGGCGCGACCGGCCATTGCCTCGACGCGGCCTGCCTTCGCTCCAGCACGAGTTCCTCAATGGCCGATGCCGTTTCGCATGCCAGCTATCTGCCGCCGATCCTGACCTTCTGTGCGGGTGCGGTGGTGGCTGTGCCCTTGTTCCGCCGCTTCGGACTGTCGGCGGTGCTGGGCTATCTCGCCGCCGGCATTGTGATCGGGCCATCGGCCCTGGCGGTGATCAAGGATCCGGAGACCGTCCGCGGCACCGCCGAGATCGGCGTCGTGCTGCTACTCTTCCTGGTCGGGCTCGAATTGCAGCCGGCGCGGCTCTATTCGATGCGCAAGGACATCCTCGGCGCCGGCCTGACCCAGATGCTGCTGAGCGCGCTGGCGATCGGCGCGGCCGCCTGGCAGTTCGGCGTCGCCATGGGCGGCGCGATCGCGATCGGGCTCGCGCTCGCGCTGTCGGCGACCTCGATCGCTCTGCAATTATTGGAGGAACGCGGTGACGGCGCCGAGCCCTATGGCCGGCGCACCTTCTCGATCCTGCTGTTCCAGGACATCTCGATCGCTCCGGCGCTGGCCTTCCTGCCGCTGCTGGCGACGACCGGCGCTGCCCATGGCGGCGGCTCGACCAAGGCCCTGACAGGGCTTGGCCTCGCTCTGCTCGCCATCGCCGCGGTGGTGCTCGCCGGCCGCTATGCGCTGAACCCGTTCTTCCGCCTGCTCGCCAAGTCCGGTGCCAAGGAGGTGATGACCGCCGCCGCGCTGCTGGTCGTGCTCGGCGCCGCCCTGCTGATGGAGCAGGTCGGGCTCTCAATGGCGATGGGCGCCTTCCTCGCCGGCGTGCTGCTGGCGGATTCGCATTTCCGGCACGAGCTCGAGGCCGATATCGAGCCCTTCCGCGGCGTGCTGCTCGGCCTGTTCTTCATGGCGGTCGGCATGTCGATCGACCTGAAGCTCGTCGCCGAGAACGCATTGCTGCTGGCACTGGCGGCGCCGCTCCTGGTGATGTTCAAGATCGCTGCGGCGGCTGCGATCCTGCGTGCCTCCTGCTCCTCGACGAGCGAGGCGATCCGCGCCGGCGCCCTGCTTTCGCCCGCCGGCGAATTCGCCTTCGTGCTGCTGCCGCTCGCCGCCTCGCTCGGCCTGCTCGACGAGAGGCAGGGCGCGCTGGCGACGGCGACCGCCGCGCTCAGCATGCTGATCGGCCCGATCGTGGCCAAGCTGATCGACCTCTGGCTCGCCGCCAACGCACCGCCGCCCGAGGAGATCGAGGAGACCTTCGACGGCGTGACGCCCTCGGTGCTGGTCATCGGTTTCGGCCGCTTCGGCCAGGTGGTGACGCAGGCGCTGCTGCTGCAGCATCTCGACGTCACCATCATCGATTCCGACATCGAGCGGATCCGCTCGGCCGCCAAGTTCGGCTTCAAGATCTATTATGGCGACGGCACCAGGCTCGACGTGCTGCGCGCCGCCGGCGCCGGCAAGGCGAAGGTTGTGTGCATCTGCATCGACGACCGGCAGGCGGCGCTGCGCATCGTCGAGATGGCCAAGGTCGAATTCCCGGCCGTGCGCATCCATGCCCGCGCCTATGACCGCGTCCATGCGATGGACCTGATGCGCCTCGATGTCGACTACCAGATGCGCGAGACCTTCGAATCGGCCCTCGGCTTCGGCCGGGTCACCCTGGAAGCGCTCGGCCTGAGCTATGAGGAAGCGAGCTTCGTGATCGAGCATGTGCGCGACCGCGATGCGCAGCGCATGGAGATCCAGTTCAGCGAGGGCGTCGCCGCCGGCATCGAGAAGGTGCCGCGCGTCACGCCCGAACCCATCATCGCACCGAAGGGCAAGTCGAAGGCGCTCACCAAGGAGACGCAGGACGTCATCGAGGATGGCGGTGCCGAGGTTGCGGTCGGCGGAGTCGGGGAACCGGCCGAGTGAACGCGCCCACGCTCCCTTCGCAGGCCGTTTTCGTCAGCGGCTCGACCCTGCGCCATGTCGCGGTGATGACCGCGACCGCCTCAGTCGGGCTGATCGCGATCTTCGTCGTCGATTTCCTGTCGCTGCTTTACGTCTCGCGCCTCGGCCGGCCCGAGGCGACGGCGGGCGTCGGCTACGCGACGATCGTGCTCTACCTGATGATCTCATTCAATGTCGGGCTGATGATCGCGGTGACGGCGCTGACGGCGCGCGCGCTCGGCGCCGGCGACCGCGAGGGCGCGCGGCGGATGGCCGGCTCGACACTCACGGTGATGGCGATCGCCGGGCTGGCGCTCAGCGTCGTCATGCTGCCGCTGTTGCCCTGGCTGCTGCCTAAGCTCGGCGCGCATGGCGAGTCGCTCGCCGTCGCGACTTCGTTCCTGTGGATCACCCTCCCCTCGAATGTGCTGATGGCGCTCGGCATGGGTCTGTCCGGCGTCCTGCGCGCCGTCGGCGACGCCAAGCGGGCGATGTATGTCACCCTGGCTGGCGGCATCGTCACGGCAGCGCTCGACCCGCTCCTGATTTTCGGCCTCGGGCTCGGCCCCGACGGCGCCGCCTGGGCGACCGTGCTCTCGCGCGTCGTCTTCCTCGCCGTCGGCTTCCATGGCGCGCTTCGCGTCCACCGGATGATCGCCCGCCCGAGCTTTGCCGCCCTGCGCCGCGATGCAAGGCCTACCTTCGCGATCGCAGCCCCGGCGATCATGACCAATCTCGCCAATCCGATCGCCAATGCCTGCTTCTTCGGCATCATCGCCCGCTTCGGCGATCAGGTCATCGCGGCGAGCGCGATCATCGACCGGCTGGTCCCGGTCGCCTTCGGCGTGCTGTTCGCGCTGTCCGGCGCGGTCGGGCCGATCCTGGCGCAGAACTGGGGCGCGCAGCGCTATGATCGGATGCGCCAGGCACTGACCGATTCCGTCAGCTTCGCTGCGGCCTATGTCGCTGTCGCAGGCCTGCTGCTGGCGCTGCTGCGTCACCAGATCAGCGCTCTGTTCGGCACCAGCGGCGAGACCGCCGAGCTCGTCGCCTTCTTCGGCCTGATCGCCGGGCCGATGTGGCTCTTCGTCGGCGCGCTCTTCGTCGCCAACTCGGCCTTCAACAATCTCGGGATGCCGTTCTACTCGACCCTGTTCAGCTGGGGCCGCGCCACGCTCGGCACGGTGCCGCTCGCCTGGCTCGGCGCTCAATATGCCGGCCCCAAGGGCGCGCTCGCCGGGGCTGCACTGGGCGCGGTGCTGTTCGGCATCGCGGCGCTGGTCACCGCCTATCGCGGCATCGCCAGGCTCGAGCGCTCGGCTCAGATGGCAGCGAGACCGTCGTTTGCCTGACGGCGACCGGCTGCTATCGTCGGCTTCGTGAGTTGGCGGGCTCGTCCCGCGAGGGAGCGCGCCATGATGAATCTCTTCGAGATGATGCAATCGGCCCAGAACGGCCAGGCCATGCAGAACCTGGCCCGGCAATACGGGCTTTCGATGCAGCAGACCCAGTCCGCGCTCGACGCGTTGCTCCCCGCCTTCTCGATGGGGCTGCAGCGCCAGACCCAGAACCCCTACGCCTTCGGCAATCTCGCCCAGATGATGACGGCGACGCCCTTCGGCCAGATGTACGACAGCGACGGCGATGGCATTCCCGACCGGGCGATGCCGCTGGGCCAGGACGTGATGAGCCAACTCTTCGGCTCGAAGGAGGTCGCCAACGCCGTCGCGGCCCAGGCCGCGGCGACCAGCGGCGTCGGCCAAGCGATCCTGAAGCAGATGCTGCCGGTGATCGCCTCGATCCTGATGGGCGGACTGTTCAAATCGGTGAACAATCAGGGCCTCGGCGGCATTCTCGGGCAGTTCGCCGAGATGATGCGCGGCCAGATGCCCGGGCAGCAGCCCCAGGCCCCACAGGCGAACCCCGCCAATCCGCTTGAAGCGATCCTCGGTGGGCTCTTCGGCGGACAGAAGCCTCCGGCCGGCCAGGCGCAGGGCAGTGGCCCCTTCGGCGGCGGCGCCATGCCCGGCATGCCCACCGACATGGGCAATATCTTTGGCCAGATCCTCGGCGGCATGTTCGGCGGTGCACAGGGACAGGCTCCCGACACCAGCGCTAAGCCGGCGCCGCAATCCCGCCGGCCAGTGCCTGAACCTGAGTCGGACGAGCCGCCGCCATCGAGCGAGACCGGGCCGGGCTCGATCGGGCTCGATGCACTGAACCAGATGTTCGAGCACGGCCGCCAGGTCCAGGCGGGCCAGCAGGACGCGCTGCGCTCGATCTTCGAGACGATGCTCGGCGGCGGCCAGCGCAAGGCCTGATCCATGACAAACGGCCGCCCGGAGGCGGCCGTCGATCAATTCTTGTGATGCCGCTGATGCTCAGGCTCGGCGGCGTTCATCCCATTCGGAAGCCTCGTCGGCGACCGGGGCACCGGTCAGCGTCGCGGCATTGTCGCCGGTGCGGAAGCTCGCGACCAGCTCGTTGAGACGACGGATCTGACTACTGAGCGAGCCTGCGGACGCGGCGCTCTCTTCGGCCAGTGCCGCGTTCGCTTGCGTCATCTCGTCCATATGGGCGACGGTCTGGCTCATCTCGTCGATGCCGTTGGCCTGCTCGGCGGACGCCGCCGAGATGTCGGAGACCGTCGCCGAAACCTTTTTCGAGGCTTCGACGATCCGGCTCAGCGCCTCGCCTGCGGCGCGCACCAGCCCGACGCCCTGCTCGACCTCGACGCCCGACTGAGCGATCAGGGCCGTGATGTCCTTGGCGGCCTCGGCCGAACGCTGAGCCAATGTGCGCACTTCGCTGGCGACCACGGCAAAGCCCTTGCCGGCGTCACCGGCACGGGCCGCTTCGACCGCTGCGTTCAAGGCGAGCAGATTGGTCTGGAAGGCGATCTCGTCGATCACCGAGGTGATGTCGGAAATTTTCTTCGAGGCCTGCTCGATCCGCGCCATGGCGTCGACCGCCTGGCTGGCGACAGCGCCGCCATTGACCGCGACACCGGTCGCCTCATTGGCGAGCTGAACCGCCTGCCGCGAGGCCTGCGCCGAGGCCTTGACCGAGGCTGCGAGCTGCTCGGTGGTCGCAGCCGTCTGCTCGAGCGAGGAGGCCTGCTCCTCGGTGCGCTTCGACAAATCGTCGGCGCCGGAATTGATCTCGCGTGCGGCATTGCCGACATCGGCCGAAGTCGCCTGGATGGTCGCGATCGTCTGCGCCAAATGGCTGACGGCGCTGTTGAAATCCTGCTTGAGCGCGGCGTAGTCGGCGGCGACCTCGTCCTCGACGCGGACGCTGAGATCGCCCTGGGAGAGCCGGGTCAAGCCCTCGGCGAGGGCCCTGACCACGACCGCCTGCTCCGCCGCAAGGCGCTGCTGCAGCGCCGTGGCGCTGGTGCGCTCGGCTTCGGCCGCTAGACGCTGCCGCTCGGCTTCGGTGCGGCCGGCCTCCGTCTCGCTTTCGAGGCGCTGGACGGCGAGGCCGTTCTCCCTGAACACCTGGACGGCGCGGGCCATCTCGCCGACCTCGTCCCGGCGGCCTTGGCCCTCGACCTCGGCGGCATAGTCGCCATTGGCGATCTGGCCCATACGGAGCTTGAGCCGCTCCAGCGGACGCGTAATAGCTGCGCTGGTCAGAATCGCGCCACCGATCAGGCCGAGCAGTGCCCCTGCCAGGCTCAGGCCGATGACGATCAGGTTGACGCGATCGGCATCGGCGGCAAGCGCTTCGGAGGCCGCCTCCGTATCTTTCTTGATCTCGCCATTGACCTTGGCGGCAGCGCCGGCGATCTCGCCGATCGTCTTGTCGAGCTGGGACATGATCGAGAGTGCCGGCAGGTCTTCGTCGCGGGCAGCCTGGGCGATGATCTGGTCGATGTCGGACTTCGCCGCCTGCAGGCGGCGGCTCAACTCGTCGAAGCTCTCGGCCCGCTGCGGGAAGCTGATCTTGGCTTCGACCAGCGCCTGCAGCGAGGCCGCATAGGCGGTCTTCACCTTCTCGATGCTGGTCCCGTTCTGCTTCATGAACTCGGGATAGGCGATCGCCTGGTAGAGATTGCCGACGATCTCGGTCATGGCGCTGGCGGCGCGGGCAGAGTCGAGGATGGCCGTCGCGCGCTGGGAGACCAGGTCGGCATAGGTCTTCTCGATCTTGCCGAACTCGAATGCGCCGTAGACGGCCGAGCCGATGCCGATCGCTCCCATGACCAGCATCGGGATGGCGATCTTGGTCCTGATCCTCAGATCATGAAGCCGAAAGCGAAAGCGTCGCATGGAAAACCCCGGGGCGAGGAATCGGGGCGCCGAAGTCGGCGCAATGCGGCGCAAATGTGGTCGAACTTGCTGAATGAAGCGTTACGATGCGCGCGATCCGGTTAACGACCGCAGCAAGGTTACGCTCCACGCACAAAAAAGGGCGGCAGCCGAAGCCACCGCCCGCAGGGACGCGTCACGCCAAGGGGTCAGGCGTTGCACGCGATCTTGATGTCCTTGGCGCTCGGCCGTGGCGCGGCCTGGATCACCACAGGCCGTCGAACCCCGGCCTCTCGGCGGCTCGCGGCCGCCGACTGCTGTTGGGCGGAGCGGGCCTGCAGCACGCTCGACGGATCCGCGAGCCAGGAGGTCGCAAGCGCACCGTCGATGTCGGAGCGGACAAGGCCGATATCCTTCAGCCCGCGCTCATCGAGCTCGCTGAGACGCATCACCTCTCGGCGGTGCACGAAGGCGCGCACCAGGTTTTTCGTGCCCGTAACCGTGTGAGCGGCAGCACGCGCCGCGCCGCCGGAAACGGCAGACAAGGTCTTCGTGACGAAGGTCATGACCAGCATGACAGCCTCCTCGGGGTTGGACGGTCGATACTCCACCAGAGCTGCGACACAGGCCGGCAGGAGCGGGATAATGACCAAAGGATAACTCTGCTCTGGTCATCAGCCAAACGAATGGTTATGATGGTTGACACAACCGATCTTGATGAACCTCTGGGAGGAGGCCGACATGGCTCATGTGCTCGATGCCGATCAGCTCAAGACCTTCGTCGCCATCGCCGACACCGGCTCCTTCACCCGCGCTGCCGAGATCGTCTTCAAGACGCAATCGGCCGTTTCGATGCAGATGAAGCGGCTGGAAGAGCGTGTCGGCCGGCCGCTCTTTGGCCGGGATGGGCGCCATGCCAAGCTGACCGAGGATGGCGAGCGGCTGCTCGACTATGCCCGCCGTATCGTGCGGCTCAACCTCGAATGCGTGGCGAGCTTCACTGAGGCCGATCTCAAGGGCCGCATCCGGCTCGGCGTGCCCGACGACTACGCTGACCGCTATCTGCCGGAGATCCTGGCCCGCTTCGCTCGCTCGAACCCCCGTACCGAAGTTACCGTGGTCTGCGAGCCGACGCCGATGCTGGCGGAGCGGATCGGTACCGGCGACATCGACCTTGCGATCATCACCCATGTCGAGGGCCGCGGCCAGGGCGAGATCATCCGGATCGAACCCCTGCTCTGGGTGACCTCGGCCCGCCACTGCGTGCACGAGGAAGACCCGTTGCCGCTGGCGCTGGGACGGCCGACCTGCAACTGGCGCCAGGCCGCGGTCGAAGCGCTGGAGAGCAAGGGCCGGCGCTTCCGCGTGCTCTATGCCAGCTGGAATTCGACCGCGGTCGGAGCGGCAGTGGTTGCGGGGCTCGCGGTCTCGGTATTGCCGGAGAGCGCGGTCCGGCCCGGCATGCGCATTCTGGGCCCCTCGGAAGGCTTCTCCACCCTGCCCTCCTGCAAGATCGGCCTGCTACGCACGAGGCACGACCCGTCGATCCTGTCGAACGCCCTCGCCGAGCACATCATCCAGAGCCTGGACAACCTGCAGAGCTTCAAGGTGGCGGCGGAGTAGGGGTCGCGGTCCATGTACCAGCCGCGATTATTGCACCTTACGATAGCTCAGCTGCATCTTGCTTTCGCTGAATTCCTTGCTCACCAAGCCCCAATTGGCTGCGAAGCTAGGAAAGGTCGGGGCATGAGTGGCCTTGATCGAGACGAAGACGCCAGCGTCAAATTCTCTGAGCAGCAATGCCTTGGCGTCGGCTTCCTCTGTTCCCTGGAAATAGGTCGTCACACCCGGACCCATCGTGATCTTACTATTCTCAAGGTAGAATGAAGCCAGGCGCAACTCCGATATCGTCACGCCGGGCAGAACGACCGCCATACGATCCTTGATGGCCCTGATCGCGTCGGTCGAGCATGAGCCGCCGCCTTGCGGACATGTCGCCATGGCTAGAGCGGCGGAGCTCGCGAAGCGCTTGAGGTCGCGCTGGAAGATGACTCGCTGCGAGATATCGATCGTGCCGGCCATCAATACGAACATGAACATGGCGAGCAGACCGAACTCCACCGCTGCGACGCCGCGCTGGTCAGGTAGCAGCCGGCGAGCACTCGGCCGTCGTGACCAGACCTCCGGCGCGGACTGCCGCGCCTCCTGCCGCCTGGTAAAACCGGCAATCTTGGCCCAGCACAGCCCCCTGAAGTCACGAAACGGTTGCATCACACTGGCCTCAGGAACATCGCCTGGCTGCTGATCGACAGCGCCGGCAGCCCCGGGATGATCGTGATAATCGGGACACGCGCCCGTATCAGGGTCACGTCTTTCCCCGCCTCGCCAACCGTGAAGACCGTACCGGTGATCTCCTGCCCGGTGGTGGGGTAGTTCTTCAGCGGCTGCATTTCGAGCTTGAGCTTGGTCTGGCAGTCATCCGCCAGGACCATCCTGCTGCAGATCCGCTCGGTCACCGTGGACCGATCATTGGCATAGGTTGCGGCGGTATTGCCCGTCGCCGCGTCGGACAGGGCATTTTCGAGATTGATCCCGGCAAGGAACAACAAGGAGAACTGCACAAACGCGAACAGCACTGTCAGGAACAGCAGGCCGACGAAGCCGAATTCGACGGCGGTGGCGCCCGCGTTGTCGCCTCCGAAGGCGCGAAGCTTCCGGTACAGCACCTGCCGGGCGCAACCAAGAGTCAAAACCGAGCTATCCTTGCCGAAAGCAACCTGCTGATCAGGAAGCTGGGCGCTGACGTCAGCGACGCGTCGTGAGGATGGGCTCAGCTTCATCCCTCCCTCCCGTTACGGGCAATTGCCGCTGCAGAAGCGGATATAGTCGAGGAGTCCACCAACCGTATCCTGTTTGCCTGCTGCGCGGAACGTAAAGCTGTATTTGGCCGCCTCTGTCACTTTCAACGGAACAACACGCTCGACCCATTTGTCCGTGTGAATACAGAGATCGACCATGTTTGTCGTATTCAGAGTCGCGTTACTTTTCGCGAAATAGACCTCGATACGATTTGTCTCATCTTCCCAAGATCTCGCCCATTGCACCACTTGAGGCCATTTCGTAGCCCAGGCGCTCTGTAAACTGGGGTTGTTCTTATAGTCCGGATTCGTATCGTTCTCTGGATAGCGTCCGACGCAGGCCACCTTGCCGGCGAATGTCGAGGTCGTGTTACGGATTCGAGAGATGTACCAATAGCGCAGCTCGTAATTGCCGGGCTTCAGATCGAACTCCCTCGCCATCGAAGAATTGGAGTTGCAACCGGAGACATAGCAATGTGAATCCAACTCGGCGAAGAAATTACCGAAGCGGATCTCATTGCCAGACAGTTGTGGGATGCCGTTGATCTCGACACCGCCGCCTGTCGTTTTCCAGCCATTCCAGTTCTGCAGAACGCTCCAGTCCTCTTTCTTGACACTGTGGTAGTTCTCAAAGGATTCCGTGAACAGCACCTTGTTTTCCGGCGGGGCAACCGGAAGCTTGGTACAATTGCGACTGACCTGCAGCGAAACCTGATTATAGCCGACGATGCCTGCGAAGAGGTTCGCGCTCGAGCCGGCTGCCGTGATCGTGACGATTTCACCCGCAATGACCACAGTAGGCGTGACTTCCGTCAGGCTGTCTTCGGCGAGCTTCTTAACCGCGAGGTCTTTGACGAGCGAGCTGTAATCCTTTTTCGGATCGGCATTGGCCTGACTCGCCTGATATCGAATCTCCTGCGCCGCCTGCTGACAAGCGAGCTCGATCGCACTCGCCATGCGCTGATGCCGTGCCGCTGCGCGACTGAAATCGATACCGCCGCCGACTGCGAGTACGACTGCCGGCAGCGTCAGGCCGAACATCAACGCGGTAACGCCGCGGGCATCCTTGAGGAACGATCGGAACAGGCCGGGCATCGGATGGCCTCGCAAGTGGCACAGGCAAGCTACGGGACGATTGCCTGGACGCTAGGCGCGCGGCGATTGAGAAAACCTTTCCAGAACCAGTGAATGTCACTGGTATCGCTGCGAAAATCGGCAGAATCGCGAGTTCTCCGCCAACATGGTAAAATGCAGTTAAAACTGAATACAGAATGTGGTGATTGCGTTTGCAGAAGTCCGAGATGGCTTCGCATCTCAGCCCCCAGCTGTGCAGGCTATGGCCGCGCTACTGGAGGCCGGGCAGCACCGCGGCATATTTCGCAGCCAGCGACGGACCAATTTCCCGGATGGTGGCGACCGCAGCAATCGAAATCAGAAATGCGATGAAGCCGTATTCCAGCGCGGTCGCGCCGCGGCGATCGCGCAGGAAGTCGAGGACCAGGGCCGAAAAGCGTTCCATAGCCCAATATTGGCGCAAAACTCCGGACGATTGGTTAATCCGAAGCGCGAAACAGGTTGGCTTGCCCTCGCCTGATCTTGAGCCCGCCGGCTAGAAGGCGAGCTCCGGAAAGACCGGCTCGACCTTGCCGCTCCAGGCGCCCTGCTCACGAACCGCCAGGCGCTCGGCGAGCGTGCGGCCGCTCTGGGCAATCGCGACGATCGGATCGAGATACTGCGTCTCGTCGCGGCCCTGTGCGTCGAGACGGGCCCGGCGGGCGAGGCCCGCGCGCGACAATTCCACGACCTCGCGGGCGAGTTCACGCAAGGCGCGGGTCCCGATTCGAGCATTGAGCCCAGCCTTCGGCACGGTGTCGCGCAGCTGCTGGCGCTCCTGCGCGCTCCAGCGCTTGACCAGATCCCAGGCGGCGGCGAGCGCAGCGTCGTCGTAGAGCAGACCGACCCAAAAGGCCGGCAATGCGTTCAGCATCTCGACCGGGCCGGCATCGGCGCCGCGCATCTCGATATAGCGCTTCAGCCGCGCCTCCGGGAACAGCGTTCCAAGGTGATTGACCCAGTCCGACATGGTGGCCCGCTGACCGGGCAATTGCTGGAGCTTGCCGGCGAGCAGGTCGCGGAAGGAGGCGCCAGCGACGTCGTGATAGGTGTCGCCGCGCTTGACGAAATACAGGGGAACGTCGAGCGCCCAATCGACATAGCCTTCGTAGGACATGCCCTCGTCGAAAGCGAAGGGCAGCATGCCCGAGCGGGCATTATCGGTGTCGCGCCAGATCTCGGAGCGCATTGACTGGAAGCCGTTGAGCTGCCCTTCGCTGAACGGCGAGGCGGCGAAGAGCGCCGCCGCCAGCGGCTGCAGCGCGAGCGAGACCCGCAGCTTGCGCACCATGTCGGCCTCGCTGGCGAAGTCGAGATTGACCTGGACCGTGCAGGTCCGGAACATCATGTCGAGGCCGCGCGTGCCGACCTTCGGCATATAGTTCTTCATGATCGTATAGCGCCGCTTCGGCATCATCGGCGTCTGTTCGCGCGTCCAGAGCGGCGAGTGCCCGAGCGAGAGAAAGCCGATGCCGTGCGGCTCGGCGACCGCCTTCAGATCGGCGAGATGCTGGTCGAGTTCGCGCGCCGTCTCATGCACGTTTGCAAGCGGCGCCCCTGACAATTCGAACTGACCGCCCGGCTCGAGCGAGATCGCGCCGCCGCCATCGGGACCGGCGAGGCCGATGATGTGGCCGGCATCGAGGATCGGCTCCCAGCCAAGGCGCTCCTGCATGCCTTCGAGCAATTGCCGGATGCCGCCGCTGCGGCCCGCCGCCGCGCCCTCATAGGGAACCGGGCTGAGATCGTCGGTGTAGAACGGGAATTTCTCGTGCTCGGTGCCGAGCTTGAATTCGGAGGCCGGTTTCTCGCCCTGCGCGATCCAGCCGATGAGTTCGGCCTTCGAGCTGATCGGCGTGGAATCGGATACGTCGCGGGCCATGGGCGCTCCGGCATGCGTGTCCCGGCGCGCCGCCTGCCCTTTCAGGCAGCTGGAGAACGCTCCGGGTCGAACTGTGCAGCATGACAGGCAGGGGCGGACGCCCCGCCGCGCCATGCGCTGAGGAGCGCCAGACATAGGCGAGCCGCGACAATCCGACAACGACCGTCAGCGCGTGTCGGCGCGCCTGGACCTTGCACGGATGCATGCACGTCACGAATGCGTCAGGCGGCGCCACGCAGCAGGTTCGCCCCTTTCGGCACAAGTCCGTCATCGTCGGCACGCGTCTGCGCAGCAATCCAGTCGGTGACGGCGATGAGTCCGGCAGTCTGACCGCCGGCGCCGGCACGCGCCTCCTCGAAGATCGCGAGCTGCATGTCGGCGCTGGTGCCTCCGGCAACGATCGTGCGGCAATGGGCGAGATCAAGGGCACAGCCGAGCGCGACGGCATCCTCGTCGAGCAATTCCAGCACCTCGTCCAGCACCTGCCCGACCGGGATCATGGCGCGGCGCTTCTCGCAGACGAAGCCACCATGCATGCCGTAGCGCTGGGCCCGCCAGATGTTCTCTCCGGCGAGGGCGCGCGAGGCGGCGGTCAGATCGGCGTTGAGCCCGGGCTTGCGGGCGAGATGGCACACGAGGCAGCGACAAAGCGCGGCGATGGCGAGCGTGTCGTCAAGCCGCGTGCAGCTGTCGGCGACGCGCAGCTCCAGCGTCGGATGCTTCTGGGACGAGCGGATCGCCCACCAGATGAAGCTGGAATCGCGCATCGCGCCCGATGCCACCATGGTGTCGACATAGGTCCGATAATCGGCGGCGCTGGTGAAGAGCTCCGGCAGGCCGGTGCGCGGCAGCTCCGCATAGGCGCAGAGCCGATAGCCCATCAGCCCGGTGCGGCGCCCCTGCCAGAACGGCGAGGAGGTCGATAGGGCAAGCAGCAGCGGCAGAAAGGGCAGCATCCGGACCATGATCGAGATGCGCTGCTCCTCGTCCGGCACCTCGACATGGACATGCAGGCCGCAGAGCTGGTTGCGACTGCCGAGCATCTGCAGGTCGCGCATGATGCCGTCATAGCGCTTGGCCTCGGTGGCGCGCTGGCGCGCCCAGACGGCGCTCGGATGGGTGCCGCAGGCAAGCAGGAGCATCTGATGCTCGCGCGCGAGCTTGGCGAGATCCGAGCGCAGCCGCCGCAGCGACAGGCGCGCCTGGGCCATGTTCTCGCAGACCGGCGTCGCCACCTCGATCTGCGACTGCAGCATCTCGCGCTGCAACTCGTTCGGGAATACGGCTTGCGCCGCCTCGATGAAATGCGGTGCGATCTTGCGCACGACGCCGCGGCTTTCCGCGTCGGACAGGAAATACTCCTCCTCGACGCCAAAGCGGTAGGCGCTGCTCACCATGATGTCTCTCCCCCGTGGCGGCGCGCTCCGAAGCGGAGCGGCGGCGCCAGACTGCCAGTCAATGAGTCGGAACTGCGACCGGTGGCGCAGTTTCCACGCCTAAACGCCGAACCAGCCGCGGCGTTCCAACCGGCAGCAAGGACGCCGGTCGTGCGCAAGCCACGGAGCTAATTGGCGGACCAGTCGCCGAGCGTCGCCTGGACGACGGCGAGCGCGGCGACCGCCGCTGTGTCGGCCCGCAGGATGCGCGGCCCCAGCGACAGGCGCAGCGTCCGATCGCGCTGGAGAATCAGCGCGCGTTCCGATTCGTCGAAGCCGCCCTCGGGACCGATCAGCACGGCGAGCGGGCCGCGCGGCGCGGCCTGCAAGGCTGCCAGCGGGCTTTGCGCGTCGAGCGCTTCGTCGCAGAAGATCAGCAACCGCTCCGGCTCGAGGGCGGCAAGCGCAGCAGCAAGCGGCTGCTCGGCTCGGATTTCCGGCAGGGCCAGGATGCCGCACTGTTCTGCCGCCTCGACCGCATTGGCAGCGAGCCGGTCGAGATTGAGCCGCGAGACCTGGGTGAAGCGCGTCAGGACCGGCTGGAGCACGCCCGCCCCCATCTCGACCGCCTTCTGCGCCATATAATCGAGCCGCGCATGCTTCAGCGGCGCGAAGAGATAGAGAAGACCGGGCGCCGGCGGTTGCGGGCGAGCCTGCTTCAGCGCCTCGAGGCTGGCCTGCTTGCGCCCCTCCGCCCGGATCGCGCAGAGCCATTCGCCATCGCGACCGTTGAAGACCAGGATGGTGTCGCCGCCGCGCAACCTGAGGACGTTGAGCAGGTAATTGGCCTGGTCGCGCGCGAGCTCCAGCACGGCGCCTGCCGCCAGCGGCGCCTCGCTGAACAGCCGGTGCTTGGTGAAATCCCGCATGCGAACCCGATCCGATATCCACAAGAATGGCGCGAAAGTCGCCACAATCCCACGCTATCGGCAAGTGGATCGTGGCGAAATGCGAGCCGGAGCTTGTTGGCGCATGGCTCTCGCTGTTATGGAAAAGCCCGCAACGCCGGGACGGGCGTATATAACGGGACAAGAGCGGAGCGGATGATGCGGCGATACGCGACCCTGAAGCTGGCTGTAGCGTTGGCTGGCCTGGGCCTGGCCGAGCCGGCATTGGCGCAAGTGCCTTCGGGCTGTGAGAATCTGCAGAAGCTGATGCAGGAGCGCCAGTCGATCGTGGGGCAGCTCAACGCAAATGCGAAGGCCAAGCGCAAGATGACCCCGGTGCAGGCCTGCGGCATTTTGGGCCGGCTGGTCGGCAACGGCAACTCGCTGATCAAGTTCGCCACCGCCAATCAGGACTGGTGCCAGATTCCGGCGACCTTCGTCGACGGCATGAAGGCCGACAATGAAAAGGCCGGCACGATCCGCGGCCAGGCCTGCAATGCGGTGAAGCAGCAGGAGGTGATGCAGCGCCGCGCCCAGCAGCAGGCGCAGCAGCGGCAAGGCGCCAACCCGTTCGGAGGCGCCGACTCGATCACCGGCGGCGCGATGCGCGTGCCGCAGGGCGCACTCTGACGGCGCCCCGATGGCGCCCTCTCCTCCCCTCACCGACGCGCCGCTCCCCGACGCACTGACCGGGCATTGGGTCGACACCAAAGCGCCACGGCGCCTGCGGCCCTATCTCAAGCTCGCCCGGATCGAACGCCCGATCGGCTGGCAGCTGCTGCTGCTGCCATGCTGGTGGTCGGCCGGGCTCGCCGCGATCGCGGCCGGGCTGCCCTTTCCCAATCTCTGGCACTGCCTGCTCTTCCTGATCGGCGCCATCGTGATGCGCGCGGCCGGCTCGACCTTCAACGACATCGTCGACCGCAAGCTCGACGCGCAGGTGGCGCGCACGCGCGGCCGGCCCCTGCCGTCAGGCCAGGTCAGCGCCAAGGCGGCCGCCCTTTTCATGGTCGGATTGTCGCTGGTCGGCCTTGTCGTTCTGCTGCAGTTCAACCGCTTCACGGTGATCGCCGGCATCGCCTCGCTGGCGATCGTCGCGATCTATCCGTTCATGAAGCGGATCACCAACATGCCGCAATTCGTGCTCGGCCTTGCCTTCTCATGGGGCGGACTGGTCGGCTGGAGCGCGGTGTTCGGCCGGCTCGATCCGCCGGCCTATCTGATCTATGCCGCCGCGGTGTTCTGGACGATCGGTTACGACACGATTTACGCGATGCAGGACATCGAGGACGACGTGATCGCCGGGATCAAGTCGAGCGCGCGCTATTTCGGCGCGTTCACCCAGCAGGCCGTGGGCCTCTGCTATGGCGCGACGATCGCGCTCGCCGGTGTCGCCGCCTGGTTCGCCGGCGCCGGCTTCGTCGCCTTCATCGGGTTAGGGATGTTCGCGCTCCACCTGGGCTGGCAGGTCCATACCATCGACGGCGCTGACGGGCGCACGGCGCTGATGCTGTTCCGCTCCAATTGGCATGCCGGCCTGATCCTGGCGGCCGGTTTCGCGCTCGACGCGCTGGTTTCCTTCGTCTTCTAGGTCAGGATCTCGCCCCGGATCACCACCGGGCGCTCGGCCAGGCGGCCGGTCTTGCGCCTTGTCAGGAAGCGCGGACGACGGCCAGCAAGCAGGGCGTGACGACGACGAATGCGGGTCGGCCCCAGAGCGAGCCGGCCGATTTGCGGGTAGGGCTCGGTGATCGCGCCGTCGCTGGTTTCGAGCAGGAGCGGCAGGCCGCTGGCGCGGCCGGCATCGCGCCAGACGGCGATGGCGTCGTCCTGATCAAGCACGGCGACGATGACGGAGCGGCCGTCGCCCGCGGTCAAGGCGAGCTGGAAGCGGTCGTCATCAGCAATCGCGCCACCGGCCATGCGCAGCGCGATGCCACGCCAACCGGCGCCGCCGCGCAGGATGCGCACCGGCCCGATGCGCTCGATGCGGGGGCCGTCCTGCTGCAGCGGCACATTCGCCGACTGCGGGGACTGTCCGTTCTGATTCTGTGCGCCACCGGGGTAGACGGGCGCAAGCCCGCTCTCCCCGGTGGCCGGCGTGACGCTGGCCATCGGTTTTAACGCCTCTCTTTAATCCCTGCTGCCCGGAACCCTCTGTCGATGCGGGGTTCTCGTGCTTGCAGGACGGAGATTGGCCGGAAGGGTTGTCCGAGCGCTTAAGAGCTTGGGTTAAACAAAGGTGTTGAAGCGGTTTTCAGTCCGTTCCCGGCCGGTTTCCCGGATGATGCTTGACGGAATCTTTCGGACGGCCCCGGTTTTTTCCTTGTTCCGTCGCACTCTCCGGCCATAACGGGACATGATGGAATCTTCTCCACTGCCAATCGCCGAGGATATGCTAGCTGTCGTCGAGGCCTCCTGCCGCGAGGCCGGCCAGCTTGCGCTCGACCTGTTCCGCCCCGGCGCGCAGACAGCTGCCAAAACCTGGTCGAAGGCCGGCGGCTCGCCGGTGACGGAAGCGGATATCGGCGTCGACACCTTCCTGCATGTGCGCCTGTCGGCGCTGCTGCCGGACGCCGCCTGGCTCTCCGAGGAGACCGTCGACGATGCCCTGCGCCTGTCGCGCCGCTTTGTCTGGGTCGTCGACCCGATCGACGGCACTCGCGCCTTCATGACCGGCTCGCCCGACTGGGCGGTCTGCGTCGCCCTGCTCGACGACGGCAAGCCCATACTCGGCGTGGTGCATGCCCCGGCAGGTCCTACGACCTATACGGCGATCAGCGGCGGCGGCGCCATGAGCAACGGCAAGCCGATCCGGACACGCGCGGTCGATACGCTCGCCGGCGCACGCATCGCCGGTCCGAAACCGATGCTCGATGCGCTGGCACGCCTGGAGAGCTTCATCCCTGCCGACAAGATCCCGTCTCTGGCGCTGCGCCTCACCCGCATAGCCGACGGCACGATCGATGCCGGGCTGGTCTCGCCCGACGCACGCGACTGGGACCTCGCCGCCGCCGATCTCGTCCTCAGCGAAGCTGGTGGGCAGGTGACGACAGGCGAAGGCGAGGCCATGCGCTATAATCGCGAGGTGCCGATGCACGGCATGCTGGTCGCGTCCGGAAGCAGCCTCGTCGCTCCGCTCGCGCAAGCACTGCGCCGCCTGCGCGAAAGCCAGCCGCAGCGCAGCTAAGCGGAACGCAGCGCTGCTGACGTCACGTCAGAACGAAAACTGCCGGAAATAACCGCATTTTCTTGCTGAACGGGCCTCGCGCGCGGAAGGCGGATAGCTTATCTGATCGCACGGCAAAAAATGCGGTTGGGGCAAGCCGGAGCGGGTCCGGCAGCGCCTCGGCGTGCTTTCGACAGAGATTTCAAGACACAGGCCGGAGACGGATGATGAGCGCGAGCCAGGATACCAAGCAGCTGCTGCACCTCGTGATCGGCGGCGAGCTGAGCTCACTCGACGGCGTCGAGTTCAAGGATCTCTCCAAGGTCGACATCGTCGGCGTCTACCCCAATTACGCCGCGGCTCATGCCGCCTGGAAGGCGAAGGCGCAGGCGACCGTCGACCAGGCCCAGACCCGCTATTTCGTCGTGCACCTGCACCGCCTGCTCGACCCGTCGACCGGCCAGCACTGACGATAAAAGACGCTGCCAGACCGGTTCGATGGGATTTTCCCTGCTCAAGACGAAGTTCGCACAGGAGGCGCTCGGCCGCAGCCTTGCCTTCTATCTGCGCCTGGTCAGACGCACGAACCGCTTCGTCGTCGAGCCAGCCGATATCTATGAGCAGGTCCGCGGCGAGCTGCCGCTGATCATCGCGATGTGGCACGGCCAGCACATCATGATCCCGTTCGCCCGGCCCGACTGGATGCCTTCCTATTCGCTGGTCTCGCGCCATGGCGATGGCGGCTTCAATGCGGTGGCGCTGCGCGAGCTCGGCATCGGCGCGATCCGCGGCTCGGGCGCCTCCGGCAAGAAGGTCCGCGAGAAGGGTGGCGCGCCGGCCTTCCTCGCCATGGTTCGGCGGCTCGCCGCCGGCGACACCATGGTGCTGACCGCCGACATTCCCAAGCGCGCGCGCGTCTGCGGCCCCGGCATCGTCCAGCTGGCGCGGGCCTCGGGTCGGCCGATCCATCCGATCGCGGTGGTGACCAGCCGGCGGATCGATTTCAACAACTGGGACCGCGCTTCGATCGGTCTGCCCTTCGGGCGCGGCGCCATCGTCGTCGGCGAGGCGGTCCGGATCGCCCGCGACGCGGACGAAGCAACCTGCGAGGCTGCGCGCCTCGCCGTCCAAGCCGGGTTAGACGCCGTGCATGAACGCGCCTATGCGCTGATTGGTGCGCGCGATCCCGGCGCAGGCCTGCGCGAGGCCGCCGCCGCCAAGGCCGCGACCAAGGCCAACGCCGCATGATCGGCCGCAGCTTCGTCATCAGTGCCTACCGCACGCTCTCGGCCCTGCTCGAGCCCGCGGCCGCCGGGCTGCTGCTCTGGCGGCGCCGACGCGGCAAGGAAGATCCGGCAAGGCTGTCGGAGCGACGCGGCTATGCGAGCGTCGAGCGGCCGGCGAAGACGCTGGTCTGGCTGCATGGCGCCAGCGTCGGCGAGACGGTGACGCTGCTGCCGCTGATCGAGCGCCTGCAGCGGCGCGGGCTCGCCGTGCTGGTGACCTCGGGCACCGTGACGTCGGCGCGACTCCTGGCGCAGCGGCTGCCGGCCGGCGCGATCCATCAGTTCCTGCCGCTCGACGTGCCGCGCTATATGCGCCGCTTCCTCGACTACTGGCGTCCCGATCTCGGCCTGATCTGCGAATCCGAGATCTGGCCGAACCTGATGATCGAAGCCGGCAAGCGCGGCGTGCCGTTGGTCATGGTCAATGGCCGCATGTCCGAGCGCTCCTTCCAACGCTGGTACAAATTCCCCAAGACCTCGCGCTACCTACTCTCCGGCTTCGACCGCTGTCTGGCGCAATCACAGGAGGATGGGCAGCGCCTCGCCCAGCTCGGCGCGCCGCGCGTCAGCATCGCCGGCAACCTGAAATTCGACGTCCCGGCTCCGCCGGCCGATCCCAACACACTTGCTCTACTCGACGGCCTGGCGGCAGGACGGCCAGTCTGGGTCGCGGCCTCGACCCATCCGGGCGAGGAGGAGGACGTGCTCGCCGCCCATCTCGGCGTCCAGGCGCATCTGCCCAAGCTCCTGACCATCGTCGTGCCGCGGCATCCCGATCGCGGCGGCGAGGTCGAAGCGCTCGCAAATGCCAATGGCGTGGCCAGTGCCCGCCGCTCGCTCGGGCAGTTGCCGGAGCGCGACATCGACTTCTACATCGCCGACACGCTCGGCGATCTTGGCCTGTACTACCGGCTGGCGCCCGTCGCCTTCATCGGCGGTTCGCTCGCGCCGATCGGCGGCCATAACCCGATCGAGCCGGCCAAGCTCGGCTGCGCCCTGTTGCACGGTCCGCTCGTCCACAAATCCGCCGAGCTCTTCGCCGCTTTCGATGCCGGCGGCGGCGCGATTCAGGTCGCCGACCGGCAGGAACTCGCCCAGGCAGTGCATCGCTGGCTCAGCGACCCGGCTGCGGCACGTCAGGCCGCCCGGGCCGCGGCCCGGACCAGCACGGAGCTCAGCGGTGCGCTCGACCGCACCGTCCAGGCGATCGAGCCGCTCCTGCTGCGCGCTGCCATCGGCCAGCGCGAGGCCACGGACTGATGCGCGCCCCGGGCTTCTGGTGGCGCGTGCCCCCAACTGCCCTCGCCCGGCTGCTGCAACCGCTCGGGGCACTCTATGGCGCCGTCACCATGCGGCGCATGCGGCAGCCAGGCGCACAGGCCGGCATCCCGGTGATCTGCGTCGGCAACTTCGTCGCCGGCGGTGCTGGCAAGACGCCGACAACGTTGGCGCTGGCGGCACGGCTGGTTGCAATGGGGGAGACGCCCTTCGCCCTGACGCGGGGCTATGGCGGCAAGCTGCCGGGCCCCCTGCGGGTCGACCTCGCACGGCATATCTCGACAGATGTCGGCGACGAGCCGCTGCTGCTCGCTGCCCGCCTGCCGACCATCGTCGCACGCAAGCGGCCGGCGGGCGCGGCGCTCGCGTGCGGTTCCGGCGCCAGCCTCGTCCTGATGGATGACGGGCTGCAGAACCCCTCGCTGCACAAGGATCTGCGGCTGGCTGTCGTCGACGGCGCAGTCGGCGTCGGCAATAGCCTGTGCCTGCCGGCCGGGCCGCTCCGCGCGCCACTTGGTGGTCAGATAGAGCAGATCGACGCGATCGTCCTGATCGGAGAAGGCCCGCCAGGGGATGATGTCGCCACGCAGGCGCTCACGGCCGGAAAGCCAGTGCTGCGCGCGAGACTCGCGCCGCCGGCTACTGTTGAGGCGGAGCTAGCCGATCTGCCGGTGTTGGCGGTTTCGGGGATCGGCCGGCCGGAGAAATTCGTGACAACGCTGCGCGCTGCGGGAGCGCGGCTCGTCGGCGAACACGCCTATGGCGACCACCACGCCTATACGGCAGGCGAGGTCGCGGCGCTGATCGCCGAGGCGAAGGCGAAAGCCTGCTGTGTCGCCGTCACCGAGAAGGACATGGTCAAGCTCGCGCCGCTCTGGCCCGCCGCGGAGCGCTCGCTGCTGCTTTGCGTGCCGGTCACGCTCGCCTTCGAGGATGAGGCCGCTCTCGACGCGCTGCTGCGCGGATGCCTGGCAAAAACCCGCTCAGGTGCGGCCGGCGCGACGCACGCGCAATAATACGGCCTCCGGCGAGGCATAGGCTTCCTGCCATTCCACCGACCAGTAGCGCAGCTCCTCGAGCCGGATCGGCGCGCCAGTGACGGCGCAGCGGACGAAGGCGCCAGGACGCACGACGCGGAACTCGCCATGGCCGTAATCGACCAGCGCTTCGGAGCCGGAGGGAGGCAGGCGTTCGTTGATGTTCATCACGGGCCAGGACGATAAAGCGGCGACAGGTTAGCGTACAGGTTGCAGTTTGACGCAACCATCTCTGAAACCACGCATTGTTCCAACATGGTCTTTCTGTGATAGCGTCAGTTGCGATGATGTCCAGCCTGACCCGCGCCACTACGTTGGCGATTGGTCTTGTCTCCCTGCTCGCGGTCCCCGCGATCGCAGGCGGCTATGAACGCGTCCGTATTCCACATGACGATTACCAGCTCGATGCGGTGATGTTTCGCCCGACCGGGCCCGGGCCCTTTCCGGCGATCGTCGCGCTGCATGGCTGCGGCGGCCTCTGGCGCGAACCGGACAAGCTCTCGACACGGCATAGCGACTGGGGCGAGCGCCTTGCCGCTACCGGCTTCGTCGTGCTGATGCCCGACAGCTACGGCTCGCGCGGGCTCGGCTCGCAATGTGGCGTCAAGGACGTGACCATCCGCGCCAGCCGCGAACGCGTCGGCGACGCGATGGCGGCCCGGCGCTGGCTGCAGGAGCGCCCCGATGTACGGCGCGACGTGATCGCGCTGCTCGGCTGGTCCGGCGGCGGTTCCACCATCCTCGCCGCGATCCGCAAGGACCGCAGGCCGGCCGACCGCCAGCCCGACTTTGCTCGCGCCGTGGCGTTCTATCCCGGCTGCCGCACCCAATCGGAATCGGGCAGCTTCGAGGCCCGCCTGCCGACCCTGATCCTGATGGGCGATGCCGATGACTGGACGCCGCCCGCCCCGTGCGACTTCCTGACCAAAGCCGCCCGCGCCCGCGGCGAGCCGGTCGAACTCGTGCTCTATCCCGGCGCCGTGCATGATTTCGATCATCCGCGCCTGGATCGGCGCGAGAAGGAAGGCGTCGCCTACTCGGCCTCGGGAACCGGCAAGGTCACGGTAGGCACAGATCCGGCGGCGCGCGACGACGCGATCAGACGGGTCAAGGCGTTCTTCCTGGGCAAGTGAGCGGCGGCCGCGCGGCGGACGTTCAGCGCACCGAAGCTGCGAGCGTCACCGTCGGCTTGTCGCCCAGAAGCGAACGGGCGATGTCCTGCGCCAGGCAGGCATAACCGGCATCGCTCATATGAAAACGGTCGCCGGCGAGAGCGGCCATGAAACCGGCCTCGTCCTGCTGATACCAGCCCAGCATCGCCTGATAGCGCGACAGGACCGGGATGGCCTGCGCGCGCGCAGTCTCAGCGATTGCGTCGACATAAGAGCGGTAGCGCGCCGTTTCCTTGATGCCTGGGTAGAACTGCGGATCGAGGATGACGAGCCGGGTACGCGCCTGCCTGGCAGCAGCGATGCCATCGGCGACGAGTTGGCGGAAGGTCGCGAGATCGCCGCCGGTCACCGCGTCATTGGTCCCGACCTGCCAGATCACCAGATCGTAGCGGCCTTCGACCAGCGCGGCCTTGAGACGCGACAGCGTCTGCGGCGCGGTCTCGCCGCCGATGCCGGCATTGACCATCTCGATGGCGCGGCCCGAAAGGCCCGTGCGCAGCAGCGTACCCAGTTGGGCCGGATAGGTCTTGTCCTTGCCGCTGGCGCCGATGCCTTCGGTCGAGGACGAGCCGATGGCGAGGATACGCAAGGGGGTGCTGCCCCTGCTCCAGGAGGAAGCGAGATCGGCGGCATCGCGGGAGAGCGCCGACGGCCTGCAGACGAACTCGGTCGCATTCGCCTGCTGTACTTGCAAGCCCAGAGGCGCAAGCATGGCAAAGGCACAAGCAAGGCGTATCCGGAAACCGGCGAGCATCAAGGAGCATTCCCCCAACCGCTATCAGGCAGCGATTAGCCAGCACTAGCTGAACGCTATCTGAACGGGACGAGGCTCATCGAAAACAGTGGTGAATCACAGGTTTTCGCGATGTCAGAATAGATCGCCCTGTCCACCGCCGGCGACCGGCTTGCGCCCGGGGTGCCGCGGCGCCTGCGGAGAGGAGGTTCCGCCCGGCACGACTGCGCCGAAGCTGCCATCGGCGAGGGTGACCTGAAGGGTCAATCCCGGCCGCGCCGCCGCAGCGCTGCGCAGCAGATTGCCGTCCTCGTCGCGCACCAGCGCGTAGCCGCGCGCCAGCACCGCCTGCGGCCCGAGAGAGGCGGCCAGCGCCCAGATACTGTCCAGCCGGTCGCGGCGGCGCTGGAGCTGCCGGCTGAAGGCCGGCAGTGCCCGTGTGGAGACCGCATAGAGATTATCTCGGGCTCTGGCGATCCTGTTGCGTTCGATGAGGAAGATCTTGCCGCGAGCGGCGGCGAGAAGCTGGGCGAGGCCATCGAGCTTCGCAGCATGCGTCTTGAGCTTTGCCGCTGGCGACTGGCCGTGCAGTCGCCTGTCGAGCTGAGCAAGCTGCTGCTCATGGACGCGGGCATTGCGCGCCAGCGCCGGCCCGAGTTTGGTTGCGGCAAGGTCGAGCCGCTGGCGCGGGGCCGCCAGCAGCCCCTCCGCCGTAGGCAAAGCCCGGGCGAGCGCGCGCAGATCGCTTCGCCGGCGTTCGGACAGGCGCAGCGTCGCGCCGGAGAGCCGGCGCGACAAATCGGTGACTTGCGCCAGCAGTTCAGCCCGCACCGGCACGACCTTCTCGGCCGCCCCGGTCGGCGTCGGGGCACGCAGATCGGCGGCATGGTCGATCAGCGTCACATCGGTCTCGTGGCCGACGGCCGAGACCAGCGGAATCAGCGACGCCGCGGCGGCGCGCACCACCGCCTCCTCGTTGAAGCCCATCAGGTCTTCGAGCGAGCCACCGCCGCGCGCGACGATGATCACATCCGGGCGCGGGATGCGCCCGCCTTCGGGCAATGCGTTGAAGCCAGCGATGGCATTGGCGACCTCGGCTGCGCTGCTCTCGCCCTGGACGCGCACCGGCCAGACCAGAACATGGCGCGGGAAGCGCTCCTCCAGCCGGTGCAGGATGTCGCGGATCACCGCGCCTGTCGGCGAGGTGATGACGCCGACGACGCGCGGCAGGAACGGGATAAGCTGCTTGCGGCCGGCATCGAACAGGCCTTCGGCGGCGAGTTTCTTGCGGCGCTCCTCCAGCAGCGCCATCAGCGCGCCGATGCCGGCCGGCTCGAGCGAATCGATGATGATCTGATAGCTCGACTTGCCGGCGAAGGTAGTGATCTTGCCGGTGGCGATGACCTCCAGCCCCTCCTGGGGCTTGGTCTTCAGCCGGCCGAACACGCCCTTCCAGATCACCGCGTCGATCTTGGCGTTGGCGTCCTTCAGCGAGAAATAGACATGGCCGGAGCCAACCGGGCCGCGATAGCCGGAGATTTCCCCGCGCACGCGCACGAAGCCAAAGGCATCCTCGAGCGTGCGCTTGAGTGCGCCGGAGAGGTCGGAGACCGACCATTCGGGGGCATTGCCGGCGGGCGGGGGCGATTCGCTGTCCATGGCGCGAACTTAGCGGCACGAGGACGCAAGCAGAAGCGTTGCCCCGTCAGCCTGCGGCAGCTATTGCGCCTTTGAGCAAGCGGAGAGATGCGATGAACATTCTTCTGATCGGGTCCGGCGGGCGCGAGCATGCCCTGGCCTGGGCGATCTGCGCCTCCCCGCTCTGCGACAAGCTCTTCATCGCGCCCGGCAATCCCGGCACTGGCCAATGCGGCGAGAATGTCGTGCTCGACATCGCCGACCACCGCGCCGTCGCCGATTTCTGCAAGCTGATGGGCGTCGGCCTCGTCGTGGTCGGGCCGGAAGGCCCGCTGGTCGACGGCATCACCGATGATCTCGAAGCCGCCGGGATCAAGACCTTCGGCCCGTCCAAGGCGGCGGCACAGCTCGAAGGCTCGAAGGCCTTCACCAAAGAACTCTGCGCCGAGTTCGACATCCCGACCGCGGCCTTCGCCCGCTTCACCGACGAGGCTGCGGCCAGGGCCTACGTCGCCAAGACCGGCGCGCCGCTGGTGATCAAGGCTGACGGCCTCGCCGCCGGCAAGGGCGTGGTCATGGCCGAGACCATCGAACAGGCCAATGAGGCGCTGGCGATGATGTTCTCCGGCGGTCTCGGCGCGGCCGGCGCCGAGGTGGTGATCGAGGAGTGGATGATCGGCGAGGAAGCGAGCTTCTTCGCGCTCTGCGACGGCATGCATGCGCTCGCCCTCGCCTCGGCCCAGGACCACAAGCGCGCCTTCGACGGCGACACCGGGCCCAACACCGGCGGCATGGGCGCTTATTCGCCGGCGCCGGTCATGACGAAGGCTCTGGAGGAGCGCGTCATGGCCGAGATCATCGCGCCGACGCTCGCCGGCATGAACAAGCGCGGCGCACCGTTCAAGGGCATTCTCTATGCCGGGCTGATGATTACCGCCGATGGCCCGAAGCTGATCGAATACAATACCCGCTTCGGCGATCCCGAATGCGAAGTGCTGATGCCACGGCTGAAGAGCGACATCGTGCCGGCGCTGCTCGCGGCGCGCGACGGCGTGCTGAACGCCGTCGACCTGCGCTGGTCCGACGACGTCGCGCTGACGGTGGTGATGGCCGCGAACGGTTATCCGGGCACGCCCGAGAAGGGCAGCGTCATCAAGGGCATCGAGAAGGCCGCGGCCGAAAAGGACGTGCTGGTCTTCCATGCCGGCACGCAGGCGAAAGGCGACGACATCGTCGCCAATGGCGGGCGGGTGCTCAACGTGGTGGCGCTCGGCAAGACCGTCAGCGAGGCGCAGGCCAAGGCTTACAACGCCGTCGACCTGATCGACTGGCCAGGCGGCTTCTGCCGGCGCGACATCGGCTGGCAGGCGGTGAAGCGCGAGCGCGAAGGCTGACAAAACGGATGGCCATCTCTATATATACTCCATCGCAACCGGGTATATATAGAGACAGCCATGACAGTGCTGATCAAAGATTCCGAAGCTGACCGGCTTGTCCGCGAGCTGGCCGCTCGGACCGGCGAGACTATTACCCAAGCGGTCAAGATCGCCGCACAAGAGCGCTTGGACAGATTGCCGCCAGCAAATGGCGGCCGGATCGACCGCGAAAAGCTGGACAAGCTTCTGGCCGCATTCCGCGATCGGCTCATCGTCGATCCGCGATCCGACGACGACATCATCGGCTATGACGAAAACGGCCTGCCATCGTGACGGTCCAACTTGTCGTCGACAGCTCTGCGATCGTCGCGATCCTGACAGGCGAGCCGGAGCAAGCGGCGTTCCGTGCTCGTCTCGATGCCGCGCCTAAGGCATTCTGCTCCACAGCGAGTTTCGTCGAAAGCTTCATGGTCTTGTCGGCCCGGATCGCTGACTTGACTGCCGACGAGCTTCAAGACGCGCTGGGAACGATCAACGTCGAGCTGCTCCCGTTCGACGCCGAGCAGGCCATCTTGGCTACGCAAGCTTTTGCGCGCTTCGGCAAAGGCCGCCACCCGGCTCGCCTCAATCTCGGCGACTGCTTCTCCTACGCTCTTGCCAAATCCTTGAACGCGCCTCTGCTCTACAAGGGCGAGGATTTCGGCCTGACGGACATCGCCACGGCCGTACCGTCACAGGAGTAGCGGCCATGACCAACATCGACAGCCTCTTTCCCGATTTCGAGGCGCGCTGGATCGACGGGCCGGTCGGCAAGATCTTCGCCCGTGTCGGCGGCAAGGGACCGCCCGTGGTGCTGATCCACGGCTTCCCGCAGACCCATGCCGAATGGCATGAGATGGCAGGCGAACTCGCCAAGACGCATACCGTCGTCTGCCCGGACCTGCGCGGCTATGGCTGGTCGGCGGCGCCGCATGGCGACGGCGGCAAGGCGCTCTATACTAAACGCGGCATGGGCGAAGACATCGTCGCCGCGATGAGCGCGCTCGGCTTCAACCGCTTCGCGGTGATCGGCCATGACCGCGGCGCCCGTGTCGCCTATCGCCTTGCGCTCGACCATCTCGGCCGGGTCGAGCGGCTCGTCCTGCTCGACATCCTGCCGACCGTATCGATGTGGGAAGGCATGAACGCGGCGCGCGCCATGCAGGTCTATCACTGGACCTTCCTGGCCCAGCCCGAGCCTGTGCCGGAAAAGCTGATCCAGGCCGATCCCGCCGGCTGGCTCGACCATACGATCGCGAGCTGGACGCGAGCCAAGAAGATCGACGCCTTCCACCCGCTGGCGATGGCCGCCTACGCCGACTCCTTCAACGACCCATCGCGAATCCATGCCGCCTGCGAGGATTATCGCGCCGGCGCGACCACCGATCTCGATTACGACAAGGCCGATCTCGGTGCGGGGAAAAAGATCCTCTGCCCGGTGCTGGTGCTCTGGGGCGAGGCCGGCATCCCGGCCAAGGGCGCAAGCCCGCTCGAAATCTGGCGCGAGACCTTCGCGCCGCAGGCCGAGGGGCAGGCGATCGCCAGCGGCCATTTTCTGCCGGAGGAGAATCCGCAGGACACGCTCGCGGCAGTGAAACCTTTCCTCGCAAGGGAGGTTGCCTAAGCGGCTCCCGCACCGCAACATCAGGCCATGACCAGCGTCTCCAGCCCCCTCGCCCGCCTGCCGGATCCGTCCGGCCCCGAGATCGTCCTCGTGCTCGGTTCCGGCGGCGCGCGCGGCCTCAGCCATATCCCGGTGCTGGAGGCGCTCGACGAGCTCGGGCTGAAGCCGGCACTGATCGCCGGCTCGTCCATGGGCGCGATCGTCGGCGCGGCCTACGCCGCCGGCCTCTCCGGCCGGGACTTACGCGCCCATGTCGAGGCGAGCTTCCGCGATCGCGCCCGGGTGATTGCCCGGCTGCTCGAAGCGCGCATCGGCAAGATCGCCGATCTCTGGCGCGGCGGGCTCGGCAATCCCGTGCTGATCGATGGCGAGCGCCTGCTCGACCTGTTCTGGCCGCAGGTCGTGCCCGATCGCTTCGAGGAACTCGGCATCCCCTTCCTCTGCGTCGCGACCGACTACCATCTGCATGACGAGATCGTCCTCGGCAGCGGCCCGCTGACACCGGCCGTCGCCGCCTCGCTGGCGATCCCTGGCCTGGTCAAGCCGGTGACGATCGGTGGACGGGTGCTGATCGATGGCGGCGCGATCAATCCCCTGCCCTATGACCGCCTGCTCGGCCCGGGGCGCCTCGTGCTCGCGGTCGACACCAGCGCGCCGGCCACCGTGAGCGACAGCCGCGTGCCCGAGCCGCTGGAAGCGATGGTCGGCGTCTCGCAGATCCTGACGCGAGCGCTGGTCCAGCGCATGATCGAGCGCCAGCCGCCGGACATCCTGATCCGCGCCGGCGGCGAGGGCTTCGGTGGGCTCGATTTCTTCCGCTGGCAGGCGATCCTCGAGGCCGCGCAGCCAGCGAAGGAGGAGGTCAAGCGGAGGCTGTCAGAGGCGCTCGAACGGGCGGCGTGACCGCGTCGGGCTCATCGCAGCGGAAGCTCGGCAGACCAGCCTCCAGCGCTATGCGCCCCTCTTCTGTCAGGATCACGGCACGGCTGTCCCTGATCCGGGTCACCCAACCGGCCTCGAAGCAGCGGCAAGCCAGCGCCGCGGCGAGCGAGCCGGCGAGATGCGGGCGGCGCTCACTCCAGTCGAGACAGGGACGCAGCGCAGCGCGCTTGCCTTTGCTCGCGATAGCGGGATCGATCCCGAGCCCGGCGAAGAGCGCGACACCGGAACGGGCCAGCCCATAGCCGCCATCGGCGACGGAGAGATGCCCGCCGGCGACGAGCGCATCATGGATCGCGATGCCGAGGCGGCCGGCGAAATGATCGTAGCAGGTGCGCGCCCGGGCGAGGTCGGCGCCGACGCGCGACGGCAGCCGCCGCCCATTCGCCTGCCCGCCGGAGAGCACCATCAGCCCTTCGAGAGCGGCGGCGACCTCCGGCCCGGCCAGACGATAATAGCGATGGCGGCCCTGTACGGCGACGCCGAGCAGGCCGCCCTGCATCAGCTTGGCGAGATGGCCGCTCGCGGTCTGCGGCGCGACGCCGGCGAGGAAGGCGAGTTCCTTCGCCGTCAACGCGCGCCCGTCCATCAGCGCGTGCAGCATGTTGGCGCGGGCCGGATCGCCCATCAGATGGGCGATCTCGGCGAGATAGGGTCCGTGCATGGCCATGGCTCAACGCCCTCCATTGTGGCTGCCATGATGACGTTCGCGCCCACTGAGGCAAGCAAGGACGCTACGGCGAGGACCGTAGTATCGACGAGCGACAGCGCCAGTCAGGACTGCGACAAGCGATCCAACGCAATCGACCGACAGGGCCGGCAGGATCATGGACCAGACGACGCTCCTTACCTTTATCGCCGCGACCTTCATGCTCGCCGGCTTCGTCAAGGGCGTGATCGGGCTCGGCCTGCCGACGATCGCGGTCGGCGTGCTCGGCGTAGTGATGGCGCCGGCCCAGGCGGCAGCGCTGCTGGTCATCCCCAACCTCGTCACCAATAGCTGGCAGATCACCGGGCCGAAGCTGAAGGCGATCGCCATCCGGCTCTGGCCGATGCTGGCCGGGACCTGCGTCGGCACCTGGGCCGGCGCCGGGTTGCTGGAAAAGGCCAAGGACGGCTCGGCGACGCTCTGGCTCGGCATCGCACTGGTACTCTATGCGCTGGTCGGCCTGAAGGCAGCGAAACTGCGCGTGCCGGAGAAGGCGGAGATCTGGCTCGGCCCGCTGGTCGGCATCATCACCGGCGCCGCCACCGCTGCGACCGGCGTCTTCGTGCTGCCGGCGGTGCCCTATCTCCAGGCGCTCGGCTTCGACAAGGACGAGTTGGTGCAGGCGCTCGGCCTCTCCTTCATCGTCTCGACGATCGCCCTGTCCTTCGGGCTGGTCGGCGCCGGCGCGCTCGACCTGAAGGTCGCCGGCGCCTCGCTGCTGGCGCTGCTGCCGGCGCTCGCCGGGATGTGGTTCGGCCAGGCGATCCGGCAGCGCATCTCGGCGGCAACCTTCAAGCTCTGCTTCTTCGCCGGGCTGCTGATGCTGGGCGGCTATCTTGTCGCCCGGGCCTGGCTCTGACCGGGCGCGTCAGCGTCCGCGCCCGGCATAGGCCAAGCGGCGGCTGCGCTTCTTGCCATACCAGGCGATCTCTCGATCACCGACATCGACATGGACGAGGCCGTTCGAATAGGAGCCGACGCCGCCGACGCTCTCGATCGCCTTGGCGGCCGCTGCGGCATTGCGGGGTGAGGTGGCGAGCGGGCGGAAATCGATGGCGTTGCCGCGATAATGCTGGGAGTTGCGGGCGTGGCGGCCGCCGCAGGTCGAGGTGATCTGGATCGGGCCGATCTTGGCGGTGAGCTCCTTGATCATGCCGAGGGTCTCCGGCTTGAGGCAGCCGAGCCCTTTCACTTGCGGCTGAAACGAGATTTTCGCGAGATGGGTATCGGCGGCAAAGGAGGGTGACACAGACCAACAGGCCGCGGACAGCGCAGCCAACGCAACTTTACGCATAATGGAGATTTACCGACTTTGGGGAATGGAAGGCTCAAGCCACCATTCCTTGGTCTGGCCGAGCAGTGCATCGACGACCTACGGGCGATACAAGGCAAAAACATGGCAGATTACAACAGAAATTTAGAAGCCGATCTGCTCGGGGTTTTCCTTACATCACCAGGACTAAGCCTATCGAACTAGCCAACCGGTTAAATACTGAATTGCTCAACTACCAAACAGATTATGATATACAATCAAAATCTTCATCATTACATCTGAATACAGTTTTGACGGGAACCGCTCAAGCATTCGCGCAGCCGTTCGGGAATCTGCCGCGACCGCGCAGTCCTGAAACCGTTTTGGCCGGCTAGAGTCCGAATGCGGAGGGGTAGCTGACCGAGCCGTGCTGCCCCGCCAGGGCTCCGGGCACGAGTTCCAGTGCTATGAAGGCCTCACCGGAGAAGGGCGAGGCCAGGTTCCGCGCCAGCGCTGCCGAGAAGCCGAAGCGCGGATAATAATCGGGATGGCCGAGCACGATCACGGCCTCGGCTCCGGCCGCCTTCGCCCCGTCCAGCGCCGCCGCGATCAGCCGGCCGCCGATGCCCTGCTTCTGCAGTCCCGGCCGCACGGCCATCGGCGCCAGCGCCAGGGCCTTCACGGCGCGGCCGTCCATCATCGTCGGCAGCCAGCTCAGCAGGATATGGCCGCTGATCGCACCACCCTGCTCCGCGACCAGCTCGACGGCAACGAGACCGTCGCTGCGCAGGCGCTCGATGATGCCGACCTCGTCCTCGCCGTCGAAGGCTGCGCGGTTAAGCGCTACAATGGCCTGCGCATCGGCCGGCTTCGCGGCTCGGATAGCGTCCGCCATCAGCGTCGCTCCCGGAAGAAATCGCGCAGCAATTCCGCCGCCTCGCGCTCGCTCAGGCCGCCATAGACCTCCGGCGCATGGTGACAGCTCGGACTACCATAAAGCCGGACGCCGTTCTCGACCGCCCCGCCCTTCGGGTCGGGCGCGCCAAAGTAAAGCCGCCTGATCCGGGCGAAGGAGATCGCCGCCGCGCACATCGGGCAGGGTTCGAGCGTGACATAGAGATCGCAGTCGATCAGCCGTTCCGATTGGATCGCCTCGCAGGCCAGCCGAATCGCCAATGTCTCGGCATGGGCCGTCGGATCCTTCAGTTCGAGCGTGCGATTGCCGGCGCTGGCCAGTACCTGCCCGTCACGGACGATCACGGCGCCGACCGGCACCTCGCCACGCTCGGCCGCGGCGCGAGCCTCCGCCAGCGCTAGCACCATCGGCGCGACTTCGGCCTTGCTTGCGTCGATCGATCCCATAAAACCTTCATCTTTGCCGTCGCAGCGCATGAAAACGCCTGCTACAAGCGCCGGCTAATACCAGATTCAAAAGCCGCTGCCGTCCCGGATCGCTTCGCAACCCGGTCCGCGATGATCCGGCTTCAGGAGCCACCATGAGCGACGACAACAACCAGAAAAGCCGAGGCCCGCGCAAGGGCGGCGGAACCGGCGGCCGTGGCGGCGGGCGCGATGGCGGCCCCGGACGTGGCGGGCCTGGCGGCCGCCCGCCCGGCCGTGGCGGCGCCGGCAAGCCTCCGTTCCGTTCGCGCGATGGCGAAGAGCGGCCCCGGCGCGCACCCGCTGAAGGTGCCGAGCGTCGCCGCAGCGAAGGCGAGCGCCCGGCGGCGCCGCGCTTCGAGAAGAAGCCGTTCCGCGAGCGCCCGAGCGGCGAGCGGCCGCCACGCGAAGGTGGCGAGCGGCCACGCAGCGACCGGCCCGGCGGCGACAGGCCCGGCGGGTTTGGGCGCCCTTCGCGCGATGGCGCCCCGTCGCGCCCGCCGCGTGAAGGTGGCGAGCGGCCGTTCCGCCCGCGTGACGGCGAGGAGCGCCGGCCACCGCGGACCCGCAGCGATGAAACTGGCCGCAGCGAGCGTCCCTTCCGCGAGCGTAGTGGCGATGGCCCGCGCGCTGCCCGGCCGCCACGTCGTGACGACCGTGGTGAAGGCCGCAGCTTCGGCGCCAAGCGTTTCGACGCGCCGCGCGGCAGCAATCCGACCCGCACTCGCCCCGACCGGGCGCATCGCAACGCCGCCGAGATCGCCGAGGCCGTCTCGGTTCCGGCCGCGCCGCAGGAGCCAGAGCGCATCGCCAAGGTGATGGCGCGCGCCGGCGTCGCCTCGCGCCGCGACAGCGAGGCGCTGATCGCGGAAGGCCGCGTCAGCGTCAACGGCAAGGTGATCGAGAGTCCGGCGCTCGATGTCGGCCCGAACGATGTCGTGCTCGTCGACGGCGAGCCCTTGCCGGCGCGCGAGCGCACGCGGCTCTGGTTCTACCACAAGCCGCGCGGCCTGGTGACGACCAACCATGATCCGGAAGGGCGCCCGACCGTGTTCGACGCCCTGCCGGAGGACCTGCCGCGCGTGCTTTCGGTCGGCCGGCTCGACATCAACACCGAAGGCCTGTTGCTGCTGACCAATGATGGCGGGCTGGCGCGCATGCTGGAATTGCCGGAGACCGGCTGGCTCAGGCGCTATCGCGTCCGCGCCTTCGGCCAGGTGAACCAGGGGCAGCTCGATACGCTGAGGGGCGGCGTCACCATCGACGGCGTCCAGTATGGCCCGGTCATCGCCCAGTTCGAGCGCGAGCAGGGCTCGAACACCTGGCTCACCGTCGACCTGCGCGAAGGCAAGAACCGCGAGGTCAAGACGGTACTGGAGCATCTCGGCCTGCAGGTGAACCGGCTGATCCGGGTCTCGTTCGGGCCGTTCCAGCTCGGCGACCTGCCCGAGGGCGAGGCCGAGGAGGTTCGCTCCAAGGTGCTCAAGGACCAGCTCGGCACCGAGCTGATGGCCAAGGCGGGCGTCGATTTCGAGTCGCCGAGGCGCGACGAGATCCGATCGGACGAAAGGCCCGTGCGCGGCAGGTCCGCCCCCGCTGGCGACGACCGACCGCGCCGCCGTCCCCGCGAGGAGCAGGCCGAGGAGGCCCGCCCGCTGCGCGGCGACAAGCCCTGGACGCGCGGCGTCTGGCGCGATGCCGAGGCCGAGCCGCAGCGCGAGCGCAAGGCGGCTCCGCGGCGCGGCGCCGACCCGAAGGAGGAGCGCCAGGCACGCGAGGCGACCGGCACTGTCAAGCGCGTGCGCGACAAGGCGATCGCCGATCCGAAGGGGCGGCGCGTCAAGGTCGAGCGCATCAGCGCCAAGCCTAGCGACGAGCCGCGCGAGGAGCGGCCGGCGCGCGCGCCGCGCAGCGAGCGCCCTGACCGCCCCCCACGCGAGGAGAGCTTCGGCCGCGATCGCGGCGGCGAGTCGCCCTGGCGCGGCAGCGGCGACTGGGCCGACAAGCCGCAGCGCGGCAAGCGCCCGCCTGGCGGCGGCGCGGGCGAGGCACGGCCCGAGCGTCCGTTCCGCGACAGGCCTGCCGGTGACCGGCCGGGCGGCGATCGGCCCGGCGGACGCGGCGGCCCGCGCCCGGGCGGCGACAAGCGCCCACCCCGCTCCGGCCCGCCGCGCTCCGGTCCGCCGCGTTCCGGCGGTGGACGCGACCGTCGCGGCTGAGGTCTGAGCGATGCGCATCGTCGGGGGGCGCTTCGGCGGCCGCACGCTCGCCAGCCCGAAGCCGGGGATCGGCGCGATCCGGCCGACCTCGGACCGCCTGCGGGAATCGCTGTTCAACGTGCTGACGCATGGCTATGGCGATGCGGCCGACGGGGCGCGCGTGCTCGATCTCTTCGCCGGCACCGGCGCGATGGCATTCGAGGCGCTGTCGCGCGGCGCCGCCTTCGCGCTGCTGGTCGATGACGGGGCCGAGGCGCGCGGACTGATCCGCGAGAACCAGATGGCGCTCGGGCTTGCAGGCTATAGCCGCATCTTCCGCCGCGACGCGACCAAGCTCGGCCCGATCACCGGCATGGCGCCGTTCGACCTCGCCTTCTGCGATCCCCCCTATCGCAAGGGGCTGGGCGAAAAGGCCCTCGCCTCGGCGCGCGAGGGCGGCTGGCTGGCGAAGGATGCGCTGGTGCTGCTGGAGGAAGCGGCTGACGTCGAGATCACGCGGCTGGACGGGTTCGAGGAGCTCGACCGGCGGGATTATGGCGAGACGCAGGTGCGGTTCCTGAAGGCGGTGTAAGGCGGACGCGTCTTTGCCCCGACGGACGGGGATAGAATGCAATCTTATCCCCGGCCCGATTTTCGCGCTTAATCTCCGTATCCGTCGCGGAGATGCGCACGGATGCTTCCCAAACACTCGCTTTCCCAATCAGCTCGCCCAAGACCGCTGAGCGTCCGCGCGCTGGCCTGCCATATCGCCGGCGAGCGCATGATGGCGGCCTTCGCCCGCCTGCAAGCGTTCGCTGAAAAGGCTGGCTTCAATCCCGATCAGCCACGCGCGCCCGGAGGCGGGCCGGGCGGCGGGCAATGGATCTATGTCGAAGGCTATGCCCAAGGCCGGCAGCCAGGCATAGGCGACAATGGCGGCCCTCCGCTCGAGCCGCCGGAGCCTCCCAAGGAGCCGCCGAAAGACAAGGCCTCGCGCACGCAGGCCGCCAAGGAACTGGCGAAGCAAATACTACGGCGAGCCGGCCAGATCGGTGTTCTCATCACGATAATCGAGGCTGCCGAGCACTACTCCGAAATCCCGTCGATCACGTCCTATCAGGATGCGCCGAAAACACTTTCAGAGCTCCAGCAAAATGCCGGTAAACGACGTCCGGGCTATGAGGATCATCACATCGTCGAGCAAGGCGCTGGTGGGCGCGAAGGCTTCTCACGCTCGCAGATCGACGGTGCCGACAATGTGGTCAGCGTGCCCAAATACAAGCATCATGAGATTACAGGCTGGTACAACCAGCCGAACAAAAACTTCGGCATGCAGACGCCACGGAATTATCTACGCGGGAAGGACTGGTCCGAGCATGTCCGTGTTGGAAACCTAGCGATGCGCGAATTCGGAGTGCTCAAATGAAGAAGGACCTCCGAACCCTGTCGAACGGCCAAATCGTCAATCTTTTCGAGCAACTCTGCATCGAACAATACAACGCGATGGAGCGCGAGGAGCAAGCACGCGTCAATCGCCTGGTCTGGCGAATCCACGACCTCGAAATGGAGCTCAAATCGCGGCCCGGTGACCAACGCTATGAACTCATGAGGCTGTTCGGTCACCCGAATATGCAAGTTCGGCTTTCCGCTGCTGAAGCAAACCTTGCCGTAGACTATGCGTCTGCTCGCCGAGAGATTCAGGCAATCAAAGACTCAAAATGGTACCCGCAAGCCGGCCACGCGGGCATGACCCTCTATTTTCTCGATAGCGGCGAATCCAAACCCACCTGACTTGGACTGTCCCTACCTTCTCCCGAACAGCTTCTCGATGTCGCTGAGCTTCAATTCGACATAGGTCGGCCGGCCGTGATTGCACTGGCCGGAATTCGGCGTCGCCTCCATCTCGCGCAGCAGCGCGTCCATCTCCTCGGGGCGGAGGCGCCGGCCGGCGCGGACCGAATTGTGGCAGGCCATGGTCGCCAGCACATAGTCGAGCCGGCGCTCCAGCGAGCCGGCATCGCCATGCTCGGCGAGCGCATCGGCGACGTCGCGGACGATGCCCTGCAGGTTGCCGCCAGCGATGGCAGACGGCGCCTCGCGGACCAGCACGGCGCCCGGGCCGAAGCTCTCGATGACGAGGCCGAGCGAGGCGAGATCGGCCGCCGCGGCGTTGAGCCGGTCGGCATCGACCGGATCGAGCTCGACCACTTCGGGCAGGAGCATGGGCTGGCGGGCGATGCCGGCTTTCGCCCGCTCGGCCTTGAGGCGTTCATAGACCAGGCGCTCATGGGCGGCGTGCTGGTCGACGATGACCATGCCGTCGCGGGTCTGGGCGACGATATAGGTGCCGTGGACCTGGGCGCGCGCCGCGCCGAGCGGCCGGTCGAGCGCGTCCTGCGGCGGCTCGGACAGATGGGCTCTCGCATCGGCCGAGGGCATGGCGAGATCGGCGAAGCCGGCCTGCATCGGCTGGGCAGGAGTGGCCGGCTCAGGGCTACGCCAGTCGGCGACGCTACCGAAATTCGGGCGCTGGATCGTCGCTGGCCCGCCGCCGAATCCGCCGCCCGAGAAGACTGCGCGGAAGGCGTCGAGCGTGCGGGCGCCGCCGGTGGTGGTGGCGCGGTGGCCAGCGCCGGCGAGCGCGGCCTTGAGGCTCGAGACCACGAGGCCGCGCACCAGCGCCGGATCGCGGAAGCGGACCTCGCTCTTGGCCGGGTGGACGTTGACGTCGACGACGGCGGGATCGCAGAGCACGTCGAGATAGAGCACCGGGTGCCGGTCGGAGGGCACGACGTCGGCATAGGCGCCGCGCACGGCCGAGAGCAGCAGCTTGTCACGCACCGGGCGGCCATTGACCGCCATGTGGACGCCAGCCGAGGTGCCGCGATGAAAGGTCGGCAGGCCGGCAAAGCCCGACAGCCGGACGCCCTCGCGCTCGGTCTCGACCGGCAAGGCGTTCTCCGGGAAGTCACGGCCGAGCGCTCGCCCGAGCCGGCGCAAACGGCCCTCGGCACCGATCGGCTCGGCCGGCCAGTCGAAGGCGCCGGCATACTCGCCCTCGAGCGAGAAGCGGACCTCCGGATGGGCGATGGCGAGCCGCCGCAGCATATCGGAGACGGCCTGCGCCTCGGCCCGATCGCTCTTCAGGAATTTGAGGCGGGCGGGCGTGAAGATGAAGAGGTCGCTGACCTCGATCCGGGTCCCGGACGCGGCTGCTGCGGGCCGCACCGGCCCTTTGGCTCCAGCCTCGACCACGAGCGCCGAGCCCTGCGCGGTATCACGCTGGCGGGTGGTGATCGAGAGCCGCGCCACCGAGCCGATCGACGGCAAGGCTTCGCCGCGGAAGCCTAGCGAGCGGATGGCGAAGAGGTCGCCGTCCGGGAGCTTGGAGGTGGCGTGGCGTTCGACGCAGAGGGCCAGGTCCTCCGGGCTCATGCCGCTGCCGTCGTCGACGACGCGGATCAACTCGCGCCCGCCGGCCCGGATCGTGACGGCGATGCTGGCGGCGCCGGCGTCGATCGCGTTCTCGACCAGCTCCTTCACCGCCGCGGCCGGCCGCTCGATCACCTCGCCGGCGGCGATGCGGTCGACCAGGACGGGATCGAGGCGGCGAATGCTCACAAGTGCGCCTTTGGCGGGTTAGATCAGACCAACCCGACTGGGCGGCCGACGGCCTGGACGAGCAGCTTGCCCTCGCCGAACAGGCGCTGGGCGACGCGCCGGACATCGGCCAGGGTCACGGCGGCGAAACGCTGATTGCGCGTCTCGACGAAGTCCGGCTGCTCGCCCCGGATGGCAAGGCCGAGCAGTTCGCCGGCGATCTTCGGCGAGGTGTCGAAGCGCAGCGAATAGGAGCCGATCAGATAGCGCTTGGCCTCCTCGACCTCATGCTCGCTCGGCCCTTCGCTCACGAGCTTGGCGATCTCCTCGCGGATCACACTCATCGACTCCGCGACGCGGTCATTGCGGGTCGAGGTGCCGCCGACGAGGAAGCCGGTCTGGCGCAGCGGCATCAGGCTGGAGGAGACGCCATAGGCGAGGCCGCGCTTCTCGCGCACTTCCATGAACAGGCGCGAGGTGAAGGCCGAGCCGCCGAGGATATGGTTCAGCACGGTCGCGGCGATGAAATCCGGATCGTCCCACATCAGGCCGGGGCCGATGAAGCGCAGCACGGTCTGCGGCACGTCGAGATCGACGACATGGGTCTGGCCGAGATCGGCGATCGGCAATGGCGCAGCCGGCTCGCGGCGCGGCGCGCCGGCCGGCAAGGCGCCGAACAGGGCATCGAGCCGTGACGCCAGCTCGCCTGCGGTGATGTCTCCGACCGCGACGACCTTGAGCCCGCCACGGGTGAAAAGATCGCGCGTCAGTGCCTTCAGCGCGCCGGCCTCGATCGCGCCGACGCTGGCGACATCGCCACGTTCCGGGCGGCCATAAGCGTGGCCGGGGAAGGCCGCGGCGAAGAGCGCGTTGCGGCAGATCACATCCGGGTTCTGCGCCTGGCGCTGCAGGCCGGCGATCACTTGCGCCTTGACGCGCGCCACAGCGTCGGCGTCGAAGCGCGGCGCGTTGAGGGCGAGGCCGAGCAGCTCGAACGCCACCTCGCGATGCTGCGACAGCGTCTGGAGCTGGCCGTGGAAGTCGTCGCGGCGGGCATCGAAGGAAAGGTTGATGGCGTGGTCGGCGAGCCGGCCCTGGAAGGCCTCGGCGTCGAGATCGCCGGCCCCCTCGTCGAGCAGGCCGGAGACGAGGTTGGCGCTGCCGGCTGCATTGGCCGGATCGCGGTTGGCGCCGCCGTCGAAGGCGAAGTCGAGGGCGAGCAGCGGCAGGCTGTGCTCCTCGACCAGCCAGGCCTCGACACCGCAGGCGGCGGTGACGCGCTGTACGGCGAGCGAGGGGCCGGGAGAGGCGATGGCGGGAGCGAGCGAAACGGTCATCAGCAATCCTCGATGGCGGACCGGAGCCCGCCGTAATGGCTTCAGCGCGGTGTCAGGCGGCGGCTGGCAGGAGCAGGCCGGTGACCGAGCGGTCGGGTTTGAGATAGCGCCGGACCGCCTCGGTAACCTGCTCTCGCGTCACCGCCTCGACGCGCTGCGGCCAGAGCAGCACGTCCTCGACGGTCTCGCCCACGGCGAGCGCCGAGCCGAAGATGCGGGCGAGCGAGGACTGGCTGTCGCGGGCGAAGACCGTCTCGGCCACCAGCCGGGTGCGGGCGCGGGTGAGCTCGAGCTCGGTCGGCCCTTCGGCGATGAAGGCGGCGAGCGCGACGTCGAGTCCGGCTTCGAGTGCCGTCATTTCGACCCCCGGGCGCGGGCTGACCGAAAGCTGGAAGGTCGAGCGATCAACCATCGAGCCCATGAAATAGGCGCCGGCGCCGGCGGCGAGCTCCTGCTCGACACAGAGCTTGCGATAGAGCCGCGAGGTCGTGCCGCCGCCGAGGATCTCAGCGGCGAGCTCCAGCGCGAAGGCCTCGCCGCGCTCGGGCGAGACATAGGTCGGCGCCAGCCAGGCCCGGCGCAGCGAAGGCTGCTGCACGCGCGGGTCGTTGAGCACGACACGGCGGGCGGCGCGCGGCTCCGGCTCGGCCGGGCGCTTGCGGCGCGGGGCCTCGCCGCGGGCCGGGATCAAGCCATAGGTTTCCTGCGCCAGGCGCAGCACCTCTGCCGGCTCGACATCGCCGGCGACAACCAGGATGGCGTTCTCCGGCGTGTAGAAGCGCTGATAATAGGCGAATGCGTCGTCGCGGGAGAGCTCCTCGATCTCATGCTCCCAGCCGATGACCGGCGTGCCATACGGGTGGTGGACATAGAGCGCGCTGGAGAACTCCTCGCCGAGCTGGGCGGCCGGGTCGGCATCGACGCGCATGCGCCGCTCTTCCAGCACGACGTCGCGCTCGGGCGCGACCACGCTCTCGTCGAAGGCGAGGCCGGTCATTCGGTCGGCCTCGTAATCCATCATCGCGCGCAGGTGTTCCTTGGGCACGCGCTGGAAATAGGCGGTGTAGTCGTAGGAGGTGAAAGCGTTCTCCTGGCCGCCATAGCCGGCGACGATCTTCGAGAATTCGCCCGCTGGCCATTTTGCCGTGCCCTTGAACATCAGGTGTTCGAGGAAGTGCGCAATGCCCGACTTGCTGGCCGGATCATCGCCTGAGCCGTTGCGGTACCAGACCATATGGGTGACGACGGGCGCGCGATGATCGGGCGCGACGACGATCTCCAGCCCGTTGGGAAGCCGAAAGGATTCGACCGGGCTGGCTGCGTTGCCGGACGGAACCTGGCCGGGCGGGGTGTGAACCGTCATATCGGGATGGGCTCCTGCGCTGGCTCGATAGCAATCCGGCCCGGGCCCGCAAGGACCCGAGCCGGGGAAAGGCTCGCTCATAGATAGGCTGGCTGCGCCGGAAAACCAACGCGGCCAGTTGCGGCGATAGCGCCTACTGATAGACCTTCTGGCCAGTGAGGAATTCGCGCTGGCCAACCGCCTGCTTGTCCTCCTGCGGGCCGGACGCACCCGGGCCGAGAGGCGCAGTGCCAGCCGGGCGACGATAGCCGGATGGCGGCTCGTGCAGATATTGCCGACGCGGTTCGCTGCCATAGGCCAGATTCGAAACGTCGGTCTGGGCCTGCCGCGCCGCCATCTCGCGGCCGACCCGGATCGGCCCGATCTGGTTGTTGCCGACATTGTGGTCCTCGACGATGCCTTCCGGCCCGTTGCCGCGGCCGGTGACGCGCCCGCGCCGAAGCTCTTCCTGCGACAGCAGCGGCCTGGTGTTGGCGCGATAGGATTCGGTGTTCGAGAACAGGATGTTGGAACTGTCGCGCTCGGCCTTGCGGCGGGCGACGTCCGGATCATCCGGCCAAGCAGCGCTGCGGTTGGCGCCGGCCTCCTGCGGCTTGGGGAGCGAGGAGGACGGCGGTACGACCAGCGGGGCGCGCTGCTTGTACTCGATGTCAGCCTTGTCGGTGCCGAACAGGCCCATGCCCTTCACCAGATTCTGGAAGAGCATGCCTTCCTGGGCGAAAGCGGGGGTCACCGCCAGCAACAGGCCGCCCGCGAGCAGCATGCGCGAAGCGCGGATCCGATAAGCCATTTCACCTCTCCGTACGGATGTCGGCCGCTGTCATGGATCAGCGGCGCGGCAAAAGCATGGCGGGCCTTTTAACCCATATCCGGCAAAATCGGGAGCCCTTTTGCCGGATTGCTGTAAATGGTCTGTGGCCAGCCGGTTCTAAGCGGCTCTGTCAGGCCGGCTTGGAGCGGTCCGCACCCGGGCGCAGCGACTCGTAGAGCAGTCCGAGCACGCCGAAGACGATCGCCGCGTCGGCGATGTTGAAGATGTACCAGCTGAAATTGCCGACGTGGACATGCACGAAGTCGACGACGGCGCCGTAGACGATGCGGTCGAGCCCGTTACCGAGCGCGCCGCCGATGATGAGCGCGAGGCTGACCACGGTGAGTCTGTCGTCAGTGCGCCACATCCAGCGCCAGAGCCAGATCGCCGCGACGATGGAGAGCACGACCAGCGCCCAGCGGCCGATATCGGTCGATTGCTGGAACAGGCCGTAGGAGATGCCGCGATTCCAGGCGAGCACGATCTCCAGGAAGGAGGCGAGCTGGAACGGCCCCTCCTCGGCGAGGCGCGCGCCGAAGAGCAGCCAGAGCTTCAGCGCCTGGTCGAGCACGAAGGTGAGTGCGACGATCCAGACGCCGAGGCGGCGGGCCGGCATCATGCCGCGCGCCCGAGCTCGCGCAGCGCTCTGGCGTCGCGCGGCGTCACCTCGGGGAAGCCCGGCTCGGCCGTGGCCGGGTCGAAATACTTCCAAGAGCGGGCGCATTTGATGCCCGAGGCCCGCGCCGGCACGACCGCGACGCCAGGCACGTCGGGCAGGCGGAAGGCATCGGCCGGTCCTTCCCCGTCCGCGATCTTCGCGCCGGAGGTGATGCAGATCTCGGCGAGGTCGAGCCCGCTCAGCGCCGCGCGCAGATCGGGATCCGCGATGTGGACGATCGGCGCAGCCTCCAGCGAGGAGCCGATGCGCTTGGCGGCGCGCTCCAGCTCGAGCGCCCCGGTGACCACGCGGCGCACGCGGCGGACCTTGGCCCAGCGCTCGGCCAGCTCCGAGTCGAGCCAGGCCTCGTCCGCCTTGGCGAAGAGTTCGAGATGGACGGAGGCTTCGCCGGCCTTGGCGTCGGGGTAGCGTTCGAGCCAGGCTTCCTCGGCGGTGAAGACCAGGATCGGAGCGAGCCAGGTCGTCAGGCAGCGGAAGAGCTGGTCGACCACGGTCAGAGCGCTCTTGCGGACATGGCTGGAGCGCGGGTCGCAATAGAGCGCATCCTTGCGGACGTCGAAATAGAAGGCCGAAAGTTCGGTGTTCATGAACTGCGAGAGCAGGGTCACGACCTTCTTGTAGTCATAGGTCCGGTAGGCCTCCTCGACCTGCGGGCCGAGTTCGGCGAGCCGGTGCAGCATCAGCCGCTCCAACTCCGGCATCGAGGCCGGCTCGGAGATGCGGATCGCCTCGTCGAAATGCGCGAGCGTGCCGAGCATCCAGCGCATGGTGTTGCGCAGCTTGCGATAGGTCTCGACGAAGGTCTTGAGGATCTCCTTGCCGATGCGCAGGTCGTCGGAATAGTCGGCCGCCGCCACCCAGAGGCGCAGGATGTCGGCGCCCGAGTCCTTGATGATGTCCTGCGGCGCGGTGACGTTGCCCTTCGACTTCGACATCTTCTCGCCCTTCTCGTCGAGGCAGAAGCCGTGGGTCAGCACCACGTCGAAGGGCGCGCGGCCACGGGTGCCGCAGCTTTCGAGCAGGCTCGAATGGAACCAGCCACGATGCTGGTCCGAGCCTTCGAGATACATCACCTTGTCGCGGCCACCATCGACGACGCGATGGGTCTTGAGATCGGCGCGCTTCTCCAGCGTGAAGGCGTGGGTCGAGCCTGAATCGAACCAGACGTCGAGCACGTCGGTGACGCGCTCGTACAGGGCCGGGTCGTAGCCAAAAGGCTTGAGGAAGCGCGCGCCGTCGGTGTCGGTGAACCAGGCGTCGGCACCCTCCTGCTCGAAGGCCTCGGCGATCGCGGCGTTGACCTTCGGGTCGAGGAGAATTTCCTTGCTCTCCTTGTCGACGAAGACGGTGATCGGCACGCCCCAGGCGCGCTGGCGCGAGACCACCCAGTCCGGCCGGTTGGCGATCATGCCGTTGATGCGGTTCTCGCCGGCGGCGGGAACCCATTCGGTCTGCTTGATCGCCTTGAGCGCGCGGTTGCGCAGCGTGTCGGCATTGCCGCCGGCGGTCGGTGCGGGAGCTTCCAGATCGGGCGCGCCGGCGTCGCCATAGGCCTTGTCCATGGCGATGAACCATTGCGGCGTATTGCGGAAGATCACCGGCTTCTTCGAGCGCCATGAATGCGGATACTGGTGCTTGAGCCGCCCGCGCGCGACGAGGTTGCCAGAAGCGGCGAGCGCCTTGATCACGACCTCGTTGGCGTTGCCCTTCTCACCCTTGTCGGTGATGACCTGCGCACCCTCGAAGCCCGGAGCCTCCTTGGTGAAGCGGCCATCGGCATCGACGGTGTAAGGGATGCGCGTCTCGATGCCGCCCTCGGCGAGCATGCGGCCATTGGCGGTCCAGACGTCGAAGTCCTCGCGGCCATGGCCCGGCGCGGTATGGACGAAGCCGGTACCGGCATCGTCGGTGACATGGTCGCCATCAAGCAGCGGCACGTCGAAATCATAGCCCTGGCCGCGCAGCGGGTGGGCGGCGGCCAGACCGGCAAGGTCGCTGGCAGCGACGTCGCGCACCAGCTCGTAGGCTTCGACCTTGGCGGTCTTGAACACCGACTCGGCGAGGTTCTTGGCCAGCACATAGCTCGCGCCGACCTTGGCCCAGTTGCCTTCGGGAGCGGCAGTGATCCGGTAGAGGCCGTAGGCAATCTTGTTATGGAACGAGATCGCGCGGTTGCCCGGGATCGTCCAGGGCGTCGTCGTCCAGATCAGCACCGACGCGCCGGCGAGCGGCCCCGAGCCGAGCAGCGGAAACGCCGCAAAGATCGTATCGCTCGTATGCTCCTCGTATTCGACCTCGGCCTCGGCCAGAGCGGTCTTCTCGACCACCGACCACATCACCGGCTTGGAGCCGCGATAAAGCTGGCCGTTCTCGGCGAACTTCATGATCTCGCGAGCGATCTGCGCCTCGGCGCCATAAGCCATGGTCAGATAAGGATCGTCCCAGTCGCCCTCGACGCCGAGCCGCTTGAACTCGGTGCGCTGGATATCGACCCATTTCTCGGCGAAGACGCGGCATTCCTTGCGGAACTCCACGACCGGCACGTCGTCCTTGTTCAGGCCCTTGGCGCGGTACTGCTCCTCGATCTTCCACTCGATCGGCAGACCGTGGCAGTCCCAACCCGGCACGTAGTTCGAGTCGTAGCCGAGCATCTGCTGCGAGCGCGTCACCAGATCCTTCAGCACCTTGTTGAGGGCATGGCCGATATGGATGTTGCCGTTCGCATAGGGCGGGCCGTCATGCAGGACGAAGCGGTCGCGGCCCTGCCCGGCCTCGCGCAGCTTGCGGTAGAGGTCCATCTTGGCCCAGCGGGCGAGCAGCTCGGGCTCGCGCTGCGGCAGGCCGGCGCGCATCGGGAATTCCGTCTGCGGCAGGAACAGCGTCTGCGAATAATCGGTGGTCTCGGGCTTCTCGGCGGTCTTGTCGGTCATGATCCGGCTCGGCAGTGCGGATGGCGGCTTAGGCGCGGCGCGCCCATCCTGGAATGTCACGGGGAAGCGATCGTCGTCCCGGCCTGCGCAAACGCCCGCGCATCAGCGCAGGGCGGCAGCCGGGCCGGTAATTCGCCGAGGCGGAACAAGGTGCGGAGCGGACATGAGCGGCTTCTAGCAAAGCCTCGTCAGGGAAGGAAGGCCGGCGTTTTCGCCAGGATGTCGCGCGCGCCCGCACTGTCGGCATCCATCTGCACGATCAGTGCGGGAAGCGTATCGAACTTCGCCTCGCCGCGCAGGAAGGCGACGAAGGCGACATCGACGGTCTTGCCGTAGAGATCGCCAGAGAAGTCGAAGACGAAGGTTTCGAGCCGGGGCGCGCCGTCGTCGAAGGTCGGGCGGCTGCCGAAGCTGGCGACGCCATCACGCCAGACACCGTCGATCTTCATCCGGACCGCATAGATGCCGAAGCGCAGGCGGCAATCGCGAGCCAGATGCATGTTCGCCGTTGGATAGCCGAGATCGCGGCCGCGCTTGTCGCCATGGGCGACCTCGCCGCGCACGAACCAGGGCCGGCCGAGCAGCGCCGCGGCATGGCCGACGTCGCCGGCTTCGAGCGCGGCGCGCACCAAGGTCGAAGAGACAGGCTCGCCCTCGAAGGCGAAAGGCGGCACGACGGCAACGGGAATGCCGGCATGGCCGGCACGGGCCTGCAGCATTTCGGGTGAGCCGGTGCGGCCCTTGCCGAAGTGGAAATCATAACCGCAGACGAGACCGGCAGCGCCGAGCTGGCCGAGCAGCAACTCGTCGACGAAGGCCTCGGCCGGAATGCCGGCGATCGCGCGATCGAAGGCTATGATGAAGCTGGGTGAAAGCCCGAGGCCGGCGAGCAGCGCGACCTTGATCGGCTCCGGCGTCAGGCGAAACACGGGCTGCTCCGGCCGAAACACGGTGCGCGGATGCGGCTCGAAGGTCAGTGCCGCGGCCTGCGTTCTCTGCGCGGCCGCCATCTCGCCGGCGACGCGCGCGAGCTCGGCATGGCCACGATGGACACCGTCGAAATTGCCGAGCGCCAGCACGCGGCCGCGCAACTCGGCCGGCACCGGCTTGCCGGGTTCTAGGACGAAGACGGGCTGCGCAACGGATCGCGGCGCGTCGGAAGATGAGGTCATGGAACGCAAGGTCGGCGCCGGGAAGCCCCGGCTAGCGCCGTGTTTGGCCCTAAGCGGCGGGGAGCGTCAAGGCCGGGCCTCAGCCCTTTGCCACCGCGCGTGGCAACGCCACCCAGGCCTCGCCTTCCAGCACGGCCTTGCCATCGACCAGGCATTCGCAGAACAGCCGGGCACGGCGGCGGTCCGCCACAAGCTCGACCACTTCGACGCTGGCAGTGACGACATCGCCGATCTTCACCGGCGCGAGGAAATTGAGTGTCTGCGAGAGATAGACCGCGCCCGGCCCGGGCAGGCGCGTGCCGAGCAGGGCCGAGACCAGGCTCGCCGTCAGCATGCCGTGGGCGATGCGCTGGCCGAACTTGGTCGAGGCGGCATAGCGGTCACAGAGATGGATTGGGTTGGCATCGCCGGACAGATCGGCAAAGAGCGAGATATCGCGCTCCATCACCGTGCGCATCAGGCTCTCGCGCTGGCCGACGACCAGATCCTCGAAAGCGTGAACTTGATAGAGCGTGCTGGTCATCATCGGTTGGTTTCGCTTCTGCAGCACGGCGAAGACCGCCTGCGTCCGGAACTGAGCAGGAAGCGTCTCACAGTTCGCTGCACCGCACCATTGAACTTTGGTGCCTGTTCCGTTGTTCCGGTCTCCCCCAAAGGTCGTATGCCGCAAGGTCACTCGGCGACCGGGTTAACGGCTTTGAAACGTCGCCCGCCTATCACAGTTGACCAAAGGTCGCCTCTCTGCGAGAGCGGCCCGCGTCGGCATCGTCGGCGCCGCAGACTACTTGCTTGGAGCGCCGTCATGGCTGTCGATCCGTCAATGCCGATCCTGGTAGTGGACGACTATCAGACGATGGTGCGGATCATCCGTAACCTCCTGAAGCAGCTCGGCTTCGAGAATGTCGACGATGCTTCCGACGGCACTGCCGCGATCGCCAAGATGCGCGACAAGAAGTACGGGCTGGTGATCTCGGACTGGAACATGGAGCCGATGACCGGCTACGAGCTGCTGCGCCAGGTCCGCAACGAGGACGCCATTTCCGAGACGCCGTTCATCATGGTCACGGCGGAATCGAAGACCGAGAACGTCATCGCCGCCAAGAAGGCCGGCGTGAACAACTACATCGTCAAGCCGTTCAACGCGCAGACGCTGAAATCGAAGATCGAGGCGGCCTGCGCCGCCTGAGCGCGCTTTCCGTTCGACCGGAGCGGTCGAACGATCAGAATTCGCGCCAGAGCATGCTCGCTCACCAAGCCAAATGTGGCATGGCGTAGTCCGGCCGGTGGCTCTGGCGGCCGAACCAGCCCTGCAGCGCTTCATTCGTCAAGCCTGCCATCTCTCCGGCATGGATACCGGCCACACACATCAGCGAAGCGAGGCCGTATTGGGCTGCGCCGGCGATGTCGGTGCGGATCGCGTCGCCGATCGCCAGGATACGCGCCTTCTCGACCGTCTCGCCGCGCAGTTCCTGGCCGAGGCGGATGGCGAGATCATAGATCGGCGCATGCGGCTTGCCGGCATAGATCGCCTTCCCGCCGAGCTTCTCATAGGCCACCGCGAGCGAGCCCGCGCAGGGCACGATGCGCCCGCCACGATCGACGACGAGGTCCGGATTGGCGCAGATCAGCGTCAGGTCGCGGCGAGCGAAATCGGCGAGCTGATCGGCATACGTCTCTGCCGTCTCGGTCTCGTCGTCGAACAGGCCGGTGCAGACGATATAGTGCGCCTCGGCAGGGCCGACGCGCGGCGCATCGAGCCCGGCCATGAGCGGCAGGTCACGCGACGGGCCGAGATGATAGAGCGGTTCACCGGCGCGATGGGCGATCAGGTCGCGCGCGACGTCGCCGGAGGTTACGATCGCGTCGAAGGTATCGCCGGGGACACCGAGCTTGCCGAGCTGGACGGCGATCTCCGAACGCGGCCGCGGGGCGTTCGACACCAAAACCACGGTGATGCCGGCTGCCCGCATCCGAGCCAGGGCATCACAAGCCGCAGCGAAGGGTGCAACGCCGTTATGGACCACGCCCCAGATATCGCAAAGGCAAAGTTCGTACAGGCCGATGACGGGCGCAACCCCGGACAGAAGGCGGGTCGATGACGGCACGGGCGAAGAGCTCCTAGCAAACAGGCGCGGCCTGTTTACGCGGCTTCACCGGCGCGGGCCAGCGCTTCCGTCCTCAGCGAGGGTTCAAGCGGTGGCGCGGCGCAGGATATCGCGGAAGGGCACGCGCTTCACGGCAGGCGGCGCCATGGCGGGATGCTCCACCACTTCGGCGGAAGCGGGCGGCGCCAGAGCGGCCGCAGGCGTGGGAATTGCGGCAGGAGCGGCTTCCGCCTGAGGCTCGGCGAAGACTTCAGGCCTGACCGGGCGCGGCGGCGAAAACACGATGCCCTGGCCAAAGCTGATGCCGAGATCGAGCATGTCGGCGACCATCGGATCGTCCTCGACCTCCTCGGCCACGAGCTGGATCGAGCCGCGGGCGAGCTGAGTGGCAAGATCACCCACGGCGATATCGACGAGCTTGCTGCCACGCGCCTCCGCCAGCAGCAGCGCGGCCGAAGCCTTGACGAAGCGCACGCCGCGATCATGCAACGAAACCGGGTCGAAGCGCAGGTCCGAGACATGGTCGAGCGCGAAGCGCACGCCACCCGCCGACATAGCGCCGAGCAGGCCGAGGCTCGCCGGCTCCAGCGACCTGAAGACCCGCTGCGGCACCTCGATGACGAGGTTGCCGATATGGTCGTGGTATTTTTCCAGGATGCGCGACAACGCCGCCAGCGCCCGCGACGAATTCCAGGTCGCTGCGCTGAAATTGCAAGAGACGAAGAGTTCACCGGGCTTGCTGCCGAGGTGGCGGGCGATGGCGAGGGCCCGCGTCAGGACGAGCGCATCGAGGGTCGGCCCGAAGCCGCGGTCCTCGATCGTGGTCAGGAATTCAGAGGGCAGCAGCAGCGTCTTCTCGTCGAGTCTCAGCCTGACCAGCGCCTCGTAGCCACGCGTCCGGCGCTGCGGCAGGCTGACGATCGGCTGGAGATGGACCTCGACCTGCCCCTTCGCCAGCGCCTCGCTGATCAAGGCGGCGCGCTCCTCGGCGGCGCGAAGCTGCGCCATCTCGCCGGGATCCTGCCGGCTCGCGGTCAGGGGCTCCGGGATGCGGGGCTCAGGCGCGAACGCTGCGAGGCGCACCGGTTGTGGCTGCGGATTGGCGAGCCGACCCTCGATCCGGCTGAGCTGGTCGTCATGCTCACCCAAGGTCGTCGCGACCTGTTGCAGGAGGTCGCCGAGGAGGCCAACCTCAGCCGTCAGCTCATTGAGCATCGCCTTGGCCGGCGCGGCGTCGGCCTCGCCCATCGGCAGCTGGTCGAAGCGCTTCGCCATCGCGTCGACGCGAATGGTGTTGGTGGCGAGACGGGCCTTGACCTCACCGATCGCGGCGAGCAGCTGCTCGCGCTCCTGCGCTCGGCCCCGACGCGCGAGAGCCGCAGCCCCGGCAAGACCGAGCCCGGCGCTCAAAAGCCCCAGCGCATTGGCGAGATTGCCCGGCAGAAGCAGGATGGCGGCAGCGCCCAGCGAAAAGCCGGCGACGCCGCTGGCAGCTGGAGTGAGAGCGCTGAGGCGGATGCGAGCCAAGGGCCGATATCGCGCAAGGGGTTGAGAGGGAACGCGACGCTACGAATCAGCTGCGATTAGTACAGGATAGCGGCCTGATTCATCGACTGCGAGGCCCTTCGGCAAATCTCGCGGGCCCGTCCAGAGAAGTGCACAGGAACCCGCGCTAACGCGGCTGCAATCCAGTCTGCCCGATGGCAGCGAGAATGCGGTCGCTGGCCGCCGGGGAGAACCCCTTGCGGGTCAGATAGAGGCGTGCATCGAGGGCAAACAGCGGCTCGGCCTGCCCGAGCGATCGCAGCACCTCCTCCAGATCGACACGATCGTCGGCGGCGGCGCTTGCGACGGCGCGCCCGATCAAGCCGAGCGGCGTCTCGTCGGACTTGATCAAGGCAGCCTGGGTCTCGGCAAGCTTGCCGGCACCGGTCAGATGGGCGGCCAGGAACAGGTAGATATCGTACCAGGACGGGCGGCCAATGCTCAGGGCGACGGCGCGCACGAGCAGCGGCAACCCTTCTGCCGCGCGATCGAGCTGGACATAGCGCGCCCCGAGATCGGCCATGATGTCGGGATCGTAAGGGTTGCGCGTCAAGGCCTCCCGGCCCGATTTGAGCGCCTCTTCCGTCATGCCGCGCAGGAACTGCGCCTCCATCAGCGCCTGATGCGCGCGCGCACTCACCGGCGCCAGCCTCGTGGCGTTGACCGCGGCGGCGAGCGCCCGGTCGAGCGGCGAGCCGGACCGGACGTTCAGCCCGGAGGCGTATTCGTCCGCGGTGAGCAGCGCCAGATGCGACCAGGCCGGGTGGAACTCGGGATCGCGCGCGACAAGCGCATCAAGGCAGTTCCGGGCAGCGAGGTGGTCTTCGGCTCGCATATGCCGGCGGACGTTGAGCGCCTGATAGATGCAGCTGGTCGCGGGCGGCAGCGTCGCCAGCCTGAGGTCGGCATGCAGGATGCCGTAAGGCTGGACGAGCCGGATCGCCAGCTGCTGCGCCATTTCGCGCAGCTCCACACCGCTCCCAAGCGAGGCAAGGTTGCGCTCGCCGGATGTCGTCCAGACGATGCGTCCGTCCTTCGCGGCACTGAGCCGCACGAAGCCCTCGACCTTGTCGCCGGCCCGCGCGGTGTTGAGGGTGAGGACATAATCGGCCCCGTCCTCCGGCCGCAGCGCCGTGCCTGGTGTCTTGACCACGAGCAGGTCGTCGAAACGAGCCATGGTGTCGACGAGATGGCGCATGAACAGCCGCGCCGCATCCTCGACCGCGGGGTCGACGATGTCGCCGGCGACGACAACGGCGACCACTGGCAGGCTCGCGGCCACCATGACCGGCTCGGCAGCAGTCTCCGACGCCGTCTGCTCAGGCGCGACGGGCAAGGCGGGGCGTGATGCGAGCGCATCCCCCTTCGTCACCGTCGTGCCGGGCTCCGATCCAGTGCGCGAGACATGCCAGGCGGCAAGCGCGATCAGGGCCGCCAGCAGCGCGGTCGAGCCGGCGGCATAGAGCCGGAAGCGCGTCGATGCGACGGACGGCATCGCGGTCCGCCCTGCATCCGACGCCACTGCGGTCAGCTCCGACTCGGACGCGGCGAGTCGCGTAAAGCTCGGCACATAGGCTCCGACCGCAATAGCGATCCGGACTGGATCGCGTATGCCGTCAGCCGCGAAATAGAGGTTGAGCGCCTTGCGCAATCTCCCCGCCTCGACCCGGACGATGGGATCGGATTGCGGGTCGAAATCGGCGGAGCGGCCGAACGCCTCGACGGCGATGGTATAGCCTTTGAGCTCGCCGGCACGGCCGGCCAGCGCCTGCTCGACGACATAGCTCAGGAACGCGGTCAACTGCGGCGCGCTGCGGAAGATGTCGGAGGCTAGGACACGCTCCAATTCCGCGCGGATCTCCTCCGGCGCGATTGGTTCGCTCCCGTCCCGACCGGCAACGCCTTCAGTCATTGGGGCGTAGTCCAGTGTTACCCCCATGCCGAAGCTACGCTAGAAACGACGTTACGTCACCTTGCATCAACGGACTGGCCGCCGCCCGCCGGACGCAGGCATGCCCCGAGCCGATGCAGATTTACAGCCCCGACCGCGCTGCTAGGTTGAGGAAGCTTTAAAAAACTAAATGGGACCGGATCATGACCTCTGCGCCGCGCGCCATCAGCTCGCCGAACGACCTCGAAGCCTACTGGATGCCGTTCACGGCGAACCGGTCGTTCAAGCAGAATCCGCGCATGGTCGCCCGGGCCGAGGGCATGTTCTACTACACCCCCGAGGGCAAGCCGGTGATGGACGGCACCGCCGGCCTCTGGTGCTGCAATGCCGGTCACGCCCGCGAGCCGATCATCGAGGCGATCCAGGCGCAGGCGCGCGAACTCGACTACGCTCCCTCCTTCCAGTACGGCCACCCCAAGGTCTTCGCGGCCGCTGCCCGCATCGCCGCGCTGGCGCCGGGCGATCTCGACCATGTCTTCTTCGCCGGCTCCGGCTCGGAAGCAGCGGATTCGGCGCTGAAGATCGCGCTCGCCTACTGGAACGTCTCGGGCAAAGGCTCGAAGACCCGGCTGATCGGCCGCGAGCGCGGCTATCACGGCGTCGGCTTCGGCGGCATCTCGGTCGGCGGCATGGTCAACAACCGCAAGTTCTTCGGCGGCCTTTTGACCGGAACCGACCATATCGCCCACACCTATGACCGCGAGAAGCAGGCCTTCAGCAAGGGCGAGCCGGACTATGGCGCGCATTTCGCCGATGATCTCGAGCGCGTCGTCGCCTTGCACGATGCCTCGACCATCGCCGCGGTGATCGTCGAGCCGATGGCCGGCTCGACCGGGGCGCTGCCGCCGCCGAAGGGCTATCTCAAGCGGCTGCGCGAACTCTGCGACAAGCACGGCATCCTCTTGATCTTCGACGAGGTCATCACCGGCTTCGGCCGCCTCGGCTTCGCCTTCGCCGCCGAGCGCTACGGCGTCATCCCCGACATGATCACCTTCGCCAAGGGCGTGACCTCGGGCACGGTACCGATGGGCGGCGTGATCGTGCGCAAGCACATCTACGACGCCTTCATGGGCGGACCGGACAACGTCATCGAGCTGTTCCACGGCTACACCTATTCCGGTCATCCGCTGGCCGCCGCTGCCGCGCTCGCCTCGCTCGACATCTATCGCGAAGAGGGCCTGTTCGAGCGCGCCCGGGCGATGGAGGACGCTTGGGCCGATGCAGTGATGAGCCTGAAGGGCGAGCCCAACGTCGTCGATATCCGTACGCTCGGCCTGGTCGGCGCCGTCGACCTCGCGCCGCGGGCGGAGGGTGTCGGCAAGCGCGCCTTCGAGGCAATGGACCGCCTCTTCCGCGATGAAGGCCTGATGGTCCGCACCGCCGCCGACACGATCGCCTTCTCGCCGCCGCTGATCATCACGGAAGCCCAAGTCGAGGAGCTGATCGGCAAGCTGCGCCGGGTGATCCGGGCGGTGGCGAACTGAGGCGCTGCACGCCATGGATCGGCGCGCCTTCCTGGCAGGTGCCGGCGCGGCATTGACGGCAATTCCGTCAGCCGCGCAGACACCGGCGCGCTCCTGGCAGACATCGCCGCTCGCAGAGGCCGGCTTCCGGCCCGATGCGAGCGAGCGGATCGAGAAGGCCTTCGCGGCAGGCGAGCTCGGCGGATTGCACGGGCTCGTCGTGCTGCGGCACGGCAGGATCGCGCTGGAGCACTATTTTGCCGGCGCCGACGAGATCTGGGGCGACAGCCGTGGCGTCGTCGCCTTCAACGCCGACGAGCTCCACGATCTGCGCTCGGTGTCGAAGAGCATCGTCGGCCTCGTCTATGGCATCGCTGTCGCCGACGGGTCGGCCCCGAAGCCCGACGCGCCGCTCCTGGCGAGCTTTCCGGATTATCCCGACCTCGCTGGCGACGCTGAACGGCAGCGGCTCAAGGTCGAGCATGTGCTGACCATGACCATGGGTCTCGCCTGGGACGAGTCGCTGCCCTATAGCGACCCGCGTAACAGCGAGATCGCGATGGAGTACGCACCCGATCGCTACCGCTTCGTTCTCGACCGGCCAATTGCACGCCCGCCGGGCGAGGCCTGGACCTATAGCGGCGGCGCGACGGCATTGCTCGGACATCTCGTCGCCAAAGGCAGCGGCAAGCGGCTCGGTGAGTTCGCAGGCGAGCGCCTGTTTGCACCGCTCGGCATCGATCGCTTCGCCTGGACCAACGGTCTCGACGACCGGGAAGCTGCGGCATCGGGCCTGCGCCTGCGCCCGCGCGATCTCGCCGCGATCGGGCAATTGCTGCTCGACAAGGGCAGCCATGCCGGCCGGCAGATCGTGCCGGCTGAGTGGCTGGAGCGGAGCCTAACGCCACGCACGCAGACCAAGGACGGGCTCGGCTACGGCTATCAGTGGTATCTAGGCCGCGACCATTCGGGCGCACCTTGGTATGGCGCCTTCGGCAATGGCGGCCAGCGTCTCGTCGTCGCTCCCAGGCAGCAGCTCGTCATCGCCGTAACCGCCGGCAACTACAACAAGCCGGGCAACTGGCAATTGCCGGTCAAGCTGACGAACGAGTTCGTCTTCGGCGCGCTGGCGCAGTAGCCGACAGGCCGCTCACCCCCGCCGCAGCTTGTTGTAGCGGGCGATCAGCCTGTCGCGCTTGAGACGGGACAGGCGGTCGATCCAGAAGACGCCGTCGAGCTGGTCAATTTCATGCTGGTGGCAGACGGCAAGCAGGCCGTCCGCATCCTCGCTCTGCTCTTTCCCGTCGAGATCCTGATAGCGCACGCGGATACGGGCATGGCGTTCAAGCTCGTCGGTGACGCCCGGCATCGAGACGCTACCCTCGGTGCGGCGCATGGTTTCGCGCGAGACCTGATCCAGCTCTGGATTGGCGTAGATGCGGACCTCTCCAGGCGTCAGCTCCAGCACCACGAGCCGCGACAGCACGCCGATATGCGGCGCGGCGATGCCGATTCCGGGCGCCGCCCGCATCGTGTCGAGCAAGTCTTCGGCAAGTGCGCGCAGATCGGCATCGAAGCGCGTGACCGGTGGAGCGGGCAGCCGCAGACGCGGATCAGGGAAGCTCAGGATCAGACGTACAGGCATCGCAGTATTGTAGTGCGCTCCCCGATTGAAGCGTCATTGCAAATACAGCGTAGCGATCCAGATAGATGCGCTCCACCTTCCCCAGGTTGTTACCGCGCATTTGGCAGTTGGCAAGCGGGTCGAAGTTATGCCGGGGCACAGGGCGGAACCGAAGCCGGTCGCCTTGCTCTATCCGCATCGGCAGCACCTCTCGCGCCGCCTCAAGGTCTTCGCCGACTGGCTGGAGCCGCTCCTGAAGGAGCGGCTCTTCGCCTGATCAGGCCGCGGCCTTCTTCTCGGCGCTGCCGTAGAAGCTCTCGCCGGTCTTGGCCATGCGCTTCAGCAGCCGGTTCGGCTTGAAGCGCTCGCCATGCTTCTTGGCCAGACTCTCGCAGAGCTTCACGAAAGCGGCCGCACCCATATTGTCGATGTAGCTCAGCGTGCCGCCGCTATAGGGGGCGAAGCCGAAGCCGATGATCGAGCCGACATCGGCCTCGCGCGGATCGGTGACGACGCCTTCTTCATAGGTCTTGGCCGCCTCCAGCGCCTGCGTGACCAGGAGGCGGTGCTTCAGCTCGTCCATGTCGACCAGCTCGGGCTCGAGCTTGTTCTTGGTGAGCTCGGCGAGGCCGGGCCAGAGCCGCTTCGGGCCGGCTTCCGGATAGTCGTAGAAGCCCTTCCTGTTCTTGCGGCCGAGGCGGCCATGCTTCTCGACCATCTCGGCCAGGAGCTTCTCCTGCGCCGGATCGACCGAGGCGTCGCCGAGCTGCGCCTTGGTCGCCTTCAGCACCTTGTAGGCGAGGTCAACCGCGACCTCGTCATTGAGCGAGAGCGGGCCGACCGGCATGCCGGCCTGCTTGCCGGCGGCCTCGATCATCGCCGGCGGCACGCCTTCCATCAGCATGAGGTGGCCCTCGCGGATGTAGTTGCCGACGCAGCGATTGGCGTAGAAGCCGCGGGTGTCGTTAACGACGATCGGGGTCTTCTTGATGGCGCGAACGAAGTCCAGCGCCATGGCGAGCGCCTTCTTGCCGGTCTTCTTGGCCATGATGATCTCGACCAGCAGCATCTTCTCGACCGGCGAGAAGAAGTGGATGCCGATGAAGTTCTTCGGGCGCTCGCTGTGCTCGGCGAGCCCGGTGATCGGCAGCGTCGAGGTGTTGGAGCCGAAGATGGTCTTGGGACCGACCACGGCCTCGACCTTGGCGATGACCTCGGCTTTGACCTTGGGATCCTCGAACACGGCCTCGACGACCAGGTCGCAACCCTTGAGGTCGGCATAGTCGGCCGAGGCCTTGATCCGGCCGAGCAATGCGTCGCGATCGGCGGTCTTGGCACGGCCCTTGGTGATCTGGTCGGTGACCAGCTTGTGCGAATAGGCCTTGCCCTTCTCGGCCGCCTCGATGTCGCGATCAACGAGCACCACCTCGATACCGGCATTGGCGGTGACATAGGCGATGCCCGCGCCCATGAAGCCGGCGCCGATGACGCCGACCTTCTTCAGCTTAGAGGCCGGAACATCGGCCGGGCGACGGGCGCCCTTGTTGAGCTCCTGCATCGAGACAAAGAGCGAGCGGATCATCGAGGCCGCCTCCTTCGTCCGCAGGATCTTCGCGAAATAGCGGCTCTCGACCTTGAGGGCGAGGTCCATCGGCAGCTGCAGGCCCTCATAGACCGCGCTGAGGATGGCGCGGGCCGCCGGGTAGTTGTCGTTGGTCTCGCGGCGATAGATCGCGCTGGCCGGCGGCCAGATCTGCATGCCGGCCGGCGAATGGACCTTGTTGGACGGCAGCTTGAACTTGGGGTCTTCCCAGGGCTGCTTCGCCTGCGGGTTGGCCTTGAGCCACTCCTTGGCGGCGGCGACGATCTGGTCGCGCGGCAGAACGGCATGGACGAGGCCGGAATTGCGGGCCGGCAGCGCCTTGATCTGGTCGCCCTTGAACATCATCTGCAGCGCGTCGCCGGTCTGCATCAGGCGCGAGACGCGCTGGGTGCCGCCAGCGCCGGGGAACAGGCCGACCTTGATCTCGGGCAGGCCGACGCGGGTCGAGGCATCGTCCGAGACGACGCGCAGTTGGCAGGAGAGCGCGAGTTCGAAGGCGCCGCCGAGGCAGACGCCATGGATCGCCGCGGCGAACGGCTTCCCGCAGGTTTCGAGCTTGCGATAGAGTTGGCTGAGCTTGCGGCTCTCGTCGAAGAAGCGCTGCATCGCGATCTGCTCGCCCTGCTCCTTGGCGAGCTTGACGTAGAGGTCGCGCAGGCCCTGCAGCATGGTGAGGTCGGCGCCGCCGGAGAAGGCCTCCTTGCCGGAGACGATGACGCAGCCCTTGATCGCCTCATCGGAAGCGACCTTGTCGACGACCTGATTGAGCTCTTCCATCACCTGCGGGGTGATGACGTTCATCGAGCGCTCGGGCATGTCCCAGGTCAGGGTGGCGATGCCGTCGGCGTCGGTCTCGAAGCGGAAATTGACGAGGTTCATCGTGTCTCTCCTCAAACCCGTTCGATGATGGTGGCGACGCCCATGCCAACGGCGACGCAGAGCGTGACCAGCGCGGTCTGCTTGTTGGTGCGCTCGAGCTCGTCGAGCACGGTGCCCAGGATCATCGCGCCGGTGGCGCCAAGCGGGTGGCCCATGGCGATGGCGCCGCCATTGACGTTGAGCACGGCGTCGTCGATGTCGAAGGCCTGCTGATAGCGCAGCACGACCGAGGAGAAGGCCTCGTTCAGCTCGAACAGGTCGATGTCCTTGACGCTCATCCCGGCCTTTTTCAGGACGAGCTCGGTGACGTCGACCGGACCGGTCAGCATTAGCGCGAGGTCGGAGCCGGTGGTGGCGAAGGCGCGAATGCGGGCGCGGGGCTTCAGGCCCGACGCCTTGCCGGCCTTCTTCGAGCCGACGAGCACAGCGGCGGCGCCGTCGACGATGCCCGAGGAATTACCGGCATGGTGGACGTGGTTGACGAACTCGACATCCGGATGCGCCGCGGTCGCGACCGCATCGAAGCCGCCCATCTCGCCCATCTGGACGAAGGAGGCCTTGAGCGAGGCCAGCGCCTGCATATCGGTGTTCGGGCGGATGGTCTCGTCGCGGTCGAGGATGATCAGACCGTTGACGTCGGTGACCGGGATCACCGAATTCTTGAAATGGCCGGCCTGCCAGGCGGCTGCGGCGCGCTTGTGCGAGCGCACGGCATAGGCGTCGACGTCGTCGCGCGAGAAGCCGTACTTCGTCGCGATCAGGTCGGCCGAGACGCCCTGCGGCATGAAATAGGTGTCGATCGCGACGGAGGGGTCGACCGCGATGCCGAAGCCCGAGGCGCCCATGCCGATGCGGGACATGCTCTCGACGCCGCCGCCGATCGTCATCTCCTTCTGGCCGGACATGACCTGCGCCGCAGCGAGGTTCACCGCATCGAGCCCCGAGGCGCAGAAGCGGTTGATCTGCACGCCCGGCACTTCCCTGCCGTAGCCGGCTTTCAGCGCGACGGTGCGGGCGATGTCAGCGCCAGCCTCGCCGACCGGATCGACGCAGCCGAAGACGACGTCCTCGACCAGCTTGGTGTCGAGATTGTTGCGCTCCTTGATGGCGCGCAGGGTCTGCGTGCCCAATTCGATCGCGGTGACTTCGTGGAGCGAACCGTCGGCCTTCCCCTTGCCGCGCGGTGTCCGGACGTGATCGTAGATGAAGGCGTCAGCCATCAAGGCCTCCCGGGCTGGCCGCAATTGCGGCTCGTTTCGGTCCCCGCCGTCATGGTCGGGCTTGACCCGACCATTTCATGACGAGGCAATTCTGCAAGAGATGCCCGGACCAGGCCCGGGCATCGCGTTCACGTTCAGAACTGCTCGGCGCTCAGCGCCATGGTCGAATCCGCTCCCGTGGTGATCCGCGCCAGATGCGCGGCGGTCTCGGGCAGCGAACGCTCCATGAAGAAGCGGGCGGTGACGAGCTTGGCGTTCATGCGCTCAGCCTGGCCATTGGCACCGGCCTTGAGCTTGTCCTGCGCGACCTTGGCCATCTTGACCCACATATAGCCGAGCGAGACCAGGCCGAGCAGGTGCATGTAGTCATGCGCGCCGGCGCCGGCATTGTCCGGCTTTGCAAGCGCGTTCTGCATGAACCACATCGTCCCCTGCTGGAGATGGCCGAGCGAGGTTGCGAGCGAAACCAGCAGTGGCTTCAGCGCCTCGTCCGCCTCGTTCTCCTTCACGAAGGCGCCGACCTCGTTGAAGAAGGCCATGATGGCGCGGCCACCGTCACGGCCGAGCTTGCGGCCGACCAGGTCCATCGCCTGCACGCCGTTGGCGCCCTCGTAGATCATGGCGATGCGGGCATCGCGAACGAACTGCTCCATGCCCCATTCGGCGATGTAGCCATGGCCGCCATACATCTGCTGGGCCTTCACCGCATTGTCGAAGCCGACATCGGTGAGCACGCCCTTCAGCACCGGCGTCATCAGGCCGAGCTGGTCGTCGGCGGCCTGGCGCTCGGCGGCGTCGGTCGAGCGGTGGGCGACGTCCGACTTGATCGCGTTCCAGAGCACGAAGGCGCGCGCCGCCTCGTTGAAGGCCTTGATCGACATCAGCGTGCGACGCACGTCCGGATGCACGATGATCGGGTCGGCAGCCTTGTCGGGGTTCTTGGCGCCGGTCAGCGCGCGGCCCTGCAGGCGGTCCTTGGCGTAGACGACGGCGTTCTGATAGGCAACCTCGGACTGGGCCAGCCCCTGGATCGCGACACCGAGGCGGGCCTCGTTCATCATCACGAACATGGCGTTGAGACCCTTGTTCTCGGTCCCGACCAGCCAGCCCTTGGCCCCGTCATAGTTCATGACGCAGGTCGAGTTGCCGTGAATGCCCATCTTGTGCTCGATCGAGCCGCAGGAGACGTGGTTGTTCGCGCCGACCGAGCCGTCAGCGCCGACCTCGTTGCGCGGCACGACGAAGAGCGAGATGCCCTTGACGCCCTGCGGCGCGCCCTCGACGCGGGCGAGTACGAGGTGCACGATGTTCTCGGTGATGTCCTGCTCGCCGGCCGAGATGAAGATCTTGGTGCCGGTGATCGCATAGGTACCGTCGCCGTTCGGGACGGCCTTGGTCTTGATCAGGCCGAGATCGGTGCCGCAATGCGGCTCGGTCAGGTTCATCGTGCCGGACCAGGTGCCTTCGGCCATCTTCGGCAGATAGGTGCGCTTCACCTCGTCGGAGCCGTGGACATAGAGCGCGGCCATCGCGCCCATGGTCAGGCCGGGATACATCGAGAACGCCATGTTCGCCGAGGAGGAGAACTCGTTCATGATGGCGCCGAGCGTATAGGGCAGGCCCTGGCCGCCATATTCGGGGTCCATGGCGAGCCCGACCCAACCGCCGGCAGCGTAGGCTTCATAGGCCTGCTTGAAGCCCTTCGGGGTGGTCACCGAGCCGTCGTCGTTGCGCTTGCAACCTTCCTTGTCGCCGGAATGGTTGAGCGGCTGCAGCACCTCTTCGCAGAGCTTGGCGCCCTCGCCGAGCACAGCCTCGACCAGATCGGGCGTCGCCTCGGCGAAGCCCGGCAGGTTGTTGTAGCGCTCGAACTGGAAGACGTCGTTGAGCAGGAACAGCGTGTCTTCGACGGGTGCCTTGTAAACCGGCATCGCATCCCTCCCTGGCGTTTTGACAACGATCTTGGACGAAGCTTGCCGGCTCTATATGACAGCGGCGCCTCGGAATAGTTCATATATAAACTATCTGGTCGCAACTTGCCAAGGGGCCACGTCAATTTTTTCGCCTGGACAGCGCTGCCGGGAGAGATTGGCGCGAGCAGCGATCGGCTTGCAAACGAAAAATGCCCCGAACCGGCGAGGTTCGGGGCATCGTGATCTCAGCGGTATGCCGGTCAGCCGACCGGGCGGCTTCAGGCGTCGAGGCGTGCGAGGGTCGTCTCGAGCTCGGCAATGGCGGCCTCGATCTCGACGCGCTGGCTGCGCAGCAATTCGAGCTGCTCGGCGATCTGGCCGCGGCTGAGCTGCAGGCCACCGACCGAGGCGGACGGCTCCTTGCCCTTGATCTCCTTGCCGTCCTCGTTGGCGAGCATGGCGCGGATCTCGACCAGGGTGAAGCCGAGCTGCTTGCCCTTGAGGAT